>NZ_JAOOPZ010000010.1 GCF_025486335.1 Mycoplasma zalophi
AAATGTTATTTTGCAACAAGTAGCAGAAATAAATATAAAAGTCCCAGACAAGAAAGAACAAGAAAAAATATCAAATACTTTTAATTTATTTGATACAAGCATATCTTTGTTAAAGCGTTTGTGATTTCGCTCAAAAAATCAACTTTTTTCTGTCAAAAAAATGTGTTTTTGTTAAAAAACACTTTCGTTTGGTTTCAAGACAAGGTGGAAAATTTATTTCATGTTACTAATGGAAATATTTTAAGCACTTCTGAAATAAAAAACTTACCATCTGAGCAATATAAGTATCCAGTTTTTTCTTCAAAAACATTAAAT
>NZ_JAOOPZ010000011.1 GCF_025486335.1 Mycoplasma zalophi
TCTTGTGACTTTAAATAGATTTTCCACCTTTTGTTGGAACCAAACGAGAGTGTTTTTTAATGAAAATGCATTTTTTTCGACATAAAAAAGTTGAATTTTTGAGCAAAATCACAAACGCTTTAACAAAGATATGCTTGTATCAAATAAATTAAAAGTATTTGATATTTTTTCTTGTTCTTTCTTGTCTGGGACTTTTATATTTATTTCTGCTACTTGTTGCAAAATAACATTTGCAAAAGTTCCTA
>NZ_JAOOPZ010000001.1 GCF_025486335.1 Mycoplasma zalophi
CCTGGTTTAGCTTGATTTTCTGCACCTGGTTTAGCTTGTTTTTCTGCACCTGGTTTAGCTTGATTTTCTGCACCTGGTTTAGCTTGATTTTCTGCACCTGGTTTAGCTTGTTTTTCTGCACCTGGTTGAGTATTAGATTGTGTATTTCCAGCTTGTTCTACTTTAAATTGATCTTTATTTATATTTTGTTCAAAAACTTTTGAAACTTGTTTTTCCTTTGATAAAGTGTATTTTACAGTAATATTGTTTTTTGTTTTTGTTGCTTCTTTAAATGTAACAACAACACCATCTTTTGTTCCTGAGAAAACAAAATTTTTATCAGTTAATAAAGTTGGCACTTCAGAGAATTTTGTTGCATTTGCATCTTTATATGCAACTTTTATTTCTTTGTTAATGTTTTCAAAATTTATGTTGTTAGCATTTTCTTTAACACATGAAGCTGCTAACATTGATGGGATAATTATCATTGAACCTAATGATAATGTTGTAAGCAAAATTTTTTTACTTTTTTTCATTTTTTTGGATCCTTTAAAATATTAAAATAATTTATTTTTTGTAAATTTAATTAAAGTAAAATTGTTGTTATAAACCACAATAATTATACATCTTTATACTCATTTTATACACAAAAAAATACACAAAGCAACATCAAAATCTTGTTTTTTTAAAATTTATAAATAAAATTCATTTTTCCAAAAAAATGCAAAAATATTAAAAAAAGCAAATTTTGCTTTTAATTAATATGAAAATATTATTTTTTAAAAAAATTCACAAATTCTCTAAACAACATAATAAAATATTTAAAAAACTGAAAAATTTTTAATTTTTTGTGTTTGATTACAGTACAAATTGATAAATTACTTAAAAATTTTTTTAAATTCGCTTTTTTCTTGAGTTAAATTTGCTAAAAATCATATTATCATTAAACTTTATTCTGGGTTATCTAATACAATAATAATTTTTGCATTATTTTTGCGTGATAATTTTTTATTTAAAATAAAAATTTGTTCAGATTCTACCCTTTATCATCTCGTGTATGTTTTATTCAAATTATTGAATTTAAATTATTAAGTTATTTATTATTTTGTCTTTATTTTTTGTAATTTTCTAAAACATATATATTATTTTTTAATTCATTTTTTCTAAATTCATTCATTATTAGTTTTCGTTCAAGCAAGATTTCAATATTTATATTATGTGTTACTGCAAATATTTGTTTCCCATCATTTTTTTATTTTTAGAGTAAAAATAATATTTTATTATAAAAAATATCTAAATCATTTTCAATTTAATCAAATAAAAAATATATGTTTGTTTTATTTAAAAAATGACACAGTAATATTTACATGTGTCATTTTAAGTTATTATTTTTTGGTTTCTATTAAACCGAAGTCTCTAATTAATGCTTGCTTTAGATTTTCAATATAATTTTCTATTTCTTCATCAGCTATATTTTGACTTTTTAGAACTTGATAATGTTGTTTTAAAATTGAGTTAATCATTTCTAATTTTGCTAATAATTCATTTTCGGAATTTTCTTGATTTGATGAATAATTATTAGACTTAGCAACTTCTGGATTATTCATTAAATTAACAACTGATTCTAGTGCAATTCTATCAGTTAATTCATTGAAACGTTTTGAACCTTCTTCAGTATAAATTTGATAAGGATTCTTCTGAGAATATTGAACTAAATTAGATGATTGTCTTAATTTATCCATAACATTAATATGATTTTGTCATGCATTATCAAATACACGTAAAATTATTTGTCTTTCAGAAATAACAAGAGAAGAAATACCATATTTATCAATAAAGTTTTCTCTTAGTTTTTCATATTCTTCAATAAATATTTTTGCAACAAATTCGGATAAATCAGCTTTATCATATTTTGAAATTTCAGATTTTTCAAATTTATATTCAGAATATCTCATTCAATTTTTGTTTAAATATTCTGCAAATTTTTGGTAGTCAAAACTATTATTTTTTAAAACAAAATAATCATTATCAACAATTTGTTTTGCTGAAGAAATAATCATTTTATTAATTATTTCTCCCATATCATCACGTTCTAAAATTCAGTCACGTTGTTGATAAATTAAATCACGTTGTTGTCTGATGACATCATCATAATTTAAAACACTTTTACGGTTATCGTAGTTAAATCCTTCGATTTTCTTTTGTGCTCTTAAAAATGCTTTTTGAATTGCTTTACCTTCAATTGGTTGATCTTTATATTCTTTAAACATTTCTTTTCATTTATCTTGTAAACCAAAACGTAAAATAAGTTGATCATCAAGACTTAGGAAAAATTTAGTATACCCAACATCTCCTTGACGTCCTGAACGACCCTTTAATTGGTTATCTATTCTTCTGCTTTCTGCTTTATCAGTACCTAAAACATATAATCCACCAGCTTCTCTTGCTTCTTGTGAAGGTTTTATATCTGTTCCACGTCCTGCCATATTTGTTGCAATAGTTACAGCTCCTAATTGACCAGCAGCTGAAATAATAGCAGCTTCTTCAGCATTTTGTTTTGCATTTAAAACAGTATGAGGAATGTTTGCTTTAACTAAATATTCATGTAATCTTTCTGAATCTTCTACTTGCGCAGTTCCAATTAATATGGGTTGTTTACGCTCATAAACTTTTTTAACTTCTTCGACAATGGCCATATATTTTGAATGCATATCAACATAAATTACATCTTCATCATCATATCTTACCATTGGTTTATTTGTAGGAATTACATTTACACGCATGTTATAAATATCAATAAATTCTTTTTCTTCTGTTTTAGCGGTTCCTGTCATTCCTGATAATTTTTTAAATAATCTAAAAAAGTTTTGGTAAGTGATTGTAGCTTGTGTTTTATTTTCTGCTTCAATTTCAATTCTTTCTTTTGCTTGAATTGCTTGTTGAAGTCCTTCTGAATAAGCACGACCTTCCATAATACGACCAGTAAATGAATCAACTAATTCGATTTTGTCATCTCTTACAATGTATTCAACATCTAATTTCATAATTTTATGTGCTCTTAAAGCATTTTGAATTCTATGCACTAATTCAGAATTTTCAATGTTATATAAATTACTAAAATTAAAATATGAATTTGCTTTTGAAATACCTTCATCTGTTAAATATACACTTTTAGTTTCTTCATCTATGTAATAATCTTCTTCTGATAATGTACGTACAAATAAATCAGCTACAGTGTATAGAGTACTTTCCTCGTTATCTCCACCACTAATAATTAAAGGAGTTTTTGCTTCGTCAATTAAAATACTATCTACTTCATCTAAAAGAATATAATTCAATCCTCTTTGAACTTTTTCTTCTTTTGATAAAACCATATTATCTCTCAAATAATCAAATCCCAATTCTGAATGAATTGAATATGTAATATCACAATTATATGCTTGACGTTTTAATTCTGTAGACATTTGCGCTTTATTAATCCCAACACTTAAACCTAATCAATTAAAAACTTCTCCCATTTCTGTTGCATCACGTTCTGCTAGATACTCATTTACTGTTGAAACTATAACATTTTCACCTGTTAATGCATTTAAATACACAGGAGCAATTGATGTTATTGTCTTTCCTTCACCAGTTTTCATTTCAGCTACAGAACCTAAATCTAAAATAACACCACCTAACATTTGCACGTCAAAAGGTCTTTTTCCTAGCACACGTTTGGTAGCTTCTCTACTAACAGAAAAAGCTTCAACTCTAATATCTTCAGTAGTTTCGCCTTTAATTAATCTTTCTTTAAATTCAATAGTTTTGGCTTTTAATTCATCATCTGTTAATTTTGAAACATAATCTTCTAGAACATTAATTTCATATAAAGTATTGTAAGCAATACGCATTTCAGCACTTTTAAAATCCATTTTATATCATTTATCTTTTTTATTTTCTCTTTTTGGAATTATTCATTTACCGTTTTCATCGTAATAATTTTTTGAATTAAAAACATTATTGTTATTTTGTTTTTTGTCAAGTTTTTTCATGTATATAATTTTACTATATAAAATTAATTTTATATAAATTAAACTTTATAATGCTTTATAAACAAATTCTAGTTCATTAAATAAAAATAAAACTTGCCGCTAAGCAAGTTTTTTAATTGCTATTAATTTTAGTTTGTATTTCCTGTGAATGCATCAACTAAAAAGTTTGCATAACCATCAACTAATTGAACTGTTTCTGCATCTTTATTATCATATTTGGCTTTTAAATCATCATTAATAAATGATTTAACTAAAAAGTTTTTTAATGAGTTTTTTCCGGTTTCATTTAGTGTTTTCATCACTAAATTTTTACTTTTTATGTTTTCTTCAATAATGTTTTTGTTTTGATTATTAAATTCAATTGTTTGTTTATCTAATTTTTTATCTCCTGCTGCTTTTGCAAATACAGGAACAAGTAAATTACTTGTAAATTCATCATTTAAAATGTATTCAAATTTTGTTCTTTCTTCATCTGAAATTTTTGTTCTATCTGTGAAGCTTTGATTTATTGCAATACTTGAAAATACTTTTTGTATTCCATCAGTTTTTGTTAAATCCAATAAATATTTAAATGCTTTTAATTTACCTGTATATGTAATTGCTTGATCTTTAGATAAAGTTTTTGTTGCTGGTTCTAAGAATTTTTTACTAAAACTGTTTTCTTCATTTACAAAAAGAGTTGTTGCGTTTGAAACAAATACAGCCAATGGGAAAATAGCAATTGTACTTATTAATGAACCACTTAATCTTAATGCTAATGATTTTTTAAATGATTGTGTTGCTTTTCGTCTTTTAAATACTTTTC
The DNA here is from genome assembly GCF_025486335.1 of Mycoplasma zalophi. Classification (GTDB taxonomy): domain Bacteria; phylum Bacillota_I; class Bacilli_A; order Mycoplasmatales; family Metamycoplasmataceae; genus Metamycoplasma; species Metamycoplasma zalophi. Next base: position 4,819 of record NZ_JAOOPZ010000001.1, read on the forward strand.
TTAAGAAAAATAATCATATTATAAAATACACAAATCCAACGGCAACTTCTAGCAATACAAATACTGCAATAGCATATACTGTATATAACAATGATTTAAAATCTTCAGCTCTTAAACCATTATTTTGAGTATAGTTTTTAAATGCTTCGTCAAATTGTTTAACCGCAACATCAAATGTAAATATTGAAATTAATATTGCAATAATCGCCGTTACAAAAGTTACAGTAGAAGCAGTAACTTTTTTCATTAATCCCAACACAAAACCAATTAATAATAAAGCAAAAAATGCAATAATAGGAATATAAGTTAAACCTTCTTGCTGAGAAATATTTAAAAATGATTCTATTGATTTCATATTAACCTACCAATTTTAAATCTTTTGTTGCTTGTCAAGGATTTTTTTGATCAATGTGATCTAGAAATAATTTTCCTTGAAGGTGATCATATTCATGCTGCATAACAATTGCTAAATAACCTGTTGTGTCATAACGTTTCATTTTTCTTTCATTATATGAATAGGCATCAATAATAACACGATTATATCTTTTTACATAACCTTCTTGGTTTGGTCATGCATCAGAAACACTTAAACACCCTTCACCTTGTGCAAGTGCTTGTAATGCTTCAGAATGACCTTTCATAACTGGGTTTATTAATGCATCTTTAAAGATTACATTTCCATCATCATCTTGTACAAAAATATAAAATATGTTTTTTAATATTCCGTATTGAACAGCCGCAACTCCAACTCCTGGTCTAAATTTTGTACCCTCAGTTTGTGAGTCATCAATATGATAAATCATCTTTTGAATTAACAATTCATCTTCTTCTGTTAGAGGAATAGGAACATCTTTTGATTTTTGTCTTAATACCTTTGCTGGTAATTTTGTTAATTTTACTTTAAACATAATTTGATTATATCAAATACTACTAAAAAAATTGAAATCATAAGATTTTTTTTATAATTATTTTATGCTAAGAATTGTGAGTGGAAAATATAAAAATTTAAAAATTGAACAACCTGATAAAAAAATCACTAGAGCAAGTAGTGAAAAACTAAGAGAAGCAATTTTTTCAAGTATCCAATTTGATTTAGAAAATAAAACTTTTTTGGATTGTTTTGGTGGCAGTGGTGCTTTTGGATTTGAAGCAATAAGTAGAGGTTCTTCAGAAATTTTAATACTTGAAAAAAATTCACATGCTTTTAATATAATTAAGCAAAATAAACAAAAATTTGCAAGTGAAAACATTAATATTCTTAATGTTGACACAATAAAATTTTTAGAAAAAAAATCAGACAAAATTTGAGATTTTGTTTTTATAGATCCACCTTATATTAAAAAAGAATATTATGATTTATGCACTCAAAATTTACTAAATAATAACTTTATTAATGAAAATAGCATAATCATTTTAGAATCTAATTTTGAAATTAAAAATTTAGATAAATTTGAATTAATAAAACAAAAAAAATATGGTATTTCCTTTGTTAGTTACTGAAAAATTACTAACTAAATATTTTTATTAAAATTTCACAAATAACTTGTGAACATTTTTTTATATTTTTTTGATAATCACCTGAATTATTATCTTTAAAAATATGATCAGATACAACTTTTATTAAACTTATATCTTTATTTAATAAATAGCAACTTTGCAATAAAGCAGTAGATTCCATATCTACTAATGAAAATGTTTTTAAATCACGATTTTTTATATTTTCTTGCGAAATAAAACTATCTCCACTAATGGAATTTGCAAATTCTAAATTGAGTTTTTGTAATAAATCTGTGTTTAATTCAGTACTTGTTGAGTATGTTTGAGGCATATTTGGTAATTGCCCAATTTTATAATTTGGTAAAGCTGTTAAATCTACATCTCAATATTGTGAAATATTTATTAAAAATGATTTCGCTATTTCAATATTATTATCAAGTGAACCAGCAGTACCGATATTTATTATTTTTGAAATATTTTGATACTTATTTAATGTTACATTTAATGCCAAAGAAGCATTAACTTTTCCTACACCACTAATTGTTAAAATAAATTTCCTACTATTAAAAATACACTCATAAATTTGAATGTTTTTTGTGTTAATAATCTCTTTTTTTGAAACTATATCAAAAAATGATTGTACTTCTTGTAATTCTGCTGCTATTATTAATGTCATTATATTTTTTCTAAAATGTCCTTTAAAAATCTATTATAAATATCATAACTTCTTCCATCAAATGGATTAATACCTAGTAAATAAGCACTCATCAAACTTGAATTTTGTAAGAAGACTATTAGTTGTCCTATTGTATCTTCTGAATTATCTTCCAATGTAATTTGAATATTTTGATAATGACCAACTTTTTGAAAAAGATCACTATATGCATTTTGTGAATATAAAAGTAACTGGTTAGGAGTTGTTGACGGTAATTCAAAATAAGGTTTATTTCTTTCATAATTACCAATGTGTTTTTCATCAAACATTCTTTGAGTAGAAAGAATTGTTAAAAATAAAGAATCTATTTGTTGTGATTTTTTATAACCTTGTTGAAAAAATTGTGATCTTGTTGATATTTCTTTACTAAAGTTAGCAGTATCTAAATAAAGTGATTTGTTTTCTTTTGAATTTGTTTGTGAAAATAAATATTGTCAGTATTTTGAAAAAGTTGCTAAATCATTGTCAAAATTCACAAAAATTTCATGATCTAACCCCATGTTTTTAAGATAAAGTCTAGCAAAGGCGTATTGATACGCAATATTTTGTGATAAATTAGTAGAACTAAAATCTGTACTTGCTTTTGCTGCTCCACTTAAAAGTCTTGAAATATTAATTCCGGCGCATGCCATTGGTAATAGTCCAACACTTGTAAAAGCACTATAAACTTCAGGTATTTTATCTAAAAAATTAAAAATCTTATACTGTTTGTAATTAGCAATTTTATTTAGATTTCCAGTATTTGGATTAGTAGTTATACAAATATACTGTGAAGAATTTTTAAGCCCTAATTTTCGCTCCATTATTTCAGAAAAAAATTGAAAATTTGCCAAAACATCAATATCATTACCACTTTTTGAAATAACATGAATTGCAAAAGGTTTATCATCTAAATAATTTTCTAAATTTTTTAATTCTTTACTATTTAAAATATGATCAAGATAAATTATTTCCATATTTTTTTTATCTTTAAGCGAATTTTGATAATTTATAAAATTATTATTACCAATATAATCAATTACTGATTTTGAGTGCAAACTCAATGAATAAGCACTAATAACCAACAATACTCTAACTTCTGTTTTTCATTTCAAAGATAAATCAATAATTTCTTTAACTTCTAAATTTTTAGGTGTTGCTAAATCTAAAAAATCTAAAAATTCATGTCCATCTATATTTCTAGATGCTATATTAGCATTTAAGGTATAAATAATTTTTTGGTATTTTTCTGTGAATTTTGAGCTTAATTCATTTGCAAGTTTTAAAGAAATTTTACCAATCATTTTTTATCTTTCTTTTCGTAAATTTTAGTAGTTTTTCAAAATTGCTTTCACAATTAAATTCAAATTCAAAAGGGTTACGTAAAAATCTAGGGTGAATATTTTTAAAAGAAATTATGTAATCATTTTTAGCTTCATTATATTCTTTAACAAAAACATCAATTTCTTCGCCAATTCTAAAAATATCTTCAAGATCTCCAATATAGTAATCACTCACTTCTTTTAAATTCAGTCTAAATACCTGTTTATTTTGATTTTCTAAAAGCACAAAACTTTTGTATATTTTTACTACCTTTGCTTGAACAACTTTATTTACGATATTCATACTCATAATTTAATTATATATTACTTTTATTAATAGGTTAAATTTATAAGATATTCAAATAGAAACTAAAAATACTAGATTATAATTTATAATAATTACATTTTAAGGAGTAATATGTTTAAAGAAGAGAGTACATCTTCAATAACTAGAGGACAAAAGGACTTAGATTATGTTGTTTTACAAGTTATTTTAAAAGAAAAATGAATAGAAAAAGGAAGTAAAAATTTAACTGATTTAGAATATATTATTAATCAACAAACAGCAAAAGGATATAGATTACACACATTAAATACTACATCATCAATACATAGTGCAGGATTACTTGGTGTGAATAGAATGCAAGCTATATTAGTTTTTGAAAAAATAAAAAATTAAAATGTATGAAATAAGGAGATAAAAATGCTTAAAAAATATTTGAAAAAAATATTTACTATATTTATAGTTATAAGTTGCTTTTTTATTCCTTATTTTTTTGTTTCTTGTGCTACCCAAACTACAATACAAATGAGCACATTAACACCATGAGCAAAAGATTTTAAAATTAAAAATATTAATTTTTTTAAATCAATTGAATCAAAATATAATGAACTAAAAAATCAAGACATCGACACAAAGAATGCTAAAAATATCACTTTAACTCCTGATTTATTAAGTAATGACAGAGCATTAGTTGAATCTGTGATTACCAATAAAAGTCAAATTGCAATTGTTAATAGTGTTTTTTTAAATAATCAATTTAACGAAACCCAAAAATACATTGATTTCGTTCACCCTATTCTTCTTGCAAAAACATTTGTTCCTAAATATGATGAAAATATGGTTTTTTATGATGTAAATAACAATGAAAAAATCGATGAAATTGTAAAAAAACAAAACAATGATTTTACAAAAAAATCATATAGCAAATGAGATGATAAAGAATATGGTTTTAATTATGGTATTTATCAACATTTTTATGAACCTATTGATAAAAGTATAAATTATCAAAGGGGCGCAATTTTTATTGCAGGAACTGAAGAAATTTTAAAAAAAATAAAAGAAGCATGAAACAATCGTGATTGAAAAACATTTAGTAGTTTTGGAATTGTAAAAAATCAAGATACAAGTTCTGCAACTAGATTTATTTATCCAGAGTTTTTGTTTAAAAAACATTTCAACAAATATAACAAACAATTTACTGGGTTTAGTAATGATGAAAATGAAAATCCAGATAATTATATCAATTATCCAATTCATAATTCAGCAACACATATGGGACAAAGTATTTTTAAAGATTTTCACATTTTCTTAGGCGAAGAAAATGAATATGCATTTCACCATAATGACCCTGACAAAAATTACTTTACAAGACCAAATGGTGAAAAAATTGAAATATTAACCTTAACTGACCCTTTTTTATTTTTTGTAGTTATTGCATCAAACAAATTAAGTGAAAAGGAAATTACTTTTTTACAGCAAGCAATTTTGCAAACATCACAAGAAAATAAAGATGATTTCAGTTATAGAATAGGTATTAGTGGTTATACACAAGAAAATGCTAATAGAGAATATATTAAAGAATTTTACAATAAGGCAAAACAATAATGAACATAGAAATTAGACGCAATATTTTTACTTATTCTCTATATAAAAATAATAAATTAATTAAAACTAAATTAAAACCTCAAGCTAAAATTTTAGTTGCTCTTTTTTTAGTAACAATTGCTATTTTTGCAATTTGACGAACTAATTTTTCAGCTAGTTATGGAGGAATTAGTTTATTTTTTGAAAGTCTTAAAAATATTTTTAAACCTTTTCAAACATCATCATACTTACAAGAAAAAAATTTATGGATTTTAAGCCTAAAATTTTTATGATTAAGTTTTAAAGTAACATTTTTAGGAACTGTTTTAGGTACAATTTTAGCTTTATTTACAGCTTTAATTGGCAACATAAAAACTAACAATAAATTTCAATCATATACAATTAGGTTTATCATTTTGTTCTTTAGGAGTTTTCCTGAATTAATTTATTTATACTTTTTTACAACTAGTTTAAATGGTGAAATATCATCTATTTTATTAATAAGTTGATTTAGTTGAATATGGTTACATAAGTTCATTTCAGAAGCTATTGAAAATGTACCTTCTAACATTTATAGAAGATTAATTAAATTAGGTTATTCAAAAACTCATATCTTATTCAGATATATTTATCCTTCAATTAAAAATAAAATAATAATTTTTAGTTTGTATTCATTTGAATCAAACTTAAGATGAACTTCTGTATTTAGTACTTTAGGAGTTGTGGGTATTGGTCAACTTTTAAATTATGCAAATGAAAGCATATATAAAATGCATGAATTATTAATTCCTTTGCTGGTTTTTGTTGTTTTTATTAGCATTTTGGAATGATTTAGTTATATTACAAACAACTATTTATTAGTTGCAAAATCAAAAAAAATTACTGAAGAAAATTTTTCAAAAATTAAGCAAAATAAAAAAATAAAAACTACAGTGATTTTATTTATATTTGCTACAATAATTATTTCAACAATTTTTATGCTTTTTACCATAAAAAATGCACATTTTTACCCAAATGCACTAAAGAGTATATTTAAAGATTTAATTAATCCAAATTGAAATATAATAACTCAAAACGATAATATATTTTTAATTATTTTAGATTTATTTTTAGAAATATACATAACAATTTTACTTGCGATAATTCTTACTTATATTAATTTAAGATTTACTAATCAAAAAACAAATAACATAATTTTTATGCATATTTTTAGATTTATAAGTACCTTTATTAGAATTATTCCAACAATTGTAATTTTCTTTACAATTGGAATTATTTTTAAAAGACCAGCTGCAGCATTTGTTATCTCATTTGCTATTCATTCTTCTACTGTTATTTCAAAACAATTGAATGAATCAATTTCTAAAATTGAAGATAAAAATATTAATAATTTAATAAGACAAGGGTGATCAAAAGGAAGAATTTTTAGGTCATACATTATACCTTATACAAAAAACAACTCTTCTACTTTTTTAATTTTAGAAGTAGAAAAAAATATTCGTAATTTTATAAATTATGGTTTATTTGGAGCAAGCAATTTTGGTTTAGCAATGGTTTATAGTCAAAGAACTTCATATCGCGACATAACTCCATATGTATGAATTTCTGTATTTTTAATAATAACTACTAATATTTATTTTAATTACTTAAAAAATAAAAAAATAGCTTTCAAAGTAAAAAAAATAGCATTTTTACAAATTTAAAGAACCTTATTTGTTTTTTTTTAAACATTTTTTTGATAAAATTAAATTAGGTGTTTTCACCAACATAATAGAATTATGTAAATATATTTATTTTATAAAGGAAAAATATGCCAACAACAACAACAGTTCATTGAACTGACAACCTTGTTAAAATATTACAGGCGCAAGGTATGTGAGGTGGTGTTTTAGCTACATTTGCTTTCATTATCATCGGATATGTTGTAACACGTAAAGGAATCTTTACAAAAGAAATTAATGGAAAGTTATCAAAATTTTTAATTAGTTTTGCGTTACCATTCCTATGTATTATTGCATTTATGCAACCAGCTAATGCATCATTAGGAAAAGAAATTGGTGTTGTAATAGGTGTTTCAATAGCATTTTATGTTATAGCAGCAGTTATTTCAACATTAGTTGTAAAATTTGGACCAAATTTAGTACCAAAATTAGTTACTAAAAAAGCAGAACAAATTTTCACTGAAAAACAAACTGGGGATGCAGTAGCATATAAAGATGAAGCTATAAAAGATATTCAAGCAAAATTACTAACAACAGTATTAATGCTATCTTATGGTTCATTACAATTCTTTGCTTACCCATTAATTATTGCAATGAGTGGAACAATATTTAATGGTTCAGCTCTAGCTCTAGCTCAAATATGATGTATACCATATATGATTGCAGCATTTTCATATGTAATGCTTTCATATTCAGGAGAAAAATTCTCTAAAAAAAATATTAAACCTATTTTAAAAGCAGTATTTAGTCCAATGATGTGTGCTTTATACTTATCATTAATACTATGAGCTTTACAATTTGCAGTGCCATCAAAATATGCAATAGTAAACAATATACCATATCAAAAAGTTGAAAATGGAGCTCAATTTTGAGCAGGATTCAAAGCAAATTTACCAGCTATAGGTAAAATAATAGACTCAGGTGCAGCAATTATTTCTCCACTAGCATGAATGATTATTGGAGGAACATTAGCTTCTTCAAATATTAAAAAAGCAGCAGCAGATAAAAGTGTTTGAGTAGCTACATTACTAAAATTAATATTAATGCCATTAATTATGTTCTTAATTGCTTTAGTATTAGTTAAATCAAATGCAATTACTCCATCAACAGGTGTTCTATTAACATTATTAGGATCTACTCCTCCAGCTGCAGTATGTATTATATTCTCAGTAGCCGCAGGTCACTCAAAATCAATATATACAGCAGAAGTTTCATCACTATCAACATTGCTATGCTTAGTGGCAATGCCAATATGAATAGTTATTTCTTATATATCATTTAACTAGTATTAATGTATACAAAAAACACAGCGATTGCTGTGTTTTCTTTATCTTATTTTTTTTCTTTATTTTTAACTCCATCATTATGACATTTTCTGCAACGTGCTTCATAATTTGATGTATCATCTAAAAGCAATACATCTACATCATTTGATTTTCTGTATGAACAACTCGCTAAGTTATGACATACGACACAAACAGCTTGAAGCTTTGTTACTCTTTCTGCTAAAGACAGTATTTGTGACATATTGTAAAAGGGTCTTCTTAAAAAATCTTGATCTAATCCACTTAAAATTACTAAGAAACCCTCGTTTGCAAGTTGATTAACAACTTCTACAATATCATCACCAAAAAAATGAGCTTCATCAATCACTATTGCATTTGTATCTTTATTAATTAACTCATACACTTTTTTTATATCATCTAATACAAAAGTATTATGTTCTGTTCCTGCTCTTGATACTATTTTGGAAACGCTAAATCTTGTATCAAATGAAGGTTTTATAACCAATATTTCATATTTTGCATATTCTAAAATTCTAATTCTTCTTAAAAGTTCTTCACTTTTTCCGCTAAACATAGGTCCTGTTATTACTTCTATCATTCCATTTGAAAATTTATTGTACATATTTTCTCCTTTAATTACTAAATAAAAACAACTATTTAAGTTGTTTTTAAGTTTAATCCTCGTCAATAACGCAAATTATTTCATAATTAATATTTTTATTTTCTTTTTTAATTTTTACCTGAAATAATTTTTTATTTGCCCAAAATGTATAATCACCTGAACGTTCATTTAAAGTTAAAATGTTTACCGGAATAAAGGTACTTTCTTCTTCTTTGACTAAACAATCAACTGTTCATCCGTATTTTGATGTGTTATCATTATACAAATGAAAATGCATGTTTCTGCCTGCAAAATCAGGCTGAGCTTGATTCTCATTGTTGAAATACTTGTTTCAAATATTTTTTGCTTGCTCTTTAGAAATATTCATTTTAATCACCATTATATTTTTCTGTAATTAATTTGGGTTCAAAAAGTAAATTTTGAATTACATTATTTTTAACATTTACTGAAATTAAAAATTTAAATTGTTTAATTTTTAATTTATTTAAATTTGCAGTTATTGATATAAGTTGAGTAATTTTATCAAAATAACTTTTGAATATTAAATCATCGAATTTGTAATATTCTAACTGATTATTATTATCAACATTAGCATAAATTGCATCAAATGTAAAATGATCAATTAACTCCAAAAATTTTTCTAAATTAGTTAAATTATCATTTTTATAATTTAATATAAAATCCGTTATATCTAATTCAAATTGTTGAGAAGTTTTAATATTTATGCTTGTATAAACGCCTTTAAATGGATTTAAAATATTTTCCGAAACATTTACATTTTTAAAATATTTATCAGGATTATTTTTTATAATTTCATCTAATTTTTTAATATTTACTTCATAATCTTCATATCTTTTTTTAGTGGTTTCTAAAGATAGAACTATTTTATTAACCTCTTCATTTAATTGACTATCATTTACTGATTGAATTTTTAAAATTTTTTTAACAAATTCAATTTTATTTTTTGGTTCATTAAACATTGCATTTTTAAATTCTTGATTGATATTTGACCCTTTAAAATAAGGAGTTAATTTATATTTAAAAATATTATCAAAATCTTTTGCAGTGCTTGATTTAAATTTAGAAATTTGAACACTATTAATTAAAACAATTGGTTGAGATTTAAATTCTATTATATTATTGTTAATTTCAGGTTCTATTTTTAAATTTTCTAAATTACGCACATCAATTGCACCATCTTTTATTGCTTTAAAAGGACCATCTTTTTTTGTAATAGTTAATGTACTAGTTAAAATTATAGGAACTAAAATAATACCAATAAAACAAGTCAATAATCCACTTAACATCAGATAAGAAAATTTAAATAATCGAGTTTTTTTTAACTTATTTGGAGCTTTGCTTTTTTTCATAAAATTATTATAATATATTTATTTTAGATTTTTGAATCTAAAATATAAAATAAATCATAAATCCTTTTTTTATTAATTCTTGATAAAAACTCGTCATCTAATTTTCCTTTATTAATTAAATAAGCAACAAAATTAACTATAATTCTATATTTAATGAAATTATTTGGCTTATTAGTTTGATATGTTTTTCAAAACAATTTTTCTTGATCATTATTTCATTGCATATGTTCAAATAAAATAGCAATATCAATAAAAGGATCATTTTTAGCTGCGTTTTCCCATCCAATTAAAAACACACTTTGTTTTTTTGAAAAGAAAATTGTATTAATTGATAAATTATTATGACAATTACTTGTTGGTTTTAGTTTCAAAATTCACTTAGAAATTTTATTTATAATTGCAGAATTAAAATCTTGACGAATATTTTGTTCACCAACCGAACAAATTAATGTTTTTAACCTATTTTCTATATTATATTTAGGAAATTCAACCTTAGAGTTGTGCAAAATTTTCATCGCCCTTGCTAAAGCTCTTATTCTCATATTATTGAAAGTTAATATGTGGTTTCTTTCCATTCATTTTCAAATAATAATTTTTTCATCTTCATAAATGTAAGGCGGAACAAAATAAAAATTGTCTAATTCTTTCATATTTAAATTTCTTTTAAAAGTGCTTTTATTTTTTTGAATAATAAAATATGAATTATAATTATATTTTTTTGTTTGAAAAGGCTCTAAAGCTCTTGACAATTTAGGAATAGGAATTTCTTGATGTATATAAAATTGTTCAAACCCTGTTTTTAAATATTGTTTAATAATATAAATATATTCATCAAACTTCTTATCTTCTAAATTAAATTCATTCATTAAAATATTTTTATCAATCCCTAAATTAATATGAGCCATAACTGGATCTACATATCTTGAATTTAATGAACAATTACCAAAATCGATAATTTTTACTTTCCCTGATTTATTTACCAAAATATTTGACCTATTTATATTGTTGTGACAAAAAACTAAATCTTCATTTAAATATTTTTTTATAATTTCATCATATTTATGATCATCTATTTTGTTTAAATATCAGTTAAATTCACTTAATTGAATATCCATTTTTTGTAATTCTTTAATTTCTTGAATTATATTTTTAGTAATTGTTTTATCAATATGAACATATGTAAGATCATTTCCAAAAAATCATTTTTTTATTAAATAACCATCTTTATAAAATAAATAGTCATCAAATGAATTTGCAATTATTTCTTCCTGAGTAATGCCAATATTTTCTAGCTTAGGTATTCTTATTTGCACAATAATATTTTTATATTTAGCTTGAAAAGTTTTATTTTTAAAAGATTCATAAACAAAATACACATCAGATATTTTAGAAGTAATTATAGATCCGAACACAGGTGTAATTTCATCTAAAAACTTAGTAAGTTCTAGTTTTGATAATCTTTCCATTTGCATAACTAATCTCGTTTCATAGCATTAAGTTTTTCAAAATAAGGTTCAATTTTATTTATACAATGAGATTCATCAAATGGTTTTTTGTCTTGTTTATTAACTCATAAAACCACTAAATAATTAACTAAAATTCGATGTATTTGTAAAATGTATGGACTAAAATCATCTCCATAACCTTCTAAAAATACTTGAATTTGTCGATCATTTAAATTTTGTGATTCAATAAAATAAGCTAAATCAAAGTGAACATCACCCATAGTAGCATATTCTCAGTCTAATAAATAAATTTTATTGGTTTTATTTTGTTTTATAAAATTTGCTAAAATCACATCATTGTGACAAGGCGCTGATGTATCAACATTTTTTAAAAATAAATTAATTTTTTTATAATATTTATCTAAAACTGGAATTCTTATTCCTTTGTCATGTATCATTTTTCTATAAACTTTAAATCTTCTTGCTAAATTATTGGCAGGTAACTTCATTTTTGAATTATGTAAGGTAATTAATAGTTTACCAGCTTCTTTTAAAAATTCATCATCTAATGTTGGTGTTTTACCATCTATGAAATTAGTTATTAAATACTCTTTATTATCTTCAATAACTCCAGGATAAAAATCAAATACATTTAAATCTTTGTAATTCACCGCGTGATTAAAACCTTCATATTTTTTTTTCTTTACAAAATAATTATTTTGTGAATCATAAAACACTTCATTAGTAAAACCTTGTTTTTCATATTTTTTCATGTATCCTTCTTTATAAAAATTCACAAAATAATTTGTGAATTTTTCTTATTAAAAATCAATATTTGAGGCGTATCTTGCATTTTCTTGAACAAATTCACGGCGAGGTTCTACTTCTTCACCCATTAATGTTGTAAAAATAGTATCAGCTGCTGCAAGATCTTGAATTTGAACTTGTAACATTTTTCTATTTTCTGGATTCATTGTTGTTTCTCAAAGTTGCTCAGGATCCATTTCTCCTAATCCTTTATATCTTTGTATATTAACTTTTGTTTTATCAATTGATGCCAAAATTTCATCTTTTTGTTCATCTTTATAAGCATATTTAACTGTTTTTCCATAAGTGATTTTATATAATGGTGGTTGAGCTAAATAAACAAAACCATATTCAATCAATGGTCGCATATAACGATAGAAAAATGTTAAAAGCAATGTAGTGATATGTGCTCCATCAACATCAGCATCTGTCATAATAATTATTTTATGATATCTTAATTTATTAATATTAAATTCGTCACGTATACCAGTACCTAAAGCATGAATTAATGTACCAATTTCTTTATTTTCTAAAACTGATTGAATACTATTTTTTTCTGAATTAATAACTTTTCCACGTAATGGTAATATGGCTTGAATAGATCTATCACGTCCCATTTTTGCACTACCACCAGCTGAATTACCTTCGACTATAAACAATTCAGTTAATTCAGCATTTTTAAGTGATGAATCAGCTAATTTACCAGGTAAATTACCAAAATCTAAGCCATCTCTTTTTCTTGATGCTTCAGATGCAGCTTTTGCAGCTAATCTCGCATGCTGTGCTTTAAGACATTTTTCAATTATAGATTTTGCAATTTGTGGGTTTTCTAATAAATATCTTTCAAGAGTTTCACTTAAAACTTTATTTGTAGCACTACGAGCATCTTTATTTTCTAATTTTCCTTTTGTTTGTCCTTCAAAAATTGGATTTGTATGTTTAATAGAAATAATTGCTACAAGACCATCTTTAACATCATCTTTTGTCAATTTTTCTTTGTCTTGTTTAATTAATTTATTTTCTTCTGCTCATTTATTAAATATCCTTACAAGGGCATCATTAAATCCTTGTTCGTGGGTTCCACCTTCATTTGTTGATATATTATTTGCATATGACACAACATTAGTTGAATAAGTTTCATTATATTGCATTGCCACTTCAACAAGTACATCACTTGCGTTTTGAATACGAGAATCTAAAAATGATCCTTCAGCATAAATAATATCTGGGTTAATAGGTTTTTTGCCTTTTGAAAGTTCTGAAACATAATCAACTATACCGCCTTCAAAGTAAAATGATTTAAATACTTGTTTAGTTAAATCATTGACATTTATTCTCAACCCTTTATTTAAATAAGCTGTTTGTTTTGCTCTATCTGCAATTAATCCAAAATCAAAATTATTTTTTTCCATAATTTTGAAATCTGGATGAAACATAACTCTAGTTCCTGTTTCTTCATCTTTGTATTCATCAATTATTTTTAATTCATCACTTGGTTTTCCTCCGTTTGAATAATGTTGATAATAAACGCTTCCGTGTTTTTTTACTCAAACTTGAAAATCATCACTTAAAGCATTAACAACACTTGCTCCAACTCCATGCAATCCACCAGAAACTTTATAACTTTCAGAATCAAATTTACCCCCTGCATGTAAAACAGTAAACACAGTTTCAACTGTACTTATTCCTGTTTTAGGGTGTTTATCCACAGGTATTCCTCTTCCATTATCAATTACTTCAATAACATTATTGGGGTGTAAATTAATTGTTATTTGATCACAAAAACCTGCCATAGCTTCATCAACTGAGTTATCTACAATTTCTCAAATTAAATGGTGTAGCCCCTTAAATCCAATACTACCAATGTACATACCTGGTCTTGTTCTAACCGCTTCTAAACCTTCAAGAACTTGAATATTACTTGCTGTATATTGGTCTTTCATTGTATTATTGTTGTTTTTTGTTTCCATAAAACCTCGCTTATATATAAATTTTACTCTAAAAGAATGTTTTTTTTAATAAATACATTTATTAAAAAAGAAACTAAATAAAAATAAAAAACACATCAGTGTTTTTTTAAATCGTTATTTTATAAAGATGATGTATCAACATCTTGTCTTTCTAACTCTGTAGCTGTAAAGAAAGGTAAATTATGTAATTTCATGTTATTTGCAACAACAATAGCAGGGAATTTATAAAGCATTGAGTTAAAATCAGTCACTCTTGCATTATAAATTCTTCTTGCTGAATAAATTTCATCTTCTTGCATAACTACTTCATTTGAAAATTGTTGATATAGTGAGCTTGCTTTTAAATCAGGATATTTTTCAAATGTAATTTTTAAACCATTTGTTACATTGTTTAAAAGATTTTGTGTTTCCTGTAAATTGTTTGAATCATTAAAATTAGCATCTTGAATTTGTGAGCGATATTTAGTAATTTGTTCTAATAATTCTTTTTCATGTGTTTTATAACCTTTAACAGAGTCTATCATTTTAATTAAAGTTGCACGGCGTTTAGCTTGTGCAGCTTGTATTGTAGAAGAAGCTTCTTGAGCTACAACTTGTTTTTGATTAAATTTATTTTTATATTTTACTGGCAATATTCAAATAAAAAATAATGTAAAAGGCGAAGCAATAATCAATAGTAAATAAAACATTACTTTTTGTAAAGTTGAGGCTTTTGCATGTTGAATAGTGTTGTCAACATTTATTGTTACGTTTTGTTGTTCATTTCTTGAGTCAAATAACATAAAATTACTCCTTAATAAAAATAAATATACCTATATTATATATTATTTATAAAAGATACCATTTCCATTGTTATATTTTTAGGTATTTTATTTGGTTCATTTATAAATACATATATTCCTTCTGAATCGATTTCTAGTGAATAAAAATTATGGTATGTTTTAAATAAATTATTAAAATTTTTTATGATTTCTATTGAATCATTCAATAGTTCTTTATCAATATTTAACTGAAAATTTCAGTACAATTTGTGTGTTGAAACAGTATAAAGTAAACTTTTATCTTCTGTATCATAAACAGAAATTGAATCTTCCATTTTATTTACAAATGAATTTATAAATTGGCTGTTTTTTAATTTATAGTTAGAACTAAAAATAATTGTTTTATTTTCTGAGAATTTAATATAATCATCATAATCCACACGAACAGAAACAGCACCAACATTAAAATCACTTACTGTAACATATTTAATTTTCTTTTCAATATATCAACTTCATTGATCTAAATTGATAAAATGAACATTATTTCCTAAAATTGACCTTTGAAATTTTTCATAAATAAAATCTCTAGCAGGTTTTTTAGTCTTTAATGAAAAATATTTGTTGTTATTTAATTTATTGATAAAAAATAAATTATTGTATGTTTGTGTGTCGTGGTTTTGAATATTTTGTTTATCGATATAATCAAATGAAAATTGTTTATTTGTATTATATGTTTCACTTGCTAAATATTTATTTGAAAAAATTAAAGTCAATGAAGCAAGAGTATCTCTTATGTATTCTTTTATATAACTTTTAATTTCTAATTGGACATCTTCAATCGATAATGTTTCAGAATTTTTATTGTGAGTTATTTTTAAAAATCAATCGGAATTATTTTTTAATATTTTATTATACACTTCATATTTTTTGTTGTAAACTATAAATCCATTTGAAGTTTTTTCAAATTCAGAGTTAAATATATTGTTTTTTGTTGCATAATCATATCAATCAATGTATCTATCTTGAGTTATTAATTGAAAAAAATTTACAAAACTTAACTCATCATTATATTTAAAATTGTATCTTGTATAAATTTCTTTGTTTTCTAAAATGAGTTCATTTCTTTTAGTCATTTTCTTAACTTGTTGTGCTGTTAATGGTTGAGTGGAGATAAATTTTAAATTAGGTAAATAATTTGTTAAATATAAAGTTGTGTGTGTTTGGTTTAAAAATGGCGCAGGGTGCTGATAATTAGCAACAACTGTTTTTGTATATGTTTTACCATCTTTTACGTATCTTACCAGTCTTGAACCAGTATATAATATGTTTGAATATGTTAAATTATAAAAATCTAGGTCATAGAAAAAATTATTTCTAATATCATATTTTTCAATACTTCTAAAAAATATTGGTACTTTTGGATTTGAAACATTGATATTTTCTAAAACTTCATTAAAATTGTTGTTATTTACTTTGAAAATCCCCATTTGACTTAGTACAAATTTCTTTACATCATTTAACGAAAATGAGTTAAAAATTTGATATAAAAGTTTTTGTTTTTCGTTTGTGATTTGTGTAATAACTTTGTTTTTATTGGCTGCAAAATTATTAAATTCATTAATAACATTTTTATTTTTCTTAAAAATTTTTCAAAATGCAAACCCGATTAACACAAAAAATAAAACAAAAATTATAAAGTTAATAAACTTTTTGAGTTTCACTGATAAACTTTTTGCTTTTTTCTCTATATCTTCACGATGCATTTTAATTTGTTTAAGCTTAAGATTTACATTTGCTTCAACATTATTATTAATTTGTTTGTATCTCAAATCTATAAATTTATTAATATAAGTTTCTATTTCGTGAACATTTTTTTCGTAAAAATTTTTAATGGGGTTTATATGTATATTTTCATAAGATATATCAGTATCTTTATTTTCCATATTTTCCATCCTCTGAATCTAAATTTAAATCTTCTTCATCTTTTATAAGAGAAAATCTTTTTTGCTTTTTATATTCATTTTCTGATTTAGTCAACGTGTAATTTTCAAAATCACTTGCTGTTATAAAAATATTATTATTTTCATTTTCTTGAGTAGAAATAATATTTTGTTCAATAAATGATTGTTCTTTAGTAACATCATTAAAAGTTACATCATTGTTTTTTTTATCTAAATCGATAATTTCAAATTCTGTTGTGTCAAAGGGATTATCGTCCAAGTAATCAAGTTTCACCTCATCAGTAGCTGTATTTTCATCTGCTGAATCTAGTTTATTAAATAAATTATCTTCTTCTATATTAATATTTGCTGTTCATGATTCTATATTTTCATTTTTTTTCATTGTTTGTATAGCATTATTTTTGTAATTTGTTTTATTGTAACTATCATTTTTTCGTTTTGCAGACATTCTTTTTGCTTTTGAAAATGAAAATAAATAAAACTTATGTGTTGGTATAAAAAATATGATTATTGATATAATAAATAGAATTATTGAAAGTACAATTGCTAAAAATTGGCTACCCATACTACTAAAAATAGCGAATACAAAACTAGAAAATATTCCTGAAGTAAACTTGTTAGGTAGGGCAGAAGAAATTACATTTGAATAATCTTTAAATCAATTATCAAAAACTTTCGGTAAATTATTACCTGCATGTGACATTTTTTCATAACTAGATACATTGTAAATCATACCTGCAAAAATAGCAATAACAAAACTAAAGACTAAATATCTTGTAAAAGAAAAGAAAAAATGTTTTAAAGTAATTTTTCCTTCTCAATCAAAAATTTTCATAATTGAAAATAAAATAATAGCTAAATAAAAAAAAGATGAATTAAAACCAAATAAAGCTCCAAAAGTATATGAATGGATAGTTGTTAACACAACAATATCACAAAATGAAATTATTCAAAAGAAAAACGTAACAAAAGCAATAATTGTAAAAATAAAAGTAGGAGTTTTTCAAAACTTTATTTTTTTAATCTTCATTGCATTATTTCTTTTGAATATATTATTAAATTTCATATAAATTCACCACCACAAGTGGTTCTTTGAAAAGAACTTTAAATATTTTTTTTCTAATCACTTTTCTTAGTTTTTCTTGAGTATCACGTAAATTTATTGTTTTTGGATCTAATTCTTCAAATTCTTTGTTAAAACATTTTGAAACTATTTCATTAATTTGTTCTTTATTTTCTTTACTTATAATTCCATAGCCAACCACATTAATTTCACCTAATGGTTGTTTAGTTTTATAGTCTATTAAGCAAGAAACACCTATCATACCATCACGAGCTAGTGTTTCTCTTTCTTTAATTACTTCATATGAAATATCACCAACTCCAAATCCATCAATAATAACATCACCAATGTGTCTTATTGAGTGTTTTTGAGATATTAATTTGTATTTTTCAAATTCTGCAACTTTTCCATTATTTAAAATAATACAGTTATTTAAATTCATTTTTGCTTCAGAAACGGCGTCATTTACTGCAACTGTTAAATAACGATATAGACCCTGAATAGGAATAAAATATTCTGGTTTAAGTGCTTTTATTACATCAACAATATCTTGTTTAGCAGGATTACATGAATAATATTCAAAGCTTGATAATTCGATTAAATTAGATGTAGTTCTTGCAATTTCATCAAGCGTTAAAGCATATTTCACTTCTAAACCATTAACAGGAGGAGCTATAAATATAACAGCATCTGTTTCTTTAAATTTTAAATAAACATCATTTGAAGAAGCAATTCTTAAAAATCTTGTATATAATCTTTCAATTGCACCTGTAACTAAAATAACAGCATTATCCACTTCATTTGCAATTTTATAATCAATAAATTCAGGAAGCTGCAAATTAGGTGACATTTTTTTAACTAAAGATATTAATTTTGAATAATTTAATCCGTATGTTATGACTGGTCTATTATATTTTTTAGCCAATAATAAAATTTCATGTGCAGTAATCATATCTTCGTCATATAAACCAACAATTATTCTATTATCTGCTTTAGTTTCAATAAATTTATACTCTACCTGGCTAGTAATTCATAATTTATCTATTGTTCTACCTGGTGAATTAGAATGACCAGAATCCATAATTAAAATTTTTAGCGGATAGTCCGGAATTTGTTTTTTTATTCTTTGTAAATCTGTGTTTCCATATGGTCCTAAGTTACCAACCACAAAATTAGTTAAAAATAGAATATTTCCATTTTTGTAATTAAAATTTAACCCTTGAATTCCTGGCAAAGCACCAGCTAATGGTATTGGAGTTATCTCTACGTTATTAAATTTCATTTTTTGATTAAATGTAATAACCTCAAAATCGCTATGTTCGATATTATATTTAGAAATTCTTTCTAAAATAATAAATTTATTGAAACTAGATGTATAAATTTTTAATCCTCTAATTCTCATTAATAGTCAAGGTAAAGCACTGAAACTTTCGTTATGTATATCAGTTATAAAAACACCTGCAATATTTTTTTCATGTTTTTCTAAATAATCAAAATCAGCGATTAAAGTGTCTATTCCATTATGACTATTGATTGGAACTTTTGTTCCTGAATTTATAATATAAATTTTTGATTCTATTTCTAAAATGTAACAATTTTTTCCATTTTCATCTTGCCCTCCCAAAGCAAAGAAGTTAACTTTTTCCATTTTATTCCTTTCATTATTATGTGAAATATTAAAAATAATAGTAATTTATTATTTGATATATATTATTTAAATATTTTAAACTAAAACCTTCAATTTAAATATTTTTAAATAAATAAAAAATGCAGCTGCATTTTTTTGTATGTTTATTCTCTATCGAATGAATGAATAGCATTAAGTATTGCCTCCATAACCTTATCAAAAGTTATTTTTTGAGTTGTTTGTCCTAATTTTATTGCTTGATTAATCGCAGAATTAACAGCGTCTCTAAAACTATTACTATTTAAATCTGCAATATCTTGGTAAGGAATAGGACCGTTTTCATTTTCTGATTTTTCTATATTATCCAAAAATGTATTTAAAAATGGGTTAGGACTTGTTTTTCTATATTCTTTGACAAAATTATCTGATGGAAATAAATATCCACTTTTAAACGCAAATGTTTCGACTGGGGTTAATGATAGCGATAAACTTTTATTAACTTGAATTTGTATTTTATAATCTGAATATAGTCATTTTAAAAATATTTTTGTTGCTTTATCAGCTTTTTCACTTGCATGGAGTCCAATAATTGATGGTCCTTGAACAATAAATGTTCCTCTGTTTTTACTACTTGAGTTATTTTTTAAAGGAATAGAAGTTATAAGAGCTTCGTTTTTCAACATTGATGGTTTAGAATTATTATCTATCTTATTAAAGTTTTTTAATAATCAATACGCATAATAATTTTTTGGTAATTGTTCTTCTAATTTATTAATTTCTTCAATAGTTTTTGCCGACTTAATTCCTGTTAAAATACTGTTAACTAATTTTATATCACTTTCACTTGGTATTTTTTTTGTAAAGTAAATTTTTTGAAAATCTTCTTTGTTATTTAAAAATAAATCTTTAGAAGGACTTGAATTGTGAAGAATTTTTAATTCTGATAAGCCACCTGAAAATTCTTTTATTTCATTTATATTTTGATTTGTTATAAATGCAGAGCTTTTTGTGGGTTTTTTGTTTTTTCACTCTGTATATTCTTGAGTATTATTTGGCTCTAAATTGTATAAAAATGTATCTGCACCAACTCCGGCTCCCCCATTAACTCAATCACCTATTCCTAAATATGATATTGTTTCATTTTTATATGAATAAGATTGAGGCACATATTTTACGTAATTATATGCCAATGATGATGATATACTATATAGCATTACATGTTGAGTTTGCAAAGTTGTTGAATTAAAATCGGTTGCAATATTAAATTGAGTATAAAACCTCCCTGTGTTAGCTAAATCTACATACTGTTTTAATAAAGAAGTAAATTCATTATTTTCTTTTTTTGTAATAGCTTCATAATAATTTAAAATATATTGTTTTGATTTTAAGGGTTTTAAATAATAATCATCAAAATTATTATTTGCCTGATTATACATTTGCATAAATAATTCGTTGACTGGATTATCCATACCTAAAGCAAATAATTTGTTTGTATTGCCAATATTATTTAGTATTTTTGCTATGAAATAACTAAATTTTAACATTCCGTCATATGTTGAAATAATAAAATCATCTAACTTATTAATTTCATATTCACTAAAATCTATTTGATTTGCATCGTTTAATTTTCATAAATTTTCTAAATAATCTTTTGAAGCTTGATTTTGTTGTTTAAATAACTCTAAAGATTCATTTAAAATTGAATTATTTTCATTAGATATCAACATATCCGTATGTGTTTGCGAATATTTAGTATCTAAAATATTTAAAATGTATCCCAGCAATAATTTATTAACACTTAATATTTCAGAAGATTGTCCAAAAGGTAAAATTCATTTCTTTGAACTATCTAATCCTAATATTCTATATGATTCAATTGTAGATTTGTTTACTAAGTCAGTATTAACATCATCAAGGTCTAAAATCATGTCATGTGACCCTAAAAATACTGCTGTAGAAGGATAATTTAAAACTAAATTACCTAAAGTTTTTTTATCTTTTGCAACTATTTTTTGCTTTAAATTATTATATACATCGGTGTAGCTAAAACCAAAATTATAATTAGATTCTACTTTTAACGCATCTTTTAATTCTTGGCTATTTTCAGTATCATCTAAATATTTGTTATATTCTGAGATAATAGTTTCTAACGCATCATGTCTTTTAGCATCAGTTGTTGGTCCAAAATGCGAAATAATTCTAATTTTTTCTGCGACTTTACCACTTTCTTCATCTTTTGAAAAATATGCATTTTGATCATATTTAGTTACTCTTTGACAGCTTGCCCCCATTGCTGTGAAGGGAATAACTAAAGTTAAAACTCCTACTCATTTCAAAATATTTTTAAATTTGAACATAATTAAATTATATATGAAATATATAAAAACTAAAAAATACAAGAAAAAATGTTGTTGCTATTAATTTTTTGATTTTTTTTATAAAAATAAAAAATGTCAAGAATAATCTTGACATTAAAAATATAAATAATTATTTTTTGTATAATTCTTTGATTTCGTGAGCAATTTTTTTAGCATCAACCATAAATAATGGTTCTAATGATGGTAAAGGAATTGTTACATCTGGTCCAGCTAAACGAACTGGAGCAGCTTTTAAATCATCAAAGCAGTATTGGTTAACACGTGTAATAACTTCTGAAGCAATTGATAATGTTGAAACAGCTTCTGTAACAGCAATAACTTTTCCTGTTTTCTTAACTGATTTAACAATTGTTTCTGTATCCATTGGTTTTAAAGTTTGTAAATCAATAACTTCAACTGATCCTTCAAATCCTTCTTCGTTTAATTGTTTTAAAGCTGCTAGTGTTTCATGAACCATATGTCCGTATGTTACAACTGTTAAGTCTGATCCTTCAACAATAACATTTGCTTTACCTAATTCAACTTTGTAGTATCCTTCAGGAATTTCTTGTTTGAACGCACGGTAATCACGTTTGTGTTCTAAGAAGATAACTGGATCTTCACTTTCCATAGCTGCAATCATTAAACCTTTTGTGTTGTAAGGTGTTGAAGGCATAACTACTGTTAACCCTGGAATGTGTGAGTAAATTGTTTCAATTGATTCTGAGTGGTGTTCTAAAGCTTTAACCCCTCCACCTGCTGGCATTCTAAATACCGCAGGAACACTGTATTTTCCACGTGTACGGTTACGCATACGAGCTGCATTTGTACAAATTTGTGCTAATGCATATCATGAGAATCCTGAGAATTGGAATTCAACAACTGGTCTTAATCCTGCAAGTGCAGCACCAATTGCTGTCCCAGCAATAGCTGATTCTGAAATTGGAGCATCTCAAACTCTATCTGTTCCAAATTCTTGTTGTAATCCTTCTGTTGCACGGAAAACTCCACCTTCGAACCCTGCATCTTCACCATATAGAACATATTTTTCATCTTTAGCGAACATTAATTTTAAAGCTTGGTTTAAAGCACCTATATTATTTACGGTAATTTTTTTATCTGACATAATTTATTTCCTTAAAATACTCAATTATAAGTATTTTTTCCCTTCTTCAAGTTGTTCTTTTAATTCAGGTGTAAGTTCTTTATATGTGTATTTAAAGATGTCTTCATATCCTTCTTTTGTTAAATCTTCTGTAGATTGTTCATATGCTTCTTTTGCTGCTTTAAGTTGTTCATCTCAAATTTGATTTTTCAATTCTTCTGTTAAGATACCTTTTTCAAATAAGAATTTTTCAATACGGTGCATTGGTTCTCATTTTTCTTTTTCTTCTTCTAATTCACGTGAACGGTAAACACGTGGGTTATCTGAAGTAGTGTGTTGTCCTTGACGTCATGAAACAAATTCAACTAGAACAGGTCCATTTCCTTGACGAATGTATTCAGCAACTTCTTTAGCAACTTCATAAGAAGCTAATAAGTCGTTTCCATCAACACGTAGTCCTGGGATGTTATATGAAATAGCTCTTTGTGATAATGTAGAAACTGTGTAACTGTTGTGTTCTGGAACTGAGATAGCTCATTGGTTATTTGCAACTACATACATAACTGGTAAGTGACGTACTGCTGCTATGTTTAGTGATTCATGGAATTCACCCTCATTTGTTCCACCATTTCCAATTAATGATAATACTAATGGTTTTTCAACTTTTTGTTGTTTTAATGCATATGCAACTCCAGCTGCATGTGATAATTGTGATCCTATAACAACTTGCATAGGTGTTGAATTAACATCAGCTGCAAAGTGAGCACCTTGTTCTGACCCTCTTCAATAGTTAAACATATTTCTCATTGTTACACCATGTGCTAACATTGTTGCTAAAGCACGATAGTGAGGTACCAATCAATCTTTTTTAGTTAAAATTGCTCCTAGAGCACTTAAAAATGCTTCTTCTCCTAAATTAGGTGCAAATGTTCCTAAACGACCGGTTTTTTGTAATTGTAATGCATACATGTCTAATTGACGTGACATTACCATGTATTTATACATTTGTAATAATTCTTCATTTGTAGCTGTTGTTTTGTAATTTTTGTCAATTAAATCTCCATTAACATCTACTAAACGAATCATTTCATCTTTATCTGACATTACTAGGCCAGGTTTAATATATTTGAAATCCATTTGAAATATTTCCTTTCGTTTTCTTTGCAATTTTTTTATGCATATATATTATAAATTATATTTTTGAAAAAGTTTTTAGAAATCAGGCAAAAAAATTATTGAAAAGCAAAAAAAACAACGTTAAAAATAACAAATTTTTGTTTTTTTGAAATTTTTTTGTTTTTCTTACCGTTTATAAATTAAAATTATTACGAGAAAAACAAAACATAATTATAAATAAAAGGAGATTATTTAATGGAATTATCTAAATACTCAAAATATATAAATGATTTGCTTAAAGAAAAAGCATCTGAAAAAGTTTTAAGCGTTTTATTTATAGATGGAGATGATAAAAGAGCTCGTGAAGCAGCTAAATATTTAAAAGACAATAATTTAGCAAAACCTATTATGTTATTAGAGACCAAAAATCAAATTGTTGATGATGGACTTGAAAATCTAATAATGGAAGAATTAGGAGCACAAAAAGATGCATATGCTTTAAAACTAGCAGAAATAAGAAAAGGAAAAGAAGATTACGAAACAGTAAGAAAATATCTTGACACTCGTCCATACTTTGGTGCAATGATGTTAAGAAATAAAGATATAGATTCAGCAGTTGGTGGATTAATTTATTCAACAGCAGATATTTTAAGAGCTGCATTTAAATCAATCGGACCAAAACCAGGAATCAAAACAATATCATCACTAATGGTAATGCACAAAGGTGATGAAAAAGTTATTATCAGTGACCCTTCAACAGTAGAAAAACCTACAGCTGAACAATTAGTTGATATTGCAAGAAACGCAACAGAATTTGCAAGAACAATGAAAATGAATGATCTAACAGGATTTTTAACATACTCAACAAATGGTTCAGGTAAAGGAGAAAATCCAGATTTAGTAAGAAAAGCAGTTGCACTTGCAAGCGAAGATACTTCTTTAAATATTATTAAAGGAGAAATGCAATTTGATGCAGCTTATAATTTAGACGTAAGAAAACACAAATTCCCTTCAGCACCACAAGAAGAATTAGGAATTTATGTTTTCCCTAACTTAGAAAGTTGTAATATAGGAGCTAAAATGGCTCAAAGATTAGGAAACTATGGAGCAGTTGGAGCAATAATCCAAGGTGTTAATGCAGCTATTAATGATTTTAGTCGTGGAGCAACAGTACAAGATGTTATCGATGTTACTTCAATTACAATCTTAAAAGGATATGACTTTTTAAAATAATGAAAAAAATATTAGTAGTTAATCCAGGTTCTTCATCATTAAAATGATCTTTATATTCAAAAGATAAATTAGACTTAATAGCAACAGGACTTTGTGAAAGAATAAATTTAGATGGTAGAATAATTACCAAATTTCAAGGACAAAAATATGTTGATGATTTAAATTTACCAAATCATACAACTGCAGTACATGAATTAATTGAACTATGAAAAAAATATAACATCATTCACGATTTAAGTGAATTAATTGCAATTGGATTTAGAACACCATTTTCAAGTAAAAAATATTTAAGTCCAGTTATTTACGACGAAGATGTTAAACAAGCAATTGAACGTACTACAAAATTTGTACCACTTCATGCACCTGCAACTTTAACAACTGTTGATGCATTTGAAAAAAATATTCCTAATATAACAAAAATAATTGCTCAAGATACGGCTTTCCACGTTACTATGCCAAAAATTAATAGCACATTTGCAATTAACCAAGAATGAGCTAAAAAATATGATATTTTTAAATTTGGTTACCATGGACTAAGTCATGATTACATTACATCAAAAATGAAAAAAGTTTTAGGTAAACAAAAAGTTAATATTGTTATTGCTCACCTAGGATCAGGTTCAAGTGTTTGTGCAGTTAGGGATTCAAAATCTATTGATGTTTCAGTTGGATTTAGTAGTTTAGATGGACTAATTATGGGAACACGTTCAGGAAATATTGACCCAGGTATTCCTGATTACTTAATTAGAGTTGAAGGTTGTGACCCTCAAGATGTATTTGAAATGATGGTAAAAAAATCAGGTTTATTAGGTGTAAGTGGATTATCAAATGACATTAGAGATTTACATGAAGCAGCAGCTAATGGAAATGAAGATGCAGCTTTCGCAATAGATTTATTTGCTTCAAAAGTAGTTGATTACATAGCAAGCTACATTAATAAAATTCAAAAACCAATTGACGCTATTGTATTTACAGCAGGTATTGGTGAAAATGATGAAATTATAAGAGAAAAAGTTGCAAATCAATTACAAGTTGCATTTGGTGTAAAATTATCTCAAAAAGCAAATTTAGAATCATATGATGACTATAAACTAATTTCTTCAAAAACTTCTAAAATACCAGTATATAAAGTAAGAACAAACGAAGAAATAGTTATTGCACGTTACGTAAAAGAATTAAGTAAATAATTTTCAATACACAGCTTATGCTGTTGTATTTTTTTAATTTGGCTCAAAATTGAAATAAATTTATGTGATTTTCTGTTTTAAGGTTAAATATAAATTATAATTTTATAAATAAAATTAACAATTTTTAGTTAGGAGAATTATGTTTAATAAAAAAATTATTATATTTTGTGGTCCAAGTGGTGTTGGAAAGGGCACTATTGAAGCTAGATTATTTGATGATATTGCCTTAAAATTAAAACTTTCTGTTTCAGTAACAACGAGAGCACCTAGAAAAGGTGAAATCGAAGGCATACATTATTATTTCATTTCAAAAGAAAAATTTGAAGAACATATAAAAAATAATGATTTAATAGAATGATCTCAACATTTTGATAATTATTATGGAACTTTATATAGTAATTTACAAAAAATAACTAATGAAGGGTTTATCCCATTTTTAGAAATTGAAACAAATGGAGCTATTCAAATTTTAAATAAATATAAAAACCAAAAAATTGAAGATAAAATTATTTCAATTTTTGTTATGCCACCTTCATTTAAAGAATTAGAAAGAAGAATTACTGAAAGAGGTTCAGAAACACCAGAAACAATTAAAAAAAGAATGGAAAAAGCTTTTGATGAAGTTAAATACTCAAATTTATTTAAACACACAGTTGTAAATGACACAGTTGAGGGTACTTATTTAGAAATTAAAAATATAATTGAGAAAGAATTTAATTTATAATGGCAATTAAATTTGTCATAAAATCAGAAACAGGACCTATTAGAAAAGAAAACCAAGATTTTGCAGGTTTTATAAACAAAAATAATGTTTATATGGGGATTTTATGTGATGGCATGGGAGGACATAAAAATGGTTCTGTTGCTTCTAAAATTGCAGTTAAAGAATTTATAGATTTTTTTTCAAATTCACAAATAGAAAAAATTGATGCATTTGATTCTAAAAATATTCAAAAATGATTTCAAGATGGTTTAGAAAAAGTTACCAAAAAAATGAAATCACTAGCAAATATGGATATTCAATATCTAGATATGGGGACAACATTAGTTCTTTGTTTATTTTTTGAAAAAGAAAAAGAATTATATATTTTTAATTTAGGTGATTCTAGAGCATATTTATATAATGGTTTTTTACATCAAATCACAAAAGATCAAAATATTATGAATTACTTAATAGAAAAAGAAGATCTTAGTCCTGAAAAAGCAAAAAACATTAAAGGTTGAGATCGTTTAGTAAGCGCTTTAGGACCTAGAAAAAATGGAATAGCTGACACTTTTTCTGTTCATAAAAATTCTAATCCTAAATATATTATTTTAACTTCAGATGGTATTCATAGTTTTGTTCCTAAAATTTTATTTGAAACTATTTTAAATGACAATTCTTCTATTGATAAAAAAGCAGATAAATTAATTAAAAATGCAATTGAACTAAAATCAAATGATAACCTTACTTGTTTAATTATGGAGATTAAATAATGGAACAAAAAATGCACAAATTAACATCACTTTACAATGTTATAAACAAGAATTTAGGTAAAGGTGGTATGGGTTATGTTTGACTTTGTGAAAATAAAATCACTAAAGAAAAAGCAGCAATTAAAATTTTAAAAAGTGAATATACTTTAGTAGAAAAAAACCGTTTTCAAAACGAAATACTGAATTTAAAAAACATAAATAGTAAATATGTTGTTAAATACTATGATTCTAATTTTAGTGAAGATGAACAGTGAATAAGTATGGAATATGTAGAAGGCGAAAGTTTGAAACAATGTATTTTAAAACAAAAATATTTAGATTTAGAAACAGCACTAGACTATGCTAAGATGATAGCTCAAGCATTAGCAGATATCCATAATATGAATTTAATTCACCGAGATTTAAAAAGTTCAAATATTATAATTGCAAATAATGGAGATGCAAAAATTATTGATTTTGGAATAAGTTTAAGTAGCGAAAGTGAAAGATTAACAAAAGAAAATAATGTAATTGGGACAGCCGAATATTTAGCACCTGAATTAATACAAAATATAGAACCCGCTTCATTTCAAAGCGATATGTATAGTTTTGGAATTTTATTATTTGAAATGTTAGAAGGCACAGTACCATTTACAGGTCATGAAAAATTAGTTGCTCACATAAATAGCAAAATACCAAATTTAACAAGATTAAACACTATGATACCCCAATCAGTGCAAAATATAATTAACAAATGTTGTGCTAAAAGTCCTAGCAATCGATATCAAAATATGATGTATGTATTAGATGATTTAAAACATGCTCTTGATCAAGATAAAATGATTGAAAAAAAAATAAATCCTAACAAAAAGAAAAGAAAAACTCTTGTTGAAATATTTGAAAATAAAAATTTTACATTATCATTACTTATTACAGGTAGCATTTTGTTGTTTATTACTCTTATATGTTTGATACTATTAACAAAAGGAATAATATAATGAAAACAGGTAAAATAATACGTTCTATTGCTGGCTTTTATGATGTAAAAACTCAAAATAAAGAAATAATAAGAACTAGAGGTAGTGGAAAATTAAGGTTACTTAATATTAAACCAACTGTGGGAGATTATGTTGATTTTAGTGAAGATAATATGATTCAAAAAATTCATGATCGAAAAAATACATTTATCAGACCTAAAATTGTTAATGTAGATCAAGCAATTATTGTTATGAGTTTAGTTGAACCTAATTTTTCATATGAATTAATCGATAAGTTTTTAATGATAATTGAAAATAAAAGAGTAAAACCGGTTATTGTATTAACCAAAGGTGACTTAACAAATGATTCAAAATTAAATTATTTTAAGCAACAAAATTATGAAGTTTTTGAAATAAATTACAAAAATAGCACCGGTTTTAATAATTTACATGATATTTTTAAAAACAAAACTAGTTTTTTTGTTGGACAAACCGGAGTAGGAAAAACAACTTTAATTAATTTTCTTGCTAAAACTAATTTCGAAACACAAGAAATTTCTAAAGCATTAAATCGAGGAAAGCATACAACAAGGGAAGTATCATTAATAGAATTTAATGGTGGCGAGATAATAGACACACCAGGATTTAGCTCGATTGATTTTGATATTACTTTAGATGAAGTAGCTACAGCATTTTATAAATTTTCAGAAGCTGCTAAACAATGTAAATTTAGAAACTGTAAGCATAATTTAGAAACAATTGAAAATTGTGAGGTAAAAAGACAAGTACAAAGTAATGAAATACCTGAAATAAGATATAAAAACTATTTAACATTTTTAAAACAAATTATAGAAAAGGAGTAATATGAATAAAAATTATGGACAAATAAAATTTATAAATTCTTCACTTTTGGATTTTGAAAATAAAGAAAATGCACACGTTTTTATTAATAAACTAATAAAACACGGTATAAAAAACATTCATTATGATGTTATGGATCAACAATTTGCAAAAAATTCAAAAAGTTTTTCTGTTGAACAAATAAAATTAGCTTATAAAAATGCCAATTCACACACAATGGATGTCCATTTAATGGTTAAAGATCCTGAAAAATGAATAAAAGAACTTGATTTTGTTGACTACATTTCATTTCATTATGAAGCAGTAGGTGCTACAAAAGCCTTGGGACTAGTAAAAAAATATCAAACTAAAGATTTAAAGTTAGGACTAGCTATCAATCCTTCTACTTCGTTTGAAGAAATTAAAAATTTAATTAGTCATTTTAAATTAATTTTAGTTATGTCAGTTGAAGCAGGAGCCGGTGGTCAAGCTTTTCAACCTGAAATATTAAATAAAATTTCACAAATTAAAGAATATATTTTACAAAATTCACTAGATACAAAAATTATGGTAGATGGTGGAATTAAAAAGGAATTACTTGATAAAGTATTTTTATCAGGAGTAGATTTTGCAGTGATGGGTTCATATATTTTAAAAAATGATGATGAAAAAAGTTTAAATGAATTGAATTCGCAAGCTTTAAAGTGAAAACAAATTTATTTAGCCGGTGGATGTTTTTGAGGTATGCAAGCATGACTGAAACTTCAACAAGGAGCAATCAAAACTTGAGTAGGTTATGCAAATTCTGATATTTTAAAACCTTCATATCAAGATTTAATTAATAAAAAATCAAAAGCAGTAGAAACTGTGGAATTTATTTATGATTCATCAATAACCTCACTTGATAAAATTTTATACAATTTTTTATTGACAATAGATCCTACTTCACTTAACTTTCAAGCAAATGATATAGGTCTTCAATATAGAAATGGAATTTACTGAAATCAAAAAAAATTTTCAAAACATGAAAATACATTAATTGAACAAGAAATTTTAAATACTATTAAAAAAGCACAAGAAAACTACCAAAAACCAATTGTTACTGAAGTTTTAAACTTAGAGAATTTTTACTTAGCAGAAGAATATCATCAAGATTATTTAGATAAAAATCCAGGGGCTTATTGCCATATAAAACTATAAGATGATTTTTAAATATAAAGAAAATGAACAACTTGATGATTTAGTACAATATTTATTGTCTAAAAAATTTGAAGCTATTTTATTAAATGGTGAATTAGGAGCAGGTAAAACATATTTAACTGCGCAAATAGCATCAAAATTAAATATTACTCAAAAAATTATTAGTCCTACTTTTAATACCATTTTTGTCTATGATGGTTTAGTTCATATTGATGCCTATAAATTAAAAGGTAATTTAGAAGCTTATGAAGATTATTTTGAAAATAATTTAGTTGTTATTGAATGATCTAATAATATTGACCATCCATTTAGTCACTATGCAAAAATTAATGTTTATTTAGAAAATGATTTACATGTATTTGAAATAGTGGAGGAAAAATAATGAATTTATTTTATGATACTTGTCTTGATGATTTAGTCGTAATTTTATTTGACCAACATTTTAATTTAATTTCTTATAAAAAAATTGATAAATTAAATAAAAAGGTTGATGTTATTCCCAAACTAACGCAAGATATTTTAGAAGAAAATAATTTAAATATTAAAGACATAAAAGGTTTTTATTTAAATGCAGGTCCTGGTAGTTTTACTGGTTCAAGAATTGCTATAACTTATTTAAGAACTATTTCACAAATTTTAAATACAGATATCTATACTACAACAAGTTATTTAATTATTAATAAACAAACAAAAAATAATGTAATCCATTTAAAAAGTTCAAAATATTCTTCTTATGAAATTGTTTTAGATGAAAATAAGAATGTTATTTCAACAACATTAATAAAAAATCATGAAGTAAATGAAATTAATTATAATGATTTAATTTATAACTTTAAAAAATATTTAGACATATTTAAGAAAATAGAAAATTTAGAAGATTTAAAAGTTATTTATTTTCATGAACCACAAATAGGAGATGTTAAATAATGATAATTTTAGGAATCGAAACTTCACATGATGATACTTCTATTTCAATTTTAGAAAATTCTAAAGTAGTTAAATTAGTTACTCTTACTCAAACTCAAATACATAAACAATACGGTGGAACTGTTCCTGAAATTGCTTCTAGGTTACACGTTGAAAATATTTATAAAGCAATTGAAGAAATCAAAAAAGATTATGATTTAAATAAAATCGATTTAATAGCTTATACAGCAACACCAGGATTAATAGGAGCATTACAAGTTGGTTTCTTAGCAGCACATGCATTAAGTTTGGCTCTAAATAAACCAATTGTGCCTGTAAATCACTTGGATGGACATTTTTTTAGTGGTTCAATAAATAACAAAATTTCTTATCCTGCACTTTGTTTATTAATAAGTGGAGGGCATACACAAATAATATATGCAAAAAATCATCTTGATTTAAACATAATTGGTCAAACTTTAGATGATGCAGTTGGTGAAACCTATGATAAAGTAGGAAGAAAAATGGGTCTTGAATTTCCAGCGGGTCCTAAAATAGATAAAATAGCTTCTAATAATACAAGACAATTAAATTCCAAATTTCATTTACCTATAACCGACAATAGATATGATTTTTCTTTAAGTGGTATAAAAACTCAATTTATCAATTATATTAATAATTTTATTAATAGAAATCAAGAAATACCAGTTAATGAAATTTCATGTGATTTTCAAAATTTAATGGTTGAATATTTAAAATCAAAAATGCAAGCAGCAATTAAAGAATATAATCCAAAATCAATAATTCTAGCGGGTGGAGTAAGTGCTAATTTATCGATTAGAAAAATGTTTTTAACTTTACATGAAAATGCTATAATTCCAGATTTAAAATACGCAACGGATAATGCTGCTATGATTGCCCAAGCCGCTAAAATTTTTTATCGAGGAACTATAAATAAAAAAAATACAGAAAACAATTAATTTCTGTATTTTTTATTTTATTATCTTGTACTCTTATCATACGGAATACCAGAAGCAGCAGGGGCTGCAGATCTTTTAGATGTTGCAACCATTATTATTAAAGTTAATACAAATGGAATTAAAGATAATAAATCACTATATTTTCCTAATGTATCTGGTTTCATTAATGGTAATGTAACACTAAGTGATCTAAGTAGACTAAATACTAAAACACTAAGTGAAATTCAAGGAATACGTCATTGACCCATAATCATAATTGCAAGGGCTAAATATCCTAACCCATCAACTTCACCTTTAAATTGTGTAGGTCCTGACTGAGCAAAAAATGCTCCTGCGATCCCTGATAAAAATCCACTAATTAAAACACCTTGTCATTTGTATGAAATAACATTTACACCAGCAACGTCTGCTGCTTGTGGATTTTCTCCTATACTTCTTAATTTTAACCCTCAAGGAGTAAATTTAACAAGTACAAATGATCCCACTAAAATTACAATTGTTAAAACTAATCTAAATGATAAAAGATTTTTATATGAACTAGTATCAGAACTCAATGCTAGTTCTTTTACAAAGAATGGAACAGATTTTGAACCACCACCATATGTATATAATAATATAATAGCAAGACCAAACGCTAACATATTTATAGCAAATCCACTAATAGTTTGATCCGCTTTTAGTTTTATGGAAGCAAATCCATGAAGAGAAGCGAACAATGCACCCAAAACACCTGATAATGGTATTAAAAATAATTGATCTCACATTGAAGCATTTTCTCCTAGATAATATCCAAATACTAAATAAGATATTGCTCCTATAATCATCATCCCATTAATTCCGATATTGATTGTACCAGTTCTTTCACTAAACATTCCACCT
Organism: Mycoplasma zalophi; assembly: GCF_025486335.1. Taxonomy (GTDB): domain Bacteria; phylum Bacillota_I; class Bacilli_A; order Mycoplasmatales; family Metamycoplasmataceae; genus Metamycoplasma; species Metamycoplasma zalophi. The sequence continues at coordinate 39,067 of NZ_JAOOPZ010000001.1, forward strand.
AAACTAGCAAGAGATAAAATACAAAATGTCAAAACAAACATATAAATAAATATTTGCATACTATTTTTCTCCTTTAGCTTTTATTAGGTGACACTTTGTAATTATTTTTTTATTAATTTGTTTAGAAAGATCTTGGTAAATATTTTCTGTTGATTTTTTAAATTCTAATTTTTGAGCAGTTTTTAAACTCTTATATAAATTAATTTTGTTTTTAAGATTATTAAATCCTAAATCGTCTAATGTTTTTTGTAAATTAATTTTTAAAGATGATAACTTGTTAAAGTACTCTAATTTTTGCTCTTCAGTATACTGATCTGTCTTTTGTAATAAAAGTTTATGAATTTCTTTATTGGTTGATGATTTAACCTCTTTAAATTGAGATTTTTTTGCTTTGTGTTCGTTTTTTGCTTCTTTTATACTTAATTTATGTTGTTTAGTTAGTGAAGTAAGTTTTTTGGTATGCTCTTTTTTAAGCTCTAGCCATTCTTTATTTGTGTAAAGTAAAATAAATTTCTTCATTCAATAAATAGGTTTGAAATAACTAAACATAATGCTTAATGCAGCCATAAAAATAATTAACCCAGTAACCATAAACATACTTTCACCGTTTAAATTCATTAAAAATAAACTAGGTTCACCGGTTTTTAATAATGCATAAAATAGTGAAGTAAATATGATTCCTACAGGAGCATTTAATGCTAGTAAACTAATTGCAATGGTATCAAAACCAAGTCCTAATGGTGTTGTTAAATCAACCATTTGACCTTGAAGTATTACATAATAAATGAATCCAGCAAATCCACTTAATGCACCTGAAATTGATAAAACTGATACAACAATAATTTTTTCATTAGTTCCTGAATATTTTGCATTAGTTTTTGAAAGTCCTACCATTTTTACTTTATATCCAATTGTAGTTTTTGAAAATACAAATCACAGAACAAGAGAAATAATAACACCAAAACCTAATGCAGCAGAAATAAATGCTTTTTTATCAGATGCTAAAATTTTTAATTGTCTAGTACCATCTCCAGTATCTAATAAAAACTGTTTTGCAATTGTTCCATCTGATCAAATTGCCCCATTTGTTCAGTTGAAAAAATAAATACAAAGATATACAACTATTCAATTTAATAAAATTGTTGAAATAACTTCATGCACGTTGAAAAAAGCCTTTAATAAACCAGCAATCATTGCTAAAAGCGCACCAGTTATTATACTTATAAACATTAATAAAACTAAATATCCAGCTGAAATAGTTTTTGAAGGATCTAGTAATTTAAATATGATTAAAAAACTAATTAATGACCCAAACATCATTTGTCCTGAAACACCGATGTTAAAATATCCGGATTTAAACCCTAAACCAACTCCTAAACTACCTAATAGAAATATTGATAAATATCCCATTAAGTATTCTTTATTTCATGATTTAAAGGCACTAGTAAAAATTAAATTAAAGAATTGTAATGGATTTTTTCCGATCATTGAAATAAAAATCATACTTAATAAAATTCCCATAATAATTGCTCATAAACTACTTGCAATTTTTCTTAAAGATGATTTTTGCTGATCCATTCTAATATAAACAGAAGCATTGTGAACTAAATTTTGTAATTTACTTGTAAAGCTTTTCATTAATTCACCTCACTCTCTTTTTCAAATGAATCTGACATATATAATCCAATTTCTTGTCTTGTTATGTCTTTTGCTAAGCTTTGTTTAACAATTGAACCTTTGTTTACAATTGCGATTGTATCTGCTAAGGCCAGAATTTCATCTAATTCATAACTTATTAATAAAATTCCTTTTCCAGCAGCTTTTTCTTTTAAAAGTCTTTCATGAATATTTTTAATAGCGCCAACATCAAGTCCACGAGTAGGTTGCATAACAATTATAAAATCATGATCATGTGACATTTCTCTTCCAACAATAAATTTTTGTTGATTACCACCAGATAAACTACGTGCTTGACTTATACCATTTCTAGTACCACGTACATCATATTTTTCAATAATGTCATTAGTCATTTTTGAAATATTTTTACTTTTAAAAATACCAAATTTTTGATATGTTTTATCTCATAATCTCCTCAATACTAAATTCATTTTAATATTGTAATCTAAAACAAGACCATGAGCATGTCTATCAGTAGGAACATAAGAAAGATTTAATTTTGACCTTTTTAGTGTGTTTAAATGTGTAATATCAATTAGTTCATTAGTTTTAGGAGAAATTAATTTAATAGATCCGGTTGTAGGTTTTAAAACCCCACTAATTAATTGTTCAATTTGTGTTTGTCCATTACCTTCAATTCCAGCAATAGCTAAAATTTCTCCTCTGTGAACTTTTAAATTTATGTTTTTAAGAGGTTTTTGACCTTTTGTATTAACATTTGTTACTTCTAAAACAGTATTTTCTTGGTCAAAATCATTATTTGTATTTGTAACTTCTTCTAAGTTACCGCCAACCATAGCTTGTGCAAGTTGTTCAATTGAAGTATCTTTAACATCACAATTTAAAACAACTTCACCATGTCTAATAACAGTTGCAGTATCTGCTATTTCTTTAACTTCTTTTAATTTGTGTGAAATAAATATTATAGTTTTTCCTTGCTCTCTAAAAAGTTTCATTGTTTGCAATAATCCCGCGATTTCATCATCTGTTAAAACAGCTGTAGGTTCGTCGAAAATTAAAATATCATTATCACGGTATAACATTTTCATGATTTCAACTTTTTGTTGAACTGGAATTGAAGATTTACCACTTAAGGCATCTAGTTTGAAATGTAAATTAAATTTTTTTTGGATGATTTCAATTTTTTCACGTGATTTATTTTTATCCATAAAACCACCTGCTTTTTGAAATTCAGCACCTAATATTATATTTTCTAAATTTGAATAGATTTTAACCAACTTAAAATGTTGGTGCACCATTCCTATTCCAAGATTATTAGCCATATTAGGATTTTTAATATTAACATATTCTTCGTTAATTTTAATTAATCCTTTTGTTGGTTCATACAACCCGAATAAAATAGACATAAGTGTAGATTTACCAGCGCCATTTTCACCTATTAAGGCGTGAATAGTACCTTTTTTAACTCTAAAACTTATGTCTTTATTCGCTATTATACCTGGAAATTCTTTAGTTATATTTTCAAATTCAATAGCGTACATTTTTATTATGCATTAACTATTTCAACTAGTTTATTTAATCTTTCTTGTCCGTTATTGATTTCTGCACCATTTTCTTCAGCTTTTAATGAATTAACATAAGCTTTTTTAGCTTCTGATAAACCTTGGAATTTTGCCATTGCTGCATCTAAATCAGCTTGTGCTTTTGTTGTTTTTTCAGTTGTTTCTAAGTTAGCTTTTGAAACACCTGTTCAGTTTTGTGCAATATTTCCAACATTATGACCATTTGATTGTCCTAAAACAAAACCATGTAATTTTGCTGAATTATTTGAGTATAATCCCTCTAAAACATCGTATACTGATTGTCCAATTCCTTTGGTAATTGATGTAAAGAAATGATCTTTTCTGGTTGAAACAACGTTTGTTTGATCAACGTCAACTCCAATTACATATTGGTCGTCTTTTAAGTTATCAACAACAACTGTTGTAGCAGGTCCTGCAACTGGTAAGATAATTGTTGGAACTTTTTGAGATGATCCACCATTTAAAATATTTTGAACGATTGGATTCATTTTATTTCCTACAACAAATCCTGTGTTTAAATTAACTTTATTTTCTTGTGAATCTTCTTGGTGTTTTACTTTAGCGGTTGGATTTTCATCATTTCAAACTTTAATACCTTTTAAGAATCCTTCGTTAAAATCTGTAACACCAGGAAAGTTTCCTCCACCAAATGATGCAACTCATCTTTTATCTTCAGGAAGTGTTGATAAGAATTTAGCAGAAGCATATCCAGCTACTCATCCACTTTCTTTTGTGTTATATTGTAATGAAATTGAATATCCTGTTGGAATTCCGGGTTCAGTATCAGATATTGGTGTTGATGCATCATAGTCAACTGCAATTATTACAACACCTTTCTTTTGCATTTCTTCTTTGTGTAGATTATAGAATTTTTTAATTGCTGTGTCATGTTTAAATCCTACAGTAATTCAGTATTTAAATCCTGTATTTAATATGTTTGTATAAATTTGTTCATATTGACTTTCTGAATTAGGTTCAATTGAAGGAGTATCATTTGAAAGTCCTAAATCTTCAATAATAGCTTTTATTCCTTCATATGCTGATTGATTAAATGACAAGTCATCAATGTGTCCTGCATCTGTAATAACTATTGCTTTATTAGCTTTAGCTTCATCAGTTACATTAACATTTGTTGAGTGTTTAATGTTAGATATTGTTATTTGTTTTTTTGTTTCGTCAGTTGTTTTTGCATTTGTATTTCCTGATGTACATGAAGCAGCTAATGTTGGTACTGCAATCATGGTCGTCACAACACCAAGTGCTGCAAAACTAAATAGTAATTTTTTAGATTTTTTCATATTTTTCCTTTATTTTTATAGTTTTATCATTTGTTATCTATATTATATAGTAAAAATTTAATGTTTATTGTTTAAATTAATGACGTCGCTATTTTAGCTCCTTCATCTATTAAGTTATTTATAACATTATTTTGGTCATTATCAACATTAGGAAATGCAAAAATTTCCTTTCCTTGTTCCAAAAATAAGTCAATTTTGTTCGAAAATGTTTTGCTTTTATATAAAGAATACAAAATTAATTTTTCACTTACTGCTGCTAATAATCTATATGAAGATATTTGTTTATTTAACAGATTCATTTTTGAATCATAATATTCACTTATAATTAAAAAATTATTTTCAAAATTTCTTAATTCTGGAAATGAACTAAAAATACTTTGAATGTTAAAAGAACTAATGAAAATTATTTTTTGTTTATTTTTTAAAAAGTTTAATACTATTTTCATTTCTAAAATATTTTTAGCAGTAGTAACCAATACAGTATCTGGATTTTTTTCAAATAATTTTTTAGTTGTGAATTCAATTAAATCTTCAATATTTTTTGTTAAATAATTACCAGATAAACAAATTTTATTTTTATGATCTAAAAGTTCTAAATTACCACTATAAAAAATACAAAACGGAGGTTTATAAACGTTTTTAAATTCAATTGGATAACTCTTATCTAAAATTGTTATGTAATTTTGAAATTCAATTTCTTGTACTTTAGTTTGTAGTTTTTGTAAGTTGTCTTGAGTAATTTTTGAAGGTTTATTTAAATCTTCTAAAATTTTCTCTCAATTTCCTCTATTTTTAAAAGTTAAGTATAGTAAAAATATATTCATTATCTCTCCTACTTTTATAAGTAAAAAAATATAGCAAACTGAAAATATTTTTAGATTTTTTTACAATAGAATAAAATATATAATTATGAATTTGAAACTTAAACAAAAACTTGAAATAAATTCTTGAAAAGACTTTTGAATGCCAAAAGATATAAAAATGATTTTAAAATTAACTTTTCCTATCTTCTTACAAATTTTAATCAATGTAATTGCAACAATAGTGGGTTCATTAAGTGTTAATTGATACTTAAAAGTAACTCACGAAACAGGACAAGTAGTTGGAACTTATTTTTATGCACTAGCTAAAGTTATTTTAGTTTATAACTTAATATCTTTTATACCTACATTAGTATCTAGTGGAGTTTTAATTATTTGTAGTAATTTAATTGGACAAAATCGGCACAATGAACTTCCTAAAATTATTTGAACTGGAGTGTATGTTAACTTACTTATTGCATTTGTGTTTTTTATTTCCATGTGATTTGCTTCGCCAATCCTACTTGAAGCAATGGGTTCAAAAAGCACAATAAAAATTTATGATCAAAATCACAATGTTTTACATGATAATGAATTAATGTTTACTACTAAATATTTAAGATATATGTTATTTTGGTTGTTTTTTTACTCAATAGCACAAGTTTTTGCAGCTGGATTGCAAGCAATTAAAAAAAATAATATTGCAGTAATAGGGGCAATTATTGGTAATTTTTTTGCAGTTGCTTGAATGTATATTTTATTATATGGCTTTTCTAAATACAATCCAATTTATTTAACGGCTTTTGATTATACATTAGGTGCTTTAATTCAATTATTAATAAATTTTGCTTTTTGCCATTTTTTAATTTTTAAAAAATATAAAACTAGAATTAAAGATACATTTAAATGAGATTATGCAAAAAAGACACTTGTTTTAGGAACACCTATTTCACTAGAATATGGTGTTTGGACTATAAGTCAATTTTTAATTAGTAGCGCAATAAGTACAGGTGGATTAGGTGACCAATATATTGGAATGTACCGTGCAATAATTATGATAACAGGAATTACTACTGCATTTAATACAGCATTAGGTGCTGTTACTAATGTTTTAATAGGTATTGAAATAGGTAAAGATGATAAAAAACGAGCCTACAACTTAGCGTGACAATTATTTGTAACCGGTTTATATTTTTCACTTTTAAGTGGAATTATATTAATTTCTTTAACTTATCCATTACTTAAGTTATATCAAATTGATACATTAACTATTAATAAAATTGGTTATTGAATTATGTTTTTTAGCGTTTTAAAAATTATAGTTGATACGGCTAATTTAACAATTTTAAGAGCTTTATGAAGTGCGAATGATATTTGGATTCCTATTTTAATTAGTCTAATAACGATGATGGTTGTGCAAGTTTCACTTGTTCATATTATTTTGGACGTTTGATATAAAAAAGGAGATTCCACCTTAGCTGCACCTTTTGTGTTTTCAATTGTGTTTTTATCCTTAGTAACTGACCCAGGATTAAGATCAATGATTTACATAAGAAGATGAACAAAAAAAACCTGACATAAGTATGCTAAGAAGTTTTAAAGATGTGATATAATTTTCTTGTTAGAAATATGAACAATGGTAGCCCAAATGGGCTTCTTTTATATGAAGGGAGTAAATTATGTACGGAATTGTTTTTTATTTAAAAAAAGACTTATTAAAAGAAACATATGGTAATGACGATTATCATGCAGCATATGAAGAAATACGTGCTATTCTAAGGCATTATGGCTTCCATTGATTGTCAAACAGTTTTTATTATTCACGCAATATTAATAATTTAGCAAATATTTATAAAGTTATTAGAATATTGAAAACAAAAGAATGATTTAAAAAATCACTTGTTAGTTTCAATGTTTTTAAGATGCAAGATATGAGTGATTTTACGCAACTAATTAAAGATGATTGAACACCTTCAAATCCTTTGATGTCATAATCAAGTAGCTACTGTACTTGATTTTTTATTTTTAAATTATATAAATGATTTAAAAATAATATAAAATTTTATTTTTTAAAAGCAAAATTTTAGACATTAAAAAACAAAGCCTTAATTTTAAAAAAGAATTAAAATTGATATCCTACCAAATCGAAAAACAAAAATTCTTTTTATTGATTAATTAAATTTATAATAAAAATCAAGCGCAATACTTGCTGCGCTTGATATTTTTTATATATTATTTTTTCTTAAGTATCATAAATTTATCTTCAACTGCTGCATCTGTATATGCAGTTCATTTAGTCATGTCAACTTCATGTTCTTCATTAATAGAATTATCAAAAATCTGTCTATTTGAAACTGCAATAACTTTATTATTTGCATCACTTTTATTTAAATTATATAATTCTTCTAAAAGTTTATTATAAGCATCAAAAATGTTGAAAGAAGAATTTAAAAGTCATTGTCTTGCGGATACTTGTTTTCCTTCACCCACCTCAATTACATGGTTAGTTTTATGTACAATACTATTTTCTGATAGTTTTCCTCCACCTTCATACTCATATATAGCGAAATCAGGAATATTTATACCCATTGGTATGCTTGTTTGAGTTTCTGAAACATATTGATCATTTGGTTTTGTTTTGTTTATGGTTATTTCATTTTTAAGAATATGATTTGAATTTTTAAAAGCACCACTGTCAATTGTATATTCAAATGTTTGTGTGTTTTCATTAAATCCTTTAAAACCATTTCAACGTTTAAATGTATTTATACCAAAAATATCTAATGTTTGTTTAGCTAACTGAAGAGGTGATAAAGTTTTACCTGTAATATCTTTAAATGTATTATCAGTATTTAAATATGAATTATCAGCATCAACATTATTTTTCTTTTTATATTCTTGTTCATAATAATTTATTAAACCTTGCAATAAATATGTAACTATTTCGTAATAACCATAATTTTTTAAATATTGTTTACTTTTTGCTTCATTATCACTACTTAGAACTTTTTCTTTTGTACCACCCAATAAATCTAATACTCAATAAGAATCTAAATTTTTTTGAGTATCTTCTGGATATATTCAATAATTTGAAGACAATAATATATTGTAATTATTATCAATTGGCATAATAGTATTTTCATTGCCTTTTTGATTATTTTCAAATAAATACAGAGCATATGCAAACTCTACTGGATTAGCTTCTACTTTATCTAAATTATTAATACCATTTATTAAACGTGATATATCATTTATATTAACAACTGAACTTGATGCTAATTTATTGTTATTTGAATCAAAAAATCTTGGTTTACCTGAATAATATTTATCATCAGATGTTAATGCTTTGCTTGAAATAGTATTTCTTTCTTTTGTAATTTCTCTAATTTCTTTAACCTTTTCGTTTCGATATTCACTAAAATGTCCTGATGATACTGATTTAGAAATTATTTCATCTGATTTCTTAATTACATTATCTAAAATTTCTTTTGAATTGTCTACTGAACTTTTCGTATTTTTTGAAAATTCATTTTCTGCTTTTACAATTTCAGACTCTATATAATCAACTATTTTTTCTAATTCAGGGTAGTCATTTTTATATTTATTAACAAAATTTAACAATACTTTTGCTAGAGCATATTGTTTTTTATAATCAAATAAATAATATGAGGTATCTAAAAAATAAATACCGTTTTGAAATTCCAAGTCATATTTCGGATCGTTTTCTGTAAGGATACCAAATGTTGAAAATCCCCTATTTCCAAAAGTATCATACATTGTCAGTGAATATGAAAATACATTATGGCTTAAACTTTCTGTTAATTTTTTATACAATTCACTATTATTTTGAACTTGATTTAAATAATAGTCTTTTGCATATGAAACATAATTATCAAAAAATGATTTTTGACTTTTTACAGTCTGAGTTGCTTTTGTATATAGTTGTAATAAACTTTCTTCAGTATTTTCATTACCAATACTTAACATTCATGAATCGTATGTTTCTTTTATGTTATTAGATTCTTGAGTTTTATTTCTACCTTTTTCAATAGAATCTACGAAATCTGCAAATGTAAATACATCACTATTTTCAATATCGTAATAATTTGAAACAAAATTTTTATATGACTCAATAAATTGAGTTTTAAGTTCTTCAAATTTTGATTTTATATTTGAAAATGTATTTGATATTGCACTATCACTTTGATTTAAAACAACTAATTTATTATTTAATTGTTCCAATGTTACAGGATTATTTTGTAATTCTTCTGCTGTAAATTTTGATTTTAAATTATTAATTTCTGTTTTAAGTGCATCTTCTTGTTCATGCATATCTGCTTGTTTAGCTCTAACTATAGATGCTAATTTTTCATGTGAGGAATCATCTAATCCTTCAACAAAATCAACAAGTGGTTTATAGAAATTAGTCATTTCTATACCTTCACCAAAATTTTCTTTTGCTTTATCATTTATTGCTTTATCGATTCTGTAATTTACAGCGTCAACATAACCTTGTTGATATTGTTCCTTTAATTTATTATATTCTTCAATAAGTTTATTTAATTCTTCTTTATTGTTTTTATCGATACTTTTTGCATCGTTAATATATGAAGCCATTTTTTCTTCAAGTTTAGTGATATTTTCTGGACTAAGAAGTTCAATTGATTCTTTGTTAGAATCTGCAATATAAACATCTTTTATTAAATTAATAAAGTTTTCTTTATCTTCATTAATTTTCTTTTCAAAATCTTTTTGTTCTTTTTTATGTTTTGCTTCATCTAAAGCATCTTGTAGTGCTTCAATTGATTTTTGGATATCATCTGAAGATGGAAGTGGATTTACAGTTGGTAGTGATTTTTTATCTTTATCTGATTTTACTTGTTCTAAGTTAGAAGTTACATCAGAATAATTTGAATCTTTTGAAACAGAATCAATAAATTCTTGTGCATCATCACTTAATTTTTCGTATTCTTTTGCTTTAACTAAACTATTTGCATTATCTAAGATTTCTTTTGCTTTTTGATATTTTGTAGCATCTAGTGGATCAGTAAGTGCATTATTTGCTTTAGCTTGCGCATCTTCCATTATTTTTCTTAATTCTGCTTTAAATGCTTCATCTTGAATATTTTCAATTTCATCTTTTATATCATTGAATTTTTTTAATGATTCTTCATATGCTTCTTTATTTTTTTCAAGTTCTGCTTGTTTTTTAGCTTCTAAATTTTTATTTAAATCATCAATTGCTTGTTTAGCTGCTTCATATGCTTCTTTTTGTTTTTGCTTGTTTTCTCCTGGTTCTTGAAGTTTTTTATCTAATTCACTTTGAATTTCTGCTAATTTATCATTGTAGTATTTTTCAGTTTCAGGATATTTATCTTTTAAATCATTTTTAGAAGTATTCTGAGCATCTAGTTTTGCTTTTTCATATTTTGCTTTTGCTAATGCTACTTCTAATTCTTTTTGTTTTTCGTTATAATCAGTTACAGTAGCGGTTGAGTCATTTTCTTTAGGTTCTATGAAATCACCAGCTGATTCTTTTACTTGTTTTAATTCATCTATAATAACTTGTTCTTCTTGAACATTTTTATCTAAATCATTAGCAATAAAATCTTCTATATTTTTAACTGCTTTTTCATAATCTTCTTGAGCTTTATTTAAAGCAATATCAGCTTTAGCTTGTTTTAATGCTTCTGTTGCATCATCATATGCTTTTTTAGTTTCTTGTGGAGTTGTTGCAGCATCTAAATCTTTTTTAAGTGAACCATCTTCACCTATTATTTTATCTATTGCAGCTTTATATTTTTCTAATGATTTTGGATAGTTTTCAAATTCTGAATCCGCTACAATATTATCTTTTTCAGTTTTGTAATTATTTTTAGAAGTTTCTACTGCTTTTGCTTGTTCAAAAGCTATATCTAAAGCTTCTTTAAATTCTTGATATTTTTTAGGGTTTAAAACATTATCAGCACCTATATTACTTTGTTTATAAGTATCTAAAGTATCAGTTAATATTTTTTTAGCTTCTGTTTGATCTTTATCTAAGCCATCATTATATTTTGATACATCACTGTATTTATTTAAATATTCATCGAATTTTTGTTTTATTAAATCAATTTGTGGAATTTCTGCTTTTAATAATTCAGTAGCTTTATCAATTTCAGATGCTACTGATTTATCATTAATTCTTACATCTTTTTGTGGTTGTAATTTATTTATAATAGCGGATTTTATTTCTGAATATTTATCAGGATTTGTATCATCTTTAAATATATTTAAAATATCATTATAAACTTTATCAAAATCAGATTTTGATTTAGCTAAAACAGCATCATCATATGCTTTTTGTAATTTTGGAAGTGATTCTTTTAAAATCTCGACTGTTGGTTTAGGTGTAGATGTTGAAAGTGCTTTTGGATCTTCTGAATCTATAATTGCTTTTAGTGTGTCATAAATTCCATGATATTCTGGGTGTTTATTTGCATCTTCTACATTAGTTTCATCTAATTCAGTTAATAATGATTTTGCTTTTTTAGATAAATTATCATAAGCATTTTGGAAAATGACTAGTTGTTGTTGTTTAGCGTCTTCTAATGCTTGATTTAAATCTTTTGTTGCCTGATTTATTGATTCTTCAGTTGCGTTTGAATTTGTTTTATTTGATTTTTGTAATTCAATAGCAGAATCTAAATTTTCTTTTGCTGTATCAATTAATTCTTTTTGTGAATCATTTGATAATAATTTTTTATCTGTTTCAAGAGAAGTTGCAAATGTTTCAGCTTCTAAAGCTTTTTTATCAAAAATTTCTGATGCTTTTAAAACTTTTTCATCTGAATTTAATTTAGCTAATGCATCAATTAAATTTTGTTCAGTTGAAGAATTGTTGTCATTAATACCTTGTGCTACTGCTAATTCTTTTAAAATCTTATTAACAGTGTGTTCATGTTCTGGTTTTGTAACAAAATTCCCATCTGTGTTTTCTTGTAAATTATCTTGAACATATTTTTTAATTTCTTCAATTTTTGTTTGTAAATTAGTTCTTGCTTTTTCTCTTTTTTCTTTGTTTGTAGTATATTCTGTATCAGCTTTATTTATTGCATCTGATAATTCTTTTGCTTTTGCATCAAAATTTTCTTTTGTTTTATTATCGTTATTTTTAAAAAATTCTTCAATTTGGTTTAATACATCTTTTAAAGTATTATAAAGTTCTTCATCATCTTTATTTAAAACAGGTTTTTTAATTTCAGTTAATTTAGCTTTTGCTTTTTTAACTTCGTTATCATAATTATCTTTTGATTCTTTTAAAGCTTTTGACGCACTGAAAATTTCAGTTAATTTATCAATTGATTCCTGAATATTTTCAACTTCAATTTTGTCTTTTGGTTCAAGTAAAGCAGCATTAGAGTCTTTTTCAACTAAATTAGATTCATCTGTAACTGATTTTTTTAAAGGATCTTTAATAAAATCAAAATCGTTATTATTTGCTAAATTTTGATCTATATAATCATTAACTTTATTTTTAAGAGTTTCAAATTCTCTAAATTTACGGTTTTTATCCGTTTCTTCTTTTTCTTCTTTTGCTTTATCAAGTGCTTCTTGAACACCTGAAGCTGCTTTTTTTGTAGCTTCAATTTTCTCTTTTAATGATTTGTTATCATCTTCAAGAATTTTTTTAAGATCTTCTTGAATTTTTGTTATTGTTTCATCTAATTTTTGCGTAATTACAGGATATTTATCAGTTAAAACATCTGTTTTATAAGCATCAACAGCTTCTAATTTTCTTTTATATACTTCTGTTTCTCAATCAAAATCAATTTTATCTTTTTGATTTTCCACTGAATTTAATTTTGCTTTTAATTTTTCTTTTGCTTCTTTTATTTGATCGCTTGTTGATTTAGTATCTTTTTTAGCAACAACTTCATCAGTTTCTGCTTTTGTTGTTGTTAATTGATCGGCTAAACCTGGATATTTTGAATTATTTGCATTAATTAATTCAAGTAAATCATTAACATCTTCAACTACTTCATCATATTCAGTTTTTTGTTCTTCACGTTTTTCATGAGTAGCATTTACTTCTTTTTTAACTTCTTCAAAAACTTTTTCTAATTTATTTTTTTGATCTTGAATGTTTGAAGAATCGTTTGAATTTGCTACAACTTCTTTTGTTTTATCTAAAGCTTTTTGTAATTTTTGAATTGACTCTGTATCTTCTGGATGTTTATGTTTGTTGATGTAATCTTCTATATCTTTAAATAAAACATTGATGTCATTTTTTGCTTGTTTTTTGTTTTCGATTTTTGCTTCGTAATTTTTTAAAGCTTCTGTTGCATCTACAATTTGTCTAGTGGTTGAATCTGGATTATTTCTTACTTTATCTTCTTTGGTAATTAATTCTGTAATTTCTTGTTTAATTGATTCATATTTAGGATCTGTTAATCCATCCTTTATTTTGTTTAATTTAACTTTTTGAGCATCATAACCAGATAATGCTTCGGCTTTTTTAGCTTCTAAAGCTTCTATTATTTTATTTGCTGATTCATATATTTTGTCAAATGTTTTTAAATCAGTATCTTGACTTTCGACAACCAAAATATCAGATACATATTTTTTAATATCTAAATATTTTCCATCGTTAAAACTATCTATAAAATCATTTGCTAATTCTTTAGCCAAGTCAATATAATCTATTGCATTATTTCTAAAAGCATCATTTACTTGTTTTTGAATTTTTGTTGCGTTTACATAACCCAAAATATTGTTTATGTTTGTATATACAACTTTAAAATCTTCATTATTCATTCCAGTATCATATTGTTGTTTTGAATGTTCTAATAATAAATCTTTGATTTTAGTATCATCCGGAGTAGTTAATGTTTCATTAGCATATTTTGTGGCTTCGTCATAAACTCTTTGAAGCTCTTGTCATGATATTTTATGAGCTTTTTCTATTGCATCTTCAAGTTCTTGAATCAATTCATATTTAGCTTCTAAAATATCTCCTACATTAGAATTTTCAAAACTAATATCTTTTATAATTTCATCACGATTGTGTAATTCTTCTTTGTATAATGAATTATAAAAATCATGTTTTGAAAGATCATTTGTAATAAAATCATTCAATTTTCTTAATTCTTTTTCATAATCTGCATAGGCAATTTGTCTAATATCATTGTCTTTAATTGCCTTGTCCTTTTTTGCTTTTTCATAAGCTTCTTGAAGTATCTTTACTTGCTCATCAATCTCGTCTTGAGTTGATTCACGATTAACATGTCTATCAGTTTCAAATTTTACACTTTCAAGTTCTTTTTTTATGTCAGAATATTCATCAAATTTAAGATGATTATTAATATAATCTAAAACTTCTTTGTTTAGTTTATCATATTCATAAAAATTTAATTTCTTTTGATTTTCTACAATATCGCTAAATTTTTGTAAAGTAAATTTAAGGTTTTCAATTTTTGTTTGAACTTTTAGAAAATTATCCTCAAAAAGTCTTAAAACAGGATTATCATCTAAAATATTTTGAACCACTGTGTTTAAAAATAAATCATTGCTTAAATTTTTTTCCTTAAAAGTTTTGAGTTCTTTTCACAATTCTCCTTGCTTTTTCCTTAAATTATTTAATCTTATTTCTTCCAAAATAAAACTTGTTGTAGTGGCTGCTACAGCACTTATAGAAAGTGCAATTGCAACGGCTAAACGATGTTTTTTATTTCTTTTCATTTTTTTCTCCTTACTCCAAAACAAATAGTTTGTGGTTATATAATTTTCAAATCTATCTTAATTCATTGTAAAGACGTATTTAAAAATGCTTAATTAGAATTAAACACATAATTATAATTGAAAAATAAACAAAAAACAAAAATAACAATTTTTTTTGTTATTTTTTACAATTTTATTTGTTTTTTTATTTCAGTGAAACTACATAAATATAAATTAATTTAGATTATTATTTTCCCGATTTAGCCAATCCGGTAATTCATTAAATTGCTTTTGGTCATATAAGTCAGGGTATAAATGACTCAATATTCTCATTTTTTCGTAAAATGATCCTGGGTTTTGAGTTGTTTTCCCGTCTCCTAAAAAAGCTCCTGCTTGGGTATCAATTACCATTGCAGCTCCATAAGTTGTTGCTGTTTCTGTATATAATGATGTAGCATTTCCTTCAGAATCAAATAACATTGTTCCTGAAGAACCGCCATTTAAATCTAATAACTTAGAATCCACATGAATTGCAGGAAGTGAGGTAGATACTCCACCATATTGTAATCTTGATAAAGGTGTAGTTAAATTTCCTATTAAATATTCTCTATAACGTTTTCCATCATTTGTATCAGGGTTGGCATGTTGTGCCTGAACAGGAAATGAAGCTAATGTTCATGTTAAATTTGAAAATGTAGAAAGGTGTAAGTTGTGAATACTTGGTTTTAATGTTTTAAGATTTTTTGCAGCCATGAAAAAGTCATATACTCTTCTAATGCTTTTATCTTTGTCTTCAGAAACATTATCAATTGGTTTATTGTGATAATATACAACTCCATCTCTTGTTTCAAAAACACTGAAAATATCTTTAAAATCAGCAATTCCTATAATCATATCAGCTCTTGAAAGTGAATTGTTTGTATGTGCTGAATACGTCCCTCATTTTTCATCAACATTAATATCACCATAATTATTTTTAAATTCTGTTTTAGCATCAGGGAATCTTGAATCATTATCAAATGCATTAATTAAATCAACTTTTACTTTTACATCATTTCATTCAATACCTGGATAAAATCTTTCTCTTGTATCAGGTTTATGAATACTTCAACCGCCCTCTGGCCTATTAATAGGTAAAGCGGTATCAAATCTTGGATTATCAAATGTTTTTGATTCTACAGGATTAAATCTTCCTCAAACATGTTGATTTGTTGAAACAAAAAATTTATAATCATTAGGATTATCAGGATTTACTTTACCAATAATTGCTCAAGTTCCTTCACCAGCTTTTTCTTTGTCAAAATTAAATGTTCTTTGTCTTGCATTTTGAACATTTATTTCATTATCTTCTTTATATAACCTTGTAGATGAACCTTCTAATTCAGGAATATTATGTTTATAACTATCTTTGAAATTTAAATGATCTAATCCGATAGTTTTTATGTTCTGTGGTTTGATTGCTTCATATGTAATAGGAGTGTTGCTATTAATATCTGAATAATAAATAAATAATGATGAACTACCTAAAAATGCTGAATTATTTAAGGATAGATAATGATCGCCAATCCGTTCAAAAATTTTTGTATCATTTGCTTTAGACTTAATTTTAAAAGTTAGTGAATTTCCACTTAATTCTGCTGCAAATGTATAACGAGATGCAATTAAATTTTTTAAGTTTTGTTGTTGATTTGTTGTGTGTCTTATTGCCAAATACTCAAAATTTAAATCATTTAATGTTTGAGAATCTTTTATTTTTTTATAGGGAACAGATAAATAAACAAAAGATTTAGATACATTTCTAACGGGTCAATATGCTGAACGAATCCCTTCCTCAAATCTTACAAAAGGTTCAATTTCAACTAAATCAGTTATCTCTCTTTGTTTAGGATCAAATTCAAATCCTAACGTTATAATTGCATCATTTTCATGTAAATTTAAATTTTTAAATGCAGAAATATCTTTTGTAATTGTAGCTTCTGTAAATTTATCATTGAAATTTCATTTTAGATTATTAATTAATTCTCTTGGTGAAATAAAATGAGTGTTAATTTGTTTTCCATTGTGTGTTAATGTAAATTTATTTTCTGCTAATTTTTGACTTTTTTCTCTGTCGTCATTTTCAATAACCTTAGCTTTGTATCAATTCTCTCTTTCGTAATTTATTGCTGCATAATGATTCTGAAGTGAATATTCTATTGTTTTTGATTCGTTATTTTTATCTTTAATTAATAATGAATCTTTAGTTTCACCTTGTGTTTGGTCTGCTAAATAATCATCTTTTGCTTTACCATAATCAAATGTATAAGAAAATTCTTTATTACTTAATGAGTTAATACTATCTGCAAATTTATCTTGCGAAATTACTTCATTTAAATTTATAGATTCTACTATCCTTACACTCTTTAATGTATAAAGTTGTTCTTCATAAAACCCATTTAAATTAAATTTATTTCATTTATTGAAAGGAACAATTACTTTTTGCTCTTTTAAAAATAGATTTCAATAATTTGTACCTATTTTTTCAAATTCTTGAGGTGTTCTTGTAAAAATTAACTCAACTGATTTATTATCAAAACGTTTAAAATCTTCATTATTAAAATTAAAAGCAATTGAACCATAAAGATTTTTATTTGTTTCATCTTTATATATATTAAAGTCAGTTATTTGATAATTTTTATTTTGATTTTGATAATTTTTAAATGTAACATAAGAAACAAATGGGTATGTTTTTATTTCATTATCAAAAACACCTCTTGTTATAATAAATTCTTCAACATTTTTAGGTAAAGAATTTAAATTTATATTGTATGAACTACCGCTCTTAGTTGCTTCAAAAATATTACTGTATTTAACAAAAGGATTTGTTGATTTTATTTCAAATTTTACATTTTGAAAATCTCCAGGATTAGATACTAAAATATTTAAGTTATTATCTTGTTTTGATACTTGATATATTGATGGTAAGTTTTGTACACTTTCAGATTCTGATGGTTGATCAGATATTGTTATTTTATTTGAAACATTACCTAATCATTTTCATTCATGTTCATTTCATCCCAAAACTTCAATTCCTATTATTTTTTTAATATTAGAAACATTAAAAGTAATGTCTAGTTTAGCTGTATATGGATATTGTCTAAGTTTCTTTTCAATTGACATTTCACCAGATTCTAATTTATTATCTTTAGTTAATCATACCAATCTTGCTTTTGAAGGAAATGTATAATTATTTGCAATCGGTTGCATTGTAACTGCAAATGAATGATAGTTATTTCCTGAATTTCAAGTTGATCACTTGTATTCATTTGTGACCTTAAATTTATAAGAATCTTTTCATATTTCTTTACCCAGTAAATATTCTCCTGCAGAAACAAATTTAACTTCTTCTGAATTATTTTTTATAACTTTTAATAGTTTTATTTTGTAGTTTTCAACTACATTATTTATGCTTGTAACTAATACATATTTATTAGTAGAAGATGGAGTTAAATTTATTTCTTGTTCAGTAGAATTTTCACCATTTGAATATTTTAATTTATAAGTATCTGTGTTATTTATTTCAATGTCTGAGGCAATTTCAACTGTTACATTTTTATTATTAAAACTTGATTTCAACAATCTATAATTTTTGTATTGTTTATTATCAAAAGTAACATTTGTGCTAGTTAATTGTCTTTTTGATAAGGCTTTGTTATATAGTTCAAAAACATTTTTATTTGTATTTAGTGTGTTAATTTCACTTATATTTCTTTCATTTTCTAAGTGTCATACTGGTGAAATATTATGACTTTCACCATATTCTAAATTATCATCACGTCTTGGGTTTGTGTCTGGGTTATTTTTAGGTGTATCAGAATCTTGTTTAGGATTTTCTGGTTCATTATCTTGATTATCTGAAGCATCTTGTTTTGAATTATCTTCTGAATTTTGGTTTGGTTCGTTATTGCCTGTATTTTGACTGTTTACATCATTTGATTCTGGTTTGTTTGGGTTTTTGGGTTGTGAGTCACTTGAATCATTTTTATCTGTGTTTTCAGTATTTTTTGGGTTATTTGTTTCTGGAGTTGGGTTTGTTTGAGTATTTTCATTTTCTGCTTTTTCATTTGGATTTGAATTTTTATTATCTGTATTTTCTTTTGAATCTGTGTTTTGATTATTAGTATTTTGATTTGTGTTCGTTGGGTTATTTTCGGGTTTTTTAGGTATGTATATATTTAAATCATTTTGATTATTTTTTTCATTTTTATTAATATCTGAAGTATTTAAGTTTTGTTGACAAGAAATAGCAATTACTCCAATTGAAGAAGTTATTGCAAAAACAGTTGTCAAAAATAAAAATTTTTTAGTAGTTTTTTTCATATTATCTCCTCATATATTGCAAGATATATTATATAAATATACATTATTATAATAAAAATAAATTAATATGATTGAAATATATTTTGTTATCTTTAACACAAAAACTTCGCTATAATATTTTTATAAATTTATATGGAGGGGATTTTATGAAAGAAATAAAAATATTTGAAGTTTTTTCAGGGATAGGTTCTCAAATAAAAGCTTTGAATTTAATTTCTAAAGAGAATAACTTCAAAGTTAAATCACTTGGTTTTATAGAATGATATATTGATGCCATAATTGCTTATCAAATTATTAATAATTCAAAGATTTTACAAAAAGATAAAAAACATAAAAAAGAAGATATTATAGATAAATTATCTTCACTAGAACTAAGTTCAGATAGTAAAAAACCTGTAACAAAAAATTTTTTTAAAAATTTATCCGAAGAAAAATTAAGAAATATTTTTCCTTATTTTACTTGTTTATTAAATAAAGAGTTTATAAGGGGGGGGGGGATGATTCCCAACAATTTTCAAGTGATATAACCAAAGTTAAAGAAATTCCAAAAGATATTGATATATTCACTTACTCATTCCCATGCCAAGATTTATCACAACAAGGTAAGCAAAAAGGAATTTTGCAAGGCACAAGAAGCGGTTTGCTTTTGGAAGTACAGAGAATATTAGAAAATAATAAAAATAGACTACCGAAAATTTTATTAATGGAAAATGTAAAAGCTCTTGCAAGTAAAAAATTTAAAGATGCTTTTGAAAAATGAATAGTATTTTTAGAATCTTTAGGATACACATCATCATGAAAAATATTAAATTCAGTTGACTATGGTTCTGCACAAAATAGAGAACGTGTTTTTATGGTTTCTATATTAAATTCAAAAAAAGAATTTCAATGACCTAAAAAAATAAATCATGAAAATACATTAGAAACAATCATTAAATTTAATAATGATGATGAATTTTCAAAATTTAATTTTCTTTTAAAAAAAGAGAGAACAAATTTTAAAGAAACTAATTCTAAAATAAATAAAAGTATAATTAAAGACTATACCAAATTTAATTCGGAAAATTATTTATATTTACCAAAAGGGTATGGAGCTACTTTAACAGCATCAGGTGCTAATAGTAGACTAAAATTTTATTTTGAAAAAGAAAACAAAATAAGAGCAATTACAGACATTGAATCATTTCTATATATGGGTTTTTCAGAAAAAGATGCTCTCAGAATAAAAAATACAAATTTAATAAATAAAAATAAAATGATTTTTTTAGCTGGAAATTCAATTTCAATTGAAGTTTTAAAAAGTATTTTTACTGAAATTATAAAAATTATTTAAGTTAAATGACAAATAACTTAAGTTATTGAACATTTGAAATTGAAACTAGCAATTACAAAAAAAACACAAAATCATCACATTTTTTTGCAGAAATGACAATAATTTTTGATAAAAATACACTTGTAATTTATTATTATTTTTTTAAGATAAAATCCGTTTGTATTGATACTTTGACTACTAAAAGTTGATTTTCAAAAAATTCAACTTTCTTGAAAAGACAAAATTTATTTAATTTACTAAAAATAAAACAAAATGTAAGAGAGCATTCTTCACAACACTCTCTAGTTTGTTTTACAGAAAAAAATAATCCAAATGAAATTAAAATAATTAATGATTTTATTGATAAAAATATACACAATATTACTATAAAAGGTTTAAAATCATTATTTTCTGGAAATAATCCTGCAGGTGAAGTTTCAAATCCTGCATCAGCACCAATTGTATTAAGTAATCCAGAAAAAAACTTTAACAAAAATTTTGCTATTTTCTTTGAAAATTACTGTTTAAAAAAGACTTTTAAACAAAGAGATGTGATAAATTTTAAAACTTTAATTACTAAAAAATTAATAACAAAAGAAAATTATTTTTTAAAAATATTAAATAATGAAGATTTTCAGGAATTAAATAATTTTATTTTTCATTTAGGAAGAACAAAAGAAAAAGAGTTTGGTAAAAAAATAGTAAAAAAAATAAGAGAATTTGTAAATATAGATCAAATCAACAAACTTGTTTTATATGAAAGACGACAATACATACAAAAGGTAGAAAACATTAAAGTATTTGATGTATTTTCTAACTCATCTACTAGTCAGAAGTGTCACATTTTTCCTGTTTATGCTATACGTAATAAGATGATTCAAAAATCAATTGAAAATAGATATAAAGATAATGAAACCAGAATGAGGGAAATTATAAAAATTTCAAAAAATATATCTAATAAAGATAATTATCTAAATTTAGACCCAACATGACATACTTTTTTTGATAAAAACTACTTTTCATATGATGAAAACAAAGGCACCATAATATTGGTAAATAATAAAATTATGGAACAAGAAATTCAAAAATATGAAATGATATTCAAAAAAATACAGCAAATACCTCCACAACATTTAAATAGTCAAAGAAAAAAATTTCTTAAATGAAGAAATAAAGAATTACAAATATAAAAAACACAAAGAACCATTAAGTTATTTGTGTTTTTATATTATTTTTTTATTGTGTAGTGGTGTTCATCATTTGTAATAAGAACGTTTTTTAATTCAGTATTTTTGACATCTAATACTGTTTTATTAGTTTGAGTTTTTTCTTTATAATCTAAAGCATCTAGAGCAAATCTTGTTAATGTTTCAGGTAAAGTTAATTCAGAAATGTTATTTGCTCCTAATGCAAATTCATTAACTGTTATTATGTGTGATAAATCTATTGTTGTTAATTTATTATTGTAAAACACAAAACTGTTTAATGCTTTTAAATTTTCAGGTAATGTCACATTTGAAATATTGTTATTTGAAAATGCGTTTTTACCTAAATTTGTAACAGATTGTGGTAATGATAATTCTTGTATTTTATTATCTCCAAATGCATTTTCTTCAATGGTGTGTAATTTAGTTGCTTTTGAAAAATCTACAGTTTCAAGTCCCAAATCAAAGAATGCACCCTTTTCAATTTTTTCAAGTGTTTCAGGGAAGATAACTTTACTTATTAAAATTCTTTTTTCTTCATTATCAAAAACTCTTTGTCTAAATTCTTCATCACTTATAAAAATATTTTTTAATGCTTGTCTACTAAAGCTTGCTGCTCTTATTTCTTTTAATTGCGTACTTGAAAGATCTAAAACTTTTGTTTGTGGATTATAAAAAATATTTTGTTTGTCTTTATTTGTTTGAAAATAAACACTAGCTACATTATTAGAAGCTTCAGTTTGTTGACCACATGAAACAACTGCAATAGGTAATGTTATAATCGATAATAAACCAAGTGAAAATAATAATTTTGTTCTTTTTGTATTCATACTTAAAATTTTACCATAAAACAAAATATATTAATTTTAATTAAAGTTACTATATATTTCGTAAATACATAACTATATTTTTACAATTTAATATAATGTTATATATGGATTTTCAAACAAAAAAATTTATTTTACATAGTGAGTTCAAACCAACTGGTGATCAACCACAAGCGATAGAAAAACTTGTTCAAGGTTTAAATAACAACAAAAAAGAGCAAGTTCTTTTAGGAGTTACAGGAAGTGGAAAAACATTTACAATTGCCAATGTTATTGCAAGAATAAATAGACCTTCACTAGTTTTAAGTCATAACAAAACATTAGCAAGTCAACTTTATCAAGAATTAAAAGCATTTTTTCCTGAGAATAGAGTTGAGTATTTTGTTTCTTATTTTGACTACTATCGCCCTGAAGCATATTTACCAGCTAAAGATGTTTTTATTGATAAAACATCTAAAAATAATAAAGAATTAGAAGCAATGCGTCAAAGAACCATCAATGCATTGAGTTTAAGAAGAGATACAGTTGTTGTTGGATCTGTTGCAAGTATTTATGGTGCCTTTAATCCCCAAGAATATCGTGATTCATTTTTACCAATTGAATTAAATATGAATTTTGACCGTCGTGATTTTATGATTAAACTTATACAAATTGGTTATAAAAGAAATCAACTTTCTTTAGACAGAGGGGATTTTTCATCAAGAGGTGATATTTTTGAAATAGCACCTTCTTGAACTGAAGATTTTAATATTAGAATTGATTTTTTTGATTCTGATATTGAAAAAATAGCCACAATACATCCAATAACTAAAGAAATTCTTCAGACTTTCAAAACTTATACAATATTACCAGCAAGTGCTTATGCAACTAATCCCAACACTAATAAAAGAGTAATTTCATTAATTGAAATTGAATTAGAAAAACAATTAGAATATTTTGAAAAAGAAAATAAATTATTAGAATATCAAAGATTAAAAGAAAGAATAACAAGTGATATTGATTCGCTTTCTGAATTTGGTTATGTTAATGGGATTGAAAATTATTCACGTTATATAGATAATAGACAAGAAGGAGAAAAACCTTATACTCTTCTTGATTATTTACCTGAAGATGCTGTAATTTTTATTGACGAAAGCCACATGATGATACCACAATTAAATGGAATGTATAATGGTGATAGATCAAGAAAACAAACACTTGTTGAATATGGATTTAGATTACCTAGCGCATTAGATAATAGACCACTTAAATTTTATGAATTTGAAGAATATAATTTTCAAAAAATTTTTATTTCCGCAACTCCTGGTGAATATGAAATACAAAAAGTTGATGGTGAATTAATTACACAATTTATTCGTCCAACTGGTTTACTTGATCCAATTATTGAAATTCATCCAATTGAAAATCAAATTGAAAAAATATTTGATGAACTAAGATTTCAAAAAGAAAAAAATGACAGAACATTAATTCTTACAACCACCAAAAGAAATGCAGAAGAATTATCAAAATATTTAACTTCTAAAAAAATTAAAACAGCATATATACATTCAGAATTTAATACTTTTGAAAGAAATACTATATTAAGAAAATTAAGAAAAGGTATTTATGATGTAGTAATTGGTATTAATTTAATTCGAGAAGGAATAGATTTACCTGAAGTTTCTTTAATTTGTGTGTTAGATGCAGATAAAGATGGGTTGATGCGAAATACAACTAGTTTAATACAAATAGTTGGACGTGCAGCTAGAAATGACCATGGTAGAGTTATATTTTTTGCCGATAAAATTTCTAAAAGTATGCAAGAAACAATTAATGATAATAAAATAAAAAGACAAATACAACAAGAATACAACAAAAAACATAACATAATTCCTAAAACCATTATAAAACCTATTAAGGAAGCAATTGAAAATGAAAAGCTTCTTGAAGAAATAGAAGATACTTTTACAGAAAATAATAAGATATCTAAAAAAACAAAGGAAAAGAAAATGTTTGATGCTTTACGTAAAGAAATGAAAGAATCTGCACAAAAAATGGATTTTGAAAAAGCTGCTCAATTAAGAGATATGATTTTAGAACTTGGTGGTACACTAGAATAGCAAAAATTTATTTTTTGCTTTTTTTTGCTTTTTTATGATTTGTTATAGTGTTATAATTTGAATATAAAAATAAAAATTTGAAAAAAGGAAGAATAATGAAAAAAATTATCGTAGTAGGATTAGGAAATGTAGGTTATACATTTGTTAATATTTCAATTGCAAGAGGAGTAGAGGCAGAATGAGTTTTTGTTGATAAAAACAACGATATAACAGAAGCTCATGCTCACGACTTTGAAGATATGGTTTCTTTAATGCCAAGAAATAATTCAACATTTAGAAGCGTAACTTTAGCAGATGCTAAGGGTGCTGATATTGCAGTTATTACAGCATCTATTCCAATGAAAAACATGGTAGATCGTTTAGCGCTTGCAGCTGAAAATGCTAAATTAATGAAATCATTTGGAGAAGGATTAAAAGAAGCTAACTTCAAAGGTACAGTTATTGTTGCAGCTAACCCATGTGATGTTATGGCAGCTTGCATTCACTATACAACTGGATTGCCATACAAAAAAATTATCTCAACTGGTACATATTTAGACTCAGGAAGATTTAGAAAATTCTTAGCACAAAGACTAAATGTATCAGCTGATTCAGTTCACGGTTATGTATTAGCAGAACATGGAAAAACAGCAATGATAGCTTGATCAAATGTTGAAGTTGGAAATGTTCCATTTAAAAACTTAATAAAAGCTAAAAAATTCACAACAGAAGAAATGCCAGAACTTCTTCAAAAAACATTAGCTGAAGGGCTATACATTTACAACCGTAAAGGAAATACTCAATTTGGAATTGGAACAGCCATTTATGAAATTATGGATGCAGTTTTAAATAACAAACGTCAAATTATGACAGTTGGAGTTAAGTTACCACGTGGATACTACAAATCAGGAATTTATTCATCAATTCCTGTAATAGTTGGAGAAAATGGTTATGAATACTTACCAGGAAAATTAAGTATGACTAAAGATGAATGAGCAGCTTTCAATAGTTCATCTGATACACTAGCACAAGCTACAAAAGAATCATTAGAATTAATTGGTCACTCAATAGATTTTGAATAATAGTCAATAAATAAAAATTCAACGTTATGTTGAATTTTTATATTTCTTATTTTTGTAATTAATTTATTTCATTGTTTATTATTTCCAAGAAAACTTTATATTGATTTGCATCAATTAATATATATTGGTCTTCTTCTAAAGTTTTAGACATTATTTCATATGCAATTAAATTTTCGATTTGATTTTGTATATATCTTTTAATAGGTCTTGCACCATATTCAGAATTATAGGCTTTTGAAGACACTAAATTAATTACATTATCCGTGAAATTTATTTTTAGATTTAATTGTTTTTGTAATCTAATTTGTAACTTTTCAAGTTCTAATTTCGTAATTTCTTTAATAATTTCTTCAGATAACTGGTTAAATGCAACTATTTCATCAATTCTATTGATAAATTCAGGTTTAAAAAATTTAAGCAATTCTGTTTTTATTTGTTGATCATTTATAGTTTCTTTATTTATTAAATTTGATCCAATATTAGTTGTCATAATTATTATTGTATTTTTAAAATTAATATTTCTTCCTCTACTATCAGTTAAATTACCATTATCTAAAATTTGTAACAATAAATTTAAAACATCAGGATGCGCTTTTTCTGCTTCATCAAATAAAATAA
Organism: Mycoplasma zalophi; assembly: GCF_025486335.1. Classification (GTDB taxonomy): domain Bacteria; phylum Bacillota_I; class Bacilli_A; order Mycoplasmatales; family Metamycoplasmataceae; genus Metamycoplasma; species Metamycoplasma zalophi. The sequence goes on from NZ_JAOOPZ010000001.1 coordinate 65,566, forward strand.
TTGAATAAGGATTTTGGCGAATTTTTTCTGTTAATTGTCCACCTTGTTCAAAACCCACGTAACCCGGAGGAGAACCAATTAATTTTGATACTGAGTGTTTTTCCATAAATTCAGACATATCTAATCTTATTAAATGCTCATCATTATCAAATAAATCATTTGCAAGCGCTCTTGCTAATTCTGTTTTTCCTGTTCCTGTTGAACCTAAAAATAAGAAACTTCCAATTGGGTGACGCGGATCAGAAACTCCAGCTTTTGAACGTAAAATTACTTTAGATACTGCTTCAATAGCTTGATCTTGACCTTTTATTCTATTTTTTAAACTTTGTGAAAGATTCAATATTTTAGCTTTTTGAGTTTGAAGTAATTTATTTACGGGAATATTTGTTCATTTTGAAACAATAGTTGCAATTTCTTCTTCATCAATATCTTCTTTAATTAGTCGTTTTTCCGAATTATTAATTTCTTTTTCTGATTCTTGTAATTTTTTTTCTAAATTAGGAATATCTGAGTATAAAACCTTTGCTGCTTCAGTATAATTACCTTCATTTTGTAAAATAGTTAATTTATTTTTTAGTTGATCTATTTGATCTTTGTAATTTGAAATTTGATTTATTAATGTTTTTTCCTTTTGTCACTGTTTTTTTAAAATGTCAGATTCTAATTTTAGTACATCCAAAGCTTTTTTATTTTCAAATACTTTTTCTTGAATTAATTGGGTTTGTTTTTCTGTTTGTAAGGCTGCATTTTCCATTTCAAGTCTTGCAATTTTTTGCATTATTTTATCCAGTTCTTCTGGTTGCGAATTTATTTCAGTTTTAATTGTTGCGGCTGCTTCATCAATTAAATCAATTGCTTTATCTGGTAAAAATCTATCACTTATATATCTGGCACTTAAATTTGCTGCAGACACTAAGGCACTATCGGTAATTTTTACTCCATGAAAAGTTTCATAGCGTTCTTTTATACCTCTTAAAATAGTAATTGTATCTTCAACACTAGGTTCAAAAACATTAACTTTTTGCATTCTTCTTTCAAGCGCTGGATCTGATTCTATGTATTGACGATATTCATCTAAAGTAGTTGCACCTATTAAATGCAATGCACCGCGAGCCATTAAAGGTTTAAACATATTTGCAGCATCCATTGTTGAATTACTTGAATTTTTTCCTGTTCCAACCAACATATGGATTTCATCTATAAATAAAATAATATTACCATTACTTTCTTCAACAATTTTCATTAATTTTTTTATTCTTTGTTCGAATTGTCCTTGATACATAGCACCAGCTATCATAGAAGCTAAATCAATTTCTCATAATTGCTTGTTAAGAAGTTCATCAGGTACTTGTTTTTCAACAATTTTTCTTGCTAATCCTTCAACAATAGCAGTCTTACCAGTACCTGGTTCGCCTACTAAAACAGGATTATTTTTTGTTTTTCTACTTAAAATTCTTATCAGTCTTCGAATTTCATCATCACGATTTATAACTGGTTCCAACTTATTACTTTTTGCTAATTCTATTAAATTTCTTCCATACTCTTTTAATGGATTTTTATTATCTTCATTTGGTTGTCAATTTATATCCATAGTCATTTCCTTTCATAATAATTGTATCACTTTTTTAGCAGTCTAACTAAAAGAGTGCTAATTTTTAAAAATATTTTGCTTTTTATTAGTTGCTAAAAATATTTACCATTTTTAAAAATGCAATTTAGTGTGTTTTTTTGGTTATTATTTAATAAATTTTCTGATAGTGCTATAATCATAAGAAGGTTATAAACCTTAATAAATATGAGAAAAAACAGAGCAGAAATTTTTACAAATTATAAATTATTAACACTTCTTATACATGCCATTTTATTTATTATTTTTGCATTAATTTGCATTGTCAATATTGCTTTATTTTGAGGATATTTAGTAGGATTAATTAATTTTATTGTTTTAACTTTATACCAGCAAAAGATCATAAAATTAATTTTTTCAAAGCAAGAAATATCCACTGGAAAAATAATTTTATTACATTTGTCAAAATTGTTAATAGTTGCTGCTTTTTTATGTTATTTATTCTTTTTTAATAAACTATTTCTAGTACATAAAATTCCAGGAAGTGATGGTTCTTTATATCCTATTAATATAATTACTTATTGTGTAGCATTTATACCATCAACATTCACTAGGTTATGAACTTCAATAGTAAAATCTAAATTAGAAATTAGAAAGGAGATAAATGGATAGACTATTTGGTCATTCTTCATTGAATGACAAATCTGCATGAGGAAATAGTGAATTTTCACAAAATCCACTAGTAAGTTTAGTTCTTTTAACAATTATGATTACTCTTATGGCAATTGCATTATTTATAGTTATTAAAAGATCTAAGACACATATAGCGCCACCTAAAGTAGTTATTGTTGTTGAACAATATATAATGTTTATTGATGATTTAACAAATACCTCATCAGAAGGAAAATTAGATAAAACCGCTCCTTATTTCTTTAGCTTATTTACTTTTTTAAGTTTTGGAAATGCATTAAGTATTTTTGGGCTTGCACCAATTGCAAATAGTTTAACTTTTGTTTTTAGTGTAACAGCAATAACTTGAGTGGGGACGATTTTTGTAGGAATAATATTCCAAAAATGACGTTACATTAAAGAATGATTAAATCCAATGGATTGAATTGGAAAATTATCACCGATTTTAAGTTTGAGTTTCCGTATGTTTGGAAATGTTACAGGTGGTACGCTGCTAATTATTCTTTTAGAAGCTTTATTAAATTATATTTGAAGAGCTATTTTTGGTTTTCATGGAACTGAAGCCATGGCTCAAATTAATATTATTTCCATCTTATTATTACCATGATTAAGTTTATATTTTGATATTTTTGATAGTATATTACAAGCATTTGTTTTTGTAATACTATCATTAAGTTATTGATCACTTTCTGCAAAAGTAACACAAAAAGAAAAATCAAAAGAAATTGTAAAAAATAAGATGAAAAATATCATTACTACTAATTAAAGGAGAAAATATGAATACAGATATTATCGTAAGTGCATATAATGCAAGTAATGTAACAAATCAATCAACAGGATTAGCTTATGGTCTTGCTCTTGTTGGTGCTGGTCTAGCAATGATTGGTGCTGGTGGAGCTGGAGTTGGTCAAGGAATAACAGTAGGTAAAACTGTTGAAGCTATTGGAAGAAATCCAGAAGTAAGATCAAGACTATTAACCACAATGTTTATTGGTCTTTCTGTTATTGAAACCTGTGCTATTTATTGTCTAGTTATTTCATTCTTAATTATTTTCGTTTAATTTTATGGATAAAATCATTATAGCAAGCGAAAAAAGTGAAGGTGTTACATCAGAATTAAATAAAGTTTTTAATAACTTTGCTTGACAGTGACCTTACTTCATTTTTACAATTGTTTCTTTATTAATAACAGTATTGGTTTTAACTTTTTTAGTTTATAAACCAGTTAAAAAAATGTTGAATAATAGACAAAATTACATTCAACAAAATATTGATGATTCAGTTAAAGCAAAAGAAAAAGCGCTTGAATTACAAGTGAAAGCAAACGAAGCTTTAGTTGAAACATATAAAAAAGCAGATCAAATGATTCATGATGCTAAAACAGATGGCGAAAAAATCATTGATTCTGCTACAAAAACAGCAAATAAAAAAGCACATGGAATGATTGAACAAACTAATAATTCCATTTCAAAAAGTTGAAAAGAATTTGAACAACAACAAAAGAAAATAATTGTTGACAATGCAGTTGAAATTGCAAAAAAAATTATAGGTAGAGAAATAAAAGATCCTGAAAACAAGAAAATGATTGAGCAATTATTAGAAGAGGCAAAATAATTATGAATAATGAATTAATTTATAATTATGGATTAGCTATCTTTGAACTAGCAAAAGAAGAAAATCAAATTGATAATTATTATAGCCAATTAAAATACATAAATAAATCTTTGCAAGAAAACCAAGAATTTATTAAAATTCTAAATTTATACTCACTAACTAATGAAAAAAAATATCAATTAATTGATGAAACATTTTCTGATTTTAGCCCAACAATTGTGAATTTTTTAAAAGTAATTACCAAAAATCATATTGTAAGTAAAATTACAAACATTATTAATATATATAAAACTTTATATTACAACTCAAAAAATATAAAGCAAGGGTACGTATATTCAACTGAACTACTTTCTTTAGAACAAATCAATGAACTACAAGAAACTTATTCACAAAAATATCAAATTAACTTAAAACTTAAAAATAGAATTGATACTAAGCTTTTAGGGGGGATTAAAATTGTAATTGATGATATAGTAATTGATAATACAATTTTAAATCAAATTGAAAAGTTAAAAGAATCAATTTTAAATGATTAATAAAATAAATTAAGGAGAATAATATGTCATTAAAACCAAACGATTTAAGTTTAATCATTAAAAAACAAATTAAAAACTTTTCAAAAGAAATTACAACTGATGAAGTCGGAGAAGTGGTAACACTTGGAGATGGTATTGCATTAGTTAGTGGTTTAGATAATGCAAAATTAGGTGAATTAGTAGACTTTGGGCACAATGTTTTTGCTATGGTTTTAAATCTTGAAGAAGAATTAGTTGGTGTTGTTATTATGGGAGATGATAAGTACATTTCAGAAGGTACTATTGTAAAAACAACAAATCATGTTATTTCTACTCCAGTTGGAGATGAACTTTTAGGAAGAGTAGTGGATGCTTTAGCTAATCCAATTGATGGAAAAGGTGAAATTAATGCACAAAGATACTCAGAAATATTTAAAGTAGCTCCCGGAATAATGACAAGAAAATCTGTTGACCAACCACTTGAAACAGGAATTTTAGCAATTGATGCAATGGTTCCTATTGGTAAAGGACAACGTGAACTTATTATAGGTGATAGACAAACTGGTAAAACAGCAATAGCAATAGATACAATAATAAACCAAAAAGGTAAGGGAATATACTGTATTTATGTTGCTATAGGACAAAAAAATTCAACAGTTTCACAAATAGTTGAAAACCTTAAAGAAAATGATGCATTAGAATATACAACAATTATTAATGCTAGTGCTTCTGAAAAAGCACCTCTTCAATATATAGCACCTTATACTGGAATTACCATAGCTGAAGAATGAATGTCTAAAGGTAAAGATGTTTTAATAATTTATGATGATTTATCAAAACATGCTGTTGCTTATAGAACGCTTTCATTACTTTTAAGAAGACCTCCAGGACGTGAGGCATATCCTGGGGACGTATTTTACTTACACTCACAACTTTTAGAGCGTTCAGCTAGATTAAATGAAGAATATGGTGGGGGGTCATCTACTGCTTTACCAATAATTGAAACTCAATCTGGTGATATATCTGCATATATTCCTACAAATGTTATTTCAATTACAGATGGGCAAATTTTCACTAAAGAATCACTATTCAATAGTGGTCAAAGACCAGCAGTTGATGTTGGATTCAGTGTTAGCCGTGTTGGTGGTAGTGCACAAATAAAAGCTATGAAACAAGTATCAAGTTCATTAAAGCTTGAATTAGCACAATATAATGAAATGTTAGCTTTTGCTCAATTCGGTAGCGATCTTGATGAAACTACACAAAGAATTTTAGAACACGGTGCAAAAGTATATGAATTTTTAAAACAACCACAATATTTACCATATTCACAAATATTTCAATCAATTATGTTGTTTTGTATTAAACACAAATTAACAAACCCATTACCTAAAGAATATATTCAAGATTTTAAGGATGACTTACAAACATTTTTCAAACAAGATAAGACAGCAATAAACTTATTGATAAAATTAACTGAAAAAAATGCATATGATAAATCAATAGAAAAAGAATTAATAAGCTTATTAAAAGATTTTATTATGTCTTTCATTAAGAAAATTCCAAACTATGATCCAAAAGCACATCCTGGTTTTATTAAAGGAAATGAATAGTAATGGCTGATTTACTAAAAATTAAACAAAGAATTAATTCAGTTACTACAACAAAAAAAATAACCAAAGCAATGCAACTTGTTGCTACTGCTAAATTAGGTAGAACTAAAAATAGTTATGACAATATAATTAATTATTATTCAAGTGTAAAAAATGTATTTAATAATTTGCTTTTACATTCTGAAGATATAGATAATATTATTAATAAAAAACATAAACAAACTTATGAAATTCCCAAAACTTTATATATTGTTATTGGTTCAGATTTAGGTTTATGTGGTGCTTATAATGCTTTTTTAGTTAAACAAGTTAAAGAAATAATTGACAAAGACTCACTTTTAATCACCCTTGGAACAAAAATAATTAATTCTTTAAAAAAATATGAAGATCAAATTATTCATTCTTTTGCAAAAATCGGTGATGAATTAGATTATGCTCTTGCACAAGTTATTTCTAAAAAAATTTATGAAACAATTCAAAATGTTTATGTTGATAAGGTTAATATTATTTATACAGAATATATAAACAGTATTTCAACAGAAACAAAAATAAAACAAATATATCCAATTATTGCTGATGAAATTGAACAAGCAAATAAAATAGATTTAAGTATTTATGAACCTAGTGCTCGAACAATTTTAGAATCTTCATTTATTATTTATTTTGAAGCAAGTATGTATCTTGCACTCGCTAATGCAAAATTATCTGAAATGTCTTCAAGAAGAACAGCAATGGAAAATGCAACAAATAATGCAGAAGAATTAATTGGAAATCTTGAATTAGATTATAACCGTTCAAGACAAGCGAAAATAACTGAAGAAATTACTGAAATTATTAGTGGATCAAATTCATAGAAAGGACAATTATGGAAAACAACAATAAAAAACATTATGGTAAAATAGTTCAAATATTGGGACCTGTTGTTGATATAAGATTCCAAAATAATGAAATACCTTTTATAAATAATGCACTTGAATTACACCACGAAGGAAAAAAATATGTTTTTGAAGTTGCTCAGCATATAGGAAATGATACAGTTAGAGCGATTAGTATGGATCTTACTTTTGGTCTAAAAAGAGGAATGGAAGTTCTTGATACAGGTAAAGAAATTGTTGTTCCAGTAGGAAAAGATATCTTATCTAGAATGTTTAATGTTTTAGGTGATCCTATTGATGATAAACCTTTTGACAAAGCAAATGCAACATTAATGCCTATTCATGCTCCTGCTCCTTCTTATGAAGAACAAAAAACATCAGTTGAAATTCTTGAAACAGGTATAAAAGTTATTGACTTATTAATGCCTTATGCAAAAGGTGGAAAAATTGGTTTATTTGGAGGAGCTGGAGTTGGAAAAACAGTTTTAATCCAAGAATTAATTAATAACATTGCTACACAGCATGGAGGAATTTCAGTTTTTGCCGGTGTTGGAGAAAGAACAAGAGAAGGAAATGACTTATACCATGAAATGCAGGAAAGTGGTGTTATCAATAAAACAGCATTAGTCTTTGGGCAAATGAATGAGCCACCTGGAGCTAGAATGAGAATTGCATTCACTGCTTTAACTATGGCTGAATATTTTAGAGATAAAGAAAATCAAGACGTTTTATTATTCATTGATAATATCTTTAGATTTACACAAGCAGGTTCTGAAGTATCCGCTCTTTTAGGTAGAATGCCTTCTGCTGTTGGTTATCAACCTACACTAGCAACTGAAATGGGACTACTACAAGAAAGAATAACATCTACAAAAAGAGGATCAATTACATCAGTTCAAGCTGTTTATATTCCAGCCGATGACTTAACTGACCCAGCACCTGCAACAACATTTACTCACCTAGATGCGAAAACAGTTTTAGACCGTAACATTGCAGCTTTAGGAATTTATCCAGCAATTGATCCATTATCTTCAGGTTCAAGACTACTTGATCCAAAAATAATAGGGGTTGAACACTATAATGTTGCGCGTGGTGTGCAAAATATTTTACAAAGATTTAAAGAATTGCAAGATATTATTGCCATTTTAGGTATGGATGAATTATCAGAAGAAGATAAAAAAGTAGTTGCAAGAGCAAGAAGAATTAGAAACTTTTTATCACAGCCTTTTTCAGTTGCTGAAAAATTTTCAGGATACCCAGGTAAATACATCAAAATAAGTGATACTATCCGTTCATTTAAAGACATACTTGCAGGAAAATATGATGAAGTTCCTGAAGAAGCATTTTTATATGCTGGAACAATTGAAGATGTTGTAGCAAGAATTGAAGCTAATAATGGCTAATCCAATATTTTTAACAATTACTACACCATATGGTAAATTCTTAGAACAAGAAACAGATATAATTACTTTAAAAACCACTGAAGGTTATATAGGTTTGCAAGCTAATCACATTGAATTTATGGGAGCTATAGTAGAAAGTAAACTTTTTGTAAATAGTTTACAAAACAACCAGAAAACTTATTATGTCAACCGCGGAATAGTACATTCAAAAGGCAATAGAGTTGACATTATAGTTAATAATATTTCTGACCAACCATTAAAAGAAATTGAATTCAAACCTAGTGACAGCGCAAACTTTAGTTTTATAGAAGAACTAAAAATAAAACTAAGTATGAATTCTTAAAAGAATTAAAGTAAAAAATCCAGAAATTTCTGGATTTTTTATATTTTTTTATCTTTTTTCTTTTTTATTAACATAAATATGAATAAAGGAATTAATAAAATAGGTACTACTAATAACAATAAATATAGCGGAGAAAATGATTTATTATTTTCATTTTTAATAAGGGTTAGCATATTGTAAATTTGTTCTAAGTTTTTATTTTCAAAACTAGCTTGTTTTAAAACTTTTTGTGCTTTATTTGCTTTAAATGTTAATAATTCTTGTAAAGTGCTTTTTATATTATTTACTAATTCTAAATTAGGTTTTTCGTTTTTAGATTGTTCGATAATATCATTTATTTGTTTTGAATTTAAATTGTTTAATTCATTAATTTCGCTCAAAACACTAAACTCATTAACTCAAATTTCTTCTTGCACTAAAAATTCATTTTTTATTGCATTTAAATTATTTAAAAATTCTTTTTCTGAAACGTCATTTTTTACACCTAGTAATTTTGAAGCAGTTTCTATTTTTAGATATTCATTTGATGTTTTTGTATCAATGTAGTTATAAAAATCACAAATTGGTTTTTTAGTGTCATAAATTTTTTGTAATTTATTGGCATTTTCTATTAATAATTCTTTATCTGATTGTTCATTTAAATTTAAATCAGTAATTTCACTTATTTGTTTTTGGATATTGTTTGAAATATTTTCATTATTTGTTGTTAATGAATTAACTAAAGCTAATTTTTGTAAATATTGTTCTCAATTTTCTGAATTATTTTTTAAAATATTAATTTTTGGATCAATAATTTGATCAAAAGTATCTTTTATTACTTTTATAAATTGTTCAGTGTTATTAGTTTCTGATTTTTTTATGTTTGCAGAAAATAGTTCTGAATACTTACTTCTTAAATTTTCAATAGTTGCTTGTTTTACTTGTTCTTTACGCTCTTCATCATCTTTATATTTTTCAAGTAAATTTTTATATGCTTCATATTTATTTGAAAAATAAGTTTCTAAACTGTTTAAATGTTCTAATTTTTCTAATTTACTTTTTAAAACTGAAAATTCTAATTCATCTAATTCATCTTTATTATTTGATACAATAGCACTAGAAAAAACATCATATAAAATTCCTTCTATAGGTTTATTGTCCACATTATTTGATATATTTTTTCAATCAGCAATTTTTTGATTATAACTTACAATCGCATCAATAAATTGATTTTTAAGAACCTTATTTAAATATTCTTCATAATAAACTGAAATTTGTGAATTTATGGTTTTTAATTGTGGTGTTATTAGTTCTGAATTATTAATTTCATTTTTAGTTTTTATTATTTGGTCAATTGTTTCAGAAAGTCACTGTTTTAACTTATCGTCAGTTGTATTTTCTTTTAATTTTTTAAAATACTCTAATAAATTATTATATTTACTTTTTTCATCTATGTTATCTTTAAAACTATCAATGTTTACATATAAATCAAATTCATAAAATGAACAATTTGCATTATTTTCATCACTTAAATTATTTCTTATAATGAAATCTAATAAATATCATAAATACATTCCATCATTTTGCTTAATTTTGTATTTAACTTTATGTTTATAAACATTTTTATCTTTTGCATTCGGGTCATTTTTATCAAGGTTTTCAATTAATTCAACGTTATTTTCATTATATTTACTTGATAATTCAAGAAAATCAATAGGTTTTGGAGCTTTTTGTCGATTATTATTTGTATTTTCTGTATCTTTATAATAATTAAATTTAAAATTATTTATATCAATGTTGTTTTTATCAAAATATATAGATTTGGAATTTGGATAAGAAAAATTAATATAGTTTTTGTAAAATTCTACTGTAATTTTTACAAATGAATCAATAAATTCTTTTATTTTTTTGTCATGTTTTCCTTCAAATTGTGTTCTTTTTTCTTCAGTATACTCACCTTCTTTTATTTTAACAAGTTCATTCACTGCTTCATCTCATGCTTTTTGAATTTTATCTCTTCATTTATTGTATTTTTCAATGTCATATCCTGCTTTATCTAATGAATGGAACAATATATTTACATTATCATATAAATTATTGTAGTATTCTTTCGCTGCTTGTAAAGTAGTTTTATCATACTTGCCAGCCTCTGTTTCTGTTTTTTTATCAGACTCAACTTCAAAAGATGTAATTAATTTATTATTTGAAATATTTGAATAAAAAATTATTGTTGGTAATATCATTAAAGCACTAGATATAATCCCAATAAAAGATATTAAAATTATTTTTTGTTTTATTTTCATACTTTCTCCATTTTAGTCGTAAAATAAATTTGTATTATTATATACTAAAATATAATAATAAATATAAGAATTTTATAATATTTGCAACATTAAAAAACTAGTTTATATTTGACATTTTAATGAAAATGTGAAAAAATTATTTTTTTGAATAAATATCAGCATTTTTTTGTTTTTTTGGTCTTATTTTTAATTTAATATTATAATTTATAATATATTATTTATGAAAATTTAAGGAGAAAAGATGAGTAAATATAATGGAACAATTGATGCTGAATACGACTTAATCGTAATAGGTGCAGGTCCTGGTGGATACTTAGCTGCTGAAGAAGCAGGAAAACATGGACTAAAAAGCTTAATCATAGAAAAAGTGTATTGAGGTGGAGTTTGTTTAAACGTTGGATGTATTCCAACCAAAGCTCTTTTACATGCATCAGAAGAATTTCATAAAGTAGCTAACGGAAGTTTAGAAGCATTAGGATTTAGCTATGATAAAGAATCAGCAAAATTAGATTGAACCAAATTAAATGAACAAAAATCAAAAACTGTTAATAAATTAACTAGCGGTGTAAAAATGTTAATGAAAGGATCAAAAGTTGAAGCTATTCAAGCTACAGCTGAATTCCTAGACAGTCACACCGTAAAAGCAAATGATAAAGTATATAGAGGAAAATACATGATCTATGCTATGGGTGGACACTCAAGAAGATTAACATTACCAGGATTTGAAGAAGCTTATAAATTAGGAAAAGTTGTTACATCAACAAGTTTAATTAATTACCCTACACAACCAGAAACACTAACAATAATTGGAGGTGGAGTTATAGGGGTTGAATTTGCACAAGTATTTGCAAATGCAGGAACAAAAGTTACAATTCTACAAAATTTAGATCGTGTTGTTGCTCAATTAGATAAAGATGTAACAGATGAATTACAAAAACATTTAAAATCAAAAGGTGTTGAATTTGTATTTAATACAACAATAAAAGCATTTGAAAATGATGAAGTTGTTTACGAAAAAGATGGACAAGAATTTAGAATTAAATCTGACGTTGTTTTAGCTTCTGTTGGGCGTGTTCCAAACACAGGATTTATTTCAGAAACAGGAGTTGAACTAGGTTCAAGAGGTGAAATTCTTGTTAACGATATGTTACAAACAAACGTTGAAAATGTTTATGCAATCGGAGATATTACAGCTCAAAACATGTTAGCTCACGTTGCTTATAAACATGCGTTAGTTGCTGTGTATGATATCTTAAGAAAAGAAAACAAAACAGAAAGAGTTATAACATATAACCCAGCTACAGTTCCAGCATGTATTTATACAGACCCTGAAATAGCTAATGTAGGAATGACTGAAAACAAAGCAAAAGAATTACAATTACCATACATTACTGCTAAATATAACTATGGTTTTGTTGGAAAGGCTATTGCTGCACATAAAGACTATGGATTTGCTAAATTAGTTATAAATAAAGAAAATGGAAAAATTTTAGGTGCTGAAATTGTTGGTGCCAACTCAACAGATATGATTGCTGAAATTGCTTTATTAATGGATAAAGAATTAACAGTATTTGATTTAGCAGATACAATTCACCCACACCCAACATTCAATGAAATTATTTGAGAAACAGCTCGTCAAGCAGTTCACAAATTAGGAAAATAATTATAAAATAAAAGTTGCTAACTAGCAACTTTTTTTTATTAATCTTGTTTGTTTAAATTATTTTCGCTGTTATATTTATTTAATTTAAAGATGTCAAATTGTTGTTTAAATTCATCTGAATTTGAAATTCAAAATTTTTTAGGTAAAAATACATTTTTAATTTTTATACTTGTAATTCCAAGATTTAACCTATTTTGTGGCCTTATATATTGTATTTCATCTAATTTATAATTTTTAACTGATGAAAAAATTCCTCTTTTAAATTCAATATGATCGTGATGTAAGTTTACAAAAATATTGTTTGTAAATAATGTTGTGATTCAATAAATTGACTCGATTAAATCATATAATCAAAAAACAAGAAATATACTTGATATTACTAGAAGAAATTTTCTAATTGTGTTACCTGCTGAACCCATTGCATCTGCTAAAAATGAAACAAAATCTTTAAATGATTCACTTGATACCAAAAGCGCTAATATTGATTTTGTATTATTTATAATAATTGAAGATATGATTATAAATATAAAGCATATTACAATATTTATTGAAAATAAAACTATGTATGTATTTAATTTTAATTGTCCTTTAATCATTCTAAACTCCGGTGCTATCTATGCTTTTTTCCAAAGTATCTAACATAGCCATTATATTTTTATATGATTTATAAGTTAAGTCTTTAAATTTTGAGATTTCACTTATTTTTTGAACTAAAGGACTTAAACTAGTATTTAATATTGAAGATTTTGATTTATCATCTTTATATTTATCAATAAGTTTTTGCATTCTATCTTTTACTTGATCTTTATAACTTGTTTTACCACATGATATAGCCACAAAAGGAATTGAAGCTAAAGTAACAGCAAAAAGTGAAAAGCTTAACATTTTTTTATATTTTATCTAAAAACTCCTTGAAAAAATTAATTTTTCACAAAAATGATATTCTTTTTTTTTTTTTTTGTAAAAAGCATCAAAAAGTTTATTAAATTTTAAAAAAATTAACTTACAGGTTAAAAAAAATAAAAAATGTGACTGAAAAGCATCACATTTTAAAATATTATTTTTTAGCTTTTTTTCTAAAATAAATTGCTATAGTTGATGCAATTGCTGCAATTGCTGGTATTAATAATAAAAAATAATACATATTTGTTTTTGATTTTTTAATAGCCTTTATATTTTGTGTATTATTGTTTGCTGACTGATTTTTGTTATTTATGGGTTTTGTTGGTTTGGTGTTTGTATCAGTATTTTTTGGTGATTCTTTAGAAATGTTGTTTAGTGAATTTGGTTGTGTTTTTGGTTTACTATTTTTATTTGGTTCAATAATATTAGAAGAACTACTGCTAGCACTCGAATTTTCTTGTGTATTTTTTGTCTTTTTGTTTGTGTTACTATCTCGGCTTTGACTCGGTGAGTTATTGATATCTTTTTGTGGTTCTTTAGATTCATTTTTATTTTTATTATCAACATTTGAAGAAACATTGTCTTGATCTTTTGAATTTTTAGTATTATTTGTTTCTGAATCACTATTTTGATTATCTACTAAATTATCTTTTGAATTAGAATTTGTATCTTCAGTTATTTCACCTGATGAGTTAGAGCTTGTATTAATTTCTAAATTTTGATGTTGATTTTCTTCTTGTTGAACATTATCATCTTTTACAATTTTTACATATGCTGAACTTCTACGATAATAATCAGAGTCATCTCCTTGATAATTTAATTCCACTAAAGTTTCATTATTGTCTAATTTGTGATTTCCACTAACAACTCAACCTTTACCAAAATTAACTTCATTTGTATCTTTAACATCCCTGTGGACTTTAATTATAAAGTCTTTGTTGTTGTGATTTTGTTGAGTATAAACTTTATTATTTATTGGAGGATATAAGCCAACTATGGTAGTGTAAAAAATGTTATTTTTAGTATTTTTATATTTACCTAAACCATTTATTTCTATTATTCCATACCCTGCATTAGCATCATCTGAATAAAATCTTTTATCTTTATCTAAAATTTCTTTATATTTTATTTCATAATCTTTGGATTCTTCTAATAAATTATTGTTGATATAGACCGATGGTTTTATATCATTATATGTCCCCAATCTATGAATGCCTTTATTAAGAGAAATGTTTGCAAAAGAAAAATCGTTTTCTTGGATTTTTTCTTTGTTATTGTTATAAATTTGTTGTGTAAATGCTTTAATTCTTGCAACACCACCAAATTTCTTTTGGCTGTTTACTCACTTTGAATTTTGTTGTACATATGATAAATCTAAAGTCGATCTACCTTCATCAGAAAAAGTTAATTTTGCAGTGTTGTCATTATTTTTAACGCTGGCTTCAATTGAAAAATATTGTCCTTTTTTCAACTTAACTTGTTCAGGTAATTCTACCACTCTCAATCCGCCATTTGCAAAATGTTTAGTTGCTGTAGAAACTAATTTTGCATTATTATTTGAATATTGTTGAGGATTAATTTCTGATCCATACTCATTTAAATAAACTTTTACAGTAATATCAACATTTTTGCCTTCAAAACCTACGTTAACAGCTTTTAAATATTCATCATATTCAGATGTTTCTGTTTTAGCTTTAAAAGCTGAAATTGCTTTTGTTTCTTTTGAATTAAAATTATCTACAACGTGTCCATCATAATAATAGTTATTATCATATTTATTTTTACTTACATAGTTTAATGAAAACAAATCTCCAATTGGAGTATCGTATGAGATATACATATACCCTTTTTCTAAAACACGATCTCCTCAACTATTTTTAACTATTCAACCACCATTTTGAGTAGTTCCATTACCAAAATTCTCCTTTGGTATAGAATCATCTCAACCTATAATTGTTGCTGCATGACCATATTTAGATCCTTGGTAAATGCTAGAATTATAATAAATTCCTACATTACCTGCTGAAAAACCAAAACCCACTGCACCGTTTTTTACTACATACTTTTTAATAGCTTCTTTATCATAGCTATTTATTTTTATTAATTCTTCTAAACGAAATGGAATATCAAAATTATTTTGTTTAAAGTCTGGTGTTTCATTCATTAAAGAATTTCATTGCATTAACATGTAACCCGCTCTTATTGCATATCCATTTGATGCTCAACGATCATTATTTTCCATTGTATCAAATTTTGTATTTCCCAAAGGATCGGAATTTGAGTTACGATTTCTTGTTAGAAAGGCAATTCCATTTTCAGATAAATCTAATGATGTAGGTATTGCATATAATCCATTTTTTAAAATATTTATTTCAGAAACGCCAATAGCAGAATAAGCTCAACAAATATCTTTCGATTGATGTCTCACTGGTGATAAAATATCTGGATTTTGTTTTCTTCAATCAAATTTTGATTGTTTAATCAAATCATCACTATCGTTTGTTTTAGGATCGGGACTTAAACTTAAATTACCAAAAGTACTTACTAATACTGCAGATGTTAAAATACTTAATGATAAAATTTTCATAGCTTTTTTCATATTATTCTCCATCAAATAATTTTTTGTATTCTGACAAGCCATGTTCATCTAATTTATCATAAGGAATGAAATCTAATGCCGCTGAATTAATGCAATATCTTAATCCACCATTTTCTTTAGGACCATCATTAAAAACATGCCCTAAATGCGAATCAGCTTTTTGTGATCTAATTTCCGTTCTTATCATGTTGTGTGAAGTATCTTTTAATTCTACTAATAATTCATTTTGAATTGGTTTACTAAATGCAGGTCATCCGCAGCCTGAATCATATTTATAGGTTGAAATAAATAATGGTGTTTTATCAACTATATCTACATAAATACCTTTTTCAAAACGGCGATCATATTTATTTTCAAAAGGTTTTTCTGTATAAGATTCTTGGGTAACTTTGTATTGTAATTCTGTTAATTCTTTTAACCTTTTTTGTTTATCAAACATAAATTCTCCTGTAAAACTTAATTTTATTATTATTAATTGTACTAAAAAATAATTTCAATAATGTAATTTGTGTATTTTTTCAGTACATTTTGTGTATTTTTTAGATAAATTATTAAAAAACTCTGTTACTTGCAGAGTTTATAGAAATTAATATTTATTTTTTGCTCTTTGAAAATTAATTTCATTTTTTTTATAAAAACTATCTAATATCTCATCTTCTGTTAATCCAATAGTTAGTGCTAAACCTAAATATAAACTATATGCATGTTTTAAAGTTTTTGCATTTAATTCAGTAAATAATATAGTAGCTGCTTTATAAACTTCTGCTAATTGTTGACTGAAATTATCATATAACTTTATTGGTTCTATATTTGAATCAACATTATGAGCAACACACATGCTACTTAAAAAATGAATTCCATCTGCATATTCTTCTAGTAGTGCTGCTTGATTAATATTTTTATGTACCTTTCAATATTTAAATTCTTGAACTTCATTTGCAAATTCACTAATTTCAACTATTAAAGCAATAATAACTTTTAATTGTAGATTAGTTTCATTAGGACTAATGTTCTTAGAAAAACTTTCATCTAGATCTCTTTGTAAATCAAAAACTTTTTGTAAATTCATTTCTTAATTATAAAACAAAAAAATATTTTGTTATAATTATTTACAAGCCCGTGTGGTGAAATGGCAGACACAGTTGACTCAAAATCAACCGAAGAAATTCATGCTGGTTCGAGTCCAGTCACGGGCACCATTTGATTAGGTTATACGCTAGTATTACCTTTTTTATTTATTTTTTTGTAGATAAACTTTATAATTTAAGTGAAAAAACCGCCTATTTAAAGTAGTAAAAAAGGAATTTTATGAATAAATCTTGTAAAATAAACGCTAACAATATTACTAAAAACACAAGTAAAGAACAAGAAAAATGTGAACTTTTTTTAAAACAAAAAGGGTGACTAAAACAACAAAAAAATAATGATGTGAAAATAGAAGGTAATGTTATTTTATTAAATAAACTGTTTCTAGGAAATTGATTAGATAAAAAAGGGAATATAGGACATGAAATAATTGACTTCTTACTCACTGACAATAATGAGCATTATATATATAACAATCCTTGAGGTGTTTGTCCAGATAACATTTGAGTAGAGGGAACAAAAGAATTAAAACAATGAAAAAATGAAAAGTACTTAGCTAAGTATTTGGTTTTAACTAGCGGACTTAAAAATAATAATTTTAATATTCTATATGTAGTTGAATTAGAAGAAAAATTACACAGATTTCACAAAGCAAAAAAACCTAGCAAAAATGATGATAGTAAGAAATATCATTACTATGAAAATTTTAAGTGTGCTCAAAGAGCATTAGAACAATTTATACGTGAAAGAAAAATTGTTTATAATGGTAAATACTTATATGAAATTTACAAAGATGATGATTCTTTATATTTAACATTTAAAGCTAAAAAAATATATAAAGCAAATGATGAAATTTTAGTTTCAAATCTAGAATATAATTTTCAAAGAAATAAAGGTTATTTATTTGACGATAAAAATAAAAATGATTATGAATTTGTAAACAATCTAATTGCAACGGCTATTAAAAATAAAAAACTTATTGAATTTAATCCAAAAACTGTAAAAGAAGATAACATAAAGTCATTAAAAAAAGAAACCACATTTTTAGATTTAATTGATTTTCAAGATAACGAACAAGCTTTTACAAATATGTTTTATAGTATTTTAAGTTTCAAAAATTTACTTAAAAAATTCTGCATAACCTTTCGGGGTAAAAAAATATTTGATCAAAATAGTGATTATGAAGTGTATAAAGAATATGTAGTAGAAAATGGAAGATTAGATATTTATGCAAAAGGTTTAAAACAAAACATAATTATTGAAAACAAAATACGTAGTGGATTAAATGGAATAAAATCTGAAGATAAAATAACTCAATTATCCACTTATTATAAATGAGCTAATAAAGCAGATAGTGAATATGATCCATTATTTTTTATAATCGCTCCAAATTTTAGAATTTTAGAAATTGAAAATGAAATTGAAAAATTAGATCCTGAAATGAAAAATATTTATAAAATAATTTCTTACAAAGAAATTGCAGATTTTATTGAAAATGAATACAATAACAAAACATTAGACAAAACTTATGAATTTTACAATTTAATTCCACAAATAATTATTGCTTTTAATAATTTAACTCACGAAACAAAAGAAGACCAATATGCTACAATGTTTTTAAACAGCACAAAATAAGTATTAAATTACAGTTTTTGAGATCATAAAAAATATAAATTTTTATATATGAAAACAAAGATTTTATATTTTTTATTTTTTTTAATATTTTTTAATATTTTTATGTATAATATTAAAGCAAACAAAAAATGCCCGGATGGCGGAAATGGTAGACGCAAGGGACTTAAAATCCCTCGGTGGCAACATCGTGCTGGTTCAAGTCCAGTTCCGGGCACCATAATGTGCGCCCTTAGCTCAGCAGGTAGAGCAAATGGCTTTTAACCATTGGGTCAGAGGTTCGAATCCTCTAGGGCGTACCATTTCATTTAGTGTCCAAAAAAAGAGCGTTGCTCTTTTTTTATTTATATATTTTTAAAAAATTTAAAAACACCAAAGTACATGAATGGTACTAGGTGCTTTTTTGATCTAATTATAGATTTGGCAGGAGATACAGGATTCGAACCTGTAACGAAGGGTTTGGAGTCCTTAGTTTTGCCATTAAACTAATCTCCTATAATAATAGCAAATTATTTTGCTATTTTAAAGTAACACACATCGCCGTCTTGCATAATATAGTTTTTACCCTCAAGACGCATTTTTCCAGCTTCATGAGCTTGTTTTTCACCACCATAAGTAATATAATCTTCATAACTAATTACTTCAGCTTTTACAAATTTCTTTTCAAAATCAGTATGAATTATTCCAGCGCATTGACTGGCAGTTTGACCATTTTTAAAAACTCAAGCACGTGTTTCTATTTCACCTGCTGTAAAATAAGTTTTTTGATCTAATAAATAAAAACTTTTTCTAATTAAAGTATCTAAACCACTATATTCTAAACCATATTCTTTTAAAAACTCTTGTTTTTCTTCTGCTTCAAATTTTGATAATTCATATTCTAAAGAAATACAAATAGGAATTAAAATATCATTTGTTTGTAGTAAATGATTTTTTAAATTTTGAAAATGAACATTATTATCTAAATTTTCTAAATCATCTTGTTTTAAATTTGCCACATAAATAATTGGTTTAAGTGAAAGCAATTGTCAAGATTTTACAATATCTTTTTCTTCATCACTTAATTCTATTTCACGAGCTGAACGTTCATTTTCTAAAATTGTTTTTAATTTGTTTGCAATTTCTAATTCTTTTAGAAGTTCTTTATCATTTGTTGCTTTTGCTCGTTTTGATATTCTATTAATAACATTTTCAATTGTTTGTAAATCAGCTAATATTAGTTCTAAATTAATAGTTTGAAGATCATCAAGTGGGTCAATTTTATTATTAACATGAACAATGTTATTATCTTCAAAACATCTAATTACATGAATTATACTGTCAACTTCTCTAATGTTTGCAAGAAATTTATTTCCTAAACCTTCACCTTTTGAAGCCCCTTTAACAAGCCCTGCAATGTCAACAAAATTAAAAGTTGCATGTACTATTTTTTTTGTATTATTTAGTTTTGCTAATTTTTCTAATCTAATGTCATTTAACTTAACATTTGCAATATTTGGTTCAATTGTGGTAAATGCATAATTATTAGCTTCTACTTCATTTAAAGTTAAAGCATTAAATAATGTACTTTTTCCTACATTGGGTAATCCAACAATTCCTGCTTTCATAATTTGTCCTTACTTGTGATACTTAATATTATTTTTTATAGCGTGCGCTCGATAAATTTGTTCAATTGCCATTACTCTAAATAACTGATGCGGAAATGTCATTTTTGAAAATCTGATTTGATTGTTAAAATGTTCTTCAACAACACCATTTGAACCGCCAATTATAAAAGTAATGTTATCTGTGTGAGTTATTAATTCACTAAATTGCTCTGAAGAATATTCTTTTCCATTTAATCCAAAATAATAAACTAATGAATTTTTAGGAATTTTCTTTAAAATATTTTCTGTTTCTTTTTGTTTTTTTAATTCAATATTTTGCTCGTTAATTTCTTTTATTTCTATGACATTAACATCTGCTAAAAATTTTAACTTTTTTAAATAGGAATCAAAGAGATTTTTAAAATCACTTGTTAAACTTCCTACTGCAATTAAATTTAGTTTCATTATTTTTTTCTTTGATCCATATAAAACATTAACATTTGAATATCAGCGGGGTTAATCCCACTTATTCTTGAAGCTTGACCGATTGTTGTTGGTCTAATTTTTGATAATTTTTCTTTTGCTTCATATGCTAAATTTTCAACTTCAAAATAATCAATGTTTTCAGGAATATTTAGACTTTCTAATCTTTTCATTTTAGCTGCTTGATTTAATTGTTTTTCAATGTAACCATATAATCTAACATTGATTGCTAATTCATCAAAATATTTAAAATCTTCATCAACTAAATCACGTGGATTTACATCTGGTCTTGCTAATAATTTTAAATAACTAATTCCATGTTCAACATTATATTTTTTACCTAACTCACTAGTTGAACCAACAAATTTGTTTTTAAATTCTTCAATTTTGTCATTAATTTGTTTATATTTTTCTTGAATTTTATTATATTCTTCTTCTGTAATCATATTATTATCATATGCATATTTTGAGATTCTTTGATCAACATTATCATTTCTTAATAATAAACGATATTCAGCTCTACTTGTTAACATACGATAAGGTTCAGCAGTTCCTTTTGTAACTAAATCATCAATTAACACACCAATATATGAATCGCTTCTATCTAAATATAAAGGCTCTTTATTTTGTAAATAGTTTGCTGCATTAATCCCTGCTACAATACCCTGTGCAGCTGCTTCTTCATATCCGCTTGTACCATTTGGTTGTCCAGCACTAAAGAATCCTTTAATTCATTTAGTTTCTAAGTTTCTTTTTAAATCAAGTGGGTTTATTGCATCATATTCAATTGCATAACCATATTTTTGTACTCTTGCATTTTGAAGTCCTGGAATAGTTCTTATCATTTGGTCTTGGATTTCTATTGGCATTGAAGTACTTAAACCATTTATATACATTACATCACCTTTTTTAGTTTCTGGTTCAAAAAATATGTGATGCGAAACTTTTTCTTTAAAACGTACAATTTTGTCTTCAAAAGATGGACAATACCTTGGCCCTGTACCGACAATTAATCCACTATACATACTTGAACGATTTAAATTTTTCAAAACTATTTCTCTAGTTTCTGCAGTTGTATGCGTTAATCAGCAAGATGTTTGTTCATCTAAAACTATTCCACTTCGTGAAGAAAAAGAAAGTAAATTTTTATCTAAAGTTTCTTGCTCAACTTGGCTAAAATCAATTGAATCTGTATAGATGCGGCAAGGTGTTCCTGTTTTTAATCTTTGTAATGTAAAACCATATTTTTCTAAATTTTTAGATAAATTTACATCAGTTCTTTGACCATTAGGACCTGATTGTTTTACATCTTCACCTTGTAAAATTCTTGAATTCATATATACTCCAGTTGTCATTACAACAGCATTTGCATATAATAATCCATTTTTTTCTGTTTTTATACCTTTTATAGTTTTATCTTCTACAATTAAATCTAAAACAAGATCTTCAATTAAAGTAATATCTTTTTGTTTTACTATATCTTCTAAAATTAATCTGCAATATTCATCTTTATCTATTTGTGCTCTTAAGCTTCAAACTGCTGGTCCTTTTGAAGTATTAAGAACTTTTATTTGAATCATTGCTTTATCTGCGAATAATCCTTGTACGCCACCTAATTCATCTATTTCACGAGTAATTATCCCTTTTGCGCTACCACCAATAGATGGATTACATGGCATCATAGCTAACTTAGTTTTATCTAAAGTAACTAAGGCTACTTTTAAATTTCTTTTTGCTAAAGCATAAACAGCTTCAACTCCTGCATGTCCACCACCAATTACAATTGCATCAAATTTATCATTAGTTTTCATCTTTTATTTTTTTAAGAATATTTTCTATTCTTTGGGCTTGATTTTCCAATTTATCAATTGTAAAGTGAATTTCAGGTAATCTATGGTATTTTCAACTTTTAGAAATAACACTTCTTAAAAAAGGAGACATATTTACTAATTTATTAAAATATCTTTCCTTGTCTTTGAAAATTGTTACATATACTTTAGCATGTGAATCATCATTTGATAACTCAATATCATTTATTGCTACATTTGTAACATCAAAATCTTTTAAATCGTATAAAGCATTTGATAATAATTGTGTAAATAAACTTGCTTTACGTTCATGTTTTATATTATTCATCTTCTACTAATACATCCTCATAAAATCTTAAAATATCATCGACTTGTATACTATCAAAATCTTTAATGTGTGTACCAAATTCAAAACCATTATCAACTGATTTTACATCATTTTTTTCTCTTTTTAAAGAATCAATCACACCTTTATAAATTACTTTGTTTCTTCTTATAACTTCAACTTTAGCATTAGCTTTAACTTTACCACTAACAACTTTAGCTCCTGTTATTTGACCTACTTTTGAATAGAAGAAAATTTGTAAAACAACGGCTTCAGCAATTTGAACTTCTTCATATACAGGTTCTTTAAACCCTTTCATTTTTTGGGTTAATTCTTCAACAATTTTATAAATAACATTGTAATTTTTGAACATTATATTTTTTGAATCAGCATAACTTTTAACTGATTCATTTATATTAACATTAAATCCATAAATAAGTGCTTGACAAGTACTTGCTAAAGCGACATCAGCTTTTGTAACATCTCCGTTAGTTGCTCTAATAATTTTTATTGAAACTTCATCTGTTGTTAAATTTAATAATGTATTTTTTATTGCTTCAGCTGTACCTTGTACATCTGTTTTAATAATTACATTTATAACTTTGGTTTCTTCATTAATATTTGTTAATTGAATATTTTTTTCATTTAATTCTTTTTGTTTGTCAAGGAATTTCTTTTCTTCTGCTAATTTTTTTGCAAATTTTTCATCACTTATCCCTACAAATTTATCTCCAGATTGAGGGTTTGAATTTAAACCTGTAATAACACAAGGCATTCCAGGAGTTGCAAATTCAATATCATTACCTTCAGTATCAGTTAAACTTCTAATTTTTCCATATTGGCTACCCGCAACAATAAAATCACGAGGTAATAATGTTCCGTTTTCTACTATTAAAGTTGCTACAACACCTTTTCCTTTATCTAATCTAGATTCAATAATCGTACCAATTGCTTCTCGGTTTCAAACAGCTTTTAAATCTAAGATTTCTGCTTGTAAGAAAATAGCTTCAAATAATTGTTCTAAACCTTCTCCAGTTAGAGCAGAACCATAAACAAACTGTGCATCTCCACCTCACTCTTCACTGATAACATCAGATTCAGAAAGTTGACTTTTTAATTTTTCTACATCTGTATTTGGTTTATCCATTTTATTAACAAAAACAATAATAGGTACACCAGCTGCCTTTGAGTGATCAATTGCTTCAATTGTTTGTGGTTTAACACCATCATCTGCTGCAACAACTAAAATAACTATATCAGTTACTTTCGCACCCCTTGAACGCATTTCAGTAAATGCTTCATGACCAGGAGTATCTAAAAAGGTAATAGATTTATTATCATATTTAACTTGATAAGCGCCAGTATGTTGAGTAATACCGCCAAATTCACTTGAAATAACATCGCTTTTTCTTATTTTGTCAATTAAAGTTGTTTTACCATGATCAACGTGACCCATGATTGTAACTATCGCTGGTCTTGCTTCTAATTTTTCATTTTCTGTATCGATAATTAAACTATCAACAACATTTTGAGCATTAACATTATCGCTTTTTACAAAATCTAATCCAAATTCTAAACATAGTTCAGCTATTTCTTCTTCATTTAATGTTGTATTAATATTTTTTAAAATACCCTTTTTGAAAAAGTATGTAATTATTTCATTTGAACTTTTTGTTATTCTTTTACTAAACTCATTAATAGTCATAGGTCCTGTAAAATGGAAAATACCATCTTCTAATTTAACTTCTGATTTTTCTAAATGAGTTTTAATATCATTTATATTTGACTTTCTATTTGATTTTTTTGCCATATTCTCACCTCTTCTTCTAATTTTTTATATGTTTCAGCATCAATATTCATTTTAAAAGCTTTATTTAAAAGTCGCCTTTTAAAAAATATATCAATGTTGTTTTGATCGTTGAGACATCAGCTACCACGTCCGCCTAATTTGTGTTGTGGATCAAAATATATATTTTTATTTATTTTTGCAAAACGAATCATTTCATATTGGTGATAAGTTAATCCATTTACGCAGTTTTTTCTGTATTTTATTGGTTTTGACATTAATTATTCTTCATCTCACTTGATATCGTCTAAATCTAAGTCTTCAATTCCTTTTATTAAGTCTTTATCT
Organism: Mycoplasma zalophi; assembly: GCF_025486335.1. GTDB lineage: Bacteria > Bacillota_I > Bacilli_A > Mycoplasmatales > Metamycoplasmataceae > Metamycoplasma > Metamycoplasma zalophi. The sequence continues at coordinate 90,687 of NZ_JAOOPZ010000001.1, forward strand.
TCATGGAAATCACTTAATTTTGTTTTAGCTATTTGTTCGTAATCTTCTTTATATGATTTTGAATAAGGTTCATCAGCATCAACATTATCATCTAAAACATCAATAGCTTCTTCATCCATAAATTTTGTTTGCTTAATAGCTTCTTCTAATTCTTTATCTATGTTAAAAGTAGAACTTGGATTTTGTGAATCAAAAACTCTGCTTTCAAAAAGCTTAGCATCTTCGATTTCAAATTCTGATTTGAATTTTTGAAGGTCTTGTTCAAATAAAGAATTGAAATCAAAATTATTGTTTTGTTTACGTTGATTTGGTTTTTTTGGTTGTTGATGTTTTAATCTTTGACCTTGTTCTAAAAGTTCAACTTCTTGTTGTGTAATATTTCCATTTCAACCAAAAGTTATATTGTTTGCTAATGCTTCTGAATAACTTAAAACGTTTATTTTTGCAGATGTTAATTCAACAGCTAAAACTACATTATTTCCTTTCTTACCAATTGCTAATGTATGTTGGCGATCAGGAACAATAACATCAAATGAATTTGCAGATTCAGAATTTGTATTTAAAACTACATCAATTACTCTAGCAGGAGCAAGAGAATTGATAATAAATTTTTTGATATCATCGTCATAATTAATAATTTCTAATTTTTCACCACGTAATTTTGATTCTATTGCTTTTATTCTTTCACCGTTTGCACCAATCACTGAACCAACAGCATCGATTAAACTATTGTCGCTTGCTTTTACAGCTATTTTTGCTCTATCTCCAATAAGTCTTGCTATTTTTACTATTTCTATATCATTTGTTGCAAATTCAGGTATTTCATTTTTAATAAGTTTTTCTAATAAAATAGTTTCTGAACTTGAAACAATAACTTGATAAAATTTAGTATCTTCAAAAACTTCTTTAACAACAACATCAATCATAGTTCCGGTTTCAGGAAGAATTTTTTGATTTACTTTTTTAAGTGGCATGAATGCTTCTGTTTCGTCTTCGAAACTTACAATTGCACCTTTATCAGTTTTTGAAATTAATTTTGCGCGTAAAATTTGTCCTTGAAGTTGTGAATATTTCTCAAATATTCTTTTCTTTTCATATTCTCTTGTTAATTGGTTAAAAGTTGAAAGAATTTGTGAATATACTTTTTTAGGGAATTTTTCAAAATCTACTTTTTCACTCATTAAATCTTCGATTTCTACATCTGGATTTATTTTAATAGCATCTGAATAAGCAATTTGAATACATGGAATAAAATCATCTTTTTGTTCTTCATTTTCTGGATCTTCAACTACCATTTTTGAATGGTTAATTAATTCAAATATTTGGTTTTCTGAATCAAAAATAAATTCTAACTCAGCATCTTGATCATAAAGCTTTTCAAAATTTTTTGTAATAGCCTCTTGAAACATATTTTTAACTTCTTCATATGGAATATTTTTTAATTGTGATAAGTTAAAAATTTCTTCAAAAAATTTGTTTGACATAAGTCTCCTAATTTAAAAAATTACTTTTTGTATTTTATGTATGTTCTCTTTTTTTATAAATATTTTTTGAAATTGACCTTTATTATTGATTCTTCCAAATAACTCATCTTCTTTTTCTTCTTTAAAAATAATTTGAATTACTTTTTTATCTTTATATGGTTCTTTTAATGTTATTTCAATTTTTTTATCTACATAATCATTAATTTCATCTAAAGATATTTCCAAATCAACACCTTTTGAAAATATATCCAAATAATAATTTGATTCAGTATCAATTTCATCAATAAAATTGTTTATTTTTTTTGTAATTAAAGTTACTTCATTAAGATCATGAGTGTTTAATTCTATACTCAAAAATCTTCCCTCTGGAGTATTTAATCATTTGCACTGACTAATTTGATTAGTAAATTTATTTAAAATTTCTTCAATAATGTTCATAATTACCTCCATTGAAAAAGGCTACCCACAAGGGGTAACCTCTTGATATAGGTAACTTTATTATATCATAATAAAATGTATATTATAAAAGTATTTTATATATTTTGTGTGTCAAAAAATATATAATTATAATTAAGTAATTAATAAAAATAAAAAAGAAAAATAAAAATCAAAAAAGCGATTTTTTTAGTATTTTTAAATTAAAAAATTGCTTTTTGTTTATAATTTTTTATATAAAAGTATAAAATAGATAAATAGAAATATTAAACAAATTAACATAAAGGAGGATTTTATGCTAGATCCAAAAGATGTAAAAGACGCCAATGCTCCGGAAGAAGAAGGAGCTCCTGCCGTTGTTGGAACATTAAAAGTTTCAAATGACTTATTAGATTTTTCAGCTTTTAGCAAAACTAAAAAAACTGAATCTAAACAAGAAGCAAAAGCAGAAGACGAAGGTAATTTAACACCACGTCAAAAAGCTATTCTTGAAAGAAAAAGAAAAGAAGCAGAAAAAGCTAATGGAGGAAATGAATAATGGAAGCAAAAGAAGTTAAATTATCAGGAATCCGTAAAGCCATTGCTAAAAACTTAAAAAATGCAATGGATCGTGTTGCTTATACATCATTAGTTCAAAAAGCAGATGCTACAGCACTATGAAACCACAGATTAGCTGTTAAAGATAAAGTTTTACAAGAACAAGGTGTAAAATTAACATTCTTATCATGAATTATTAAAGCAACAACTATAGCTTTAACAGAATTCCCAATGTTTGCTGCTAAAGTTGATGAAGAAGCAGGAGTTATTAAATTCCCAGGACAAATCAACATTAGTATAGCAGTTGATACACCACATGGATTACTTGTTCCAGTTATAAAAAACGCTGATAAACTTTCAATAGTAGAAATTCAAAAAGAAATTATTCGTTTAGCAGAATTAGCAAGAACAAGAAAAATTACTATGGCTGATATGCAAGGTGCAGATTTTACAATTACAAACGTAGGAAGTGTTGGAGTTTTATTTGGAAACCCAATTATGAACTACCCAGAAATCGGAATTTTAGCAACTGGAGCTATATTTAACGAATTAGTTCGTGAAAATGGTGAAATAGTTGATAAAAAATCAATGTACTTAACAGTAGCAGCCGACCACCGTTGAGTAGACGGTGCAGATATAGGGCGTTTTAACGCTCGTATTAAAGAATTAATTGAAAACCCAGAAAAATTAGGAGAGTTATAATTATGTTTAAAATGCAATTTACAGATGTTGGAGAAGGATTACACGAAGGAACAGTTGCTGAAGTTTATGTAACTGAAGGACAAGAAGTTAAAGAAGGAGATAACCTATACTCAGTAGAAACAGATAAAATGACAACAGATATCCCTTCACCAGTGACAGGAAAAATCGCAAAAATTTTAATTGAACCAGGTAAAGAATTAACAGTTGGTGATGAAATTTTTGAAATCGAAGAAGCTTAATCTTATCCAAAATAATATATAAACCAGGGTTTAATCCCTGGTTTTTTATTTTATATTTTAATTAAATTAAATACTACCAACATTAAAAATATCAAATTAAGTTTAACATTTCTTGTAATGAATAATTATTACAAAATATGAATTACATTTTAGCTAATCTTTTCAAAATTATTTCAAAAGCTTTTTCGTTTTCTGGTTCATATTTTCTTGTTCTTGCTAATTCTTTTTTAAATGTTTTTTCAGAAAACATTTCTAGTATTCTTTTATCTTTCATTAATAACCTACACAGGTTTTTGTTATGTATTAACATAATAATACTAAGTAATTTATATTTTTACTGTAAATTTTAACTTTTTTAATATAATAAATATTTTTAAAATAGCTAATTGTTTTCTTATTATTTACAAATAAATTAAAATCAATTAAATTTTAAACAAATATATCGCTTTGCTTAATTAAATTAAAGACATATATTAAAATCTAAATCATAAATAAACACATTTATATTTATTTGATTTATAGTTTTAAGATATTTTATATGCTATTTATTTTTATAAAATATTTTATTTTGCGAACATTTAATTTTAATCTGTAATGATTAAATAGTCAGATATAGTTTATATTTATAGTTTTAATTATATTGTTATTTATATATTTTTAACCTTGTATTTATTTTTTTGTTTCAGCAGTTTTTATTAATAGTCATTCATATCATGAGTTATATACGCACAATTGTTTAACTTTTTTAGAATAAAAAATAACACCATTTAACAATTGGTGTTATTTTGTATTTAAATCTACTTATATTAAATTAATTTGTGTTTTCAATTGTTCATTCTACAGGTTTTTGTCCATAAGCTTTTGCTGCATCAACATATTTATCATATTTTTCTCTTGCTGTTGCTAATAATTCTTGTAATTTAGCATTTTGTTCTTCTTCGTTATTTGAAGGAGATTTAATTTGATTTAAGTAGTTCTCTTGTGCTCGTATAAATTCTTGTAATGAATTGATGTAGTTTAATTCTTTCTCTCTCTTAGCAACTTTTTCTTTTGTTGTAGCTACTAAAGAATCAAGAGCTTTATAACCTGCTTTATATTTAGCAGATGTTTCTGTTTGAGCTTCTGCTGTTGTTGTGATGTCTGTAAACTTAGTATTAAATTCTTCTTTTATTGATTTATAATCTGGTTCTGGTTTAGCATTAACTTCATCTTTATATGTGGTTGCGGCTTCTTTTGATTTTTGATATCTTGTTTTATTTGCTTTTAACATAGCTGCTTCTAAATCATTAATTCCTTGTGTTAATTTTTCTTGTGTTATTTCATCAGAAGTTGCTTTTGTATTTGCAGTTTCAATTTCTGTATTATATGTTGTTTTAACTTCACCTTCATCAAAACTATCTTTATCTGCTCTTACTTCTGCTAATTTATCTAAGTATTCTGCATATTTAGTTAATAATTCTGTTAATTCTTTAACCTTAGCAGTAGCAGATTTTACTTGATCTACTGTTGTATCAGCAGCATTTACTATAGCATCTTGTTTTGCGATTTCTGATGTATTGTAAGAAATTGCACTTGCATATTTAGGATCTGTAAATTCTGCTGCTTTAGTTGAGTTAGCTTCTTTTGCCTTATTATATTCATTTTTAAATGCATTTAATAAAGCTTCATCAAGTTTTAGTTTTTGTGTATTAAAGTTATTAACTGTTTTGTTTGCATTTGCAGCTTCTTGAATTTGTGTAAATTCTGCTAATGCAGCTTCTTTTGTATCTTTATCTTGAATTCCATTAGCTTTTGTTTTAACTTCATCTAATTTATCTAGGAATAATAATTGTGCTTTTAATAATGCAAGTAAGTCTTGTAAATCTGTTGTTCCTGAATCATATAATGCTGTTGTAGGTTCTGATTCTGTTCTTTCAGTGATTTGTCCTTCTGTTTCTTTATTAGATTTTGCATCTACATATTTAGCATCATTATCAACATTTTTGTTTTTATATTCATCTTGATATGCTTTTTTAGCAGCTTCATATCTTGCTTTGTGAGCTTCTAACTGAGCTTCTTTTAATTTTATTACTGCATTTTGGAAATTATCGATGGTTGCAGTACTTGTATCTGCAATTGTATTTTCTCTAATAGCATTTTCATAATCGGTTTTAGGTTTACCGTCTTCAAAAGTATCTTTATCTTTTGTAACTGCAGCTAATGTAGTTGTATATTCATGGTGTGCTTTTGCTTTGTCTAATTCTTCTTTTAATTTTTCTACTCCTTCTTCATATTTATCTGTAGTTGGAGTTTCTTTTACTTTATTATCAATTGTAGTAACTTCTGATTCTAACTGAGTAGCAGCTTCTGAACCTGTAATTGTTTCTTTATATGCATTTACTTCTGCTAATTTTGTTTCATAAGCTTCTTTTGCTTTTGCTAAATCTAAGTTATCAATTTCAGTTTGAACTAAGTCTTTTGCTGCGTTGTATGATTCTACAGTTCTTGGATCTGCTAAACCATTATCTATTTCTGCTAATTTAGCTGTTAGGTTAGCTTTTGTTTTTGGATAGTCATCTAGTTCTTTAGCATTAGCTTCAGCAACTTTTGCTTCATAAGCTTTTTTAGCTTGATTTAATTCATAATTATTTCTATCTTCAGTTGCTTGTGTAATTGCTTTATCTAATATGTCTTTAGCATTTACATAATCAGCAGTTGTATCTTTAGCTGCTTCTGCTACAGCTTTTTTAATTTCTGCATCTAAAGCATCTGAAATTTCTTTATATTTAGGATCTGTTTGAAGTTCTGTAAGTAATTTATCTGCAGCTGCTTTTGATGTTTCATAAGCTTTTTTAGCATCAATTTTTGCTTTTTCAGCTTGTGCTTTTTCTAATGCTGTAGTTAAATCAGTTACAGCTGTATTGTATAGTTCAACTGTTTTGGTTTCTTCTCCACCAACTCTATCTTCAACTGTTTTAGTTTCACCATCAAGTGTTGTTTTAACATTAGCATAATCTGTTCCAGTTAATGTATTTGTACTATAATCTTTTTACTTCTGCTAATTTTGTTTCATATGCGGTTTTAGCTGCTTCTAAAGCATCTTGTGCTTCTTTATCTTGTTTTGCTTTTGCAAGAGCTTCTTCTAATTTTGCAACTGCGTTGTTGTAATCAGTTGGTTCAATTGTGTTATTTACTTCTTTTTCAGAAACTGGTGTAGTTTCAGCAGTTTTTGAATCTTGTAATTCTTTTAAAATTGTTGCATATTTTGGATCTGCAAGTAAAGTTTCCATTTGTGAAACTTCAGCAAGTTTAGCATCATAAGCTTCTTTTGCTTTTCTAAGTAGTTCTGCACGAATTTTTGCTTCTTTATCTTCTTGATATGTTTGTGCAAATTTCAATACTTCATCTAATTTAATTTTTCCATTAATTTTTTGTAATAGTGTTACATTAACACCTGTTAATAAATCAGATGAATTTTTAATTTCTACATCTAAATCTTTTTTTAGTCTTTGTTGTTCAGTATCTTCTGGGTCATTCATTCTAGCTGATAATTCTCTTGCGAATGTAACTTCTTCTTCGTAGAATTGAATGAATTTTGGACCATGTACATTGTTTGTTTCTGGTCATAAATAATTATATGCTGCCTCATAATCAGAATCTTGTCCTGGTTGAGCCATTTTTTGTGCATAGAAGTTTCTTACGAATAAGTCATCAAAAATTGATTCATATCCTTGTTTATCTTCTGAGTAGTTCATTAATGCTTCTGCTGTTGCAAGTGCGAATTCATACATTGCTTTTGCATCAACTGTTTCAGGTGCTAATAGTTTCTTAATTTCAACTGTTGCATTTCATAAAGCTTTTTCTGTTTCAACTAAGGCACTAACTCTTGCTGGTTTATTGTCTAATGTTGTTGTAGATTCTTTGTATGTAAAAATAGCTTCTTTTGCTTGTTGAATTTTTAATTTATAGTCATTTGCCACTTCTTGATCTTCTAGTGAAGATAATTGCGCTACTAATTCTTCTGCTTCTTTTACTTCTATTTCCTCATATGTTTTAGCAAATGCTTCAACTAACTTATCATAACTTAATGAATATCTTCCTGTAAGTGAATTTATTTCATCAGCTTGATTTTCATCTAATTTTTTGTAAGCTTTATTTTCATCGTAGATAAGTCTTCTTAAATTATCGAAAGTTGTTTTATACATTTTCTTATCTTCTAAAGTATCTCTTAAAACATTCACTCTTGAATCTAAGTTCATAAATGTTTTTTGAGAAACACTTAATTTTACTTCATTGTTGTTTTCAGCTGTAGTACATGATGCACTAATTGCAGCTGCTGTTGCAGCTACAGCTGTAATAGCTGCTGCTGAACCAACAAATAAAAGATTTTTCTTTTGTTTTTTCATATATCTCCTCATTTTTTATAATCGATTATAAAAATGATATTTAATAAAATATCTAAAAAAATTTTACCATAAAATTCACAAATCAGAACCTAATAAAATTTAAAAAACACCATATATACAATACAGTGTTTCAAAATATTCGTTTTAATGTGCAATTGTTTTTATTTTATAAACTTCATCATCAATTCAAATAATGTCACCATTATTTATTTGTTGATTACGTGAAACTGCTGGCTTTCCATTAATCATAATTTCATGATCTACAATAAAAAATTTAGCCCTTCCACCCGTTTCGATTAAACCTATCTTTTTAAGAAATTGTGAAAGTTTAATTGTTTCTGTTGTTATTTCTATTATCATTATCAATATCCTCTTTGTGGAGTTATTAGTTGTTGGTTGTTTTTGTTTTCTTTTGAAACTATTAAAATTCTTTGCTTGTTTTCTGCAAACATTAAATTAATTTCACCTTCAAATACGTTAATTGCTTCTGTTAAATTTTTAGTTACTAATGAAATATCTAAAGATTCATCATTGTAACTAAATTCTGTAGTTTTAACTTCTGCTTTTCCTATTTCATCACGATTTGTTGATACATATAAAACCGAATCATGAATTGAAAGTCTTAATTTGGAATTAGCATCTGAATTTAAAAGTGATGCTTTTTGAATTAATTCTGTTAATTTTTTTCTATCAATTGTTAAAATTTGTTCAAACTGTCTTGGAATTGAGTTTGCTGTGTCCTTATATGCTAAATTAGCCAATTTAGTTTGAATAATGCTTCCATCAAAATTAATATGAATTTTATTTTCACTAACAAACATACTAATGTCACCTTTAAAATCAAAATTTAAAAGATCTTTTAAAGTTTTTGACTGAATAGAAAAATTAAAATCTACAGTATTTTCAATTGCTGTTTGTTGACGTGCTAAACGGAAACCATCAGTTGCAATTGCAACTAAAACGTTATCTTTTGCAGAAATGTTAACGCAATTTAAAATCACACTTGTTGCGTTTTGTGCTGCTGCAAAAGAAACATTTTTCACAATGCTTTTAAGAGCACTAAAAGGTAAAACAATTTTTTCTCCATATTGTTCAAATTCAGTTTCAGGGTACTCAAAACTATCTAATAAATTTATTTCAAAAATATCTTCATTTGTTTTAATTTTTAGTACTGAATTTTCAGTTTCTAATTTAACAATTCCATCAATTTTTTTAACAATATTTTTAAATAATGTTAAAGGAACTAGCGCTGTTCCTGATTCAATTATTTCACAACCATCTTTATTAAAGGTTTCAATATCTGCACCCGTTGTTAAAACTGTATGTTTTACTGCAATTTGAGTATTTGACACAACGAATGTCACAGCTGAATCAGTTGCCTCAATTAAAACACCTTTTAAAGCAGGTAAATATGGATTGGAATCTAATGCTTTTGATACACGGTCTATTGCTTTATCTAATTGTTGAATAGAAATATTGAATTTCATAATAACTCCTTAATTTATAAAATTTTCTTTAAATTATCTTTAATTTTGCTAATTGCCAAACTCAAAGTTGAATCACTTTTTATGTGTTTATCAATATAATTTACACTCGCAATTACTGAACTATGGGTTTGTCCACTAAACATTTTTCCAATATCATTAAAAGGAATATCGAAAAGATCTTTTATTAATCACATACTTACTCTTCTTGCCTTAACTATGTTTTGACTTCTGTTTTTATCAATTACTTTTTTTCTTTCTATTCCATAATACTTACATACCGTATCAACTATTTTTTCAGGTGTAACTGATTCACTTACTGTACCAACATCTTTAAAAATTGATTTTATATATTCACTGTCATATCTAAAATTCTTATCATTAATGTAAAAAATTTTAATTTTATTAACTGCACCTTGAATATTTCTTATACTATTTGAAAAATTTCTAGCTAAAAATTTATATGTTTTATCATCAAATTTATTTGAATCAATTAATTCTTTATCAATTTTAAATTTGAAAATATTAATAATATCTTCTACACTTGGATTATTAATTTTAAATGTTATTCCACCTGAGAATCTTGTAATAAATCTTTCTTCAAATCCACCTAATTCTTTTGGTGTTTTATCTGCACTTATAATAATTTGTTTATTTTCACTAATATGATTATTTATAATTGCAAATAAGACATTTAAAGTGTTTTCTTTACCACCAAATTCCTGCACATCATCAAACATTAAACAGTCATATTTCAAACAGTCATCAATAATTTTGTTAATACCTTCTTGATTTTTATTTTTTAAATGTTCTATTATAGGTCTTATAAAAATATTAGGTTGAATATATAAACACGATTTACCTTTTTTTATTAATTCGTTTCCGATTGCATGTAATAAATGAGTTTTACCTAAACCGCTTGATGCATATATAAATAAAGGATTAAACGCAATTTGTCCTTGTTGATTTTCAATCACTGTTCTAGCACCTAATAACGCTTGTTCATTAAATTTACCTTTTGTATAATTTTCAAAAGTTAATTCTGGTTGAACATTAATTTTTGTTTGTGTTTTTTTGGTTTCATTGTTATATAAAAGACTATCGGAGCTAAAAATAATTTCTTTTGTATCTTGATATATTTCATTAACGCATCTATAAATATATTCTTTATAATTTGCCTCTAAAAATACTCTGATTTTTTCGGGTGCATGCAAAAAAACTTTATTATCTTTTTGTTTAATAATTTTAACTAATGTTAAAAATGAATCATATAAAATTGGATCATTTGATGTAGATTCGAATTCTTGTTGAAGCAAGGTATTATTTATTTCTAAATCTGCATTTGGGTTAATTTTTCTTGTCGAATTCATAGTCATAGATTAAATTATAAATTTATATTATTATTTTTGTAAATAATTATTTATCAAAGCAAATAATTTGGATTTTATTGACATTTTTATTTACATTTTTTAACAAAAAAAGTACTTATTACAAGATATTTTTTTATTTAATAACATTTTAAAAATGTAAATAAATAATCAATGTCAAAAATTTTTATATTTTTTAAATTTTTTTTATTTTTTTAACAAATAAATTAAAATAAGAATTGTTTATTGCTAATAATTTAAAGCCGGTAATAAGTAAATAAGATAATATTATGTAATATTATTGTTTTGTTTGATAAAATAATAATACATAATTTTAAATATCAGCTTGAAAATTATTTTCAAATAAAAACATATAAAGAAGGAGCTTTTTATGAAAAGAACATATCAACCAAAAAAACGTAAACACATTAAAGTTCATGGTTTTTTTGCTCGAATGCAAACTAAAAATGGAAGAAAAGTTTTAAAAGCTAGAAGAGCAAAAGGAAGAAAACAACTAACAGTTTCAGACAAAAAATAAAAATGACTAAGTTAAATGTTGTTAGAAAGAATTGGGAATTTCAAAATATAATCAACCAAAAAAAACAATTTGTTTCAAAATACGTGATTATTTATTATCAACCAAGTGAAATTTATAAAGTTGGTATTTCCATTCCCAAAACATTTGCTAACGCAGTTTTGCGTAACAAATATAAAAATCAAATAAGGCAAATTATTCGCCAAAACAGCTTTGAAGATATATTAGTTCAAAGCGTAATCATTATAAGAAAACCTTTTTTTACACTTGATTTTGCAAGTAAAGAAAAAGAAATTAAAAAACTTTATGAAAGGATTCGTAATGCCCAAAAGAACTAGATCTAAACATTACGACTTTTTTAATCCGAATCATAATTCAAATGATAAAAATATAAAAAAAGATACAAAAACACTAATTAAAAAAATCTGAAAATGAGTAAAAATTTTATTAATTGTTTTTGTTATTGGAACAGGTTTTGTAGGCTGCGCTCAATCATTTGGATTACGTTCTCCGGTTAAAGTTGGAACAGGTTTCGAAACATATCTTAAAAAAGAAGATATTTCACCAAATATTGAGGTTTTTGCATATAACAAAGACACCCAAGCCTTTAATAGATCAAATACTGGAAAAATTATTCAAGATAACCCTTATTTAAAAGCAGATTCTGTTGAAGAATTAAAATTAGTTAAAGAACAAATCAAAAATAACCAAGGGAATATGGATACATATAAATCACAAACTTTAGGAATTCAGATTCAAAATTCTGAAGGTAAAAATATTTCTGGAAGTGTATATAATAAAAACGGAAATTTTATAATTTATGCAAAAGGTGATGAAAACGGTAATGGATCTGTTAAAAGTTACGACAATGTAACAACCTGAACCAATATTTATAACATTCAAAATTTAGAATGAACAAGAAAAAAAGTTCAAAATAATGGAGTTGAAATTGAGGTTAAAGACAGAATTAAAAATATAAAAATTTCTGTATTGCCAAATTATATACTTGATACTTCACTTGAATCAAAATTTAGTCGCGATACATATCAAGCACTGATGGATGAATCTACTAAATTATTCAAAAATGAAATGATTGAAGCTAAATTAAATTCTCAAGACACAGATTCAAAAAGTTATTGAGATGTCATTTTAGAATTTGCTAATATGCCAAACACTGCAACTGCATTAGATACAGTTAATAGTTTTATTAAAAAATTAGCAGAAAAAAAAGATATTCAATTAACTGACAACGAAATAAATGTAATTACAAAAGTAGAAAATTTCATTCACTCTAATACAATTGAATATGGAAATCTAACTGGATTATCATTTGTTTCAAATAATACAAATAATGAAGGTTATAACATTGTTACTTTTAAAAATATAAGTGATAAAGGTAATTATATTAATAATAACTCAACCCTATTAAATTCATTATTTGGAGAACCACATCGTCCGATTGCAACATGAGCAGAATACTGAGAATTTGGACCATTTTATGGATTATTTGTTTACCCTATTAATCAACTACTAGGTGGAATAATCAATGGAATAAGTTATTTAGGTGGATGATCTGTAATAATAGGATTAATAATTACTGTTATTGTTACAAAATTAATAGTTGTTGCTATTAGTTATAAGAGTATATTTGCTTCTCAAAAACAACAAGAATTAAATGCTAAAAAAGCAAAAATAGAAGCTAAATATGCACCTTATAAAGGTGACAAACAAATGGAACAAAAGAAAAAACAAGAAATTAATGAAATGTACAAAAAAAATCATGCAAATCCATTTACTGCAATGATAAGTTCATTAATTGCGATGCCTATTCTAATTGTTATGTTTAGGATTGTACAAGGTTCACCAGAAATTAAACACTCAGTATGATATGGAATTCAAATGTCAGCTACAAGTTACCAAAACTTATTAGCTGGTGAATACAAATACTTACCTATTATTTTAATTAGTGTGCTTATTCAATTAGTTGCACAAATGTTACCTAAATTTTTAAACCGTAAAAAAGATAAACTACGTACTAATGTATATGAGCGTGAAGCTTTACGTAAATCAAATAAAATGCAAAATATAATTACAATGGTCTTTGTTGGTTTTGGAGTTATATTTCAAGCTGGATTACAAATATACTGAATTATTACAGGAATTTGACAAATTATGCAAACACTTGTTGTATGAAAAATTGAACGTACTGATTTCTATAAAACAAAAATTGTTCCAAGACTATAAAAATAATAAAAAGCTACATAATGTTTTATGTGGTTTTTTATTTTATAAAGTAATCAAAAAACCAAGTTTAAACTTGGTTTTTTACATTATTTATTAAAAATTTTTTTGCCTAACTTAATATATGTATTAATTTTTTCGTTTATATTTTCAAATGCCATTTTATACATATTTTCATCATAAATATCTATACCAGCATTCTTTAATATATCAGCAGGCTTTTGGGAACTTCCTGCACTTAAAAATTTATCAATATAATCTTCTAGAACTTGTTTTCCCTTGGTTTTATATTTTTTATAAAAAGCATTAGCCACTATGTATCCTAAAGCATATTTATAAACATAAAATTCATAATAATAATGTGGAACTATAACTGAATATATATTTTCATGATTTGAAATTTTTGCTTTATGAATATCTTTGAAATATTCATTCCTTGTATCAACATAAAGTTGTTCTAATTGTTCGTAACTTGCATAAGGTTCATCATTATCTATTGCATTATATAAATTGAATTCATAATTACTTCATATCGTTTGTTGAATTACAGTTCCAATAAAATCACGAATAGATTCATTTATATAATTAAATCTTTGTTCGTCATTTTCAGCATTTTCAATTAAGTAATCTGTCAAAAGTAATTCATTAAATATTGAGGCAATTTCAGCTAAAAAAATTGGATATTGTGAATTAAAAATGTGTTGATTTTTATCAGAAAAATAAGAATGCATTGAGTGTCCCATTTCATGACACAAAGTATTTACACTACTCAAAGAATTATCAAAATTCATTAAAATATATTTTTTATCAATTCCATAACTTTGGCCAATTGAATATGCTCCGCCTTCTTTATTTTTAACACTCTCAAAATCAATTCAACCACTATCAAGTGCCTTTATTGCAACATCTTTATATCTATTTGGCATAACAGAAATGATTTCTTTAAAAATATTTTTTGCATCTTCAATAGTGTAGTTAGTTTTTGTTTTTATTAAATCTAATTGATAATCTCAAGGTTGCATTTTTTTATTAAATTTATTTTTAAAAAATTTCTTTTGGTATTTATAAAACTGTTTAAAAAGAAACATATTTTTTTTAACATTTTTATAAATTATATCTAATAATTGTTTTTGAACATAATCAGATGAAATTAAACTATCAACAGCAGAATCATAATTTCTTATTTTAGCTTCTACTGAAATTTGTTTAAAATGTTGGATTAAAAGTTGTGCAAATGACTGCCTGTGTTTATAATAACCTTGTAAGTAATTTTTGTGTGTTGTTTTTCTAACTAATTCATCTTTATTTTTAAGAAGATTTATTCTACTTCCATTTGTAATTTTAAACTTTTTATTTTTTGATGATATTGCATATCCAAAATCCACTTCAGAGTTATCTAAGATATCAAAGACAGTTTCTAAATTAGTGTCACCTTTAGAAGATTGTTGTAAATAATTTTCTACATCATCTGACAAAGTATGTTTTAATGATTCAATAGAATTTTCAATGCTATTTTTAATGTAACTAAATTCTTTTGTGTCTTTTCAAAGTAACAATTTGTCTTTGTATTTTTTTATCCTGCTTATTTCAGAACCTAATTTATTTGAATAATTTGCTACTTTATTATCAAAATCTGCAATTTCTTTATTAATTTCAGGATCAACAACATTAATAGAACTTTTATTTTGCAAATAATTATTAATTTTAAATTCAAGTTCAAGAAATTTTTCTTGAACTTTTAAGTAATTTAAGTAATTCTCTTTTGAATCATATTTTGATTCTTTAATTGCAATTATGTAACTAAAAATATCAAAGTATTGATTTTTTAGTTCTTTAAATGTTGTATTTTTTAAAATACTTTCTAAATCTCACTTATATTCTTCTGGAACCTGGTTATAAGAAGAGTATATTTTTTTCATTATTCACCTTGTTTAATAGTAATTAAACTTTCAATAGGAACATTTAATCTTTGATGGCTATCAAATCCGTCAAGTTCCATTAAAACTATTATTCTTAAAACTTCAACACCCTCTCTTTTTAAAAGTTTAATAATAGCTTCTAATGTTCCACCTGTTGCTAAAACATCGTCAATAATAACTGCTTTTTGACCTTTTTTAGTAATTCCTTCTTGAATTTCTAAAACATTTCTTCCATATTCTAAGCCATAGTCACACGAAATAACAGGACCTGGAAGTTTCCCTTGTTTTCTAACCATAATAAAAGGTTTTTTAGTGATGGCTGCAACTGGTGTTCCAAATAAAAATCCACGCGCATCAGGGCCTACAATTATATCGGCATCTTCAGTAAATTTTGCCATTTCATTTATTGTATAATTTAAAGCTTCTCCATCAGCTAATAAATATGATATATCTTTAAAAAGAATCCCTTCTGTTGGAAAATCTTTTACTGTTCTAATTAATTTTTTTAAATCTTGTTTGTTCATAACTATAATATTATAATTAATAATTAGCAAGTATAAATAAAAAACACAATCAATCAAATAATTGCGTTATTTATGAGTATTTATTACTGATTTTAGGCTGTTTTTTCTAAAAATTTACCAATTCCATTGTCATCATTGGAATCAAGTATTCATGTTAGTCCCATTGTTTTAGCTTCTGTTTTAATTTCTTCTCTTGCTTGTCCTAAAACTGCTCTATATTTAGCTACTTTAAACATAGGTAAATCATTTTTTTCATCACCAAAAACACATGTATCTTCAAATTTTGCAAAACCATTATCAAAGATATAATTTAAACCTGTTCCTTTATCTGAATCTTTAGGAATAATATCTAAAATAACTCCATTTGATTGTAATGAATAAATATCCTCTAATGATGATAATTTTTCTCTTACTTCATCCATGTTTCCTTTAACTTCATTAGTAATACAAATTATTTTAAATATTTCATGTTTTGTTACATCAAAATCATTTTCCATTTCTTGAATATTTACTTTAAATTCATCTTCTAATTTATTATTAACATGTAATAATTTTGAAACTCAATCACTTTCTTTTACAAAATGTTTATAATAAATTGCTTCTGTTGTATAAACTAAAGTTGTTGTTTGTTCTGAAAATAAAACATCAATAATTTGTTTTGCGTTATCGTGAGGAATAGTTCTTTTAGAAATAATTTGCTTAGTTTTTCAGTCATAAATAATAGCACCATTACAAAATGAACAAGGAAAATCTGGTTCAATTTGCGCCATAAATTTCATACTTATTAAAGGTGTTCTTCCTGTATTTATTGAAAATCTTTTTCCTAATTTTTTTAGTTTCTTTATTGTTTCTAAGGTTTCTTTGTTTATTTCTTTAGATGAATCTAATAATGTTCCATCTAAATCAAAAATAAAATTGTTTAATTCTGTTAAATTCATATTTTAATTTTAATATATAAACTAAAAAAATGATAATTAATATAAAAAAGAGTTTTTTATTAGATAAATAAAATTAATTTATATAATATATAATTTAATATTAATAAGTAACTATATAAAATATGTACAAGGATGGTTATTATGAATGATATAAAAGCTTTAAATACTAATCCAAAATTAGGTCTAAATGATGACCAAATAATTATTAATCAAAATAAATATGGAAAAAATATTTTAGAAGAGAAAAAGAAAAAATCTATTTTTCTATTCTTTTTAGAGCAATTTAAAGATTTAATGGTTGTGCTACTTTTAATTGCAACTGTTATTTCTTTTGGATTAGCGATTTATCAAGGTATTTATGAAAATTGAAACTGAAATTCAGAATTAACTATATCATTTATTGAACCATTTATTATTTTAATTGTTGTTGTAACTAATGCAATAGTTGGAACTGCTCAGGAAGTAAAAAGTCAAAGGGCAGTAGATTCTTTAAAAAATATGAGTCCAATGATGTCTAAAGTTATTAGAAATGGCAAATTACAAAATATTAAAAGTGAAAATATTGTTGTTGGTGATATTTTATTTATTGAATCAGGTGATGTTGTAGGTGCTGATGGTATTTTATTAGAAAGTCATAATTTATATTGCATCGAAAGTTCTTTAACAGGAGAATCACTTCCTAGTGAAAAAAATGCAAATGAAATTCATAATTTTAATTTACCTATAGCGGAGCAAAAATTTAAGGTCTTTAGTTCTTCAAGTGTATCAAATGGTACAGGGCTAGTTCTTGTTACTGAAGTTGGAAAAAATACTGAAATAGGTAAAATTTCTAACTTATTAAATGAACAAGAAACAAATTTAACACCTTTACAGCTAAAGATAAATAAATTAGGAAAGATTTTTGGATATTCAGGAATTATTTTATTTGTTTTTTCTTTAATTGCACAAATCATTTTCCAAGTTACAGATACTGGAAACTTAAAAAGTACTGGTTTTTGAAGTTCTAGCTTAGTTAATTCAATTTCACTTGCAGTAGCTGCAATACCTGAAGGGCTTGTAGCATTTACAACTATTATTTTAAGTCTTAGTGTAAAACAAATGGCAAATGAAAATGCTATTGTAAAAAATTTAATGGCAGTTGAAACATTAGGATCAACTGCAATTATTTGTTCAGATAAAACAGGTACATTAACACAAAATAAAATGACAGTTGTAAATGCTTGAACAAATAATAAATTTTTAGAAAATAATAAAGATTTTCATAAATTACTTAAATTATTTAGTCTTTGTACTGAAGCAAATATTTTCAAAAAAAATGATGAAATTGAAGAAGTTGGAGATCCAACTGAAATTGCACTATTGCATGCTTATGAAAAATACACCAAATTATCTGCAAATAATCTAAAGCACAATAATATAAGAATAAAAAATTTCCCATTTGATAGTGAACGAAAATTAATGAGTGTTATTTATGAATTAGATAATGAAAACATATTAATTACAAAAGGTGCTCCCGAAAGTATTTTTAATCTTTTAGAAAATAACCAAAATATTTCAGAATATCAAAACATAAATGAACAATGAGCAAAAAAAGGTTTTAGAGTTTTAGCTATTGCAACAAAAAAACTTAATACAAACCAAGATATATCAAGCGTAACTGAAACAGAGGTTGAAAATAATTTACATTTTGAAGGTTTAATTGCGATGATTGATCCTCCACGAGAAACTTCAAAAGAATCTATTCATTTATGTAAACAAGCAGGAATGAAACCTATTATGATTACTGGTGATAACTTAATAACGGCTAGTTCTATTGCAAAAGAATTAGGAATACTTGGTAGTGAAGATTTAGTTATCACCGGTACTGAATTAGATAAATTAAGTGATGAAGAATTCGAAAAAAATATTCATAAATATGCTGTATATGCTCGAGTTGCTCCAAAAGATAAAATCAGAATAGTAAAAACTTGACAAAAATTAGATCAAGTAGTTGCAATGACAGGAGATGGAGTAAATGATGCACCTGCCCTAAAAGCAGCCGATATTGGTTGCGCTATGGGTATAACTGGAACAGAAGTATCTAAGCAAGCATCTGACTTAATTTTAGTAGATGATAATTTTTCTACCGTTGTAAAGGCAGTTTCTAACGGTAGAAAAATATATGAAAGAATAAGAAATGTAATTCAAAATTTATTAGTTACATCGATCGCTGAAATTGTTTTAGTTCTCTTTGGTCTTTTAATATTTAGGTCGATATTTTCACAAGAAATTAAAAATATAATGACTCAAAATGAAAATTTCCAATTCTTTATTCTTTCAGCAACACAATTATTATGAATTAATTTATTTACTCACGGATTTCCTGCAATTGCTCTTGGAATTCAAAATTCTAAAGAAACATACATGACAATTAGACCTCATTCTAAATTCGAAAGTATTTTCGCAAGAAACATGGGGTGAAACACGTTATGACAAGGAATATTTATTGGTATTTTAAGTTTAATAGGTTATTACTTAGGAGCAATTTATGCTTTAAATAATCCAAGCATAAACAATGAAGATTTTGTTAAGGTTGCAAGTACTGTTGCCTTTCTTGTAATAGGTATTGGAGCAACATTTAATTCTCTTAATTTAATGACCAAAAAATCTATATTTATTTCTAATCCTTTATATTACTGAAAAGTTTATTTATCAATTATTTTTAGTATTGCATGACTTTTACTTGTTGTTTTTGTTAAACCAATAGCTCAAGTATTTAATATTTTTACTGATTTTGGTGCTTATTCCAATTTATTAATTTATAGTTTTGGATTAGTTGCAATTATTATTCCTGTATACACAATTTATAAACTAATAATAAATTTTATTGAAAAAAGAAATTTAAAAATCAATGAAATAACCCGCTTTGAAATAATTAAGAAACCCAAAAAAATATTTAAAAGGAAGGATTAATATGTGAAGAATAATAAAAAGTATGCCACTTAAATATAAATTAGTGGCTGCATTAAGTATTTTATTTACTGTTTTACAGATTTCAATTTTTTTGTTATTTCCTAATTTAATTTCACAATTAATTGGTCAAGTTGCAACATTTGCTTCAAGAAACGAAGAAAAAGCGAATATTATTATAAAAATTATTGGAATTGTAAATTTAGGACCTTATGATTCACCAACAGAAGCAATAACTCATATTTCAATATTATTTATTGGAACAATGATTTTAGGTGTAGCATTTGGAATGACCGCTACAGTTTTAAGTAATTACGTAGGTATTAACGTATCGAAATCACTAAGACAAAAATTGTTTTATCATATTCAATCTTTAAATAGTGAAAAAATTAATGAACTTTCACAAGAAAAATTAATTACTAATTTAACAAATGATATTGCAAAAATTGAAGATGGGGTAATTTCAAGTTTAAGAAGAAGTATTTTAGGGCCAATATTTTTTATTGGGGGATTTGTTTTTGCTATCTTAACAAACTTAAAACTTTCAATTTCTTTTGCTGTTTTAATACCGCTGCTTTTAACACTAACAGGAATAATTTTTTGAAAAGGATTACCATTATTTAAAAAACAACAACAAATAACTGATCAAATTAACCTAGAAAGTAGAGAAAGTATTAATGGTATAAAAGTTATAAAATCATATAACTTAGAAAAAAACCAAGAATCTAAATTTACTAAAATTAGTAATTTATGATTGGGAGTATCAATTAAAAGTAATTTAATTCAAATATTTGCATTTATTATCACAATGATATTGATTAACATTTCAACAGTAGTTATTTTGGCAATAGCAGGAATTTCAAGACCTAATTTAGAAAATGCTACTCCAGATGTTATAAATGAATATCAAAACTTTATAGTTTCAATTAATGCATTTATGGGTTATTTACAAGTTGTAACTCATGGACTTGTAATTAGTATTTTTGTTAGTGTTTACTTATTTAGAAGTCAAGTTTCTGCAAAAAGATATTTCTCAGTTATCGAAATTAAAAATAACCTAATAACAAACAAAAACAATACAAAACAAATAGATTCTGGATCTATTGAATTTAAAAATGTATGCTTTAGATATTTCAAAGACTCAGAAAAAAGAGTATTAGAAAATTTAAACTTCAAAATTCAAGCAGGTCAAACTATTGGAATAATTGGTCCAACAGGTTCAGGAAAAACTACATTAGCAAATTTGCTTGTACATGAATGAGATGTAGAAAATGGAGAAATTTTAATTGATAATCAAAACGTAAAAGAATATAATCAAGAAAACATTAATTCAAAAATTTCATATGTATACCAAAAACCATTTTTATTTAGTGGATCAATTTTAAAAAATATGCACCTTGCAAATCAAAACGCAACAAAAGAAGATATAGATAAAGTTTTAAAAATATCTGATGCTTATGATTTTGTTTACAGTTTTGAAGATAACTTAGATCATAATATTTCTCAAGGTTCAACTAATATAAGTGGTGGGCAAAGGCAAAGATTATTTATTGCACAAGCGCTCTTAAAAAATCCAAAAATTTTAATTTTTGATGACTCAACCAGTGCATTAGATAATAAAACTGATAAAATAGTCCGTCAAAACATAAAAGAGAATTTTAAAAATTTAACAACTATTATCATTAGTCAAAAATTAAATTCAATTCGTGAAGCAGATAAAATTCTTGTACTTGAAGATGGTAAAATGTCAGGTTTTGATTCTCATGATAATTTATTAAAAACAAATAAACTATATCAAGAAATTTTTGAGTCACAAGGAGGTAAATAATGAGATTTGGACCACCAAAACATCCTAACGGTCAACAAATTCCAATAAATTACCGTAAAGAATTTAAACATTTAATTAGTTTATATGACATTCCAAAATATGCAATATTTTTAATTTATTTAGTAACTTTAATCGCAACTGCAACAATTATTGCAACAAATTACTTAATAGGTTGAGTATTTGATAGATATTTTTCTGTCGATGCCTTAAACAATGGATTTGATGCAAATAATTTTATTTTAATTCTAGTTGCTATAGCTACTTGCTACATTGTAAGTAACTCAATGTTATTAGCAACAAATGTTTTTAGTGTAAAAGCTAGTCAAAAAGCCGCAACTCAAATAAGACTAAAAGCATATAATAGATTAATGAAAATGCCAATAAGCTACTTTGATAAACAAAATTCAGGTAGTTTAATGAGCACTTTAACAAATGATATAGACATGGTTGCTCAGGGACTATTATTGGTAATTTCTAAATTTATGATTTTGATAAATTTTACAATATTATCAATTTCTTTAATATTTATTTTAAGTCCATATTTAGCCTTGCTGTCAATTGCATTAATAATATTTTTATACTCATTTTCTTTTATATTTTTAAAATTAGCAATGCCTCAATTTAGAGCAAGACAAGATAAATTAAGTAATTTAAATGGTCATATTGAAGAGATTATAAAAGGTCAACATTTAATTAGAACATTTAATAAAATTGAATTAGCAAATAGAGAATTTGATACATTTAATAATTCATTAGTAAAACCTTCATTAAAAGCAAATATTTTTTCACAAATGGTATATCCATATTCAAATTTTGCAAGTATGTTATTACAATTAATTGTTACTATCGTGGGTACATTACTAATATTAAATAACAAAAGTGGAGGTAATGGTGTTTTAACTTTTGGAAATTTAATTGTTATTACAATGTATTTAAAAATGTTTACAAACCAATTGCTAGAATCAGTTGATATAGTTTCTTCTGTACAAGCCGCTGTAGCATCAAGCTCAAGAATAAGAGAATTAGCAAATTTAAAACCTGAAGTGGATCAAACTAAATTAGAAAATATTAATGATTTTAAAGGGGATGTTAAATTTGAAAATGTTGATTTTTCATATACAAATAACCCCGATAAATTGCAACTAAAAAATGCAACATTTTGAGCTAAAAAAGGGCAAACAATTGCAATTGTAGGTCCAACAGGCGCAGGTAAAACTACAATTGTTAATTTACTTTCTAAATTCTATTTACCACTAAAAGGAGATATTCTTTTAGACGATAAAAATATTCTTTCAATTAGTGAACAATCATGAAGAGATCAAATCTCAATTGTATTACAAGACACTTATTTATTTAAAGGTACTATCTTAGAAAACTTAAGATATGGTAACTTAAATGCAACAGATGAAGAAATTAAGCAGGCAGCTAAAATGTCATTTGCAGAAGACTTTATTTTAAAATTAGATCATGATTACAATACAATAATTGACCAAACAGGTTCAATACTAAGTCAAGGTGAAAGACAGCTAATTGCAATAACTAGAGCAATTTTAGCAAATAAAAATATTTTAGTTTTAGATGAAGCAACTTCAAATGTTGACACACAAACAGAGAAAAAAATTCAAAAAGCAATGTTACATTTAATGGAAGGGAAAACTTCATTTGTTATCGCTCACCGTTTATCTACAATAGTATCTGCAACAGCAATTTTAGTAGTTAATAATGGTAAAATTATTGAAAAGGGTTCTCATGAAGAACTTATGGCATTAAATGGATTTTATACAAAAATGTATAATACAGGTTTTGAAGATAACGAATAGGATTATTTATGGATCAATGAGAAATTTGATTAAATTATTATCAAAAAGATAAAAAATCAATTACAACAATAAAAAAAGAATTAGCTAACCCAAATAGTAATTTTTTCAACGAAATAACTATTAAAGATTCAGAAATTATTGGACCTTGTGGTTTAGGGGAATGAAAAATCAATGAATTAGTTTCAGCAAAATGAGCTTATGCATTTTGTGATGTTTTAAATTCATTACAAGATTTATCAAAACTTAAAATATTAATAACTCATGATGGTTCTGATCAAAATTTAGCTTCTTGTGTTCAATCTTTTGCAAATGTTTTAGGATCACAAAAAATAAAAACATACTTACAACTTAATAATCAACCTATTACAAAAGATTTTGCATTATTTACATTAAAACAAACTAAAAGTTTCACAGTTTTAATCCATTTTGGACTTTATTCACAAAATAAGCAAACAAAATCAATTTCGTTTTATCAAGGGGATGGATTAAAAATTCCTAATCGCTTTTTTGATGATGTAAAAATAAGATTTGAAACATTTAAAAAAACAAATATTAAACATTTAGATTCTCAATCAACATATTTAAATACTGAATTATTACTACAGGAATATGTAAAAAATATTTTAAAGTTAAGATTAAGATCTAATGATAAAAAAATGCTAAAAATTGGAATTATTCCTACAAACTCTAACAAAAGCATATTAACTAAAGTTTTAGGACAGTTAGATTTTTCATATAAATTTATAGAAAAAGAATTTATTATAAAAAATGATTCATTATTTACTTTTAAATATGTAAAAGAATTGCAGAATTTTTACATTGTTGATTTTTCAGAAAATAATGAAAAATTAACAATTTATAAACATAAAATACTGAATCAATTTAAAAAAATTGAAGAAGATGATGTTATAGGTCTTATTTTGGATTACATTGGTTTACATAAAAATAAAGAAAATGATGATACTTTTATAAAACAAATTATTTTATCCGATTTTATATCTGATAAATTAAAAATATACAGTGAAAAATACTTTGAAAATTCATTGAAAATAGATCAATTAATTAATGATGGTGATTTTAAATCTACTTTAAAATACATCTACATAAACGAAGATGCAAAACTATTTAGCAATATTGAACATATGACAAAATTTAACCCTATTATGTTGTTTTTAATTTTATCTGAATTATTAAATTATCAATTAACTCAAAATAATGGTTTAAATTCTAAATTAGATAGTCTGAAAAAATTCTCAGAAAATCACAAAGTAACTAATTTTGATTTTGCAATTGAACAAGATTTTGTTAAAAATATTATTGAATGATTATCAGGAGTTGGAGAAATAGCTAATTTAAATATAATAAATAAAAAACTTTTAACGCATTTAAATAACAATAAAGAATTATTTCTATTTCAATTCTTTTTTCCCAATAAACAATGGCTGACTATTAAATTAGATAAAAAAGAAAGTAAATTAATGTTTTATTTTTACTTTACAAACAACTCAATTAAACCTAAAGAAATAAAAAAATTCTTTATTGATAATTTAAACATTTTAAATAAATAATTTGCATTAAAATTTAAAAAATCATTCTTTATGTTTGATTTTTTTATTTTACTTATTTACGGAAAACAAATAATTTTATATTAAAATATAAAGTAATAATGTGAAAAGGAGAGTTATGGGTTTTTTAACAAAACTTAAACAACGTATTTTCAATAATTCAAAAACAGATGATTTAAATAAAGAAACCAAAAAAGTAAATACTTATGTTTCTGGATTAACCAAATCTAATAGTTCTTTTACAAAATTAATTAAAGAAATAGAAAATAAGCACAATAAAATTGATGAAGAATATTTTGAAAACTTAGAAGAAATATTAATAATGAGTGATATTTCTATGAAGCTTGTTGATGTTCTTATTAAAGAAATAAAAAAAGAAGTTAAAATAGAAAATATTGAAGATCCAAAACTAATTAGAGAAATAATAGCCGATAAATTATTTACACTTTATGTTTCAAATTCAACTGTAGATACAGCTTTAGATGTTCAAAAAGGTAGATTAAATGTAATTTTGGTAGTTGGTGTAAATGGAGCAGGGAAAACAACTTCTGTTGCAAAACTAGCAAATAATTTTCAAAAACAAGGTCTAAAAACTCTTGTTGTTGCTGCTGATACATTCAGAGATGCAGCGGTTGAACAATTAGAACAATGAGCAGATAAAGTTAAATTTAATTTATTTAAACCTCTTGAAAATGAAAAAGATCCTTCTGCCGTTGTGTTTAGATCATGTGAAGAAGCTATTGAAAAAAAATATGACGTTTTATTAATTGATACTGCAGGTAGATTACAAAACAAAGTAAATTTAATGAATGAACTTGCAAAAATTAAAAGAATTATTTCTTCAAAAATTGAAAATGCACCACATGAAAGTTTGTTAGTTGTTGATGCAACAACGGGACAAAATGGTATTAGTCAAGCAAAATTATTTAATGAAATAACTGACTTATCAGGAATTATTTTAACGAAAATGGATGGAACATCTAAAGGTGGAATTATTTTAACTATTAGAGATGAAATAGGAATAAATGTTAAATTTGTTGGATTAGGTGAAAAAGTTGATGATTTAATGGAATTTGATTTAGAAACATTTATTTTTGCTTTAATGAAGGATGATAATGACAAATAACGACATAGAAGAGAGAGAATTTTTTTCTATTGCATTTGAAAAATACCAAAACTTACTAACCCAAACACAAAAGCAAGCACTTTATTTACATTTATTTGAAGATTTAAGTTATAGTGAAATTGCAAAAGAACTTGTAACAAGCAGAAGTGCAGCTTTTGATGCTGTAAAAAAAGCAAAACAAAAATTACTTAAATTTGATAAAAAAATTTCTGATTAATTATTTAATTGCATTTTTTAAAAGTAAAATAAGCATTAATAATGTAAAATAAAAGAAATAAAAAGAGGGGATTATGGAATACAAACGGGTTTTAATTAAATTATCTGGAGAAGGATTAGCAAATAAACAAAAGTCATTAGCAATAGATTATGAATTAGTACAAAAATTTGCATCACAACTTAAAAAAATTATAAATAGTGGTGTTGAAGTTGCAATAGTTGTGGGTGGTGGAAACTTTTGAAGAGGAACCAGCGCTGAAAAAAATGGAATTAACAGAGTAAGAGCTGATTATATAGGTATGTTAGCAACTACAATGAATGCACTTGCACTACAATCTGGATTTGAAAAACATGGACTTGAATGTCGTGTATTATCATCACTAACAATGGATCCAAAAGTTTGTGAAGTTTATATTAATGAAAAAGCAAAAAAATATTTATCAAATAAAGAAGTGGTAATATTTGCAGGTGGAACAGGAAGACCTTTTTTCACAACTGATACAGCATCAACACTTTTTGCAAGTGAAATAGAAGCAGAAGCAATATTAATGGGCAAAAATAATGTTGAAGGTGTTTATGACTCAGACCCTAAAATAAACCCTAATGCAAAAAGATTTAGTGAAATTTCATACACCGAGATTTTAGATAAAGATTTAAGAATAATGGATTTAACTGCTGTAAGTATGGCTAAAGATAACAATATTGAATTACTAATTTTCAATATAAATGAAGAAGATTCATTGCTAAAGGCAATAAACGGAACAATAACACACACAAGAGTACACAAATAGGAGAAACATGGAAATAGATTTATATTTAATGGAATTAGAAGAAAGAGCCAAAAAAGTTATTGATAATTTTGATAATCAAATGCAAAAAATTGCTGTAGGAAGAGCAAATCCAAATTTAGTAAATAAAATAAAAGTAGATTATTACGGTTCAGAAATGACTTTAGATGAATTAGCTTCTATTGCTATTGCAACCCCTTTACAATTACTAGTAAAACCTTATGATGTTGGTTCAACCAAAGAAATTGAAAAAGCAATTAAAGATTACAATTTACCAATTCAAATTGCAAATGAAGGTAACCAAATTAGATTAACTTACCCTTCAATGACTACTGAAAAAAGAAAAGAAATGGTTAAAGAATTAAATCATTTAACAGAACAAGCAAGAGTTGGAATTAGACAAATTCGTCAAGATATTAATAAATCAATTAAAAATGATAAAGAATTAAGTGAAGACATTCAAAAACATTATTTAGATGTAATTCAAAAAAATGTTGATTCAAATATCGATAAAATAAACAATTTATCTTCTGTAAAAGAAAAAGATTTATTAACAATATAATATGAAAAATATAATAAAAAGATCGAAAAGTGTTTTAATATTACTACTGATTTTAATACCTCTAATTTTTATAACTTATTATGGTCAGTTTGTTGGTAAAATTATTGGCTTTTCTTTTTATTTATCGATTTCAACATGAGCAGCATATGAAGTTATAAAACATACTAATTTTAAAGAGATATCCAAAATTTTTATTATTTTAGCTTCACTGAGCATTTGAGTTTTTCCACTTAATTTATTTACAAGCGACTTATTTTTTAATGATTTAACAGGTTATCCTATTGAGTTTACAAAAATTAGTTTGAACTTTGTAATGTACCCTATCGATTTTGGTAAGTTTGCATATTTTAATGTTATTTTAGCATTTATATTTTTAACAATTGCTTACTTTATAAGCTTTGGAAAAGTTACTTGAAAAGATTTTTTAATTGCTACATTTTCCGCAATTTTTATATCATGATTTTTTAAAATTTTGTTTGTTATCAATATTGCTAATTTTTATTATTTAATTGCTTTAGAACTTATTGTTGCAGCAGTAGATACTTTTGGATATTTTGGAGGTTATTTTTTAGGTCATAAATTTATAAAACAAAATTTAATGCCAAAAACTAGTCCTAATAAAACTTATGAAGGTGCTTTCTTTTCTTTATTTTTTGGTTTAATAGTAACCTTTTTAGTTGGTTACTTAGGATATCTAACTCACAATTCTTTTGCCACTATGTTTACAAATACTCCACAAATAGTTTTAGCTGTATTACTATTGAGTCCTTTTGCTATTTTTGGTGATTGAATGTTTTCAAAAATGAAAAGGTATTTTGGAATCAAAGATTATAGTAATTTAATTCCTGGTCATGGGGGAATTATGGATAGATTAGACTCTTTGAGTTTCGTTACAATTATTTGAACAATTTTATTTATTTATGTTTAGGAGAATATTATGGATAAAACTCTTTTAAAATTTTGTAATGAAATAAATTTTCAACCCGATGAAGATTTTGAAAAATGCTTTGTTGACAATGTAGAATACTCAGAATCAGAAGGTAAATTACATTTACATATCGTTTTTGATTATCACATTGGTATTCAAAAATATAAAAATTTCTTAGAAGCTACTAAGAAATTAAATATTCCACTAGACCTGGAAATTTCTGTTCAAGTTCCACAATATGACCCAAAAACCATGCTTGATTATTTACAATTTGGATTAGAAAAAGAAAATCCCAGCATTGCTTCAATTACAAAAGAATTATCACATATAAATATTGAACATAAAGACCCAAATATTTTAATAATAAAAGGACAAACAGAAACATTCTTAAATAGATTTAATAAATATAAAGAAGAATTTGAAAATGTTTTACATAAATATGGTTATCCTGAAATAAAAATAATGATACAAAGATTTGATCAAGTTCAAAATAAATCTAATGCAAGCAACATTTACAAAAAAAGCATTGAAGAATTTTGAAAAAATGAAGACAATAAAAAAGACCAACCCCAAAGCTTTTCAAAACCCGAAAATAATTTTTATAAAAAAAATAAAAAAGAATATAAGGAAGTAAAAATTGATGAGCTTGATACTGAGTTTGCAGTAAATTTAAAAATAAAAGGACAAATTTTTAATGTTGAATATAAAAACATAAAAGAAAATTTTACTATTTTAAAATTTACAATAAGTGATTTCACAGAAGCTAAAATAGTGACACAAAGAAATCCGGAAATTAAAGATCTAAAAAATGGTGATTTTGTTGAAGTTTCAGGAACAATGGATTATGATAATTATTTAAAAATTAAACTTATGAACGCTCACATAATTCAAAAAATCAATCCATTATGAAATAATTTTTTAGACACTGCAGCTAAAAAAAGAATTGAGCTTGCAATAAGGGGTAACTTATCCACTCAAGATGGTTTAAATTCTACACAAGATTATATTAATTTAGCACAACGATTAGGTCATGAAGCGATTGCTATTACAGATACAGATTCAGTACAATCTTTTCCAGATTTAGAAAAAGAATCAAAAAATGCAAATATAAAACCTATTTATGGAGTAACTTCAAATCTTATTAGTAAATCTAATGAAATCGTTTATGGCACAAAAGATTTTGATTTAAAAAATCAAAAATACATTGTGTTTGACTTAGAAACAAGTGGTTTAAGTCCTATTTATGATGAAATTATTGAATTTGGAGCAGTAATAATTCAAAACGGAGAAATATTAGAAAAAATTCAATTTTTTATGAAACCCACAACTCCTATTTCAGCATTTACAACTGAGTTAACTAAAATTGATAATGATATGTTAGAAAGTTTAGGACTAAGTCAATTAGAAGGTGCTATGAAAATTCATAGTATTTTACAAAGCGGTGTTGCAGTCGCTCATAATGCTTCTTTTGATATTGGGCATGTTAGAGAGTTATTTAAGAAACACAATTTACAAGAATTAGATATTTTAGCTTTGGATACATTAAATATAGCAAGAATATTATTTCCTCAAAATACACGTTTTAGACTTTCTTCTGTTTCTAAAAAGTTTGATGTTTTTTATGACGATGATAAAGCACACCGGGCAGATCAAGACGCTAAAGTTTTAAGTGATGTTTGAATAAAAATGATTATAAAACTAGAAAGAGATTTAAAAATCACTAATTCAAGTCAATTAAGAAATTACATAGATAGTCTTTATTATTCAAAAAAAATACCTTATGAAGTACGTATTTTAGCGAAAAATCAAACAGGATTAAAACAGCTATTTAAAATTTTTTCTCAAGCTTCAACTGATAATTACAACGCAGGAGCAAGAATCTTTATTGAAGACTTAGAATTTTCAAATGATTTATTTATTGGCACCTCAACACACAACTCATATTTTTGAAATACAGTTTTCACAGGAACTTCAAAAGATGTTGAGGAATTGATAAAAAAATACGATTACATTGAGTTTGCACCTTTAAGTACTTATAATTATCAAATTAAAAAAGGTCAAATTTCAGAAAATCAACTAAAAGATGCTTACAAATGAGTTATTAAATTGGCTAAAAAATATAACAAAATTCCTGTTGCAGTTAGTGATTGTCGTTATATTGACGCGATTCAAAAATTAGCACATCAAGTGTATATTTTTGCAGATCAAGTAAATGCTAAAAAACATTGATTATTTAACTACAAAACTAAAGACATTAATTTTTATCCTACTTTAGATTTTAAAACAACAAATCAAATGCTAGATGAATTTAAATTTTTAGAAGATAAACAAACAATTGAAGATTTAGTTATTAATAATACACATTTAATTGCTTCACAAATTGAAAAAATTCAAGTTATTAAAGATAAATTATATGTTCCTAATTTTGATAATAGCCCCGACAAATTGAAAGAAATTGTTTACAAAACAGCTTATGAAAGATATGGAAATCCTTTACCAGAACTAATTGAAACTCGAATTAAAAAAGAATTAAACCCAATTATTGAGTATGGATACAGTGTTATTTACTGAATAAGCCACAAATTAATAAAACAAGCTGGCGATGATGGATGATTAGTTGGAAGTCGTGGATCTGTTGGATCAAGTATTGTTGCAAACTTAAGTGGAATAACTGAAGTTAATCCACTTCCACCACATTATTTATGTCCTAAATGTAAATATTTAGAAATGTTTGAAACAACGGCAGAACTATCATGTGGATGGGATTTACCTGATAAACATTGTCCAAATTGTAATGAAGCTTTAATTAAAGATGGGCATTCAATACCATTTGAAACATTTTTAGGTTTTAATGCTGATAAAGTTCCTGATATTGACTTAAATTTTTCAGGAGAATATCAAAATATAATTCACAATACAGTTAAAGAAATGTTTGGAGAAAAACACACATATAGAGCTGGGACTGTTTTAAAAGTTAAAGAAAAAACAGGATATGGATTTGCTAAAAAATATGACGAATTAATAAATGCTGGTCAAGAACGGTTTTCAAATCAATTTTTAGACTTTTTAGGAAATCAATGTACAAATGTAAAAAGAACCACAGGGCAACACCCCGGGGGAATAATAATAATTCCAAAAGAGTTTGACGTTGAAGACTTTACACCTGTTGTTTATCCTGCAAACGATGATCAAAATGAATGAAAAACTACTCATTTTGATTTTAAATCTATTCATGATAATGTTCTAAAACTTGACTTACTAGGAAAAGATGATCCAACCACTATAAAAATGCTTGAAAATTTAACCAACGTTAAATATGATAGTATACCTAAATCAGATCCTAAGGTATTATCTTTATTTAATTCAACAGAAGCTTTAAATATTACTCCTGACCAAATAAATGAAAGAACAGGTGTAAAAGGTATTCCTGAATTTGGTACACGTTTTGTTCGAGGAATGTTAAAAACTTATACAGCAACATCATTTGCTGATTTAATCAGTTTAAGTGGACTTAGTCATGGAACAAACGTTTGAACTGGAAATGCTGAAGAATTAATAAAAACAAGGCATTTAAAATTAAATCAATTGGTTTGTTGTCGTGATGATATTATGGCTTATTTAATGAGAAATAAAGTCGAACCTCTTTCAAGTTTTAAAATTATGGAAAAAGTTCGTAAGGGAAAAGGAATAACTGACGAAGAAGAAAAAATGCTTCTTGAGCACAATGTTCCTTCTTGATATATTGAATCTATGAAAAAAATTGAGTATATGTTTCCTAAAGCTCATGCTGCTGCTTATGTAATTATGGCTTGAAGAATTGCCTGATACAAAATATATTATCCTTTAGAATACTATGCAAGTTACTTTACAACAAGAGCAAGTACATTCGAAATTGAATCTATGACCAAAGGTAAAGAAGTTGTGGATAAAAGAATTGTTGAAATGAATAAAAATTCTTATAAATTATCATCAAAGGAACAAGCAGCTTTACCTGAACTAGAAATAGCTCAAGAACTTTATGCTAGAGGATTTAAAATATTACCTGTTTCTATTGAAAAATCACAAACAAGTGAATGAATAATAGATTATGATCAAAACGCTTTAATACCACCATTTACAACTATAGACTCAATGGGTATCTCTGTTGCTCAAACAATTGTAGAAGCAAGGAATCAATATCCAATTTTAAGCGTTGAAGATCTAATGACAAGAACAAAAGTTAATTCAAGAATTCAAAAAACAATGCAAGAATTAGGAATTTTAGACGGTTTACCTGAAGACAATAGAATTAGCTTATTTGATTAATTAACTAGTGCTTTATTGCGCTAGTTTTTATATTAAAAAAGAAAGCCTAGCTTTCTTTTAAAATAATTATTTTCTCTTTGAATTTTGTACAAACAAGTTCAACATACTTACAACAATTATTCATGATGATACATAAATAAATGAACCTCATCATTCAATATCTTGACCAAATAAAATAATAAATTCTTTGGTTGTATTTGTTTGTCCAGAAATTCCTAATCCTTCTAATGCAAAATGCTTAATTAAATTACTAATTTGAGTAGATGGTATTAAACTTGATATTTCTGCTATTCCTCTAGGAAAAGTTTGTAGTGGAACAAACGCTCCAATTAAAAATCCTGCAATTGCACTTAATGCAGCTGATATAGGGCTAAAAGCAGAACTGCTTTTTAAAAAACTTAATAAAAATACAAATATTGAGCTATTTAATAAACAACCAACAATTATAAATATGAAAATATAAAAACCTTTTTCAACATCGATAGATTTTATACCATTTACTGTAAAAGTTTTATCTATTAACATTCATATTATACTTACTAAATACATTAATGTGGTAATGATTATATTTAAAAATATATTAAATAATAAGTAACTTACTCTTACTATACTGCTTTTTACTGGTGTCATATACAAATCGTTTAATATTTTTTTCTCAGCATCAGATATCATAACCGATGATAAACTAATTGCACTAGTAAATGTAGTAACTGATAAAAGTCCAATCATTAAATTTATATCAGCATATTGATTTTTAATATTATCAGGTACCATTTCAGGTAATTGTGCCTTATATATTGCTCTAGCAAACAGAATAAAACATAAAAACACTATCATCGGGCTCATAAATGTAAAAAAAATTCTTTTTTTATCTTTGATAAAAATTAAAAAATGTCTTTTGTATAAATGCCATAATTGACTTGTCATTATAAACCTCCAAATAGTTGTGTTACATTTAAAAATACTTCATCCATTGTACCTTTATAGAATTCATAATCTAAAATTTGTTCTATATTTTCTTTAATTCATTGAGAACCTTTTTCAAAACTTTCAAATTTAATTACATAACTTCCATTTACCACTGTACAGTTTAAATAATTATCTAAATTACTATCTAATTTTTCTTTTAAAATTTGTGAACATTTGTGTATTTTTACAGTACTACTTGAGTATTTTGTCTTTAATTCAGCAGGTGTACCTTCAACTAATTTTTGACCTTTTTGAATAATAATAGCATGATCACAATTATCAGCCTCTTCCATATAATGAGTTGTTAAAAGTATTGTTAATCCTCTTGATTTTTGAATCTTAGTAAGAATTTCTCAAACTAATTTTCTTGTACTTGGATCAAGACCAGTTGTTGGTTCATCTAAAAATAAAATTGATGGTTTATGAACTAATGCTCTTGCAATATCAACTCTTCTTTTTTGTCCACCACTTAATTTTGAATAATTTCTATGAACAAAATCTTTTAATTGAAACTCTTCAATTATTTCATTAACAACTTCTTTTATATTTCTATCTTTAAAATAAGATTTATACAAACTAGCTCTTACCAATAAGTTTTGATAAACACTTAACCCAGGATCTAAAATCGATTCTTGAAATACAATACCAATATCATTTCTAATGGAAACAATATCATCATCTATTGATTTGTTATTTATATATATGTTTCCACCATCTTTTTTTAACAAGCCTAAAATTATATTTAGTGTTGTTGTTTTTCCTGCGCCATTTAAACCTAAAAATCCAAACAATTCACCTTTTTTAACAGAAAAAGATATTCCTTTTAAGGCCTGAAATTTTTTAAAATTCTTTTTTAAATTTTCAATAATAATTACATAATTATTATCATTTGTATTAACTACATCACTCTTTTCTTTATTCATAATTAACCTTCTACACTTATAATTATAATATTAATTAATAAATTAATATGTATATATCATATGGTTATAATGTATAATTTATAAACATACAAAATTACAAATATTGAAAAATTTTCTTTTTTTGGTACAATTATTAAGAATAAATGCGAAATGGACAGGATATAGATGAAAGACTATACTTAGGTGGTTTAACGCGTTAAATTAAAAAACAAAGTATAAAAATGAAAGGATTTAATATGGCAAAACAAGATTTTGACCGTTCAAAAGCTCACGTTAACATTGGAACCATAGGACACGTTGACCATGGTAAAACTACTTTAACTGCTGCTATTGCTACAGTTTTAGCTAAAAAAGGGTTATCAGAAGCTCGTGACTATGCATCAATCGATAACGCTCCAGAAGAAAAAGAACGTGGAATTACAATTAATACAGCTCACATTGAATACAATACACAAATTCGTCACTATGCACACGTTGACTGTCCAGGTCACGCTGACTATGTTAAAAACATGATTACAGGAGCTGCACAAATGGATGGAGCTATCTTAGTAGTAGCTGCAACAGATGGTGCTATGCCTCAAACACGTGAACACATCCTACTTTCAAAACAAGTTGGAGTTCCAAAAATGGTAGTATTTCTAAATAAAGTAGATATGCTAGAAGGTGAAGAAGAAATTATCGACTTAGTTGAAATGGATATTCGTGATTTATTATCATCATACGGATTTGATGGAGATAATACACCTATTATTCGTGGATCAGCTCTAAAAGCACTACAAGGTGATGCTAAATATGAAGCTGGAATCGAAGAATTAATGAATGCAGTTGATGCATGAATAGATGAACCTCCTCGTGAAACAGATAAACCATTCTTAATGGCTGTTGAAGACGTTTTCACAATTACAGGACGTGGAACAGTTGCAACAGGAAGAGTTGAACGTGGACAATTAACAATTAACGAAGAAGTTGAAATTGTTGGACTAAAACCAACCAAAAAAACAGTTGTTACAGGAATTGAAATGTTCCGTAAAAACTTAAAAGAAGCTATGGCTGGAGATAATGCTGGATTATTACTACGTGGAATTGATCGTTCAGAAGTTGAACGTGGACAAGTTTTAGCAAAACCTAAAACAATTATTCCTCACACAGAATTCAAAGCAACAATCTATGCACTTAAAAAAGAAGAAGGGGGACGTCACACACCATTCTTCTCACACTATAAACCTCAATTCTACTTCAGAACAACAGACGTTACAGGTGGAATTAAATTTACTGATGGACGTGAAATGGTTGTTCCAGGAGAAAACGTTGACTTAATTGTTGACTTAATCTCACCAATCGCTGTTGAAAACGGAACCAAATTCTCAATCCGTGAAGGTGGAAGAACAGTTGGTGCTGGTACAGTTGTAGAAATTGTTAAATAATTTCAAATATTTAAGCAGAGCAACAATGCTCTGTTTTTTATATTTTCAGTGATTTTTTGTGTTAAAATAAGTATGCCATAAGAATAATAACCTTGTAACCTGGTCAGGATGGAAACATAGCAGCCACATCGAGAAGTGTTATGTCTTATGGTTTTTTTATAAATTTAATGAACTCTTTTTTGAGTTTATTTTTTATTAATTTAAAAAATAAAACAATGTATATAATATTATTTAATTCACAAAAAAGGATAACTATGAAATCATTAATTTTAACATCACTTAATCTTTCTATTGTAACAACAACACCTTTTAATAATTTACCTATAACAAACCAAAACTTAGAACATAGTAATTCAAATTATTCAGAGTAAGAAATTAAAACATTAAAAGAATCATTTATAAGTATTTTTGAAACTACATTTCAAAATGACTCCATTTCCATACAAAATGAAATAAAAAACATTGACCAACAGCAACCTAAAAATCAAATCAATAATCAAATAAATAAATATGTTAATGACTTTTTAAAAACAATAGTAGGCAATTTAATATTTGAACAAAATAATAATACATTTAATAACAATCAAATTCAACAAGAATTAAATAACCAAATCAACTCAATAAATTTTATAAATCCAGAAGTTATAAATAAAACAATACAAAATATATTTAAATATCTAGGACAAAGATGAATTGATGAAAATAAAAATAATTTTAGTTACGAAGAATTAAATAAAGATTTAAATAAATCACCTTGAACAATAAAACAAGAAAATAAGAAAAAATATGAATATTGAGCAAATCAAGCTAAACAAATTTTTAGTGGCTTTTATTTTAGTGAATTAGATAATAATAATTCTTGATTTGTTAATGATGAAACTCAAAGAACTGATGATGAATCACAAAATATTTATTTTGAACATGTAATAAAACCAAAATTATATTTATTAGATTATGATCCAAAATTAGAATACAATCAAAAATCTAAGAAAATAAAAACTAATGCTGAACTTGAAAAATTAATTAATAGTTTGAATCTTAATAATCTACAAACATATAAAAATCTTTTAAATTATTATGCAGAATATTTTAAAGATGAATTTTATAGATTTCATAAAAACATTAATTATACATTTTTTGAAATATGAAGAATAAATCCTTCAATTATTTTTTCAAACGAAGAAATTTTAGACCCAAAATACATTCCAAAAGAAAATGTAAAAAATATGGTTAAAAATTTCTATTTAGAAGATATAAAAACTTTATTTAACTTAAATTTAAATATTAATGATATAAACTGAAATAATAACATTAATTTCACAAAT
This sequence comes from Mycoplasma zalophi, assembly GCF_025486335.1. Lineage (GTDB taxonomy): Bacteria > Bacillota_I > Bacilli_A > Mycoplasmatales > Metamycoplasmataceae > Metamycoplasma > Metamycoplasma zalophi. The sequence continues at coordinate 128,205 of NZ_JAOOPZ010000001.1, forward strand.
AAATTAAATGAAAATGCTTCATTAATTTATAAATACATAGCAAATCCTTTAATTGATTACATAAAATCTAATGTGTTAGAAAATTTATTTACAAAACATAAAATTACTCAGCAAGATAAAACAAGAATTTTAAACCTATTAAATGAACCTAAGCAAGAACTTAGGTTATTAATTGATACCGTAGGAATTTATCCAACAAATAGCACAACCCCTATAAGTGTTTCGTTACCACAAATAGCATTTTTTAACATAAAACTAAAATTACAACAAGTAATAAATGAAATTGGAAAAATTGTAAAACCAAATTTAAATAGTGACTCTGATTTAAATTTTTATAACTACAAAATTAATGATTTAGATGCTGAAAATGAAAACAATGAAAACACATTTATTTCAGATGTTGCAGAAACAAATACAAATGATGAAAATAATAATAATTCTACAGAAAAAATAGATAATTCTAAAACAAAATTTTCACAAGATGCTAATGAAATTTCAAATAATAATCAAAATAATTCAAATACAGATAATGTAAAAAAAGAAGATAAAACAGCAAATTGAAATAGTAAAAAAGAAAATGATTTAGAAACTAAAACTCCAGAATCAGATAATAAAAACAACAATACCAACACAAGTACAGAAACCAATAAAACAAAAGAAAACACTGAAAAACATACTCAAAAATCACCTGAAAATGATACAAAAGATATAAAAGAAAAAACAAAAAACTCATTAAATAAAAATAATAGCAATAATAAACTAATAATTTTTATTTCTGTTTTTTCTTCATTATCATTTTGTTTGGTTTTACTAGCTTATTTTTTAAAAAGAAAGCAACACAAAAGAAATAAAAAAACCCACTAGGGGTTTTTATTTTAAAAATTGTTATTTTGTTGTCTTAACTTCATTTGCAAATGCTAAGGAATTTGCAAAAAATTTAAAACTAAGAATAATTATAGTTAATGAGCTAATGATGGTTACAAAGAAATAAGGATTTTGTGACAGTGATTCAATTGATTCTTTTAATACTACACCTATTGTGGCATATGATGAATTATTAATAAAATCTAAAAAACTTATTGCACTTACAATTAAAATTCCTAAAGCTATTCTTTCAACAAAGAAAATGGAAACAACTGAAAAAATATTGCTGAATATATCAGTAAAAATAATTTGAAAGTTATTTTTCCCAATAGCCTTAGATGCTAAAATAAAATCTAAATTTCTTAATCTTTGTACCTCTTGTTTTGCAAGTTCATAAAAAGGTATTCAACTAATGACTAAAAAACTCACAAAAATACTTAAAAGTGAACCATTATATAAAGCACACAACAAAATTATTCAAATAATTTCTGGAATAGAAGATATAACATAAGAAATCATAACAACAATCTTAGAAATAAATTTATTTTCATTTAAGGCAACATAAGAACCTAAAAATGTTCCTATTATTGCATTTAAAAATGTAACAATTACCAATATTGAAATTGTATTGAAAATTGAATATCAAACTCTTGATCAAATATCAATTCCATTTGCATTTGTTCCTAAAATAAAATTATAATTATGTACTTCTTCTGAAAGACCGTTTAACTCAATTGCTTTTAATAAATCATAAGGATTATATATTAAAGTAACTATATCAGTATTTATTGTTTTATTTCCTCCGCCTGCTAAATAAGATGAATCAAACAATATTTTAAATACTGGATCAATTAGCAGATTTTTTGCTCTTATTTCTTCTAAATCTCTTATTTTATAAACAAAATTTAGTGTATCACCACGTTCAAAATTTCTTTTTATAAGTGGATTTAATGCAGGATTTAAATTATTTACTAAATCATTTTCAACACTGACTGATTGTTCTGGATTATATTGAATAAAAATCCTAAAACTTATCAAACATACACAACTTAATATAAAAAGTACAAGAATAAAGTAATTTATTTTTTTTGAAAAAAATCTTTTTCAAAATTGTTTTTGTTCTGTTTGTTTTAATGGTACTTTATCATTATTGTAAGTTCACTTATCAATAAATTTAAAATTATTTGGCTGCATACTTAAACCTTCTTACTGAAAAAATTGATAAATTATTTTGTTGCAATGTTTGTTGGGGATTTAAAGTATTTATTAAAATGTCAAATAATGTTTGAAGTACCACCATTATTATTAAAGAAAAAGTAAAAAAGAACATTAATATATCAATTTCTGCTCTATTGTAGGCAAAACTTATTAAAACGCTTTGGCCAGGAATATTAAATATTCTTTCAACAACTAATGAAATTGTGATTAACGTTGTATAAATAGGAAATAAATATTTAACTTGATTAATAACTAATTGCTTTAAAATAAATTTTTTAAAAATTGTTATGTAACTAAACCCCAAAGCTTTTGCAAAAGTATAATGTTCTGAATTTATATAATCTAAATATGCTTTTCTTGATTTAAAAAAGAAAAAATTAACTGTGCCTATAAAACAAATAAATATAGGTACTATTATTGAAAATTCAGTATATTTTGAGTTAATTATGTATTGAGAAGGAAAACCTCAAGCACTAGAAAAAACTAATAAAATAATCATTAATATAATTAAAGGTATTGAAGTAAAAATGTTAATTATTGTTGTAAATAATTTATCAGGAACATTATTTATATATTTAGCACTTATAATACCTAAAATATTACCAATAATTAATGAAAATAAAAATGTTATTAAACAAAAAATTAAACTTAGTCCAAAATAACTAAAAAACAAATAAGGAATTGATACATTTGTTTTTGCAATAGTTTCTGAATAAATTTGACCAAATGAACCATTAAATATATTTTTTACGTAATTTATAAAGTTTAATAATATATTTGTTTCGAAATTGTTGTTTGTATTTTGTTTAATTTTTGATTGCATTAAAATATTTATAATAAAAAAAATCACAGTAAAACTGACAATAAAAATTAATATGTTTATTAAAAATTTATTTTTTATTTTTTTTATCATTCTTATAATCCTTTAACAAATTATACATTTTTTATGTAATAAAGTTTCTTTTTTTAGTGTATTTTATATATTTAAATTTAAATAAATTTATAATTATTATATGGCTAAAAATAAATGAAAATATTTAGTTTTATATACTTCGATAACTTGCAGTTTAATTCCTGTTTTTTTTGTCATTTCATGTAAAACTTATGATAAAAACAGACCTAATTGAGAAAATATAAGTAACAATTCAGATTCATTTTTTTTAGATTTTACAACAGATAATAGCCCATCTTCACCTATAATTAATCCCAAATATAAAGAACCAGATAATTCTAAACCTAAAAACAATAGTTCAGAAACACCAAAAAAACCCGGAATTGAAAATCAAAATCCTTCAAAACCAACAACAAAATCACTAACAAGTTTATTTGGCTATAAAATAGTAAACTCAGTTGGAAATTGAGATAATTATTTTGAAATTCATCGATCAGAAACACAACCTATTTTAGAAAAAATGAATTTCAAAAAGAATATAGATGTTGCTGACATAAGTGTTAATGAATTTATTGAATTATTTAATAAAATTAAAAAGCAATTAATTAAAGCAAATGATTGAAAAAATTATCAAATAGATTATTTTCAAATTTTTAAAGATGAAGAGATAAATAAATATTTTTCAGTTGATATGCCCCCTTTGGATTCAATTGAAAGGAGATCATATCGAAGTTATATTGATATTAGATTCTTTTTTGATGTTGTTCCAAATAATCCTAATTTAATAAAATTATCAGTTCAAATTAATCATGACGCAAAAAATCATTTAGATCGTAGAAGAAGATCAACAGCATTATTAAGAAGACGAAGACATGATCCAACTGTTTATTTAACACCTTTATTCACCATAGAAATACCTTGAAACACAAATTAAAAAATCCAGTGTGAATCACTGGATTTTTATTAATAACTAATATTTGTCGCTTTCTTCTACAGTTGGTATCATTTGTGAAAGAACTAATTCTTCTAAAACATCCAATGGAATATTTCCATATGATAGATATAAGTTGAACATTTTTTTCAATGTTTCTTTGTCTTCTGCAAATTCTTTTCTTGTTTTTCCTGAAGCTTTTTGAACTTTTTTGTAGATATCTTTCATAACTTCTTTACCTGTGTTGTAAGAAGTAGCTTGTCCTAAGTATCCTAAGTAACGTTTTGGATATGCATTGATATCTGAAGGTAATTGTAAGTGTTTTTTCATGAATTCTCTTTGGTCGTTTATGCTAATTCCTGAACCAATGTATTCATCTGGTGAATCAATAACACCATGTAATGCTGTATCTAGAGCTAGACGGTTATCACGTAAAGTAGCTTCGTTAATTGCTCCATAGTATTGCATTAAATTACCAATTTGAATTGCTATTTTAGCTGCTTCAGTATCTGTTAAATTTGTTTGAACTGATTTTGCTAAATTTCAGTATGTTCCTCCAGCAACTTCTTTTAAATATGCTATTTCTTCAGTTGATGCTTGTCCATCATTTGCTAAAGCTGGTAAATATCCATCAATTGCATGGTAGAAGTCTGTAGGAATTTTATCATAGTTATTTGCATCGCTATAATCTGGTGTTCCATATCATCCTGTTTCAATAGCAAATCATTCCATAAATAATGCTCAACCTTCAGCATAAGCAGTAGAATCAAAAATTTCTAGTTTTTTATCTCCTTCTTTGGCTGCATATGATTTTGTGTATCATAATTGGTTGTGGTGTCCCATTTTTGATTCATGGTTAACAAATGATGTTGTTGATCATTTTGGTAGTCCCATGTATGGTTTTAGGTTGAAGAAGAATGCACCTTGTTGTGTACTGTATGAACCTAAGTCATCTGAATCTTCATCAACAGGAACAATCTTAACATTTTCTATACCTTCATTGAAGTATGAAGATGCAAAATCTTGTGTTTTTTCTCTTCAAATATTGTATTGTTTTAGAGCTTCTAATCCTGAAGCATACATTTGTTTGTTTGTAATTGATTCATTAAAGTCATATTTATCATTTGAATCTTTATATTTTGCAAATCCTTTAGAATCAGCTAACGCAACATATTCAGCATATGCTGGATCTTTAATTATTTGATCAGCTTTTTCTGCTGTCATTGTAGCTTCTAAACCATAATACATATCGTCTTGGGTTAATCATTTGTATCATTCTTCAATGTTTAATTTTCCACCGACACGAATATTTAATGTAACATCTTCAGAAGTAGCTTTATTATTAGATGTTGCATCTAATTTAATTGCATTATATTTAACTGTTGGAGTTCAATCAGCGCTTTCTGAACCTGTAACTAATGTTGCAATTTTATTCGCAACAAATTCAAATGCCGCTAAGTCACCTTTTGATCTTTCAACTCCTCAATCATAAATTTCTTGAGCTGTTTTTTTGATTGTTAAATTACTAAATAATAATGCTTCATATATTTTTTTAGCAGCTTCTTTGTTTTTCATTCCACCTAATCCAACATTTTTAGCTGCCAAATCAGCATTTGTATATCCTAATCCATATATTTTGTCATCTAATGTACCAGGTAATACATATGTGTCTTCTTTTTCAAATTCTGGCGCTTTATCATTATCTGAGAAGTTTGATTTTGATAATGTAATTGTATCTAAACCTTCACCATGGGCTTTTGCTAAATATTCTGTTCCATAGTATTTTAAGAATTTTTTAATAATTTGTTGACGTGAAGTTAATTCACCCATTAAATCTGTATCATCTAAAAATGCATTTAATGTCAATTTATCTTTACCATCTGCCTTAGTTTTAAAGAAATTGTCTAGTTGTTTTTTGAAATCTCTTTGTAATAATGTTGCTACACCACGTTTTACATAAACTTTAGAGTTTGTAATTCCTTTTTCAGCTCCTGCTTTTAAGTTAGCGATAATTTGGTCAATATATGCTTCTGTTGCTCCATAAAATTGTCAGTAAATTCCACTGAAGTAGAATTGAAGCATTGAATCACTTGCTAAAGCAGCTGCATCTCCACCAACATATCTAATGTCTGATTCAACTAATGCAATATCTTGTTGAATTTTGGTTATTATTGATCCTATTCAAACTCTTTCACTTGTAGAAATTTGTTTTGTTAAATAAGCTTGGAATTCTGCTAATTTAGCTTTTTCATATTTTAATAAAGCTTCTTTAGTTTCATCTGTTAAAGCTCCAGCTGTTTCTCCAAATAATTTTTCTCTTTCAGCTGTAAATGAATTGTACATTTTAGTGATTTCATCTACATATTCAGATGTTGATTTACGTAATTCATCTAAAGAAGGTGATTTAGCAAATTCATTTTTAAAATCTGTATATTTTTGTTGTAAATTATCTACTTCTGTTTTGAATGTGTCAGCATCTTTAATGTCTTTTAAAACATTAATTGATTGTAATATTCCTAGCAATTGATTTTTGTAATTACTAAATTCTTTTGCTCATAATTTGTCATTAATAAAATTACTTGCACGTTTTGTAATATCTTGTATACGAGCTAGTTGTGCTTCAATAGCTTGTTTATCTTGTTCGTTTTCTACTACCTTACTTGGTGTACATGAAGCAGCAACTGCTGGTGAAATAGTTGCTATCATTGCCGCAGTACCTAAAAATAAGTATAAAGAACGTTTTTTGAATTTCATTTTTTGGTCTCCTATTTTTTCAAAAATGCAAGTACATTTAAACAAATGTACCTATTAATAATTTTAGTACTTTTTAAGCCATAAGACAACTAATTTAAACGAATAATTTTTAATATTTATTAAAAAACAAAAATTCCTTATATAATAATATAATTAACTTTTTTGTTTGTTTATAAAAATTTAATTAAAATATCATTATTAATTTTTTTGTGATATATTTATATACAAGCAAATTTAATGGCTGAATAAACCTTACTTGGGGTTAAAGCATTTTTTCTTGGGGGTGAAATTCCCTTCCAAAAGAGAAGCTAATGTATAGCAATTGAGAAAAAAGTAAAAATTAGCTGTTGGTTGTTAAAAAGTATTCTATAACTCTGTTGCTGTAAGAAATTGTGAATGTGAGAAAGCAATTTCTTGATATCAAACAGTAATTTCAGTTGAAACATAGTAATATGCGTATAAAGAGTCTGTATAGAAGTAGAAACGAAAAACTGAAGAAGAAAACTTAGATTTTTCAATAATCAAAGGCAAGTTTCTTGGGTAAAACCTCACAATACATTCGAAATAGCTAACCGAATGGTGATGACTGAATGTTTAACAATTTGATAGTTAAGTTGGGATAAGTGATTCTTATTTCTTAAATTTGCATAAAGCAGGGTAACTTTTGTACCCTGTGTTTTTTATAAAAAAATCACCCAATTAAAAAGGGTAATTTTTGTTTCTTATTAGTTTCATTTAAATGGCAATGCTAATAATCCATAAAAAGCAAGTACAACAAAAGCTAATCCGACTACTATTACAATAAAGCTAAAAACTAAACGTTTTTTACTTCATATTGTTTTTGTTATTTTTTTAATTTTTTCTTTTGTTTTAAATGTCATAATTATCCTTTTGTGGCTTGACCTTGTCTTGAAATAGCATTCATAATACGTTTTCTAAAGAAGAAATAAGTTATGAACATAGGTAAAATTACTAAAATTACTGCTGCCATACGAATGTTTATAAATACACGTGAAACTTCAGTTTCTGTACTTTTTCCAGTTGTAAATAGTCATAAGTTTAAAACGCTATAACCATTATTATTTGATCCACTTAAAATTAAACTTGGTCAAATAAAACTGTTTCATGCTGCAAAAGCTGTAAGAATTCCAACTGTTCAGGTTGTTGCTTTAACCATAGGAATTGCTACTTTAACAAAGAATTTAAATTCACTTGCACCATCAATCATAGCACTTTCTCTTACTGAATCAGGAATTGCTTCAAATGCATTTCTATACATAAAACCAGAAAATACTGAAGCAACAAATGGCATAGATAGTGAAACTAATTGCATTGGTCCAGATTGTCATCCTAATGTTACTGCTATTTTATATTGTCCAGATAATAAAGCTACTTCTGGTAATACTAATAAACTTAAAAATAACAATCATGAAGCATTTTTAAATTTTCATTTTCTCAAACTAAATGCATAACCAAATGTTATACTGAAGAATATTTTTCCTACAACACTTATTGCAGTTACACCAGCTGTCATAACTAGTGATTTAAAATATCCTGATTGAAAAGCTTGTTTAAAGTTTTCAAAATGTAAACTTAGTCCATCTCCTTCAAATTTTTTAGGATAAATGGGTAAGTTAGAATTATCTGATATCAATACAACTTGTGTGTCAAGTAATGACATAGAAATCATAAAATAGAATGGGAATAGGATTAATAATCCAAAAAATACGAACACAAAAAATTTAAAGAAGAATCCAAGTAAGTTTCCAATTAAATTCGCTGTTTCAACTTGTTTTGAAATTTTTTCTTGTTTAGAAGCTAAAGATTTTTTTAGATACTTTTCTTTTATTCATAATTTTGTTCGAAACATTTTTAACTCCTAAATTTATACTGATATTGTATGTAATTGTTACTAATCGTCTTAATGTAAATGAAATAAATACTCCTAAAACAAATAAAACAAGTGACGCAGCTGCTGCTAGGTGTACATCTTCACGCACAAAGTAGAAGATGTATAACATAATACTTGATCCTCCATTATGGAATCCTTCTAAAGCATTATTATTAAATAAGGCTAATGGGAATATCTTGATTCCACCAATAATTCCAATCGTTATTAAAAACGATACTGTTCTTTTTATTGATGGTAAAGTAATTGAGAAAAATTGTTGTAATTTATGAGATCCATCAATACTTGCTGCTTTATACAAACTAGGATTAACAGATAACATAGCTGTTGTTAATAAAAGAATTTGAAAAGCTAAATTACCTCATACCCCTCTAATTAATATAACAACAAAAGCATAAAATGATGAAGTTTCTCCACTAGTTAATCAAGGAATTGGTATTTTTTTATCAATAAGTTGATTAATAAAACCATTTTGAGTATCAAATAAGAAATAGAAAGTAACTGATACTGCTATTCCGCTTGTTACATAAGGAATAAAGAATATGGTTTGGAAAAATCCTCTTAATTTTTTTCTTAAAACGTTTGCGATTGCCGAAGATATAAGTAGTGAAATTACTAGTGATATAGGTAATGCAACAATCGCATAAATGATTGAGTTTCTTACACCTGCTACAAATCATTTATCTGCTTCATATGTTTGTGTTACACCATCTGAAGTAAATGTTCCTCCAAATAATTTAACGAAGTTACCATGACTTAATTCTAAATTACCAGCATTAAAGCTATTTCTTTGAATTAAGAAAGCATCCATAATAACTAATATAAAAGGTATTAATGTAAATAATAATATTGTCAATAATGACGGTAAAATCAATATAAAAGGTTTGTAAAAAGGTTGTTTTTGATTTATTACGCTAGCCGCATTGTAATGTTTTTTAATACGGTATTTTTTAATAAATCTTAATTTAATTCAACTAAGCATTATTGTTCAACTCTTTGTGTGGTTTTTATATCGAATAAGTGTATTTTATCTACATTTTTTAAATTTAGTGAAATTTTTTCACCAATTTCATAGTGATCTTTTTTAGTTAAGTAAACATTAGCTAATACATTTAAATCATCTAAATAAATTTGTGATTGAATTTCTTTTCCTAAATATTCTACGGTTTTTAGGGTACCATTAATAATTCCATTTTTAGCTTCAACTAATGTTTCCCCTCTAAATCCAACTTTAATTTTGTCATTTTTATAATTTTTAAGCTCTAAAATTGGGTTTTTATTAATCATTACTCAGTTATCTTTTACTTCAGCTTCAATAATTGTCATTTCTGGCATACCAAGGAATTTTGCAACAAATTCATTTTTAGGTTTTTCATATAATTCCATTGGTGTTCCTAATTGTTGAACTAAAGCGGTTGACATACAAATTATTCTGTCACTAATTGACATAGCTTCCTCTTGGTCGTGAGTAACAAATACTGTTGTAATACCACTTTCTCTTTGTAAATCACGTATTCACTTTCTTGTTGAAATACGCAATTTAGCATCTAAGTTACTTAGTGGCTCATCTAAAAGTAAAATTTTAGGTTTTTTAACAATTGCTCTAGCTATCGCAACACGTTGTTGTTGTCCACCACTTAATTGTGTTTGTCTTTTAATTAAGTTTTTAGTTATATCAACTCTACGTGCAACTTCTAAAACATCACGGTTAATTGCTTCAGAAATAGTAACTATTTCTTTTGCAAGTTCTTTTATTTCTGTTTGTAAGTCAGAAGGTAATTTTGTTTGCAATTCAGTAATTTTTGAACTAAATGTTAAAGCTTTAATATTTTCTTTTTCAAAAATTGGATTAAATAAGTTAATAATAGATGTTTTGTATTTTTGTTTAATATCTTTTTTTATTAAATTATTACGTTTTTGTGTTTCTTTAATTTTTGAATTAATTTCATGTTTACGTGATAAAAGTGAGTCAGCGTGATACATTTTTTTTGCTGCATTAAGCTCTAATTTGTTTCTTAGTGAAACTATTTTATATTCTAATTTGTAAATATTTTCTAGAGTATTTTGATAAACACCATACATTCTAGAACTTAGAATATCATTTGAATTAATTTTGTCAAAATCTGCAAATGCTTTTACTAATAATTGTTCAATATTGTCTTTTAATGTTTTAAATTTAGTTTTTAATTCAGATAATCTTGTATTTTGTATTTCAAATAATTTATTTATATTTGCACTATATACTAATGATTTTTGATAATTTAAGTAACGTTTATTTAAACATTTTAAAACACATTTTGTTTCTTTTGTTAAATTGTAATTTTGTTTATTTTCAAGAGCTAGTTCTTTAGTTTCCTTGTTTGATTTTAATTTAAAATCTTTAAATTCAACATCTCTTAATTTTGTTTCTTCTTTTGAAAAGTTATCTGAGTAACTTGAAAATTCCGCTAATAAAGTATTAATATTTTTTTCAATATTTAAATATCTTTTATCTGTTTTAAAATCAATAAATGATTTAGAAACTTTTAAATTTGTTTTTAAGGTATTTATATTTTGAATTAATTCTTTTGTTAATTTATTACCTTGAGCTAGTTTTTTAGCTTCTAGTCTTGAAATTTCATTTGTTGAATGTTCAGTAATATCATTTTTTTGACTTTTTAATTCTAATAAATATTTATAACCTTCTTTAGGGTTATCAATAGTCATAAAGAATTGTTTTTGTAGTTCTGATAGTTCTTCTTCTGAAACAGTATAGTGTTTTAAAATTAACTCATATATTTTGTGTTGTGCGCGACGAGAATTTTCAATTGTTTCTGCTTTTCAATGTTCATCATTTGCAAGAGGAAAAGCAATATTGTCATAAACAGTCATATGAGGATATAATGCATAATTTTGAAATACTAAACCTAATTCTCTTTGTTGTGGTGAGTATTTAGTTACATCAATTCCACTAAAGAAAATCTTTCCACTTGTTGGTTTTAATAGACCACTAATTGCATTTAAGGTTGTCGATTTACCTGAACCACTAGGTCCTAGTAAAGTAACTAATTCACCTTTATTGATTGAAAAAGAAACATTATCAACAGCAATAGCATCGCCAAAATCAATAACTAAATCTTTGATTTCAATTGCAGGGGTTGATTTTTTATTTTCAAAACGCTCTTGAGCATATTGAAACATTTTTTCTTGATGTTCTTCAATAAAATCAGCCATTTTTTCTCCTTTATTTATTATTCTTTTCTAAAAATTTAAATATATTATTTTCTTCATTTACTGCTTCTCTATTATTTAATAGTGAAGGTAAATACATAAATCTTGATAAAACATCCCCATGAGAACCATAGACAGCTTCTTGAAGTTCTAATGGTGTTTTGAATTTTTCATAAAATGCTTTGTTATTTAAAACTGCATGATTTGCAGCATATGCAAAATCCTTTAAAAATAATCCAGGGATTGAATCTTTTTGTTTTTTTGAATATTCAGATTTAAAACTATTAATATCTACAAGTGTCATTCTAGATAATGTAAATCCATCTTTTAACATTTGGAATTCAAAACATTTTTCAAAATTATCTCCAAAAAATGTAATTCCAGTTCTTCTATCATAAGTAGAACCACTTGGGAAAAAGTATGTTCTTACTGCTTTTCCTAAAATTAAACTTTTAGCATGTTCGGTATCTCTATCAGAATATTCTTGTTCTAAATCAGATACATTAGGTGTATGAACAGATTTTGTTTCTGGTGTATCAATTCCTCAAGAACGAATTTTTTGACTAACAACATTTCCAGATTCATCTTTGTATTCTAGTAAATATGTATCGCCATCATAAACTTGAACAACAGTTCCTTCAACTGGTTTAAATTGTTCTCAATATGTTAATTCTTTTTTTACTTTTTTTGTTTTAAAAAAATCTTCTCACACTTCAACGGTAATAGTTTCATTTAATTTTTTACCAATATTTTCATCAAAATCTAACTTTATTTCTTCTCTAAATTGCCGATCACTTGATTCTTTATCTTTATTTTCATAAGAACAAGAAACTGCGGTTGTTAAAAAACAAACAAAAGCTGAAATAGCTAATGTTGATAAAATAAGTTTATTTTTTATTTTTTTGAATTTCATTTTATTATTTTAAAGTTTCTTTAATTTTGCTTACAAATTGTTCAAATGTAAAATCTTGATTTTGAACAGCTTTATCAAATGCTGCTCTAGATGCTGATTCAAGTGCATTTCTTAATGTTTGTGATTTAGGAGCTGCAACGTCTTCAACAATTTTATTTACAGCTGGTGTATTAGAAATAGCTTGAAGATTTTTAAATAATAATTTATTCGCAGTGTTTAATTCTAATGTTTGTAGATCTTTTGCTAACAAGTCTTTTGATGGAACTACGTATGAACCAAAGTCTGCTAAAACTTCGATAGGTGTTTGATTTGTATAAGTTTTTGTAGAAGTTTTGCTTTCTGGAATTTCAATAGTTTCTGTTTTATTTGTTAATAATCATTTAACAAATTGTGTTGTACTTTTATCTTCTTCTGCATTAGCATGAATTCCAATAATTGATGGTCCTTGTAATGTAAATTGGCTTGTTGTAGAATCTTTTTTAAATTTTGAAGGAGCGTTTAAAAATGCTGCTTCATTTTCTTGTAATGTTTTTTCTTTTGGTAAATCAACAACATTAACTAATGAAGTTGGTAAGAAGAAATGATCAAAGAATTTTTTACCTTTTTGTCCTAATTTTCCAATTTTAATTGCACCTTCTAAGATAATTGATTTATCTTTTGAAACTTTGTATACTACCTTCCCATTTTCTTCTTTAAGTTTATTATCTGAAGTTAAAACCCCGCCAATTGAACTTGCTGTTAAAGTATTTAATTTTTCAACTGTTGTTGTATCACCTGCTTCAGTTCCAAGGTCATATTTTCCATCAGCATCTGTTAATGGTCTAGCATATAAATTGTTAACATGCTCTGAACCATCTTTAATTGTAAAAATTGAATCTGCCTTAGATGTATTTTTTTCTCCTAGTAAGTTAGCATATTGAATTGAACCTTTTATTGCTAGATTTTTATTAAAATCAAATGTTACTTTTTCTCCTTTAACAAAGTTGTATGTATATCCAGCTGTTGAACCGATACTCATAGCCATTTTATGTGTTGTTAAAGTTGATGATCCATATGATCCTGACCCACCAATAAATAATGCTTTTGTAGCAATTGCTTGTTTAATAGCATTATAGATTTCTTCTAATCTTTGGTATTCTTTTGTTCCTGGTGTTGTTAAAGCATTGAAGTCAAATCCACCATCTCTTTGGTTGTTGTCGTCCTTAACAATTAATGATCCGTCAGCTGAGTTATTTAGTGAAGCTGCCATTACAAATGTTGCATTTGGAAATGAATCTAACCCTATTACATAATTATTATTATTTGCATATAAACTTTTTGCTAATGTTGCAAATTTTAATAAATCAACATAGTTATCAAGCATTGTTTTTGAAATTACATAACCACTTATTGCAGATTTAGCTGTTTCTAAGTCTTCCCCAGTTGTTTTTCCTGAAGCTCATTCTGAGTCAATATAATCATGTTCTGCTTTAAATTGAGCATTTGTATATTGATTAATAAATTCATTTGCTCATTCTTTTGAATCTTCTGCTATTGTTGCTCCATTATCTTGTAATTCTTTTAGGAATTTTCCAAATAATGCTTTGTCGATTGAATTCATTTCTCCAGATCTTGTTGTTGGAATAACTAGATATTCTCCATTTTTATTTCCAGCAATACTTGAGTTGATAGCTGTAAATTCTGTACTGAATACGTTATCTATTTCTGTTTTAATAGTGTTGAAGCTTAAATTCATGTCATATTTAGCAATTTTGGAAGCTACAGTTGGATAGTTAATCATTAAGTTAAAGAATGTTGATTTATCTTTAGCTGCTAATTTTGCTTCTCATTCATTATCTGAATAACCTTTTGCACTAGTGATAATTTCAACCGGCATAAATCCAGGTTCATTTTTTTGTGACTCGTTGTATTTTTCTACAACAGCTTTTAAAGCTATTCCTTGTTTATTTGTTTCAGATCAAGAAGATAAAATTTTAATCTTTCCATCATTTACTTGGTCAAAACGTGTTTCTTTAGTACATGATGCTGCAAGTAGAGGAGCAGCTAATAAAGTTGCTAATCCTAATCCAGCAATAACTGAAAGAATTTTTTTATTTTTTCTCATAATTTCTCCTAAATATGTAATAAAAAAACGCGATTTTAAAAGAGAAGTTAAACTTCCATTTTTAAAAATGCGTTTATTTTTTTATTGTTTGTTTTTGTGTTCATAATGTTATATTTAAATTGTAATACATTTGATAAATTTTTGAAAATATTTTTTATATTAATATAATAAATATATAATTTTAAAACAAATGAGTATTTTAAATAAAATAAAATTAAGGAGGAAATATGGCTAAAAATACTTATAAAATTGCTGTTGAAGCAATTAATGAAGCTAAAAATATTTTTATATTTCACCATATTAGACCAGACGGCGATTGTCTTGGATCTCAATTTGGATTAGCAGAACTAATAAAAACAAACTTACCTGATAAAAACGTTTATGTAATTGGAGATAGTAAAAATATTTTTCCATTTATGAATTTTAAACATGACAATATAAATGAAATTCCAACAGAACACTTAGAAAATTCATTAGCAATAGTGGTTGATGCTAACTCAAGTAATCGAATTCAAGATGCCGATTTAATAGTTAATAAAACATTTACTAAAACTTTAAGAATTGATCATCACCCAGTTGAGCCAGATATAAATTATGATTACACTTGAGAAGATGCTGAATATGCAGCTTCTGGAGAACAAATTGCATACATAGCAATGCAAGAAAATTGAAAAGTGACAGACAAAGCAGCTAGATATTGTTATTTAGCAATTAATACAGATAGTGGAAGATTCAATTTTCATAGTGTTATAAAAAGAACTTTTGATGTTGTTTCTTATTTACACCAAGACAATGGATTTAGTGTTTGAGATGTAAACTTTCCACTTGCAAAACGCGACGAAAGAAAAGTTCGTTTCATGGCTTATGTATTATTAAAATTTAAATACGAAAAAGAAGTTTCTTATTTTTATGTTACAAAGAAAATTCAGAAAAAATTTGGTTTAAATGAAGATGAAGCTAATGATGTAAATATATTATCTAACATTGGTGATACAAAAATCTGAGTGTTTTTCATTGACATGAATAACGGAGATATTAGAGTAAGAATAAGATCAAATGGAATATGAATAAACCACATCGCTCAAAAATGAAGAGGTGGTGGACATGAATTAGCAAGTGGTGCAATGTTAAAATCAAAATCAGAAATGAAATTAATAATAAAAGATTTACAAGATGAAATTATTAAACATGCAACTAACAAATAAACAACTTGAGATATACAAAAACATTGAAACCAAAATTAAACAATTTGATAATATAATAATTTTTCACCACATTAGACCTGATGGAGATTGTTTAGGTTCACAATTTGGACTAAAACACTTAATTTTAGAAAATTTTGAAAATAAAAACGTGTATACAATTGGTGATAGTAAGGGGATATATAGTTTTTTAGACTTTGATTTTGACAAATTACCAGAAGAAAAAATACCTAATTCACTAGCTATTATAGTAGATGCTAATTTTAAAGAAAGATTAGAGTGTCGTAAATATTTAGATAATAATTATTTTGATGAAGTTATGAGAATAGATCATCACCCAAATGATGATGACTTAGATGCTTCACTTGTTTATGTTGATCCTTTAAGTCCGGCAGCTGCACAAATAATTACTGAAATTGCATACGCATTGAACTGAAAAGTTAATGCAAAAGCTGCAACTTACTTATTTTTAGGAATTTATACAGATAGTGTAAGATTAACAACTAATTTAACTAATTCTCATTCTTTAAATTTAGTTGCTAATTTATGAAAAGATGGAGCTCAAAAAGATTTAATTTTTGAAAATCTTCAAAAAAAATCTTTAAAAGATATACAAATTGAAGCTTTTATTCACTCAAATATGAAAATAAATAATAAGGTTGTAAGTTTCTATTTTGACCTGGAAACACAAAAGAAATTTGGTATTTTAGACCCACTACAGGCAAATAGACCTTATACCTTAGCAAATATAGATGACAATAGAATATGAGTATTTTTTACTCAGGAAGCTAAAAATCAAATTCGTTGTGAATTTAGATCTAATGGGCCAAGAGTAAGAAATGTTGCTGTTAAATGAGGTGGTGGTGGACACCATAGAGCAAGTGGTGCTCAAATTTATGATGCAAACTTAATAGATCAAATCATAAAAGATTGTGAAGCTGAAATATTAAATCTTGCAGATTATGATAATTTATAAAAAAATGAGGGGTTTTCCTCATTTTTGTTTTTAATTTTAAAAAAATGGCTACGGCACCGTATACTTCCTAACCTAGTCTTATAGATGCATTATAACAAAAAATATTTTTTAAAAACACATATAATTTTTTTATGACAATAGAAGATTTAGATGTTGTACCTAATAAAACGGGTGTTTATTTTTGGCTAAATAAATGAAATGAAATAATTTATATAGGTAAAGCAAAAAATTTACAAAAACGAATGAAACAATACTTTTTAGGTTCAATAAATAGCTACAAAACTACAAAACTTGTAGAAGAAATTGCAAGTTTTGAATTTAATATTTTTGCAAACGAAAAAGAAGCGCTTATTTTTGAACAACTATCAATTCAAAAACATAAACCAAGATATAACATTTTGTTGCTAGATGATAATAAATACCCTTATTTAAAAATAAAAATTTTAGATAAAAAACTACTGATTCAAAGAGCTTTTTATTATAAAAAAGAGCCTAATGCTATATATTATGGACCTTTACCTCTTGGATATGGAGTAACGGATTTAAAAAAATATTTTGAATCTAAATATTTGTATAAAAATGGCTTAAAAATTGAACATTTTAGTCAAGAATATCTTAAACAAGTTTTTTTAGAAATTAAAGAAATATTGCATTTTAAAGATAAAAAGTTTTTATTGGAATTAGAAAATAATATGCAAATAGCTGCTGAAAACTTTTTATTTGAACAAGCCAATATTTACAAGAAAGTGATTGAACTTGTTTCTAAAATGCAAGAAAATCAAGTAATTGAATTGCAAAATTACGAAAATTTTGATGCTTTTTTCTTTATAAAAAAAGATACTTACATTGTACTTAGTGTCGCAAATTACCGTTATGGTACACTTTTAAATACTTCAACAACTGCAATACATGAAATTTTTAATTTTGAAGAAACTATTAACTCTTTTTTAAATGTTTATTATTTAAAAAATGAAATACCAGAAACAGTGCTTTTTACACATGACATAAAACAATTTAACTTAGATATTACACAAAAAACCAAATTAAAATATCCTGAAAAAGGTATTTTTAATAAAATTCTTTTAAATCTTGAACAAAATACAGTAAATAAGGCTGATATTGAAATAAATAAATTAAATATTTTGGAATCAAAAACTATTATAAATATTGAAAAATTAGCAAAAATACTTGAATCAAATTCTTTAAGAGATATTGTAATAATTGACAACAGTCACTTGCAGAACACCAACCCTGTTTCAGCAATTTTAAGAATAATTGATGGTAAATTATACAAAAGCGAAAGAAGATTTTTTAATCTAGAAATAAACGAAAGCCGTAAAGCCGATGTTGAATACATGAAACAAGGAATATCAAAATTTATTAAGTTAAATCCCGATAATATCCCTAATTTAATCATAGTAGATGGTGCTTTTAGTCAAGTTAATGAAATTAAAAAAGTTCTTAATAAATACAATTGGCATTCAAAAGTTATCGGATTAGTAAAAAATGATAAACATAAAACTGATCATATAGTTACTGATTTAAATAAAGTAATAAAAATAACAGATATAGATTTATTTAATTTTTTAGCAAATATACAAATTGAAGTAGATAAGTTTGCTAAACAAAAACATTCTAAAAAATCAAATAGTTCTAGTTTTCAAGGTTTTTTAACACAAATTAAAGGTATTGGAAACAAAACAGAAGAAAAGTTATTATCTTTTTTTGGCTCATACAATAATATTTATAATTCTTCATTTGAACAACTAACAAAAGTAGTGTCAAATGAAATTGCTCAAAAAATTAAAAAATACTTAGAAAATCATTAATAATTAAATTATTTAATATAATAAGTTTTTAGTAAAAAATAAAATATGAGTTAAAATTAACTTCAAAACATTTCAGAATGTTACTTTTTTTAATGTCATAATTTTTTTTGTGCTAAAATATAATTACACAATAAAAAAGTGGTCGCGTAGCTCAGCTGGATAGAGTACGTGCCTTCTAAGCATGTGGTCGTGGGTTCGAGTCCCGCCGCGATCGCCATTTTTTTTATTTTCGGGAACTTTTTATATATTTTTATTTAAATTTTTTGTATTTAATTGTTAAAGAATTATAATTTTATTATTATATATAAATGAAACAAAAAGAGGAAATTATGAAAATATATTTAGGAAAAAGTTTTTCTCCTTATATTACTTTACCTTATGAACAAGCCTTAATGGAAGATACAGAATTAACTGAAGATATAGTTTATTTTTATCAACATGAAAATGCAATTATTATTGGTAGAAATCAAAATGTATTTGAAGAAGTTAAAGTAGATGAATTAGAAAAACACAAAATAGAATTAGCAAGAAGATTAAGTGGTGGTGGAGCTGTTTATCACGATTTAGGAAATATTAATTTCTGTTTTATCACTCAAAAAGATAAAAACCAAAGCTATGAAAAATTCTTAACACCTATTTTAGATTATTTAAAAAGTTTAGGTGTAAATGCTTATTTCAAGGGGCGTAATGATTTAGTTATAGATGATAAAAAATTCTCAGGAAATGCACAATACATTTTAGGAAATAAAATTTGTCACCACGGAACTATATTATTTGATGCAAACTTAGAAAAATTAGGTCAATTTTTAATTCCCTCAAAATTAAAAATGGAATCAAAAGGTATTAAAAGCGCTCGTCAGCGTGTTACAAATGTAATTGACGTACTAGAAAATAGAATTTCAGTTGAAGAATTTATTAAAGGTATGATTAGTTTTTTTGAAAAACATTACAATGGTAAGGTTGAAGAATTACCTGAAAAATACCAACCAAGAGTAAAAGAAATTAGCGATTACGTACAAACAAAAGAATGATTATTTAAAAAACAATTTCCATTTTCAGTTTCAAATGAAGCAAAATATACTACAGGAATACTGAAAGTTAAATATTCAATAAAAGAAGCTCGTTTTGAAAATATAGTATTTGAAGGGGACTTTTTAGCTCTAACCGATCACTCAGAAGTAACTAAAAAGTTAATAAATTCTGAATATAATAAACAAGAAACAAGAAAAATATTAAAGAGTTTTGATAATTTATCTGAAATGTTTGGTGGTTTAGATATCGAAGAAATTATTTTAACTATTTATGGAGAATAATACTTTTATAAATTTATTAGGCGAAAAAATTCATGTTTATGTAGAAAGCACAAATAAAAAAAATAAAGTGTTGCTACTGCATGGATTCAATTCGTCTTTTAATATATATAAAAATTTAATAAATGAAAAAGATCGAAATTTTGATATTGCAACTTTCGATTTTCCGGGCTGTGGATTAAGTTCTTATAATAACAAAATAAATTTAGAGTTGTATAAATTAATAACAATTGAATTTATAAAAAAATACAACTTACAAAATTGTGTAATTATTTCACATAGTTTAGGAGCAATAAGTGCACTAGAAGCACTTAAAAATAATTTTGCTCAATATGCTATATTAACCAGTCCTTTTAATTATTTTTTAAACTTAGAATCATTTATAAAAAATAATACACCTACAAAAGAATTAATAAAAATACAAAAAAATAACAACCAAAACACAGAATTAAAAGCAAAAATAACTAAAAAGCTTGATTTTGCTAAAAATTTAATAAATTCATCTAGGTTTAAGAATTTATTAGCCCAAGAAATGCTAAATAAAAAATATGTTCAAAATCAAGTCAAACCCTTGTATTTTTTATCTGATAAATATTCAATTGTAACTGGAACTATTGATTTAATTGTTCCATTACTAAGTTGTAAACAATTGGCAACAAATACTAATAAAGAGTTACTTACTTTTAAATATTCACATAAATTTTGACAAAATATTTCCAATATGGATTTACAAATTTTAATTGAACTGATAGAAAGGTCTTTTAGTGCTTAATAAAAACTTAAAAAATTGACACAAACACAAAAAAATTCACAAATGATTGTATCTTCTTTTTATTGTAATAATTTTTGTAGAATTTATAAGTTCTATTCTTTTGTTAGCCCTTTTAAAAGTTTCTTCACAATGAATAATTAATATAAGTTTTTTAAGTATTTTTGTTTTAATAATGTCGCTTATTTTATGATTTTTATTTAATTTAATATATGCAAGAAAAAAATTAAAATACTATTACATTTATTTATATTTTTATCATAAAAATATTAATTATATAAATAAATTAAGAGGTTTATATTTTCCTTTTAAATATTTTGAACAAGATTTTTTAGAAACAAAAAATTATTTAAAATTGCTGATAAAAAATAGTGATTTAGAACTTTATAATAAAATGTTTGAATAATAAAAAAAGTGCGAACGCACTTTTTTGTTTTATTTTTCTTTATTTTTTAATAATTCTTGTTTTCTTACTTTTAAATATAAACTAGCAAAAACTATTGTTAAAATACATGTAACAGCACCAACAGTTCCGGTGGTTATATAAGAAATTCTAAGTATGTAGCCTCAAGATAAGGCTCATCCAAATTGATCTCATCCACCTTCACTTTTAGATCCTGAAAACATTATAGCGATTAAAATTATTGTGGTTAGTAATAATATTGCGCTTATAATAGCAAAACTAATAAATAGTTTCTTTAAGGTTGATTTTTTCATTTTATATTACCTCTTTAAATTACTAAAACTTTTTTGTGTATCAAATACAGAATCACTACCTAAAATTTCTTCGATTACTAATAATCTATTATATTTTGCAATTCTATCTGTTCTAGAAAGTGAACCAGTTTTAATTTGTCCAGTGTTAAATGCAACAGCTAAGTCAGCAATTGTTGTATCTTCTGTTTCACCAGATCTATGACTTATAACTGCTGTATATCCATTAGATTGTGCTAATTTAATTGCTTTAATTGTTTCGGTTAATGTTCCGATTTGATTCATTTTAATTAAAGCTGAATTAATTGCTTTATCATTAATTGCCTTTTGAATATATTTTGGATTTGTAACAATTAAATCATCTCCAACTATTTGTACGCGGTTACCAAATTTTGCAACCATCATTTCAAACCCTTTTCAATCGTTTTCACTATGTGAGTCTTCGATTGAAATTATTGGGTATGAATTTATTAATTTTTCATAATAATTAACTAATTCTTCGGTTGTGAAAGTAGATTTATAATTTTTATAATCTTTAAAATTTTCAGGATTTAAATTTTTAGCAAATTCAAATTTTTTAAATGTATAAACTTCTTTATCTTCATTATAAAATTCACTTGCAGCAGCATCTAATGCTATAGCAACTGCATTTTCACCTGAAGTTGCTGGATTATATCCCGCTTCTTTTATTGCTTTTATAATAAAATCTAATGCTTCTTCATGTGTATGTAAATTAGGTGCAAATCCACCTTCATCACCAACTGTTGTATTTTGATTTGCTAATTTTAAAAGTTTTTGTAAAGTATGAAAAACTTTATTAGCAATTTGTAATGATTCTTTAAATGTTTTTGCTCCTAAAGGCATTATCATAAATTCTTGAAAATCTATTGTATTTGCAGCATGCGCACCACCATTTAAAATATTTAACATAGGAAGAGGTAAAGTTTTTGAATCTTTTGTTCCTAGATATTGATATAATTCTATTTTTTTTTCTTGAGCTGCTGCTCTAGCTACTGCTATTGATACTCCTAAAATAGCATTTGCACCTAATTTACTTTTAAATTCTGTTCCATCTAATTCAATCATTTTGTTATCAATTAATTCTTGTTCAAATACATCCATACCGATTATTTCTTTTGCAATAATATTATTTACATTATCAACGGCTTGCATTACACCTTTTGAACCAAATCAATTGTTTGCATATTTAGAATTTTTATCTCTTAATTCTAAAGCTTCTCTAGAACCAGTGCTTGCCCCTGAAGGAACTTTTGCAACTGCTTTAGTATTTTCTGTTTTTAGCTCAACTTCGATAGTTGGATTACCCCTACTATCTAAAATTTCTCGAGCTTTAATGTCTATAATTGAAGGCATTTTTACTCCTTGTTTTTTAATAAATCATTTTTTATTTATTATACTTATATAATATAATATATTTATTATAAACGTATTAAAAAACAATAATATTTAACAAGAATTTAATATTCTTATTAAGGAAACAAATGAATGAACAAGAAGCCAAGGATTTTATAGATAAAATTCAAGAATTAAAAAATAGTGATGCTATTTTAGCTTTATATGATTTACATCAAAAAATAATTAACAATCCTTTATCAAAGCATACTGCTGTATTTAGAGAAATGGAAAGAGATTTAACCATTTTTATATTAAAAGAGTGAGAACAAACCACATCGTCTTTACAAACATATAAAATGATTAAAACTATTCAAAATATACAAATTGATTATTATTTTATGATTATGTATAATCAATTAAAATTAAGAGATTTAAAAGAATTTGCACATGAATTTCAGTATTTTTTCAGTATGGATGAACAAAATGATCTGCTTTTGACATTGATTTATAATTTATTACATTCTCAAAAAATAGATTTTAATTTTAAATTTAATGATTTAATAATAAATCCTTCAAAATTAAAAAATATTGAAGATAATAATGAATTAAAGGAAATAGAAAAGAAAATTCACACCCATTATGAAAAAAATCCAAGTGAAGCAAAAATAGCAATACAAGTATTTAGTAAATATATTACTTCATACTGAATAGATATAATTTTTGAAAAAAATATTATAAGTCCAAAAATCATTGAAAATGTTACTGATTTCTTATTGGGCAAAAAAACAATTGAAGATTTAAATGCACAAGAAAAACAGTTGGCAGAAAAATTTTAAAAATTATTATATAATTTATAAATATCACACATCAAAGGAGTAAAAATGATCGATAGAAAAATTAACAAAGATACTTCAGAATTAGTTATTACTGTTGAAGTTGATAGCAAAATCTGAAAAGAACAACAAGAAAAAAGTTTAAATAAACTACGTAAAGAAGTTCAAGTAAAAGGGTATAGAAAAGGAAAAGTGCCAGCAGAAGTTGCAGATAAACACATTAGTAGTGAACAAGTAAAAGGTGCAGCACTAAAAGGTACTTTAGATGGAGCTATAAAATTAGCAGCAGAAAAAGTTACTGATGACGACTTTGTTTTGGATAGTGCGGAATACCACATTAAAGAAATTTCAGATGATAATATTACAATAGAATTCATATATCCATTACTTCCTGAAATTAAACTAAATGATTATAAGAATTTAAATGTTAAATTAGATAGCATAGAAGTTTCAGAAGAAGATGTCAAAACTCAACTAAAAACCTTACAAACAAAAAACGCTGTTTTATACGAAGTAGAAGAAGAAAAAATTGAAGATGGTGATCGTGTAAACTTTGACTTCAAAGGATTTATTGATGGTGAAGCATTCGACGGTGGAGAAGCTGAAGGATTCCAATTAGAAATTGGATCAAAATCATTTATAGCAGGATTTGAAGATGCTTTAAAACAATTTAAAAAAGGTGATGAAGGCAGTTTTGAAGTTACATTCCCTGAAAATTACCACATGGAACACCTAAGAAACAAAGTTGCAACTTTTAAAGTTAAAATTAACAAAATTGAAAGAGCTCAACTTTCAGAAGTAAATGAAGATTTTATTAAAGAAATAAATATTGAAAACGTTACAACACTTGAAGAATTAAATGATTATTTAAAAGATTTAACAAAACGTGAAAAAATTGAAAAAGCTAAAGAAAAATTCACAACTGAAATATTTAACAAAATCGTTGAAGAATCAGAATATCCATTACCAAGTGCAATTATTCGTAAAGAAATGCAAGCTTACTACAAACGTTTTGAAGATTCATTAAAACAACAGGGTGTTAATGTTGAACAATACTTAGAAGTTACAAAATCAACAAAAGAAAAACTTTCATTAGAAATCAATGCAGAAGTTGTAAGAAACCTAAAAGTTTCATTTACATACACACAATTAGCTAAAGATGAAAATATCAAATTAAATGATGAAGATTATACTTTAGAATACAAAAAATTATCTGATTTATACAAAATGCCTGTCGAAGAAATTGAAAAATACATTACAAAAGAACAAATTCAAATTCCACTAATAAACCAAAAAATTGTTGCTACATTAGCAAAATACAATGATCCAGAAAATTACAAAACATACTTTGGTGATATTTTAGAAACCAAAGCTGAATAATTAAATTGGGAGTATTTCCCAATTTTTTTATAAAAAAATAAGCATATAAATGCTCACTTTATAAAATATTGATTTCATAAATTGTTGTTTGATTAGTTTTACCAGATTTTATTACTTTGAATGAAATTTCTTCTTGATAAATAAATTTTTCTGTTTTGTTTAATTTATGTCCATTTTTAAGGGTTATTCAATTTGCTAATTCCATATCTGATTCTTCATCAGAAAGTTCAATTTCAATTTCAAGTTGTTTGAATAATGTTTTTATATCAACGTCACCATTTGCTCTTGATTTTTCTAATGAAATTTCATATATTTCTTCATCTGTATCGTATTCATCATAAATTTCACCAACTAATTCTTCTAAAATATCTTCAATGGTGATAATTCCTTTTACTTCATCTGAAGTATTATTTTGAGTAACAAATGCCATTTGACTACGATTTAATCTCATCTTTTCTAATGCTTTTGATAAACTCATATTAACCGTAACATTAGGAATTTTTTTAAGATAATTTATAACTTTTCCTTGTTTTAATAAAAATATATCCTTTAATAAAACAATACCAATAAATTTATTATTTTTTCTAATTGGTAAACGAGAATATTGTGTTTCATTAAAAATATTTAAAGCTTCTTTTATATTTGCAGATGATTCAATAAATGAAACATCCTTTAATCTAATGTAGTGGCTTAAAACTTTTGTTGAATCTAAATCTAGTGCATTTTGAGTTAATTTAGCTTCTTTTGTTTCTAAAACTCCCTCATCATTTGCTATATTTAGCATTGATTTTATTTCTTCTTCACTATTTGTAACTAAAACTTTTTTTCCAAGTTTTGAGATAAAGAAAGTAATTGGATAAGTTAAAATGTATCAAAAGTGAATAAAATAAACTGCAAATTTTAAAAATCCGACTGTATGCGACTTTGCAATTAGTTTAGGGAATATTTCACTAAATACCACAATAATTGGTGTTAAAATAGCCGTTGAAATTATAGGAATCAGCTGACTATTTGCACCAATTCATATACCTAAAATATATGAAGTTAGTGCTGATGATCCAATATTTACTAAATTGTTTACAAACAAAATAGTGCTTAGTGTTTGATTAAAAGATAGATAGTGTTTTTTTATTAATTTCGCACCTTTTTCTTTTTTTTCTAACATATTTTCTATTTTTGCTAAATTTAAAGAAGTATATGCTGTTTCTGAACCAGAGATAATTGCAGA
Organism: Mycoplasma zalophi; assembly: GCF_025486335.1. Lineage (GTDB taxonomy): Bacteria > Bacillota_I > Bacilli_A > Mycoplasmatales > Metamycoplasmataceae > Metamycoplasma > Metamycoplasma zalophi. The sequence continues at coordinate 154,597 of NZ_JAOOPZ010000001.1, forward strand.
TGTAATTAATAATAAAATTAAAACAATTAATAATGTAATTTGTAAAAATAAATTGTTATTTGATATTTGCTCAATATTTTCTAATCCATAAAGGTTCTTCGGGGATTCTTCTAACATGTTTTCCTTCATTTTCTAAATAATTTATATTGTAATTATATAAAATAACTTAATTTTTATCAACATAATATTTTAAATTTTTAAAATTGTTTTTTCTTTGTTATAATACTATTATTATTTATAATAATAATTTCTTGTATTTCAAAAAAATAATTAGGAGAAAAAATGATACCAACCAAGTTATGGGGAATGGGCGGATTTCAAGAAATTGGTAAATCAACCCTTGCAATTGAACACAATAACAAAATATTTATATTAGACAACGGAATTAAGTTTCACGATTCTTTTACAACAGGAATAAAAGGTTCTATACCCGACTACACTTATTTAAAAGATAACCAAGAAAAAGTAATGGGTGTTTTCATAACTCATGGTCATGAAGACCATATCGGTGGGATACCATATTTAGTCCAGCAAGTTGATGTAAAACGTATATATGCGCCAAGATTAGCTATACAATATTTAAAATTAAAATTTGCAGATTTTAAAATTAAAGTTAACGTTGAATTTATTGAACTTGAAAGAGATTCTAAATATATTTTTGATGATGTTGTTGTCGATGTTTGAACAGCTCAACACTCAATTCCCGATGCTTTTGGAATAAGATTTACAACACCAAATGGTTCTATTATGTGTACTGGAGATTTCCGTTTTGACTACACACCTATTGGAAACTTAACTGATTTTTCTAAATTAGAACAAATTGGTAATGAAGGGCTTGATATTTTATTAAGTGACTCAACAAATGCAATGAGACCAAACCACTCTCCTTCTGAATCAGATATTTTAAAAGACATAAAAAAACATATGGAAGCCGCAACAAAAAAAGTTATTATAACTGCATTTGCTTCAAATTTAACAAGAGTTAAAGTAATAATAGAGCTTGCTGCAAGTATGAATAAAAAAGTTGTTGCTTTTGGAAGAAGTATGGTTCAAAGTGTTCAAATTGGAAGAAGATTAGGATATATTGATGTTCCTGATGATGTTTTTATTGATAAAAAACAAATTTCTAAATATCAAGACAATGAATTATTGGTTCTAACCACAGGTTCACAAGGTGAAGAAATGGCCGGACTTGCTAAAATGTCAATGTCAAAACATCCACAAATTGATATCAAAAAAGGTGATGTTATTATTTTTAGTTCAAGTCCAATTCCAGGAAATAGATCAAAAATTGAATTATTAGTTAACAGACTTTATAAATTAGGTGCAATAATAAAAGAAAATGGTGTTGATGGTTATTTACATACATCAGGTCACGCTTACAAAGATGAACACAAAACTATTTTTAAATTAACAAAACCTAAGTATTTTATGCCTTATCATGGTGAGTATAGAATGAGTGTTGTTCATGGTTACACAGCAACTGAATGCGGTGTTAAAAAAGAAAATGTTGTTATTGCAAAAATGGGTGAAGTATATCAATTATTAGATCATAAGTTAAGTTTAACTGATCAAAGAATTCATATCGGACCGGTATTTATTGATGGTGAAATTGTTTCAAAAATTAATTCAAATATTTTAAAAGAAAGAATGGAATTAGCTGCAAATGGATTTGTACACGTAATTGTTGCTATTAATAAAGAAAAAAATATAATTTTAGGAAAACCTAGAATTGTAAGTCGTGGTGCTTTTTATGTAAAAAATTCTACTGAATTAGTTGATGAAGCTAAAAGATTAGTTCACTCTGCTATTTTATATACAATAAGAAACAAAAAAGACTGAACTATTCCCGAATTAAAACAATTAATAAAAGATAGATTAGAGCCTTTCTTTTACAAGGAAAAAAGACGTAATGTAGTTGTTGTTTCAACAATACTAATGGCCGATGGATTAAAAAAACAAATAAATAACACTTCAAAAAATAATAAAACAAAAACAACAAAAGATACAAAACTAAAACAAACAAAACCCAAAACCAAAAAAGTTACTAAAAAAGTTGATGAAACAAAAACAGAAACAAAAAAACTCAAAACAAAGAAACCTAAAACAGAGAAAAAGGTTTCAAAAACTAAAAACCCAAAAGTTAAAAACAATAAAGCTGTAGATAAAAAACCAAAGGAAAAATCATAAAATCCTTTGGTTTTTAAATATAAGTGTTTTCTTCTAAAAAGTTTCAAAGTTCTTCAAATATTTGTCTGATATAAGATTTGTTAAAATTTGCTTGATAATCATCAAAATCTTTGTTTAAAAAATAAACCGACTTTAAATATTCTATTTCTTTTGTTTTATTTGAGTGTTTAAAACATAAATATCCACCTTGATAAAACTCAAAATCTATTATGTTATCTTTTCTTTGGCAAACTACACACCCTTTATAGTTGGGATAAATTCCAAAACAATGTAGTGACTGATTTAAAATATATAAAAATATTTTGTAGTCATTACCATGGCCAAATAAATTAAACAAATGAAAACAAGTATCCGTCACTAAATAAAAATTTTCTTTTACAGCATTTAATAGTTTTAAAAGATTTATAACCACTCTTTTGTCAGTATCTAAATTAAAAAAAATTAGTGTGTTGGCTTTTTTAAGTTTAGATACTTTTGTTGCAAGTCTAGCTTCAAAAATTTCTACTTCTATAAGATTTAAAAGTTGTAAAGCAACTCTATTTTTTGATAATGGTTTTTGTGTTCCTTTTGCTAAAAAAGTTATTTTTTTAGAAGGTGTTAATATTGTTACTATTTCATCTGCATCAGCATACAGTTGTTTATTTATTACAATGCCTCTATATATTTTTTCCATACATAAATTATAAAAAGAAAAAAATATAATTTTATTTATTATAATTTTATTAACATGAAATCAGTTAAACGCACATTACTTTACTACCGTATAATCATGCCAATTTTATGAGTTGGTATTTTTTCTATGTGAATAATTTTATATTTTGAGCCCGCTTTTGTTGAAACACCATTTTCAACTGCAATGACTCCATTTTTAGTATTGTTACTGTGATTTTGTTATAAAATACTAAAATTGACTAAATATAAAAGAACATTAGAGATGTATTATATTCAAAAACTTTATCATAAAAAACATAATAAATTTCTTGCTTTTTATGTGAAGTTGTTAATTGGATGATATGAATACGACAAATTAATCAGTGAAATAAATAATTATCAATCACTAGAAAAAATTATTGATAATTATTCAAAATACACAAAACAAGAAGAATTATTCAAAACAAAAAAATTAAATAATAGTACTATAGAAACAAATTTATATAAATCAAAAGTTTTATATAAAGCATGTATTGTCTTAAGTTGAACATTTTTATTAATTCCATTTTTATATTTGTTATTTACAATTGCAGTTTTTGGTTTTTTAGCTCCACTTGAAGAAAATATTGTTAAAACAAACAAACCTTATAACTATATAATGCACTGAGTAATTCCAAGTATTATGACAGCTGTGATACTTGTTAAAAAAATTTTAGTTAAATATGTATTTGTGAAATATTATTTACTATACATTTATTCAGTATATACAAAAGAAAATCAAGAATATCTTTTACATCTTTGAAGATTTAAAAATGATGAGTTTTTGGTATTTGTTAAAAATATTAAATTAAACCGCAGCACAAAAACAATTGCTGGTGAAATATATTTTTTAAATAAAAAAATTACTCTTTAATCAGGACACGAATTCTTGTCCTGATTTTTAATTAAAAATCAGCACTATAAAATGCTGATTTTGTAATTTTTATTTGAAAATTGATTCTCTAAAATTATTTGTTTTTTCATTGAATTTTTTAATTATTTGTTCTTTTAGTTGAAGTTGATTGAAATATACTTTTTGTGGATTTAATTTTATATCATTAAAATTATCATCATATGTTTGCTTTAATAATTGTTTAATGTCATCTCCATTTCTTATTAAATAATCTCTATTGTTGTATCTTACAGTAATTTCTTTTATTGTGTTTTGTTTAGCTAGACGTTGTTTATACATTGTTTTTTTAAATTCTGCATATGAATTGTATTGACCATTAAATATTTGTGAAAATACATATGTATCAGATAATTTTTCATTATTTGTTGCATTTTGAGCAAGTGAATCAGTTGCATATTTTATAAACCCATTATCTCAACCGTATTCAGCAAGTAACTCAAATGCTGTTTTTCTAAACATTAATCCACCTGAAGTTCCTGAATCATTTGCATATGCTGCAAAAATAGGGTTATATAGTGAAACAAAATAATAATTTAAATTATTTGTTCTTTGTGCTGTTTTTTGTTTTGTTTCTGAATCTCTTGTTCATGCAAAGTTTTCAGATTTAGATATAACATTATTATCAATTAAAGCATCTAATGATGTCAATTTTGATAATTCTTCTTCAGATAATTGTTCAACTTTATCTACACCATGTACATACCCTTTTTGTATATCTTTATCAGTATAAAAATAAATGTGTTTAGAATTTTTATCTCATTTTGATGCATCGTCTTTTTCAAGAACTAGTTTTTCAAGTATTTGAGATTTTTCTTCATTAGTTCTATTTGAAATAACTTCCGCTTCAAGTCCTTCAATTAAATAAGTTACATCAAATAAATTATGTAAGTATGATTTAAAATCTTCTTTTGATTTGAATCTATCAATTGAGTTATTTGTAGTTACTTCACCATTTAAATTAGCAATGAAATTAAAGCTATAGTAAGGAGTGTTATTACTTGTTGCTGATTCAAAGAATCCTAAGGCATATGCTTCAGGTCCTTGACCTGGTCTATAATTGTGATTTTGTAATCAAGTTTTTTTATCATAAGCATGAGTTAATTCGTGAGTTAATGTTGAAGCTCCCTCAATACTTAAAACATCAGCACTATCAAATCTTATTATTTTTGTGTTTTGGTTAGCATATGCTCCATCTTTTTTAGGTGATTGTGGATAATATTTACCAATTGGTCCAAAGAAATCTTTAATTGGTGAGTAGTTTTCATCAAATCTATCAGCTCATCTACGGCGATTATCAGAAGATTGTTTATAATCAGGACCATTTTTTGAAACTATTCAATAACCATCAAAAATTTCAGTAATAGTATTTTGCATTTCTCTTTTACCTTCGTCATTTGAAACTGAATACATTAATTCTAAGAAGTTTTTAAATTTATTTGCAAAAAGTTTTACTTTATTTTTGGTTTCTTGTAATTTAGTTTTGTATTCAGGAGAGTCTTTTGCAATAGTTTCATCAATATTTCTTCCATATCCACCAAAGTATATTGTTGCAAAAGTAGAAATTACATAAATGTTATCTTCTTTTACATTTAGAAGAGGTAGTATATATGATCTTGCGGTTGATTTATTTTTTAGTCTATTATATAAAGAAACATCAACGTTATTTTTTTCTGATGAAAGTTCATATATAAATGCATTTGATGATTCTTTTAGTCATTCTGACATAGTTTTGTTGTTAAATATTGAATTATTTAATTCTAAAAATGAATATAAATCTTTATTTGCATCTTTTGAGTGTTTATTTAATGTGTTAAATATTTTAGTAAAAGTTGAATAGTTATTTTCTAATAATAAATCTTCAAATGATAAATTACCTATTGATTTTATAAATTCTATATTATTTATATCATTATTGTAAAATGCAGGATTAAACATCAAAATATTTTTTATATTATAATGACCAAATTTTATGTTATAAAGTCTTTCTAAATATGAAAGCCCTAACATTATTTGTACTTTGTTATCTAATATTTCTTTTTTAACTACTTCTTTAATTTTTAAATCATTATAATTTGCTACCTTATAATTTGCAAGAATTGATTCTAAATAATTATCTATATTATCTTGAACATGTTTAAATGTGTCATTTAAATATAATCAATTCATATCTAAATTTATGCTTTGATTATTATTTTTATCTCTTAATTTTTGAACATATTCATTCATTTTTACGTGATTAATAAATTCTTGTGAATTTAGTTGTAGTTGTTTAAATTCAGATTTTAGTTCATTAATTAAATCAGAATTTTTATTTAAAAATTGATATGGTGTATAAATTAAATTATTAAATGAATATTCAAAAATATGGCTATTTTCAAATTCTACCGGAGATGATAATGTAAATGTTGTGCTTGTGTTATCTTCAAAAGTAATAAATATTTTTTTGATTTCATCTTTATTATATAAATTACCAACAAAATTATTATTATCATCTAAAGGCATTAGAGATGAAATACGTTTTTGATATAAGACATCAGAAGTACTTATTTTGTTTCCATAAGAAACTATTGTATTTCTATCATAAAATGGAATTAATTTAGCTACGTTATCATATGCTATTTCTCTTTTTGAATCATAATCTTGAACTAATGCAAAATTAACATGAGCAAAATCGTTTTTTTGTTGAGTTTCCACTAAAATTCCTAGCTCTAATAATTTTTGTGTTAATTCACTTTTTTCAATTTTTTGCAATTCGTTAGGTTGATTATCTAATGTAGTAAAACTTGCTGAAATTTGTGCTGAATTATTGTAAGTTTGACCAAATATTAAATTATATGAACCACTTTGAACATCTACAATAGTTTTTTGAATTTCTACATTTGAAACATTTCCAACTAATTTACCAATTTTAGAACTTGAATGATTTCTATCTAATTGAATATTCCCTTTTATGTAATTATTAGAAATATCAATTGAGTGATTGTATCCGCTAATTTGTGAAGACAATATTCCATAATATTGTGAATCTGTGTCATTTGCAGAAATATCTAATGTAACATCAATTGTGTTATGCGTAAATGTAAGACCCAGTACAGTTCCAAAAACACCACCAATTTTTTCTGTATTTATTCCATTTTGTTGATATTTTAATTGACCTGTTATTTTCGTATTTTTTACTGATGAATCTACAACCTCAGATGCTAAAATTCCTGATGTTGAGTTTGAAGTAACGTTTGCATTTAAAATGTTAATATTTTCAATTTTTGCGTTTTCTATTTTACTAAATAAGGGTTTTTTAAGTCCATTAATTGCAAATATTCTTCCATTAGAACTTTTTAAAACACCTTTAAAAGTTTTTGTTACATATGAATTACTTGTTGTATCAGTTGCATCTAAATCTGCACCAATTATAATTTCTTGATTATCAGTTGCATTATTTAATTTAGTAATTAAAGTGTTAAAATCAGTAATTTCATTATCATTATGAGATATTTTATCCACTGCAAAAGTTAATTTTTGAATTGCATCATTATCTTTATTAAAGTAAACTATTTTATCTAAATCAACTGAAATAATATAACTTTGATTTTCTTCTTCTGCTGCTTTAATTGGCAAAATAAATTCTTTATTATCTGATATTATTCTTGCTTTATAATCAGTAAAATCAATAATTTGTTCAGTAAGTGCATTGATTTTTTCTGTTTCATGTGTGCTTGAAACTTTAAGTAATTCAATAGTTTCAATGTTTTTTAAATCAATAGATTTTTCAGAGAATTGACCATTTAATTCATCCATAATATCTTGTAAATTTCAAACATTTTCATCTACTTTATCTTGATTTTCCGGATTGGCTAAAACTTTTTTAGCTTCTGCTAAAATTTCATCAAATTTATCTTTTATTTCTTGTCTATTTTCATAAATATATGTTGATGATTTTTTCTTTTCATCCGCTAAGTTAATTGTTTTTTCAAGTTCAACTGTGTTTATAACAACCGGAGTTTTATCTTGAAGTTCAATTGATAATTGTGGGTAATTATTAGTAGCAACAACGCTAAAATAATTTCCTTGTACCCGTGAAGTAATATCTTGATTATTAAATAATATTGTTTTAACTTCTTTACCTTCAGGAATATTAACAATTTTAACTAAAATTTTATCTCCTGCATTTAAAGAATAAAAATCTTTAACTTGATTATTTATTTCAAAATGTTGATTTTGAGATGAAATAATCATTGCTGAGCCTTTATTTTGATTTGAACTTCTAAATGTAACACTAACATTAGTATTTTTAGTTAAATTTAAATCAATAAATGTTTTATCTTCATTCATATTTTCTAATTGATTTACATCATTAACTAATAAACTTTTAATTTCTTTTCCTGAAGGAATATTTATAAAAATTCTTACTGACTGTGTGCCTTCAACGCGGTCTTTATTTATATCATCTGAAACAACTAAATTCTCTCCTAGTGTCAATGAATAATATTGCTTTTGAGATGATATTTCTTTAAATTCAACACTTATATCAGTATTATTTGTTATTTCAAATGTATAAACATTATTATTTACGCTGTGTCTTCTATCAGAACCATTAAGTAATAATTTTGCTATTTTTTTGTTATTAGGCACACTAATATTTACTGAAACACTAGTTCCATAAGATATTTTGGTTAAATCTAAATCACCATTCACTGACAATTCTTGACTTTGAAGATTTAATGAATATGTATTAACTTCATATGTAGCAACAATATCATAATTCTCTTTATCTGGTGTAAATGTAAATGTGTTATTTATAATTGAATTTTTATTATCTTCTCCATTAACTGTAAGTGTTAATAAATGATTATTTTCAGGTATATTTAAATGTAAAGTTATTGCTTCATTTTGATTAACTTCTTGAGTATTTTCAACAAAACCTTCTAAATTTATTGTTGATTTTTTTACTTTTTCTTCAATATTTGTGTTTGAATCTGAATCTGAAGTGTTTTCGGTATTTGAATCTCCAGTATTTTCTTTATTTTCTTCTGAATTACCATCAGCATCTACATTATTTGTATCAGTTAATGATTCGCCATTATTATCAGTTGTTGAAGAATCATTATCAGTTTCTGAATCTGTGTTTGAATCTGAATTTGTATCTTTATTTTCATTGTTATCAGTAGATTCAGTTACTAATTTTAAAACACTATCTTCCTTAATTGTTATTAAAAATTTACTGTCACTAATGCTATCTTTTATACTCACATCATTTAACAGTAAATCCTTAATTACAGTGTTTTCTAAATTATTTATTAAAAATTCAACTTGAGTATTTTCAATGACGCTATCAATATTTATATTTTCAGTTAATACTTGAATATTTTTTGGTAACGTAATAGAATAAGTTTTTTGATCACCATCTTTATATTTAACCTCTATTATTCTTGTTTGAGGCTGCAATTCTAAAACGAATAAATTATTTTCAATTTTTACACTTGTTTTTTTATTATTTACTAATAAATAATCAAATTCTTTGTTTTTTGGTGTTAAAAGCTTAAATTTTACTTTTTGTCCACTATAAAAATTACTTTTATTTTCAGTATTTTCCAATCCTCTTAATACTAATTTCATAGGTGCATTTTTATTTATACCTATAACCGCACCGGCAGTTATAGCAGCAGATGTAATCAACGCAGTTGTTCCTAACACCGTTCAAACTATTAATTTATTTTTAGCCATATATCTCCTTTTGTTTCTAAATTATAACACAGATTCCAACTCAAATTTTTACCTGTAAAAGAGCAATTTTTAATCATCTATTTTTAATATTTTTGAAAGTGCATATATTTTAAAATAATTATGTTTTTTAAGAATTCCATATATAATGTAGTTTAATATACCTTATTTAAGGTAAAAATTACTTTTTATAAACAAGATTGAGGTTTTATGCACAAAAAATTATTATTATTGCCGCTTGCTGTATTGCCGGTTTTTTCGCTTGCCGCAGCAACTTATAATTCAAATATAGATAAAACAGTATACAAAAAACCTAATCTTGCAACAGTAACAAATACAAGAGTAATTGCAAATAATTATTTAGCTACTGATCGAATGAAAGAATTACCTGATACAAGACCTTTATCTTCTTTGAGTTTACCTGGTACACACGATTCAACTATGTATAACGGATATGGATTTTTATACACATTTGGTGGTTCGCTCTTAGCTACAACACAACACTTTAATTTTGAAGACCAATTAAAAATAGGAATTAGAGCATTTGATTTAAGAATGCAAAATGATGGCCGGTTAGTTCATGGGGTTATTCCTTCTTATCAAACCTTAGATGATGCTTTTAGATTTTATGCTGATTTTCTTAAAAAACACCCCACTGAATTTCTTGTTGTAAGAATTAAAGATGAAAATTTTAATGTGGATAAATCTTATTATGCAAAACAAGCAAATGAAGAATATAAAAAAGTGGTACACAGCAAATACAGAAATTATGTTTATAATCCAGAAGGTAAGGATGTAAATGAAATTGCTCGTACAAAAGGTTTTAATATTGGACAATATCGTGGAAAAATTATTGTTTTAAACCATTTGCACCATAAAATAAATACCGATAACGTTGGTGGTTTTAGATATAGAACTATAGTAGCAAATGAAACAACACAAGATAGATATGATGGAATAAATTCTAGTGAAGAAAAAGTAAAATATATTACACAACATTTTGAAAAATCAAGCAGTAAACAATACTGAGATGGAAGATTATTTGTGAATTTTACTTCATATGCAAGTGGACGTAGACCAGATACATCATCTCCTGAAGTTAATCAAAATGTAGTAAATTACATTAATAGTCACAATAATTTAACAACACTTGGGTTAGTATTTAGCGACTTTCCAGGTCCATCATTAGTACAATCTATTTATAGAACTAATTTTAATTACACTGATTATCTTTTAGAAAATGGTGTTTTGGGTGATAATGTTGAAAATTTAAAATTTGAACCCATTTATGAGGGAGATAAAAAAATAACATTAATAACCAACGATAATCCAAGTGCATATCGTAATTTAAATATTGAAATAACTATCAATAATCAAAAAATTAAATATTTAACAAGTAGTAATTTTAATTCTAATAAAATTGTTATTAATTTACCTGATGCTAATTTAAAACATTTACAAAAAATTCAAGTAAAAACTTATAAATTAACTCCAGATTATAATTGATTTCCACAAAAAACATATAACCAAAAAAATACAGAATTAACAGTGGAAACTAATGAATTTATTGAAAAACAAAAAGAATTAGTAAGGATTCAGGAAGCTAGAAAAGATTTTAATTTAATAAAAGATAATTGACAACAACAAATAAATATTCTTAAAAATAAAAATAATGTTTATCAAAACTTAATAGAAAAAATGAAAAACCTTATCGAAACTCATAACAATATTGTTAACTCTGAAAATGCTAATGTTTCATCAATTCAAAACAGTAAAAACTCTTTACAAAGTTTTTTAAATACCTTAGAAGATGAAAAAAATAAGGCACAACAAAACTACGAAAAACAACAAAGAAAACAAGAATTTGATAATTATAATAATAGTTTCTATTTTTCAGTATCTACAAGAAATAAAACCAACAAATTACCATCACAAATCACAAGCAAAAATTTAATTAAAAATTCCGAAAATTCAAAATACAAAATTTCTACCATCTCTTTAGTTGGTGATGATGACAAAGGAAATATTAAAATAACATATACAATCAGTGATGTTAATAATGAATTTAGAAACGTAAAAAATCAAATAATTCAAGGTTTCATCACTAATAGAGATATATTAATTCAAAATGCTAAAAAAAGATATCAAAATGCTCTTTCTGATGTTGAAACTTTTTTAGCAAAAATTAAAAAACCTGAGTATTTAGAAATAAAAAATAGATTAAATTCACAGATAAATTCTTTGGTAGAAAATGAACAAAAAAATGTATCATGATACGAAAATTCAATTGATAAAATCTACGAATATATTCAATCAGCTAAAAATGATAAAAATGCAAAAGATCAAATGATAGAAAAAGAAAAAAATGATTCAAACAGTCAAGATAATAATCAAACAGAAGAATCAAATGATAAAACACCTACTGAAGAAACAACCAAAGAATCTAATGAAAATATTGAATCATCAGAAACAGAAAATTCAAATAATACATCAATCGAAAACGAAAATTCACAAGATAGTGAAGAAAGCTCTGATTCAACAGCAAATACAAAAAACAATGAAGATTCTTCAGAAAATAAGAATGATAGCGAAGATTCATCAAAAACCAAAGATTCCGAAAACGGTAGCGATACTTCATCAGAAGAAGCAAATTCAACTAGTGAAAAAGAAAGTGATTCAGAAATTACAGGTCTTGAAAATGGTGGTGATTCTTTTTCAAAAGAAGCAGGATCAACAAATGAAAATGAAAGTGATTTAGAAACACCAGCAGATCCTAAAAATAATGATAATTCTTCGAGTGGTGTAGATAATACAGAAAAAGGCACAGAAACAAACACAAATAATGAAGATAATAGTGATTCATCAGAACTAGGAAAATCAAATAATCAAAATGTTAATTCTGATTCAACAACTAATAACACAAAAAAAGATGATTCTTCAAATACTAAAACTCACAATGAATCATCAAATAACAAAAATAAAAAAGACAAAGGCTTAGAAACTGATAAAAACTTAAAAAATAAAATTAATTTAAAAAATGATAAAGAAAAAATAAACAAAAAAGAAAGTTCAAACAAAAATTATTTATTCTTTTTATTTCCATTAGGATTAGGTATTGTTTCTTTATTTTCTTGAATAATTTTCAGAAAAAAGCGCTCTAAAAAATAGAAAATGACGCAAGCGCGTCATTTTTTGTATATTGTAAATCTTAGTTTTCTTCATTATCTGAAACTTCTAAATTTTCTTTAGACTCTTCTTGTGGTTGTATTGAATTTTCTGTTTTAACTTCGTTTATTAATGAGTCAAAATCTAATTCTTTTGTTTCTTCACTACCACCATATTTTTGTTTATCATCAAGAACTTGTGGAGGTAATTGCATGTGTGTTGAAATGTATTCAATTTCTTCTGCAACTATTGTTTCTTTAATTACAAGAGCCTCTTTAATTAATTCTAATAATTCACGGTTTTGTTCAAGAATTTCTTGAGCTTTTTTATCTGCTTCCATAATAATTTTTCTAACAGCTAAATCAATTTCTTGTCCTACTTTTGAACTAAATGATGCATTTTTAGCATAATCTCTTCCTAAAAATGGGTTTGATGAATCTTCTTCATATTTTATTGGACCAAGTTCACTCATTCCTCATTCAGTAACCATTCTTCTGGCTATTTGAGTTGCTTTAGAAATATCATCACTAGCTCCTGTAGAAATATTATCTTCACCATAAATTAATCTTTCTGCAGCTCTTCCTCCCATAAATGAAGTAATTATAGCTAAAAGATCTTTCTTAGAACGATTGTATTTTTCTTCTTCAGGCATCATTAAATTATATCCACCAGCATTTCCACGAGGAATAATGGTGATTTTTTGAACTTTATTTCCACCTTTAATCTTGATTCCTACAACTGCGTGACCTGCTTCATGGTAAGCCACCGCAATATTTTCTTCTTTAGAAATAGTTCTAGATTTTTTAGCAGGACCACTCATTACTCTGTCAATGGCTTCATCTATTTGTTCTATAGTAATAACACCAGTTTTTTCTCTAACACTTAACAATGATGCTTCATTAACAACGTTTTCTAGTTGAGCACCACTAAATCCTGGTGTTCTTTTTGCTACTTGAGCAAAATTAATTGCTTTATCAATTCTTTTACCTCTTGCATGAAGTTTTAAAATAGCTTCTCTTTCTTTTACATCAGGTAATCCAACTGTTATAGTTCTATCGAAACGTCCCGGTCTTAATAAAGCAGGATCTAAAACATCGGTTCTGTTTGTAGCAGCCATTATTAAAATTCCACTATTTTCAGTAATACCATCCATTTCAACAAGTAATTGGTTAAGTGTTTGTTCTCTTTCATCATTTCCACCACCAATACCAGCTCCACGACTTCTTCCCACAGCATCTAATTCATCAATAAATATAATTGCTGGTGCTGATTTACGAGCTTCTCTAAACATTTCTCTAACTCTTTTAGCACCCATACCAACAAATAATTCAACAAAACTTGATGCAGATATAAATAAGAATGGAACTTTAGCTTCTCCAGCTGTCGCCTTCGCTAATAGTGTTTTTCCTGTACCTGGAGGACCTCCAAGTAAAATACCTTTAGGAATTCTAGCCCCTGCTGCAGAATATTTTTTAGGGTTTTTTAAATAATCTACAAGCTCCATTACTTCTTCTTTAGCTTCTTCATTTCCAGCAATATCTGAGAATTTTACTTTTGATTCAACTCTAATTGCTTGACTCTTAGATTGAGTAATTCCAGAAATTTGTCCTGAACTTTTGAAAATAAAGAAGAAAAAGATAATCATAATAAGAGTAACTATAGCAGATGGAATCATTCTTATTCATGAACTTGCATTGTTACTTGGAGATTGAACACCTTCTAAAACTCCATTGTCTCCAGTTTGTGATATTAATGCTGCTTTTATTAAATCAGTATCCTTTGATAAATATGAAACTGATTTATAAAATTCTTCTTTTTGTCATGGCATTGCATAAACATAAAAACTGTTTGTTGTACTACCATCAACCATTGTTATAGCAAAACGCCCTGTATAACCATCATCAATAAATTTAGTTATGTAAATGTTATCGGTCACATCATTTGCAGCTCTTAACACTTGTTGTTGTAAGAAATAAATATCTTTTTTCTCAGTGTAATCTTTTCTTACAAAAACAATAACTAAAATAATTGCGATAATTATTGCAATAATAATAAATGTAATCATTCACTTTGTTGCTTTAGAATTTCAAAATGAATTTGGTTTTTTATTGTTATCATTGTCTTTATTATTTTTCATAAAACCTCCTTTTTTTGTTTTATATTAATAATATTTTAAATTATAGTTGGTTTTTTTATTAATTTAAAATAAGTTTATGCTTCTTTTTATACAAATAAGTGTCATTTTTTAATAAATATTTACTTGTTCTATTGGTTTGTGAAATAATAAACATTCATATTGAAGAAAGTTTATTTCATGAAATTTTAATATCTTTGAAATTATCATGTAATAAATAAAATAAAACATATTGTGGATATCTTATTTTTAAAAGTACTTTTTCTTCACAACTAAATTCTTGTTCTCTTCAAAACTCTATTTCTTTTTCTACTACTTTATTAATATAAGTGAATTTTTTGTTAGAAAAACGAAAAATTTCTATCATTTTTTGTTTTTCATCCTTTGTTAATAATTTTAATTTGTTTCTAATCTTATTTCTTGTATAAACATTTAATGCATTAGTGTAATCTATTGCATATTTAATATTTTTATCTTTTAATTTTTGTTCTATTTCATCTTTTCAATATCTATGAATAAAAGGACGATAAATATTCATTCCATTAAGTAAGTTTCTTTGTTTTATACCGTAATAAAGAACGTGCCTATTTGATGTTTTTTGCATAATTGCTGTTTCTAATCAATCATCTTTGTGATGAGCTATAAGTAATTTTGAACAATTATATTGGTCATATATATCTTTGAAAAAAGCATATCTTTGTTCTCTTGCAATATCTTGAAAATTTCCTTCATATTCAAAATCATCTGCAACACTAAAAATATGCATGGGTATGTTATATTTTTTACAAAAATCAGTAACAATCATTTCATCTTTTCAAGAATCACTTCTCTTATTATAATTAACAAAAGCAACAACAATATTACGTTTTTTATACCTATCTAGCATAAACATGCTATCAGGACCACCACTAACTGCTAAAAGTAAAGTTTCTTCCATATTTAATCTGTCTGTGTATTAAATTGTGTAATAGCAAAACGAATATCATTAAATAAAAATGTTTCTAAAAACTCAACACTTCTATCTATTGTTTTATTAAATGTTTCTTGATCAGCTTCGGGAATTTTACCTAAAACAAAATCTTTTGTATTATAAGTGGGTCTACCTATCCCTATTTTTAATCTTTTTAGGTCTTTTGTGTTTAATTTATTGATTATATCAGCCATACCATTATGTCCACCAGCTGAACCGGTTGTTTTAACAACAGCTTTGCCAATTGCATGATCCATATCATCATAAACAATAATAATATCATTTATGGAAATCTTGAAAAACTGTACAATTTGTTGAACAAAATCACCACTTAAATTCATATATGTTAAAGGCTTTGCAATAATAAAATCATCACCTTTAACAAATTCTCCTTTAAATTTTTCTTTTCAAGAATTTTCCAATTCTAATTTTTTTACTAAACTGTCTACAACCATAAAACCAATGTTATGTCTTGTGTTTTCATAATTTTCACCAGGATTGCCTAATCCAATAATTAGTTTCATATTACTCCTTTATAATTTTTCTCAAAGTTTTTGAATAGAAGTGCTTCTTCTTGAATCTTTATCATTTTTTATTCCTATTTCAAGCGCAGACTTTTGTCCATAAATAATAGAATAAGATTTAGCTCTTGTTATTGCAGTATAAATTAATTTTTTGCTTAAAAGATTTTTTGCTTCATTAAATAATACAGTTAAAACTATTTCACTTTCTGAGCCTTGGTATTTATGTACTGATGTACAATATGCTAGCATTGTTTTTTTAACAAACTCAGATGGCGTATAACTTATTGTTTTACCGCCTTCAAAAACTACAAAAATAAATAAAATTTGCCCTGAATTTGCATTAGTTTGTGAAATCTTTTCAATATAACCAATTTCACCATTAAAAATATTTTTATTTGGGTCATTTTCCAAATTAATGACTTTATCATTTATATAAACAGTTCTATTAAATATTTTGTATGGTTTTTGATTTTCTAATGTTTTATAAAAATCTTGAATTTTTTCATTTAAATTATCAATTCCAGTTTGATATCTATATATAGGACTTAAAATCGCAATATCTTTTTTTGTATATCCTTTATTATGAAGTTCTTCAATTTTATTAATTATTATATTTGCAAGTTGGCTAGATTCAACCTCAATAAAAGATGATCTATTTCCTTTAAATTTAGGTATTTCTGAATCATTAATTTTTTTGGCATCTTCAATAATTTCAAAATTTTCATTTTGACGATAATTTTTTTCAAGATATATTGTCTTAGTAATTTCATTTTTTATAAAATCATTAATTAAATAACCTGAACCAATTGCTGGCAATTGATCTTTATCACCAACTAATATAATTTTTTTAAGATCATAACGATTTAGTGCAAATAACAAATAATAAAACAAGTCAGTAGATACCATTGAAAATTCATCAATTATTAAAACTTTAACGCTCAATGACTCTTCTTTTGCTCCAAAATGTCCGCCTTCTGTATCTCATTTTAATAAAGAATGAATTGTTGATGCTTTTATAATGTTATGTTTATTTATATTTATTGTAGCTCTACCGGTTGGTGTTACAACTGCTATTTCTTCTTCACTGTATTGTTTTCTAAGTTGTTTAATAATTTCATTCGTTACCAATGTTTTTCCTGTTCCAGGAGCTCCGGTTATTAAACTTAGTGGGTCTTTTAACGCTAATTCTACTGCTTGTTTTTGCACACTATCTAATTTATTTGTTTTAATTTTAATTGGGTTTCTATCACCATTTTTTATTAAATATTTTAATCTTAAAATTATATATTTTTCTTGTTCATATAGCCACATAGGTTCAACAAATAAACTATTTAATTTTATAATTTTTTTTGTTTCAATTAATTTTTCTAAAGCATCAAAAAAATCGTTTTGTGATAGATTTGAGTCTTTTTTTCTTACTTCCATTAATAAATTTGCAATAGGAATTTTTGTATTTCCAGAATCAAATAAATAATTATTTAAAATGTCAAAAATAAGAATTTGATTTCGTTCAGGCAAATCTTCTTTATTTAATTTAATGGCAATTTTTAAAATGTCATTAAATGAAATATTTTCAAGTTCAAAATAAAGTGGCCATGGATTGTCTGAATATTTTTTATAAAATTGACTTGCTGGGCATGCTTGAATTAATTTTCCATAAAATATATCACTTAATCCACACTCATAAATAAACAAACGCAATTTAGTTGCAGCTTCATTATTTTTTAAATCATTACACAAATTTTCATATGTTTCAGATGAAATATTTAAATCTACATGAGTTAATTTCTTATCTTTAATTTGGTCTAAAACATCTACACCATAAGTTTCTATAATTTGTTGAGCTTTAATAAGACCAATTCCCTTATAAGCACTAGATGATAAAAATTTTAAAATATAAGCCTTGTCTATATCATTTGTTTCTTCAATATTTTCTATTCCGTATGTACTTGGGTACCGTGGATTTTTTAAATCAATTAAGGTAATTTTATAAATTTTATTGTATTCAATTGTGTATTTTTCGGTACGTAGAGAGATACTTTTAAACTTATTTAAAACAAAATTATTATCTTGTTCAATGACTTGACTAACATTAAAACCCGTTAATCTAAAATTACCATCATTTGATAAAAATATCTCTTTTGTAAATTTTCCTTTAACTATTGTTGACATATATTATTAAATTTTAAACTAAAACATACTAAATAATGACAAAAAATGCATCCTATTAAATCGTTAATTTTTTGTTTTTAATTCATTTTGAAAATTTTCTATACTTATAAAAGTATAATATAAAGATATTACGTAAGTCAGGAGTAAATTATGTTAGATCTAAAATGATTATTACAAAATCAAGATAAAGCAATAGAAGGTTTAAAAAATAGAAATTTCGACACAAATGAAGTGCTAAAATTAATTGATTTTGTTACAAAAAGAAACAAAAAAACTTTTGAAGTAGAGCAACTTCAAGCGCAAAGAAATCAATTTAGTGAAGAAATTGGAATTTTAAAAAGAAATAAAAAACCGGTTGATAAAGTTTTAGAAAAAGTAAATGAAATTAAAACATTAATTGAAAAAGAAAGTATTGAATTAAATTCTTTAAATGAACAAGTAGAACAACTTGCTCTAAGCATTCCAAATATTCCTTATCATGATGTGCCTGTTGGTAAAAGTGAAGATGAAAACGTTGTAATTAATGAATATCCAACACTAGGAAGAGGTTTAGTAAAAAACGTAAAACCTCACTATGAAATTGCAAAAGATTTAGATATAGTGGATTTTGAAAGATCAGTAAAATTAGCAGAAAGTCGTTTTGTTTTATACAAAAAAGATGGAGCTAAATTAGTTAGAGCTCTTACAAACTTTATGTTAGATACCCATATAAGCAATGATTATGAAGAATTAATGCCAGCACATTTAGTTAACTCAAAAATGTTAATTGGCACAGGACAACTTCCTAAATTTAAAGAAGATTTATATAAATTAGAAAATGAAGATTTATGATTAATACCTACTGCAGAAGTTCCTGTTACAAATTATCACAATCAAGAAATTATTGACTTATCAAAAACTAAGAAATTTGTTGCATACACTAAGTGTTTTCGTTCTGAAGCAGGAAGTGGTGGTAAAGATACTCGTGGATTAATCAGACAACATGAATTTCATAAAGTAGAACTTGTAAAATTGTCAAATAATGAAAATGTTTTACAAGATTTCTACGACACAGTTGAAGATGCCAAAAGTATTTTAAAATTATTAGAAATTCCTTTTAGAGAACTTTCATTATGCACAGGAGATATTGGTTTTAGTTCAGCTAAAACAATTGACTTAGAATTATGAATTCCAAGTGAACAAAAATACCGTGAAACTTCTTCAATTTCTGTTTTCTTTGATTTTCAAGCCAGAAGATCAATGATTAGATACCGTGATAATGACAATAAAATTCAATACGCAAACACTATAAATGGTAGTGGACTTGCAATTGATCGTGTTGTGGCTGCTATTTTAGAAAATTATCAAAATGAAGATGGAACAATTTCAATTCCTAAAGTATTAGTTCCTTATTTTGGTAAAGAATTGATTAAATAATGCAATTAGCTTCAATAGTACTACTTATATTAGTTTTAATTAGTGTTGTTGTCACATTTTGCTATGTTTTTTGAGAAATTAAAAACATTAAGGCAAGAGTTTTAAATAAAAATCACGATAATAATTTACTAAAAGAAAATTTAAATGATTTAAACACTAAAGTTGAAAAACTAAAAGAAGAAATTTTAAAAACAAATGGTAGCTTAGCTGAAAAAATTTCAAACAATATTTCTTCAAATGATAAAACAATCAAAAATATTAATGATAACGTTTTTCACTGAAAAGAAACATTTAGTAATGAGTTTCAAAGTCTTAATAAAAATTTCAATGAAATAAAAGAAAAAATTTTAAAAGATAACACAGAGCAAATTGAAAAACTTACAAATCAAGTTTTAGATAAATTGGAACACATTACAAAAAACTTTAATAATTCAATTGAAAGTGGTTTAAAAGATATTAATAAAACTTTTGAAGAAAAATTATCAAAAGATATAAATGAAAAATTAAATACACATTTTTCAGAAATAGCAAAAAGAATGAATGAACTAAATGGCAGTTTAATTAAATTTGAAACCATTCAAAGTTCAGTTATGACTTTAAATAAGACTTTCACAAATGCAAAGTTATATGGCCAAGTTGGTGAAATTAACTTAGAAAATATTTTAAATGAAATTTTTGGAACTTCTACTGAACTTTTTCAAAAACAATTTAATATTAACCCAAAAAATGATAACAAAGTAGATTTTGCAGTCAAAATTTTTGATAAAAGTAATGAATCACTTTGACTTCCTGTTGATTCAAAATTTAATTTAGAACTTTATAGAAAATATATAGATGATCAAAGTTATTTAAATAAGAAAAATTTAATTGATACAATTAAGCAACAGGCTAAATCAATATCAGAAAAATATATAGTACCAAATATCACATTAGATTATGCTATTATGTTTTTACCTTCTGAAGGACTACATGGATTTGTATATGATAATAATGAATTAGTTGAACAATTATGAAGAAATTATAAAATAATTCCTGCTGGACCATCAGCAATAGTTTCGGCATTAAATTGTGCACACTTATTATATAAGCAAGCACAAATATCTAAAGATGCTCACAAAATAATTGGATATTTAGAAAATATAAAAACTAATTTCCAAAATTTATATAAGAATCTAGCTAATATTAGAAAATACAATCAAGATTCAATTGATAAAATAGATGTAGCTCTAAAACAAGCAGATAAATTTAATAGAAATGTAGAAGATATTTTGGGAAAAAAACTAGTAAGTGATGTAAAAAAAATAAAAGTTAAATCTGAAGAATCAGATGATCTAGAATAAAAAAAGACTTAATAACTTTTTTTATTCTTTTTTTATTATCATTAATAATATAAGAAAAAAATAAGGGAAATATATGAAACAATATTTAGAACTTTTAGCCTTGGTAAAAACAAAAGGTATAAAAAAAGATGATAGAACAAATACCGGAACAGTAAGTTATTTTGGAACACAAACAAGATATGATCTAAAAAGGGGATTTCCTCTTTTAACAACTAAAAAAATGGCATGAAAATCGATTGTCGTTGAATTGCTTTGATTTTTAAAAGGTGATACAAACATTAAATATTTAGTAGATAACAATGTAAATATATGAAATGAATGACCTTATGAAAATTTTAAAAACTCTTCAGAATATAATGGTGAATCAATTAAAGAATTTACACAAAAAATTAAAGAGAACAAGGATTTTGCAAACAAATTTGGTAATCTTGGTCCTGTTTATGGAAAACAATGGCGCAATTTTTTTGGATTTGATCAGATCAAAAAATTAATAGAAGATATAAAAAACAATCCATTTTCAAGAAGACATATAATAAGTGCATGAAATCCTGCTGAAATTGATAAAATGACTTTACCTCCATGTCATGCATTTTTTCAATTTTATGTTAATGAAAATAAAGAACTTTCGCTGCAACTATACCAAAGAAGTGGAGATTTATTTTTAGGCGTACCTTTTAATATAGCTTCTTATTCTTTACTTTTAATGATGGTTGCACAAGTATGTGATTTAAAAGTTGGTGAATTTATTCACACAATAGGAGATGCACATATTTATTTAAATCATTTAGAACAGGTGAATTTACAAATTCAAAGAGAACCTAAAAAATTACCAAAAGTTAAGTTAAATCCAAATATCAAGAATATATTTGATTTTAAATTTGAAGATATAAAATTAGAAGACTATGAATTTTGACCAACTATAAAAGCAAAGGTGGCTGTGTAATGATTAAATTAATTGTTGCAATGGATAAAAATAATTTGATTGGAAGCGGTACAAAGCTTCCTTGAAAAATATCAGAAGAACTGAAACATTTTAAACAAAAAACACTGAATCACGCACTGATTTTTGGTAAAAACACTTTTCTTTCTTTACCACCATTATCATCAAGAAAAATATTTGTTTTATCTGATGTAAACATAGATAAAGCAGATAAAATAATAAACAATGAACAACAACTTTTTAACTTATTTAATGAATATAAAAATAGCGAAGAAACTTTATTTATTGCTGGTGGAAAATTTGTTTATGAGCATTATTATCAATATGCAGATGAATTAATTATTTCTAGAATAAAAGAGAGTTTTAATGGCGATGTGTATTTAAATTTAGATTTAAGTAATTACGAGATTACAAAAAAAGACGAGTATGAAAAATTTGTCGTTGAATACTGAAATAAAAAAAATAATGCAAAGTTATAAAACGTAACTTTGTTTTTTTATTTAAAATTCAGTAATTTTGTTTTACTTTTGAGTATAAAAATAAATTTTATTTTAATTTTAATTAAATGGTTTTATAAATCAAACTTTTTGATATAATTTTTATGCAATTTATTAATTGCCTCTAGCAAGTGGGAGATTTATAATAGTAAATCATTTGCACCACAATTTTTGAAAGGAAAATTTTATGGCTAAAGAATTAGTAAGAATTGCTAAACTACAATTTAATGCTGGACAAGCAAAACCTGGTCCTGCATTAGCTGGTTTAGGAATTGTAATGCCTGAATTCACAAAACAATTTAATGATGCAACAAGAGATAGAGGAAGTGAACCTGTCCCTGTTAAAATTTGAGTATATAAAGACAAATCATTTGATTTTAAAATATTTACTTCACCAGCTTCATACAAATTAAAAGAAGCAGCTAAAATTAACACAGGAGCACATAATTCTAAAAAAGAAGTTGTTGCAACAATAACAGTTGATCAATTAAAACAAATAGCAGAATATAAATTACCAGACTTAAACACTGACGATTTAGAAGCTGCAATGAAACAAATAGCAGGAACAGCAAAAAATATGGGAATTAAAATCGAAGGTTACCCTGCAGAAGAAGGAGTTAACTAATGAAAAAAATTTCAAAAAACTTACAAAAAGCAAGAGCTTTAGTAGATAAAAATGCTGTTTATTCATTAGAAGAAGCTATTGAATTAGCTAAAAAAGCTTCATATGCAAAATTCGATGCTTCAATCGACCTTGCTATCAAATTAAATATTGATACACGTAAAGCTGATCAACAATTACGTGGAGCTGTTGTACTTCCACACGGAACAGGTAAAACAGTTAAAGTTTTAGTAGCAACAGATGATGTTACTGCTCAACAACAAGCCAAAGAAGCAGGTGCAGATTATGTTTATTCAGCATCTGAACTTCCTGAAGTTTTAAATCAAGACAAATATGATTTTGATGTTATAGTAGCTGATCCAAAAATAATGGCAGTTTTAGGAAAATATGGTAAAAAATTAGGACCAAAAGGATTAATGCCTAACCCTAAAACAGGTACTGTAACAATGACACCAGGTAAAACAGTTGAAGAACTTAAAAAAGGTAAAGCAAATTACCGTGCAGAAAAAGCTGGAATTATTCACTCATTAATTGGTAAAGCATCAATGCCTACAAAAGATTTAGCAGAAAATGCTCAAACATTAATTAGCACAATTAAACGTCTAAAACCAGCGGCAGTAAAAGGAACATATATGTTAAACTTAACAGTTTCTGCTACAATGGGTCCATCAGTAAAAATTAAAATTGATTAATTCTTAAACAGCCTTGGGGCTGTTTTTTTATGCAACTTAATCAAAAGAAAAAACATAATTTACTATATACTTAATATGAATTAATAAGGTGGTGATATGAAAAAATCTTCTAAAATAATATTATTAAGTATTTTAGCTTCAATAGTAGCTGCAACTACTTCTGTGGGTGTATATTATGCTGTTATCAATAATTCTAAAACCAATGATAAAAATACATTAAAATTAGTACCTTCAGATAAAAGTAATTCAGATAATAATTCTGAAAAAACTAACAATGAAAATTCAGAAGAAGTAATGAATGAAGAAAATACAAAAGAATCCGAAAAAGATATTAATAATAATTTATCAGAAACTGAAAATTCACAAAACAATACAAAAAAAGATACAGAATCAAACACAGATTCTGAAAACCAAGAACAATCATCGACAGAAACTACCAATGAAAAAGATAACAATATAGAAGCTATAGATTATGAAAATAATGATGATTCTTCAAACGATGAAAATAATGAGTTTGTAAATAAAATAAACAATTCATACAAAAAAATTATTGATGAACAACAAAATTTTTTAAATTTATATCAAATGTCTAAAGCAGAAAATACAAAATATAAATATGAATTTTTATTAGACGAAATAGATAAAATAATTGAAGATTTTGATGAACTCAAAAAGCCAATTAAATATGATGAACATGAATTAAATGTCTATAAACAAACTTACTCTTTTTTACACGATGAATTCTTAAAAATGAAACAACTAAAATCAGATTTATCTGCTCAAAAAGACACTCAACCTGAACATTATTCAGATAATTTTGATAAAAATAATGTTAAAAAAGATGATAATAATTTCAAAAATGATTATAGTAATTATCCTGAATTAGATGCTATTAAAAAATCAACAAACAACCAAAATAATAACTTCAATCCTGAAAGAACATTCATTAATTCACAAGCTTTAAAATTTATTGATTTAGCAAAAAATAATATCTATGATTTCAATGAAAATAATTACACAATAGAGCAAAAAAATAAATTAAATACTTTTCTTCATGGAACAATAATTAAAGGAGAACAAAACAAAAATACACAAATAAGACTGGTTTTTGACTGAATTAGAAAAAATGTTCGATATGCAACACAATCTAATCAAGCTAAATTAAATCCTTTTTTAGTTAAAGAATATTTATATGCTGTTTGTGGTGGTTATAGTATTTTATATAAAGCTTTTTTAGATTTATTAGATATTAAAACTGTAATGGTTATTGGTTGATCTTCAGCTGGTGCGCATCAATGAAATGCTATTTTAGACCCCGAAACTAAACAATGATTTTTCTCTGATGCTACGTGAGGAGTTATAAGTGAAAAATATTTTAGATTAGATGCAAAAGAAATTTCTAATGATCATATGGTTGAACGTGTGTTAAGCTTAGATTACTTAAAAGACAACATAAAATACGAATATTGAAATGGTTTATCAGTAAAAGATTCATTAGTAAATAATCCAAATATTCCCGATAAATTAAATGATATTATTGTTGAAAATATTTCTGATAGTATTTTAAATAATGACAAAATTTATACTCTAAGAGTTCCTAGATTTGTAAAAAATATTGAATATGTAGGAACAAGAGGAATACACAACTTTGAAGTAGCAAAAGAGAATAATTTTTTCAGTTCACAAAATGGTTTATTGTATAGCAAAAACTTCAAAAAACTGTTAATGACACCTAAAAATTCTGAAGAAAAATTTATTGTTATTCCTAAAGAAACAACAGCATTAAATGATGGAAAAGAATTATTTGAATCGCCTTTTATTAAAAGTATAGAAGTTGAATCGGGAAATTTTGCTCTCGCATCATATAAAGGTGTATTATACAACAACAATTTTAGCCAAATGTTATCAATTCCTAATGGTTTAACTGATTTAGTTGTACATTCAAAAGTGAAATTCCAAGGACAAGAAATTTCATTTAAAGATAATATTAAAACTATTATTTTAAATGAAGGAATTACAAGGATTGAAGACTTTACGTTTAACAACTTAAAAAACTTAGATTTTGTCTTAATTCCTTCAACAATAAAAGAAATAAAAGACAATGCTTTTTGACAAATAAATGACATAACACTAAAAACTCATGAGTATAATAAATATGTTGAAGAATTTGCAAAAAATCATAAATTTAAATATGAAATTATAAATAGTAACTAACTTAAATTTAGGTTAGTTATTTTTAGTATTTTTCATAAATAAGTTTGTTATTTTGCATATAGGGTTTTAAAAAAATAAATTTTTGGTAAAATTTTTATAGTATAAATATTTATTTATAAATTTGAAAATTAATAACAAATAGAGGTATTATGACTGTTAAAAAAATATACGAAACACCAGCAAAATTTGATGGACAAACATTTAAAATCGAAGGATGAGTTGCAAACAATAGAGGAAACACAAAAATTCGTTTTTTAGAAATTAATGATGGAAGTTCAGTTAAAAATTTACAAGTGGTTTTAAAAAATGAAAATATAGATTTAGGTTTAGTTGAATCAGCAAGATTAGGTAGTGCAATTTATGTAATGGGGAAATTAGTATATACAGAAACCGCAAAACAACCTATTGAATTACAGGCTGAAGAATTTAAACTTTTAAGTGTATCTGATGAAGACTATCCAATCCAAAAAAAAGAAATTACATTAGACTTTTTAAGAGAAATTCCACATTTAAGACATAGAACAAATTTACTTAGAACAGTATTTTTAATTAGATCAACTTTAGCTCAAGAAATTCACAAATATTTTTCTGAAAATGATTTTATGTATGTAAATAGTCCAATCATAACCGGAAATGATGGTGAGGGTGCTGGAGAATTATTTGTTGTAGATGATGAAAACACAGAACAATTTTTTAAAGCAAAAGCAACACTAGGAGTAACTGGTCAATTACATGCAGAATCATTTGCATTAGGATTTAAAAAAGTTTATACATTTGCACCAACTTTTAGAGCTGAATACTCACACACATCAAGACATGCTGCAGAATTTTGGATGATTGAACCAGAATGTGCATTTTATGACTTACCTAAGATCATAAATCTTGCAGATGATTTATTAAAAACTTCGATTAAAAATACAATTAAAAAATTACCAAATGAATTTGCATATTTAGAAGCTAATGTAAAAAGCAATCTTTTAGAAGATTTAAACAAATTTATTGAAACAAAATTACAAATTCTTGATTACAAAGATGCATTGGAGATTTTAAAACAAAATAAAGATAAATTTGAAGAACAAAATTTTGAATTTGGAATTGATTTAGCTAGTGAACATGAAAAATTCCTTGCAAATGATTACATTAAAGGGCCAGTTGCTGTTATAAATTATCCAAAACAAATTAAAGCTTTTTATATGTATCAAAACTCAGATAATAAAACAGTTGCTGCTTTTGATTTATTAGTACCTGGTATTGGCGAATTAGTAGGTGGGAGTCAAAGGGAAACTGATTACAATAAATTACTAAGTAGAATGCAAGAATTAAACATGAATATTGAACCTCTTCAATGATATTTAGATTTAAGAAGATACGGTGATTATATGAGTAGTGGGTTTGGGATTGGTTTTGAAAGATTAATTATGTATGTAACAGGAATAAGTAATATAAGAGACGTTATTCCTTACCCTAGAACTCCTGGAAATTTAAAAATGTAGGGTTATAATGAAATTAAATATAATAATACCTTTATACAATCCAACAGAAAGCATAAAAACAACACTCTCTAATCTTTTAGAACAAAAAAATAAAAATTTTAATTTGCATATTATTATTGACAATCCTTCATCTGAACATTTAGAAGAAATTTATGAAATTAGAAATTTATTTGGAAATAAGAATTTTCTAATAACAATAAATTCAAGACACCAATCAATCAATAAAGTTATTTATGAAGCTTTATTAGATTCAAACGAAGAATATTCATTTATTTTTTATCCTGATACAGAAATAAACGGTAATTGAGTTGAAAATATCTTAAATGTTTTAAATGAAAAGAAAGTCGATGTTATTGAAACTAGAGCAATGTATCGTGGTTATGTAAAACATGATGAAAAAATTAAACCACTAGAAAATAAAATATATGATTTATCAAAAAATGAAAATCCAATTGTGTTTAGTTCTCCAGTTATGTTTAACAAAGTTGTAAAAACTAATTTACTTACAGATATTTTTGCAAATTGAAAAATATTTAAAAGCGCAAACAAAGAATATTCAGTAGATATAAATTATTCAATTCTTTTATCTGCTAATACTTATTTTTACACAAGCGAAATTGAAACATATAACTGAAATTACACAACTCAAAATATAAATATAAAAAGCTTAAAAAACGAATGAAAATTATTACAGCCTTTATTTGAAAAAAAATATTCAAATTTAGAACTTTGAGAATTTTGTAAATTTTATAACTATCAAATTTTTGTAGCTGGTTATTTAGGTTACATAAAATATTGAAAAATGAGATTACTTGGAAAAAATCTTAACTTAAAAGGAATAAAAGATGCTCTTATTGAGCAACTTGAAAATATTTATAAAAATAAAGAAATTTATCAAAATAATAAATACATAATATATACAAATTTGCAAAGTTTAGTCGATGAAAAATATAAAGTTGAAGAAAATTGAAATGATATTTTTTATAAATTCTTATAATGTCAAAAACAAAAACACAAAATATTAAAGCTTCTTTTTGAAGAAGATTCTTATCTATGATTATTGATTTTATTATTTTCTTTGGATTTTTATTAATAACTTCTATTTTAGTTATAGATAAAAAAATAGCAAACTTTCATAAAAACTATTTTTATTACATTTGAATAGTTTTAATAATTATTTATATTTTATTAATTTGAATAATTATTCCCATCATTTCAAAAGGTCAAACAATAGGAATGTTAATCACTAAACTCAAAATTATTCCTAGTTTAGACAAATATAAATTAAATAATGTGATTTTACAAAGACAAATTTTATTTGCTTGATTATGAATTATTGTTTTGTGTTTATTTATTATTTTTGTGAGCCCTGAAACATTTATTGAAGCATCAAAACTCAATAAACAAACGATAAATCAATTAACCATTACACAAAGAGGATTTATTTCTATTCCTCTTACACTAAGCGCAGTAACGGCTTTTATGGATTCTTTTTTAATCATTACAACAGCTAAAAATTCAAGAATAAGTTGAAATGATAGTTTTTCAAATTCTTTTGTAGTATATAAAAACAAATTCGAAACAATAATAGAGGATGATGATTGACAAAACAATAATATAAAACCCAAAAAAAGAATATTACCAAAAATAAATTTTATAAATTAAGGAGCTAATTATGGAAAATGAAGTAATAAATGAATTTAGTATAGATTCATTAAATGATCAACAAAAGCAAGCAGTATTACACACAAGGGGACCACTTAGACTTATTGCAGGGGCAGGAAGTGGAAAAACCAGAGTTCTGACTTATAAAATTGCTCACTTAATTAAAAACATGAATATTTCACCGTCAAAAATATTAGCTGTAACTTTTTCTAATAAAGCAGCTAATGAAATGAGAGAACGTGCTTTAGACATGATTGATAATACATATGAAAAACCCGTAATCTCCACATTTCACGCACTATGTTCTAAAATTTTAAGAAGAGAGATTTCAAATATAAATTACCCGAATGATTTTCAAATTTTAGACGAATTGGATCAAAAACAAATTTTAAGATTAATATATGGAAAATTAGGAATTGATTCGCAGGAATACAGTACTTCAAGTGTTTTAAGTTATATCGATAATGCAAAAAATCTATTAAAAACTCCTACTCAAGCAATAGAAGAAGCGGAAGAAGAACAAAAAATTTTAAATAAAAAACATTCAGAAAAAGATTTAAGACCTTATATTTACGAAGAATACGAAAACCACTTAAAAAACACTCATTCTTTAGATTTTACAGATTTATTAGTATATACAAGACAAATTTTCTATGACCCTCAATACAAAAATATTAGAGAAAAATGAGAAAATATGTTTGATTATATTCTTGTTGATGAATTTCAAGATACAAGTCAAATTCAATATGATATTGTTAAAGTTTTAGCAAAAAATCAAAATATAACAATTGTTGGTGATCCCGATCAAACTATTTATACTTGAAGAAATGCTGATATCAACATAATTGTTAATTTTGATAAAGATTTTTCAAATGTAGAAACTATTAAACTAGAACAAAATTATCGTTCAAGTAAAAAAATAATTGAAGCAGCAAATAAATTAATTAGTAAAAACATATTAAGAGTTGAAAAAAGACTTTTTACTGAAAATGAAGAAGGTGAAAATATTGAATTTTACTGTGGATTTAGTGATGAAGCTGAAGCAAGATGAATTGCTGCAAAAATTGGTGAACTTAAACGTAAAAGAGTTCAACTAAAAAACATTGCAATCTTATATAGAACTAACTCATATTCAAGAGCAATAGAAGAAGCTTTAATGTTTGAAAATACAAACCATAAAGTTTTTGGTTCAATAAGATTTTATCAAAGAGAAGAAATAAAAGATGCTCTAGCATATTTAAGAGTGATTCACGATGGATCTGAAATTTCACTATTAAGAATTATTAATAAACCTTCAAGAAAAATAGGTTCTGAAACAATTCAAAAACTGCTAACATATGCTTCAAAATACAACGAAGACTTGTGAACAACACTAGAATCTAGATTTGTTGAATTACAAAAAATAACCGGAATAAATCGAAGCACACTCGAAAATATCGCTAATTTAATTAATGCCATTAGATGATCAAGAAGAAGAATTCAAACAACAGGTATTTCCAAAGTTTTATATGAACTAATTTATCATAAAATAAACTATTTTGGTTCTTTAAAATTAACAGAAGATGAATTAGAAAATAAAATTGAAAACTTCAAATCACTAATTGCAGCTATAGAAAATTGAGAACACAAAAACCCAAATAGCGGAATTGATGAATATCTTCAAGAAATAACTTTAATAACTGATAGAGATCCGGAAGATGATGTAAGTTCATATGTTTCATTAATGACTGTTCATAATGCAAAGGGACTTGAATACGATTATGTATTTATTGCTGGACTTGCTGAAAACATTTTTCCACATTATCGTTCTATAGCACCACAAGGCGAAAAACCATCAATGTTTTCAAAACCTAAACCTAATGCTGTTTTAGCAAATCCAGAACTTCTTGAAGAAGAAAGAAGATTAGCATATGTTGCTATAACAAGAGCTAAGAAAAAACTATTTGTAAGTTTTTCAACCTCAAAACATAATGAAGAAAGCAGATTTATACAAGAAGCGGGTGTAAGAGGTACAGGTAGATTGATAGGAATTGCAAATTCATTTAGCATTGCAGATGATATAAATGAAAATATAAAAATAATAGCAGGTGATAAAATCGTTCATTCTAAATTTGGTAAGGGTGTGGTTTTAAGTTCTATGGGAGATGTAATAGAAGTTAAATTTGATATAGATGGTTCTCAAAGAATGCTTTCTAAATCACAAGCACCTATTAAAAAATACATTGATGAGGATGATGATTAATTGTGAGTTTTCAAATATTAATATTTATATTTACTTTAATATTATTTACAATTGTTTGTATCATAATTTTCGCTTATATAAATAAACATAAAAACAATTATGGCGTTATTCCTTTAACAATTGATTATAAAAACAAAAGAATAAAATTATTATCTTATAAAAAAAGTTCAATAAACTTAATGCCCTTTACAAAAAATGAAAAATTAAATAGTGGTAAATGACTTTCTTTTGATGAATTTTCTGATTTATTTTTAGAGCCATATAAAAACAACCTTTCTAAACTTTTTCAAGAAATAATCAACAATAAACAAGATTTAACAATTAATTTAATGACTAAAAAATATAAAATTCAATTAACCCTTATAAGTCCAACTAATATAGAAGAAGAAAATGCTGCACTTTTATATTGACAATCAATATATAAAGAAAAAACTGCGCAATTAACTTATGTTGATGACTATACCAATATAGCTAATGAAAAAAATTCTTTTAAAATTTTCTTTAATTTAAAAGAAAGAAACATTCATAAAAAAGATTTATTTTTAAAATTTATAAGCACAAAATTAAATAAAAAATATAAATATAAAATTTTTGTTAAATATTCAATAATTTATCTTTCTGTTAACTTAACAAAAACACATATATTGAATAAATATTTTTATAAATTGTTAAAAATTTTTGAAGCGTCGTTTTTAAGTAAATTATGTAACGGAATTATTTTTATTCCTTCTAACTTTCAAATTTCTAATTTAGATAACAATATTAACTCAATAGATTACTTGCAGTTTTTAACAAAAAAAGAATCTAAAGTTATTATTTTAAATAATTCTCATTTAACAAATGAAAGAGTTGAGGAATTTGAAGGAAATTACAAAAAAATTTCTAATTTATTGCAAAAAGGAGTAATTAAATACATTGAAAAACCTGTTTATGAGTTTTTTAATAAACCTTCTGATATAAAATTTATTTATCCTGAAATAGATAATAATAATCAAGAATCAAATTATGTTTTAAAGAACACAGGTTTAAAGTACAATTTTTTAGATAAATTTGTTAATATAAAAATAGAAAATAATACAAATATTTATTTTTTTCCAATAATAGATTATGATTTTTTATACTTATCAGGACAAGAAATTAAAAAATCCTTTATAGATAAAATTAATCAAATAAAAATTGTGGTAGTTGTAAAAAATTTAAATAATTTAGATTTAATTTATACAAAAGCATTAAGTTTAAAAACATATGGAATAGATGTTATCGTTGGAGTCGCTACTTTGGATAATAATATTATTCAATTAATACAAAAAATAAATGCAGATTTTGTAGTATTAACAAAAAAAATTACCTCTTCATTAGATACATCAAAAAATTTTAGTTACTTAGTTGGATTACTAAACTTTGCAAAAGATTCTAATGTAAAATTTATTTTTGAGGATTTAGACATAACAAAACAGGGTTATAAAATAAGAAAAAATTTAAATATTTTCTTATACTCAAAGGAGATAGAATAATGAAAAAATTAGGTATTGTTATAGATTCTTTTTCTGGTTTTACAGAAAAAGAAGCAAATGGTTTTGGGTTTGAGTTTCTACCACTACAGATAAATGTAGGTGGTGTTAATAAATTAGAAGGAATTGAAACTTCTAATGTTGAAATATTGGTTCAACTAAGAAATGGGTTAGAATGTAAAACTTCATTACCACCTTTTGCTTATATGGAAACATCACTAAAAAAATGATATGAAAAATATGATCAGGTAATTATCTTACCTTTAAACAGTCATTTATCTAGTGAACATGATTTTTTAAAGAAAATAATAGAAAATAATAATTACGGCGATAAAATAGCTATTTTTAATAATAATTTTTGTGCTTATCAATTTGTTTGGGTAGGTAAAAAATTACTAAAAATGAATGAAGAAAATGCTTCTATAGATGAAATGATAAAGTTTTTAGAAGAATATAATGAAAGTAGTTTAAATTACATAATACCAGCAAATTTAAACACATTAATTCAAAGTGGGAGATTAAAAAAATACCAAAAATTACTTTTAACAAGTTTAAAATTAATTCCTATAATTAAAAATAAAGATGGTATTTCTCCAGATACTGTAAAAAGATCAATTAAATCGGCAATAAATAAATCTATTGAAAAACTTATTTTATTTATTGGAGGAGAAGAAAAAATAAAAGATTATAATTTCTGAATAATAAATACAGGTGATCCTGAATTAGTTAACATAGCAACAGAAACCTTTAAATCATATAATATTTATCCAGCATTTAATACATTGGGGGCAAGTTCAATTATGATCCACGCAGGAATTGATTCAATTAGTGTGGGGGTATCTAAACATATAAATGTATAAACACAATAATTTTCAAGAATTTTATTTAAATAGCAACCAACACAAAATATATTACTCAGTTTCAGGTAATCCAAATGGAATTCCTGTTATTTTTGTTCATGGAGGACCTGGTGGTGGTACAACTTCAGAAGATACTAGATTTTTTGACCCCGAAGTATTTAAAGTTATTTTATTTGACCAAAGAGGATGCGGAAAAAGTTTACCAGCAGCAGAAATTAAAAACAACAACACTCATTTACTAATAGAAGATATGGAAAATATTAGAAAAATCTTAAACATCGATAAATGAATAATTTTTGGTGGATCATGAGGTACAACACTTTCGCTTCTTTATGCACAAAAAAACCCAGAAAATGTTATTCACATGGTGCTTAGAGGTATTTTCTTAGCAAGAAATTCTGATTTAGAATGATTATATGGAAACAATGGTGCAAGTGTATTTTTTACCAAAGAATATGAAAAATTTCAACAATATAGCAATCAAAACACAACACCCTCAATAATTAAGTTTTATTATGATCACATCCAAAACAAAGATCTAAATATAGCAGTAGAAGCAGCTAAGCAATGAGCAGATTGAGAAATGTCAGTTATAACACTTTTACCTAATAAAAATACTATTGAAAATGCTCAAGATATAATAAATTTCAGCATTTTAGAAACTCATTATTTTATTAATAATTGTTTTATAGAAGAAAATCAAATTTTAAATAATGCTCATAAAATAAAAGATATTCCTATTGAAATAATTCATGGGCGTTATGATGTTGACTGTAGAGTTTCTTCTGCTTATGAACTATCTAAACATTTAAATGATTGCAATTTACAAATAATAGAAGCCGCAGGACACTCTTCAAGAGAAAAAAGTATAGAATTAGCTCTTTTTGAAACAATGGAAAAAATTAAAAACGTTTATTAATTAAAAAACAAAGAACCAGTTTTAATACTGGTTCTTTTTAATTTTTTATAAAAATTTAAAAATCATTAAGTTAAGGGTTTTGATTATATTTTAATGTATTTTGTTGCTCTTCCTCTACCAACTTGTTTTATCTTATTAATGTTTTGCAATTCATTTAATGTCCTCTCTATTGTTCTTTTTGATATTTTTGGGCATAAATCATGATGTCTTTTTTAGATAGAGTAATTAATGATTTTTCAAAGACAAAAAATATTATCTCTACTGAAGTTAATTTTTTTTCCAATTAAATTAAATATTTCATCACATTCTTGATATGCTTTTAATAAAATACCTAACACATATCTTATAAAAGGAATTTTATTATTTTTATTATGTCAATTCTCGCTTGATTTTTGTAATTCGTAATAATAAGAGTCTTTTGTTTGTTCAATAAGCATTTCTATACTTATGTATCTTCCAACAAAAAAATGAAATTTATAAAGTAAAAGAAGCATCAACATTCTACTCATTCCCCCATTACCATCATCAAAAGGGTGAATGTATAAAAAATCATGTATAAGTGTGGGTATTAAAATAATGGAAAAATATTTACTTTTATCGCTTCTTTGTAAGCTAATATCATATTATCAATATAATTTTCTGTGTCAAAACTTTTTACAGGTTCAAATCATGTTTTTTTATTTCCAAATGAATCCGCTTCTATGATGATGTTGTCTGATGTTTTAAATTTACCTTTATAATTTGCATGAGAATAAGAATATAGTTGATTATGAAGTGTTAATATATTACTTTTTGTAAACTCGATGTATTCATAATTTTCATTAATTATATCAAGCACATATCTATAGCCTGTAATTTCTTCTTCATTTCTATTTTTAGGCTTTATTTTTTATTCATTAATTCATGTAGTCTTGTGTCATTTGCATAAATTTCCTCTATAACATTTGAATACTTTGTACTTTGTATTTTGGCGTATTAAACTATTTTTTATAGACCTCATTATTACAAAGGCGAAAAAATAACAATAAATTTTAAAAAGAGGGAAATAAGAAATGTATACAGTGCTTACAATAAAACAATACTCAAGACATAATGATTTTGTTTTTGTTGATGTGGTAATGAAAAAACAGTTAAACTTAAATTTAAAATATCACAGTACCTTGCTTTGGTGTTTAAAATAAAAAACCATTTTTTATCTTTATTTTTTATTTTAAATTAATTTTGTTGTTTATTACTCCATATATAGATTTGCAACAATGTTCTTTGTATTCTTGAGTTTGTATATCTTCTACTTGTGCAAGCTTCAATGAATTCTTCTCAAGTGTCTAAATATATATGTTTTTTAAATAAATTTTCCATTCCCTCTGAAACCATTTTAATTTCTTTAAGTATTTCAACAGGGGTATTTTTTATTATTTCTTGAATTTCTTTATAGTGATTTTTTAGTCTATCTGGCATCTTATTTATAATAACCGGACTAAATTGAGAAAAATCTTTATTCTCAAAAATAAGTTCCCTAATATAAGAAGCACTGGCAAATTCTTCTTTTGTAAAATCAGAATGAAATGGTATTGTTCTTTTTATACAGTGTGGTGTGATTTTATAATCATTAAAAACAATTTCTTTTACGTATTCAAATCCTAAAATATCGTTAGGTAATTTAAATTCTTGCCCAATCAATTCTTTTAGTGATTCAGAAGAAGATCTAACAAAAGAAAAACCTTGTTTTAATCATTTTTTTACATTTTTATTATATTGATCTATATTGTTTTTTATTGCATTTGCAGCTTCAACAAACACAGAAATATCTTCAGTTTCTGAACCAAAAAAAACATTATCTATTTTATGTTTATGAATTAATTCTATTGCTCCCTTTGCAAATATATGTGCTGCTTGAGCGCTGTAATTATAATCCAATTTTATAACTTCATTTGCTCCATATTTTAAAGCTAATTCTTTTCTATATTCAAAATCTAAAACATTAAAATCTCCGCGTTGTGTGTAGTTATCGGTTAAAATAATATAAATTTTTTGATCTTTAAAAATTTTTTTTGCTTGTTTTAGTTGATATATGTGTCCATTATGAAATGGATTATATTCCGCAATTATAGCAACAGACATAGTTTCTCCTTTGTTGTAAATATTTATACATTAATTATAATAGTTTATATATAAATATGATGTCAATAACTTTTATGTAAAAAAGTGTCAATATTTATTTATAGACATTTTATTTACATTGATTTTGATAAATTTTAGCTTTTTATTTACCTTTTTTAGACATTTTGATATGATGCGATGGTTTTTACACTAATTTTAAAAAGGTTATTGACATAATATAAACATTTTATTAAATAAAAAAATGTCTATATATAAGTTATTTTTTATATTTTTTACACTTATTACACAACTTATTATTATTAATTAAACTAAAAATAAAAAACTTTTTTCTTTTTTCATCCCCTATCTGGATTTTTAATTTATTTATAATATAATATATAAATTATGTGAGATACAATAACAGCAATAAGTTCAGGGAAAGTAAATCAAGCTATTTCAATAATTAGAATAGCAGGACCTGAAGCAATACAAATAATAAAAAAAATTTTTACAGGTAAAGAAGGGAAAAATAAAGAAATCACATTTGGTCTAATAAAAGATAATCAACAAATTATTGATGAAGTATTAGTTGCTTGATTTCCTGGAAAAAATAATTATATAGGAGAAGATACAGTTGAAATAAATTGTCATGGTGGTATAGTTGTTTCAAATATGATATTAGAATTAATATTATCACATGGGGCAAGAATGGCTGAACCTGGAGAATTTAGTAGAAGAGCATATTTAAATGGAAAAATTGATTTAGTAAAAGCTGAAGCAATAAATGATTTAATTCATGCAAAAACAACAAAACAAGCGCAAATGTCTATTAATAAATTTGATAATAAATTTTCTAATTTAATTAATAATTTTCTAATAGATATTACATATTTAATTGGTCATTTAGAAGTAAATATAGATTATCCAGAAATTACAGATGTTGAAGAACTTACATCAGAACTAGTTAAACCTAAAATAAAAGAATTAATTAATGACATTAACAAAATTATTAAAGTATCAGAAAATGCGACAAAAATTTACGAAGGTATTAATGTAGCAATTGTTGGAAAACCTAATGTTGGAAAAAGTTCATTATTAAATGCTTTAATTAAAGAGTCAAAAGCAATAGTTACTGATATAGCGGGTACAACTAGAGATATAGTTGAAGGGAGTTTTCAAATTGAAGGTATATTATTTAAATTAATTGATACTGCAGGAATAAGAAAAACTACTGATAAAATCGAACAAATCGGAATCGAAAAGGCAAAACAAATCATAGAATCATCTGAAATAGTAATTCATGTTGTAGATTCAAATTCAGAGCTTGATGAAGAAGATTTAGCAATAGAAGCAGCATCAAAATTTAAAAAATATATTCGTGTTTATAATAAAAATGATTTGTCAAAAATTACTGACAAAAACAAAATTAAAATTTCTGCATTAAATAATGATTTAGAAGAATTAGAAATAGCACTTGTTGAAAATTACAAAGATATTGATTTAAACAGCGATTATTTAATTTACAATACAAGACAATTAGCTGCTATAAAATCAGCTAAATTAAACTTAGAAGAAGCGTTAAATGGTTTAGAATATGGATTTGGTCCAGAGGTTATTGTTGTTGATATAACAGAAGCTTGAAAAAATATAGGAAGCATTGTAGGTAAAGACTCACCTGATGATCTTCTAACAACAATTTTTAGTAATTTCTGTTTAGGTAAATAATATGGAATATAAATTAAATCAAATTTTAAAAAATCAAAAAACTACAGAATTTAGTTATGATGCATTAGGAGTAATTAGAAAAGAAAATTACTCTATTTTTGTATTTGGAATGCTTGAAAATGAAGAAGCTGATATTGAGTTAATTAAAGTAAATTCTAAATTTGCATTTGCTAAAATTGTTAATTTAATTAAAAAAAATCCAAAAAGGATCAATGATTTGAACTTAAAAGCAGTTTCAAATAATGCTTTAAGTATTTTAAAATATGAAGATCAACTACAATTTAAACAAAACATTGTTTCTTATTTGTTTAAAAGACAACTAAATTATGAAAACATAAATTCTATAATTCCTTCTGAAAATCAGTGAAATTATAGAAATAAAGTAGTTTTATTTGTTGAAAATAAAAACAACAAATATAAATTAGGTACATATGAAAAAATGTCACACACATTAATTGAAGAAGAAAATTATAATTTAGCTGTTTATCCTATTAATAAGGTTGTTAATTTTTTAAGTAAAAATATTAATTTTTTTAATTTATATTCAAACAAAATTAAAAGAATAATGATAAGAGCAACAAAAGAAAATAATCAAGTTCAAGTTGTGTTTGTTACTGAAAATAAACAACCTTTTCCTTTAAAATTTTTAAGTTTACTAGAAAATGAAATCAGTGAAATTGTTTCTATTATTCACAATATTGACGATAAGAAAAATAAAAATAATTTACTTGGTAATTTTTATAAAGTTATTTTTGGTAAAGAATATTTAATTGATACATTAGGGGATTTTAAATTTAAGTTGAATTGAAATTCTTTTTTTCAGGTTAATGCAAAACAAGCTATAACACTTTATAATGCAATGTTAAAAGCAATAAACATTACTAAAGAAGATGTTGTTTTAGACGCATATTGCGGAATAGGTACAATTACTACTTTTTTAGCTCAAAAAGCAAAAAAAGTAATTGGCGTTGAAATTGTAAAAGAAGCAATTGATAATGCAAAAGAATCACAAGAAATAAATGCAATAGAAAATATTGAATTTTATGCAAATGATATAGATAAACAAATGAAAATATTAAATCAACAAAACATAAAATTCGATGTAATTTCAGTAGATCCCCCTAGATCAGGTTTAACAAGTGAATTTATGGATTTAATAATTAAACAAGCACCAAAAACAATTTCTTATATTAGTTGTAATGTGCATACGTTAGTTAGAGATTTAGTTTACTTAAGTAAATATTATAAAATTGATTTTGTTCAACCGATTGATATGTTTCCACAGACTCCACATATAGAAATTGTTGTTATTCTTTCTGAAATAAATGTTGCTTCATAATAGATCAATAACAGTTTTTATGATAAAATAACAAACAACAATGAAACGAGGAAAAATGAAGAAAAAACAGTCATTATGATTAATGTTGATTCCTTTAATAGCTGCTGGTGGAGCAGGGATATATTTAACATTTAATAGTAAAATAACTCAAGATAATAACAATAATAACACAAATCAAGCAGAGGCGAATTTTAGTGCTAAAGAAAGAAGTCAATTAACTTCCCTTGCTAAAAAAGAAACAATTTTTGTTAGACCTCCTTTTGCTGCGAAATTTTTATTAAAAACAAATAATAAAGATATAACAGTTGTTTTTGATCACTTAGATAGTCCAGATAGAAGAGAAAGTAAAAAATATAATGAACCATTTCCAGCCCAAAGTTTAGCTGATAGTAATGTTAGTTACCAAGATCTAAAAAAACAAGGAGCACAAGAGGTAAGTGAATTTTTAGCTATTGATGATGTTCTTAAATATTACAAAGATGAATTTAAAAGTGCTTTAACAATATTTGGTGGAGATACTAATATCAAAAACGACAATTATTATTTAGCAAGAAAATTTTCAAATGAAATAGAAAGTACATTAGAAAATTCACTTCATTTAAAAAGACATAAAGAAAAGTATTTAACTAGTTTAGGTACAAAAGGTAATTATGCAAACCAATATGACAAAATGTTCTTTATAAATGCTGATAAAGAAAATTTTGAAGTTGATACAATAAAAGACGATCAATTAAAACAATTTAAAGTTGATATTTATAAAACATTTAAATA
The DNA here is from genome assembly GCF_025486335.1 of Mycoplasma zalophi. Classification (GTDB taxonomy): domain Bacteria; phylum Bacillota_I; class Bacilli_A; order Mycoplasmatales; family Metamycoplasmataceae; genus Metamycoplasma; species Metamycoplasma zalophi. The sequence continues at coordinate 195,419 of NZ_JAOOPZ010000001.1, forward strand.
TTTTATTGAGAAAAGTATTTTAAAAAGATATGATGATTTTAAAGAAGCAAAAAATGATAATTTAACAATTAGAAATAGAATTAGTGATCATGCTCCAGTATTTACTGACGTAAATTTAAAAAATGTAACAAAAATAAACACAATAAAAGTTGATAAAAAATTAGTTCAAGATTTTGAAGGTTATAGAAAAAAAGATAACACAATAAGAATAGCACACTGAAATATTTTAAACTATAAAGGTGGAGGAGCTAAAAGTCTAGCAATAGCAAATATAATTTATAAATCAGGTTTTGATATTGTTGGATTAACAGAAATAAATGATAATCAAGGTGCAAGTGTTCAACAGATAGTTGATAATTTAAATAAATTAGATAATTCACAAAGATTTAAATACGTTGTTCAAAATGCAAATGATACAATTATTCCAAAATTTTTACTAGATTCTGAGAGATTTGGTAAAGCTCAACAAGAGCAAGTTGCAATAATTTATGATTCAGAAAATTTTGAATATAAAGACTCAAAAACATATACAAAAACAATACCTTATTTCATAGATTAATTAAACTCGCAAAAACCGAGTTTTTAATTACAAAAATTCCAGGTTTATGTCTTATTTAATTTTGCTTATAAAGATAATTTATTTGAAACAATTAAAAATACATCTTCTTTTGTTATACTTAAAACATGATTAAACATTAATCAATATGTTGATATGTTTAGAGCGACATATGGGATTGTTATAAATAAAAAAAGGTGAGCAATGAAAAAAACTACAAAAATAATTTTATTAAGTATTTCAATTCCAACAGTAACTGTAGCTACTTCCGTAGCTGTATACTATGGAGTGGTTAATAATTCTCAAACAAATGATAAAAATATATTAAAACCACTACCTTCAGATAAAAGTAATTCAAATAATAATTCAAAACAAAACATAGATAATAGTTCTGAAAAAACTAACACTGAAACTTCAAAAGAAAAAAATAATAATTCAGATAAAACAACAAATAAAACAAATGGTACAGAAAAAGAATCTGATATAACTAAAGATTCTGAAAATAATGAAGATTATTCAAATAATACAAGCGCTGATGAAAATTCAAGTGAAGTAAATAGTAAAGAAACAACAAGTGAATCAGATAAAAATACTAAACCATCAGAAACAGAAGATTCAAATAATACATCAACCGAAAATGAAACTTCAAAAGATGGTGAAAAAGATTCTGATTCAAATACAAATCTAGAAAACAACGAAGAAACTTCAGAAAATAAAAATGATATAGAAACAGATACAGAATCAAACACAGATTCTGAAAATAAAGATAGTGGAGATTCATTAGAAACCACAGATCCTGGAAACAGTAGCGACTCTTCATCAGAAGAAGCAGATTCAACTAATGAAAAAGAAAGTGATTCAGACACACCTGTAGATATTGAAAATAATGATAATTCTTCAAATGGCGTAGGTAATACAGAAAAAGGCACAGAAACAAACACAGATAATGAAGATAATAAAAATTCATCAGAACTAGGAGAATCAAATAATCAAGATGATAATTCTGATTCAACAACTGACAGTGAAAACACCAGTGATTCTTCAAGTGATAGCACTGATAGTGAATCATCAAATGAAACAGATGCTACAGAAAAAGAATATGATACAACTACAGATTCTGGAAGTAATAATGATTCATTAGAAACTGAAAATAAAGACACAGAAGATGATGAAGAATCAAAACTAGAAAATAATGTAGCGCCTTATTCTGCACATGAAAGAAGTGCAGTTAATTCATTAGGTGAAGATGAAACAATTTTTGTTAGACCTCCTTTTGCTGCAAAATTTTTATTAAAAGCAAATAATAAAGATATAACAGTTATTTTTGATCATTTAGATTCACCGGGGCAGAGAAAAGCAAGTAAAGGGAAAGAAAAATATGAATTTAAGCCATCAAAAGACGAAGCAAAAGCAGTGTTTCCTGATAAAGCTAAAAATATAAAAATTTCAAATCAAGGAGCACAAGAATTTAGTGAGTTTTTAGCTATTGAAGATTTACTTAAATATTACAAAGGAGAGTTTAAAAGTTCTTTAACAATATTTGGAGGGGATACAAACATTCATAAAGAAAACTTTTCAATGGGAGATGTTTTTTCAGATAATGTAGGTAGTACATTAGATAGAAATTTAGAAATTTTTGAAAAAAATGAAAAGGAAAAAATCTGAAATGAAAAATATTTAACAAGTCTAGGTAATAAAGGCGATAACTATTCAGAACAATATGACAAAATGTTTTTCATAAATGATGATGAAGCTAATTTTGGTGTTGAAGTAATAAAAAATCAAGATGCTAAACAATTTAAAATAGATACCTATAAAACTTTTGAATATTTTATATCAAAAGAAATATTAAAGAGATTAGAAGGTTATAAAGATGATTATAAAATGGGTGACTCAGGAATAATTAAGTATGGAATTAGTGATCACGCCCCTATATTTACTGATGTAAATTTAAAAAATGTAACAAAAATAAACACAATAAAAGTTGATAAAAAAGTAGATAATGATTTTGAAGGTTATAGAAAAAAAGATAACACAATAAGAATAGCACACTGAAACATTTTAAATTTCCATGGTGGGGAAATGAAAAGTACTGCAATTGCTCACATAATTTATAAATCGGGTTTTGATATCATTGGATTAACAGAAATAGATCATAATGAAGGAAGTCACGTCCAAGAGATTGTTGATAAATTAAATGAATTGGTAGGATCTCAAAGATTTAAGTGTGTAATTCAAAATGCAAAAGACACAGAAGTTCCTGAATTTTTAGTTGAATCTAAACGTTTTGGTGACAAGCAAGAAGAAGAAGTTGCAATAATTTATGATTCAGAAAACTTTAAATATAAAAACTCAAAAACATTTGCTAAAAAAATAAGATTTTTTGCTTCTGACAAAAAATAAAAAACAAAAAGCAACATTTCAAATGTTGCTTTTATTAATTTTTGTGTTGTTTTTGTTTTAAAAAAAAACACCGACAAAACGGTGTTTATAAATTGTTTATATTTCTATTGTCGAAGTTACAATATCTGAAAAAGTTTGTGTATAAACAGAAATTGCTCTATTGTATTGTAATTTTCAAAATTTATATTTAAATGTAATTGTGTTATTTTCTTTTTTAATATCATCTACAATATATAAAACATATTCTTTGTTAATTGTTGTTGTAACAAAATGAGAAAATAGGTTAGTTTTTTCGATTGGATTTGTGGAGTTATTTATATTTGTAATTCATTCATCCACATTAATATTATTGTTTTTGTTTATTTTGAAATTAGTTTTTATTTTTGATGCTTGATCACTTGTTATTGTTTCTAAGGTAGCTTTTTTAAAACCTGAAATTATTTTTTGAAAAACAATTACATTTTGTGTAGTTTTATGTCTTAATTCAACAATAAAATTCAGTGTATTATCAGATTTATTGATGATAAAATTAAACATTTTAATTATATAGTCTGACAGATTATCACTTAAAGTAACATTTGTATATTTTTTTAAAATATTAGAATTTAGAGAATGTTCTTTTTGAAACTGACTTGCAAAATCATTTACAGAAATTTCACTTATATTGTCTTTTGCAACAATTTTTACAAATTCATTAATTTTATTTTCATCAAAAATTTGTTTATCTAAATCATATGCTTGCAGATATTTATCTTTTTTTACCATTCCAAAAGTTACTCCAACTATTGTTGAAATAGCAACAACACCCGACATAAATCAAATTAAATTTTTTCATCTATTACTTATTCTTTTCATTAATTTTCACCTTTTTCAAATTCATCATCTATATCTGTATAATCTTCTGAATTTTGGTCATAATTTGATGTATTTTGTTCAGAATTTACTATTAAATAATCTAATTCTTCATTGTTAAAAATATTATTTTCTAAAAAATCATCTATTATTTCTTCTTTATCATCATCTGTATTTGTGGGTACTTGAGAATCCATATAACCTGTAGAAATAGCTTCTTCATTTATATTATGAGCAAAATTTTGAATTTCATTTTCCTCAAATTCATCATGTATTTCTTCATCATCTTCATTTAATTGTGCTGTAAACATATTTTTGCCATCGCTTAAATTAAGTTCTGCAGAGTTGTTATTATTGTCATCACCTCTTGCTTGGAATAATGTTTCATAATCATTATCAATATTATTTAATTCTTGAGTGACTTCTGAGTATTTTTCTAATAATTTTTTATTTTGAAAGTCATTTAAATTATTATTAGAATCCTCAATTAAACCCTGTAATTCCAGTAATGAAGTATCAAAGTCACCAATTTGTGTGTTTTGTGTGTATTTTTGTGTATTTTCATTATTTAATTCAAAAAAATCTTCACTTTTGTTGTCATCATTTTCTTTATTGTTTTGTTGAATGAAATCTTCGCTTTGAAAAATATTTGTAAATTCTTCTTGGTTATTTAATTCATTTAAAGAATTTGTATTTTGAATTTCATTATTTTTATCTATAGAATTACTTGTAAATATAGTATCTCAATCCTCGTTTATTGTTTGAATTTTATTTGTTTGATTCATTTCTTCTGTTTTAATACTTTCATCTCACACAAACTCATCTAATTCATTATCAGAATTTGTTATTTTATTGTGCAACATTGTAATTTCTTTTGTTAACTCTTCAGAAACAACCTCGATATTATTTTTAGACACAATATCTTTAATATTATTAATTATATTTTTTTTGTTTATTTTTCACTCTAGTTCTTCAATAACTATTATTGGATAATTTTTATTTATTAAAAACAAAATATTGTCTTTAAATTGTAAATATAATTTTCTATTACCGGCATAACTATAATCATCTACCATAATAGCTAAAAGCAGTTTTTGGGTTTCTTTATTAATTATCGCTATATTAATTGATTTGGTTCCAATTACATAATCTTTTTGGATTTCTAACAGCGAATCTTTTTTTATTATTTTTTCTTCTAATGTTTCTTGAATTTCATTTATAAAAAAAGGAGAAATATCAAAGCTTATTGTTTCTGTTCAACTTTCTTTTTTGGAATTTTTTATGTAATTTTTCTTACTATTTTCATTTAGTTCTAAAAATTTTAACCATTCTTTTAAAATTTTCATATCATCAGTTGAAGTTTCTGAAATTCTTATATCATCTGAATTTAATGACTTTACAACAATCATTTTTTCTTTTGCTCTAGAAATTGCAACGTTTAAAGCATTTTTTCCACCTGGTCTTGCTACATATGTTGAACTTAGTGATGTGTTTTTATCATAGACCACATTAATAACAACTAAATCTGCTTCATTTCCTTGGACATTTTCAATGTTTTTAATTGAAAGATTACCATTAGAAATTGCTTCTTCTAATTCAGGATATTTAGATAAAATTTGATTTTCGATGTAAATTTCTTGTTTAGAGTTAAAAACAAGAAAAATGATGCTTTTATATTTATGTATTTTTTTGTTAATTATTTCAAGTGCTGTGTCTGCTTCTTTTTCATTTACAGAATTATTTCATGTACCATCTACTTGAATTACTTCAATTGAAGATTCAGATAATTTACTTTGATAATCATCTATAACATCTAATTTAGAATCATAAAAATTTTTAGAACTAAAAGTCATTAATGATGCCTTTTTAGAACGATAATTTTTATCTAAAAGAACATTATAAACCCCTCTTGCTTGCGCATAATCTAAAACAGATTGAATATTTTTAAAATCTTCATCCTCTTCTACTGCAAAGGAAGTACTAAATCATTTTGTTGGTTGCATTTGTTTATCATCACCAGCAAGAATTTTTCGTTTTGCTAAATATAAAATAGGAATTGCTTTTTCTAGGAAAATTTGTGAAGATTCATCTAAAATTGCGTAATCAAATTCTTCCTTACCCCACATACTTAAATCAGTATCTGGTGTTGTAATGATGATTGAAAATAATTTTTTAATCATTTCTTTATGTTCATGAAAAAATTTGTATGGACTTTTTCCCGCAGAACGCACTGACAAAGCAAATTCTCTATATTGTCTTTTTTCTTGTTCGTTGAAGTTATCAATTTTTTCTTTAGTTTTTTGAATAAGCATTTTAGCCAATTTTTTAGGGTCATTTAATTCTACCGTTTTATTTTTTAAAGAATTTTTAAAAAAAGATTCAACTAATTGTAAATTTTCAAAACTTACTGTTCCAATATATTTTATTGCATTATCTATATCTACACGAAGTAAATCTAAATTATTAGCAATGATTTGAGCACTTTCTTTAATGTTTTTTGGAAATCCATTAGTCATTTTCATAAATGCGCTTGGTTTTTTTCCTTTATTATTTTTATACAATGTTGAAGCAATTGACATATAGTCAGTTTCATATGTATTTAGATTGTAATTTATATATTTGTCTAATTTATTTAAATTTTCTAAAAGTTCAGAATTTATATTTACTTGCGACATTGTTGAATAAGCATTTAAAACATTTTGATATTCTGGCATAGATTTAATTTCTGTAGCTCTTTCAACAATTTCCTTGTCTTCATTTGACATTATTTTAAAATAACTTTCCCCATCAACGCTATTAAAATTTTCAATTTTGGATACAAAATCTTGCAGTGGTTTATAAAATGCTTCTAATTTCATATTTCTATCTTGCAGAATGAAAATTCCAAAAATAGAAATATCTTTTAATCTACTTTTAATTACCTCAAGCGCAGCTCTTTTTTGTGACACTATAATAGCAGAAAGATCTCGAGCAAGTATATTTACTATTAAGTTTGTTATTGTTTGGCTTTTTCCTGTACCAGGAGGGCCTCAAATAATGGTATCGTGATATAAAGCACTAGTGGTTGCATAATCTTGGGAAAAATTGGTTTGTTGTATTTTATACAAACCAAAATTTTTAAGAAAAATAACATCTTCAATTTTTTTCTTGTAATTATTTTTATTGTAATCTGTTGCAAAAATTTCTTCTACTTCATCATTTTCTATGATTTTTTTCATTTGGTTTCATAAGTATCCACTTGACACTTCAAATAATCCTAAAGTTAACCCTGAATAAATTGATATTGTTGTATTATTATTTATCTCTTTTGCGTTTGGAATTTTTGTATTTATACTTGGGGGTATTTGATAAAATTTATTTCATTGATTGTAGAAGTAGTTATATATTTCTTCTATAGTTTTTTGTGAAAAGTCAAAATTAGACGTGTCAAATGAATATCCATGTGATTGTAAAAAAGCAACCAATTTTGTATTAACTTTAACATCACTTGAACTTTTTATAAAAACAAGCGAATTTTCAATTTCGATACGAACTTCTTTAAAAAATAAAGGTGCAAAAACATCTTTTTTATCAGTTGCAACATTTATAAAGAAAAACCCAAGGTGCAATGGTCAAATATTTTTTTCAATAATTGAATTATCTGATTTTGACTTAATTTTTTTTCATTTAATAACTGAGCGCTGGAAACGACTTTCTAAAAATAAAGTTATTTTGTGTTTTTCTTTTTCAAAGTCAATATCTAATCTGTTTTGAACTTCAATTGGTAAATTGATTGAATACTCATCATAATATTGAATAATTTCTTCTTTTGTTCTTGCTTGTTGAATTTTCTTGATTAATTTTTTTTGTCCATATTCACCAAATTCAACCGAAAATGTGTGCTGTTTACACAATTTATCAAATGTATCATAATCAGACATTTTAAAAACATCAAAATATTTTTCATTATCGATACTAAAATTTAATGTGCTATCAGTATTATTTATATCTAAAAGATTAGTTAATAAAAAATCATAGCTACGGTTTCTTTGCATATAAATCTCCAAAATTTTAATAATTTAAATTATTAATAATTTAATTATATTATAACTTTAAAATCAAACCTTAAAACAACAAATAAAAAACCGGAAATTAATTCCGATTTTGAATTTTGTCATTTATTATTTTTTGTAAATATTGAGCATTGTTTCCGGTTATTAATGATATTGTATCTGTTTTAAATAATATTCCTTCAATGGAATTTAAAGATTTTATTTTATCAATTTGAATATTTTTTCTACTTTTAAGTTCAATTTTGAGTATTTTATGAGTAGAAGAAACACTATTTATGTTTTCTATACCATTTAAATAATTTATTAATTCATCAATAGGAAATTTGACTTTATTTTCTACTGAAAGTTGAGAATTTACTTGTTTTTGTCTATAAGATTTTCAAAATAATTTAATAGTTCCTAAAGTACACACAATTGATAAAATGTATAGAAATTTATGTAATTTTTGCAAAGCTCCTCCAATAACATTATTAATATTATACAAACAGAACAAATTTTATAATGTAAAAAGAAATAGTTTTATATATACAAAATTTTAAAACAAACAAAAAATTGTGTTAAAAATCAGTATATTTGAGTATAACTTATATTTTATTTTAAAATTTTGCAAATTCGAATAAAGCCTTAAATTACTCAATAAAAAAACAACCATTTTTAATGATTGTTGTTTTTAATTAAAAATTATTTTTTTAATTCTAATCCTCAAATTTCTTCAATTTCTTTTGAATTCATATTATATCCTGATGCTATTTTTGCCATCGCTTCAGTATATGTTAATGGTGTTGTTGTGTTTTGTGCATATTTTGTAAAAAAGTCTTTTAATACAACATTGTATTTTGCTACTTCATCATTAATTTGTTCAATGTTATATTTTTCTTTGTAAATTCTATTTAATTTTGGCTTTGCTAAACCTTCAGATTTTTTATGACCTATTGACAGACCAATAACTGGAAATGCTTGCCCTTTAATATCTAGAGCATCAATTATTTCATTAACTCCAACCCTTACTAAACCTAAAAAACATGTTCCTAAACCTAACTCAATAGCCATTGCCTGAGCAGTTGTTGCTTGAATAAAAGCGTCTCCCACTGCAACTGTATATGTTTCAGAATCGTGGCTGTTGTATTTATATTCTGGAAATTCCTTTAAAGCAATATTCATTCTGTTGTAATCCGCAAGAAAAACAATAAGCATTCCACAATTTTCTAATTGTTTAGCCTTTGGATGTATTTTTGATAGTCTATTTAAAACGGCTTGATCTTTTACAATAATAGCTGATGATGAATGTCAGTTTGATGATGTTGGTGCATTTGCAATTGCATCCAAAATTTGTTTTTCTTCATCTTCTGTTAATTTTTTATCTGGATCAAAATCCCTTACACTATATCTATGTTTTATCTTTTCACTAAATGTCATTTTTTCTTATCTCCTATAATTTAAATTTTATAATTCTTTAATTAAAATTTTTAAAAAATTTTTTAAATGAAATCAATAAAATAGGTTATTTTTTCAGTTTCTATTTACTATGTAAATAATTTATAATATAATAAAGAAATACAAATCAAAATTGAGGTTTATATTATGAAGAGATTATTAAGTGGAATAAAACCTACTGGGGAATTAACGCTAGGAAATTACCTGGGAGCATTAAGAAATTTTATTAATTTACAAAATAATTTTGATGCATATTATTTTGTGGCAGATTTACACGCTTTAACCACAAATGATAACAATCCAGAAGAATTAAAAAGAAGAAGAAAAGAAGCTGTTGCATTGTATTTAGCGTGTGGGTTAGATCCTTCAAAATGTACAATTTTTTACCAATCACAAGTCTATGAACATGGAATGATGCAGTGACTTCTTACTTGTGAAACAACACTTGGTGAATTGAATAGAATGACACAATTTAAAGATAAGAGTCAAAAATCCCTAAAACAAGGAAATGGAACTGAAAGTATACCCACAGGATTGTTGATGTATCCTACATTAATGGCAGGAGATATCTTATTGTATGGCGCTGAATATGTGCCTGTTGGAGAAGATCAAACACAACATGTTGAATTAACAAGAACAATAGCAAGAAGAGTAAACAACAAATATAAAACAAGTTTAGTATTGCCAGAAGCTTATATACCAGAAGCAGGAGCTAGAATAAAAGACTTACAGGATCCCACATCTAAAATGTCTAAAAGTGATAAAACTTCAAAAGGTACAATTTATCTTTTAGAAGATCCAAACTTAGCATACAATAAAATTTTAAAAGCAGTTACAGATTCAGAAAATAAAGTATATATATCAAATGAAAAACCTGGGGTAACAAATTTATTAAATATTTACGCAGGACTAAAAAATATAACTATTAAGCAAGCGGAAGAGCATTTTAAAGATAAAAATTACAAAGTTTTTAAAGAAGAAGTTGCTACTGAAGTTAAAAATCTTTTAGTCGATATTCAATCTAAATTTAAAGCATCACTTGATGAAGTGGAAAAAGTAACAGAAGAAGGAGCAAAAAAAGCCCAACTTATAGCAAAACCATTATTAAATGATTTACTTAAAAAAATGGGTTTTTAAAATAAATTATGAACAATGATTATAAAACAAAACTAAATCACACAACAAGCCATTTACTTGCTGCAGCGGTATTAAAACTTTATCCTGATACTAAACTAGGAATTGGTCCAGCAATAGAAGATGGGTTTTATTATGATTTTGAATTTTCTCAACCACTTTTAGAAGAAAATTTAAAAGATATTGAAAAAGAAATGAAAAAACTTGCAAAAGGAAATTGAAAAATGGTGCAAGTTTCTGAAAAAGATTATGATTTAAATTCTCAACCATATAAAAAAATTCTTTATGATGAATTTAAAACCCAAAACAAAGAAGTAACATTTTATAGCTTGCAAAACCCAGATAATGGTCAAGTTTTATTTACAGATTTATGCGCAGGAAATCACGTAGATAATGTAAAGGAAATTAAACATTTTAAAATATTATCATTAGCAGGTGCTTACTGAAAAGGTGATAGTAAAAATAAAATGTTAACCAGAATTTATGGTACGAGTTGACAAACAAAAGAAGAATTGGATAATTATTTACAAATTTTAGTAGAAAGAAAAGAAAGAGATCACCGTAAAATTGGAAAAGAATTAAATATTTTTACTTTTAACCAATTAACAGGACAAGGTTTTCCAATTTGATTAGAAGACGGGATGAAAATTCACAATTCTATTCGTGATTATGTAACTAAGTTAGATAAATTATATGGATTTAAAGAAGTTTTAACTCCTCATTTTGGTGAAAAGAAACTATATGAAATTTCAGGACACTGAGCTCATTATCAAGACACCATGTTTAAACCAATTGAAATGGATAATGAACAATTAATTGGACGTCCAATGACATGTCCACACCATATTATGTTATTTAATATGACAAGACGTTCATATCGTGACTTACCAATTCGCTATAGTGAACAATCAAGATTATATAGATATGAAAGATCAGGAGCTTTAACAGGGTTAGAAAGGGTTAGATCAATGGATCTTACTGAAGGGCATGTTTTTGTAAGACCAGATCAAATCAAAGATGAATTTAAACATTTATACAAAATGATATTAGAAGCATTGAATGATTTTAATATTGAAATAGATCATATTTCACTTTCACTTCGCGATCCAAAAAATACAGAAAAATTCTTTGATAATGATGAAATGTGAAATAAAGCTGAAAATGATTTAAGAGATTTATTACAAGACTTAAAAGTTGAGTACAAAGAATTTATTGGTGAAGCAGCATTTTATGGTCCTAAGATTGACATTCAAATTAAAACAAGTATTGGTAGAATCATTACAATGTCAACACTTCAATTAGACTTTTTATTACCTACAAAATTTGATATGAAATTTGTAGATCAAAATGAACAATTAGTTACCCCTGTTTTAATTCATCGTGGATTAATTGGTACATATGAAAGATTTGTTGCAATTTTGCTTGAACAAACAAAAGGAGCGCTTCCATTTTGATTATCACCAAAACAATTGGTTATTGTTCCAATTTCAGATAAACACTATGAATATTCACAAGAATTGTACTCATTTTTCTTAAAAAATGATATTAATGTTGAATTTGATTCAAGAAATGAAAGAATGAACAAAAAAATTAGAGAAGCTCAAATTCAAAAAGCAAAATATGTCGCAATCATTGGAGATAAAGAAACAGAAGAACAAACAATAAGTTTAAGAGCTTATGGCCAAGATAATACTGAAGTATTTACAAAAGAAGAATTATTAAATAAATTTATAGCATTAAAAAGAGAATTAAAATAATGTCAAATTACAAAATAGAAACTTACAAAATTGAACGTGTGTGTGGTTTAACATATCATTGAAGAATTGCGCTATATAATATGTTATTTATAGTGTTACCTTCTGTTCTGCTTATTTTTCTTTTAGGGCATGATATAGAATCAATATATAACTCTTATTCTCATAATTTAACTTGATGAATGCTACTTTTAATTACTTTTGGATTTTGATGAATATATGTTTTAAATACTTTACTTTTTATTTATGTATTTAAGTGATTTGGTTTTGAGATATTTAATGTATTAATGCCAATTTCTGTAGTGCTTTTATCCTTAACCATGTCAAGTGCATTTAGTGAAGAATTATGATTTTTAAGAATCATTTTATGTATTGTTTTATTCTTTAGTTTTTATCCAACAATTTTAGTAAATAAACACATAGCAAAAAAACAATTAGCAAAGAAAAAACAACAAGATTTAATTCAAAGACAAAAAAATAAATCATTATTAGATTAAAAAAGAGCGAGATATTTTAAAATATCTTGTTTTTTACACAAAGGAACCAAAATATGAAAATATTAGATAATAGTGCTATTTATTTTTCCAAAACAGCTAAAATAGCAAAAAAAACACTAAAAAATAACATTACAACATTACAATTTTTTCAAAGAAATGATAATGTTATTTTGTGTGGTATAAATGAGGTTTTAGATATTTTAAAAACACATACAAATACACAAAATTATAAAATAAGCTTCTTAAAAGAAGGAACAATAATTAACAATAAAGATGTTGCATTAGAATTAGAAGGTCCCTACTGAGAATTTGGTGAATTTGAAGGAATAATAGATGGTATTTTGGCGCGCCAATCTTCAATTGCAACTAATGCTTATAGAATTAAACAAGCAGCTAGAAATAAAATAGTTGTATCAATGGCAGATCGTGCAGATCATTATAGAAATTTAAGTGGTGATGGTTATGCTATTGAAATTGGTGGAATAACTAATCATGCAACATATGCATCAAGTAATTTTAAAAAAGAAAATACTTGAGGTTCAATGCCGCATGCATTAATACAAATGTTTGATGGAAATATAATTGAAGCTTGTAAAGCTTATTTAGACACTTTTGATACTGATAAGTTAGTTGCTTTGGTTGATTTTCATAATGATGTAATAACGGATTCTTTAAAAGTTTTAAAAGAATTTAAAACAAAATTAAGTGCAGTTAGAGTAGATACCTCAATTTCTATGATTGATAAAATGTTTGTAAATAATGAAAAAGAATATGGGGTAACTCCCAACCAAATAAAACAATTAAGACAAGCATTAGATAATAATGGTGGAAAACACGTAAAAATTATTGTATCTAGTGGTTTTAATGCTGAAAAAATTACATATTTTGAACAAGAAAATACTCCAGTAGATATATATGGAGTTGGTGGTGCTTTAACTAAAATATGAATTAATTTTAGTGCCGATGCAACAAAAAATAATGGAAAATTATGTGCAAAAGCAGGTAGAAAATACAGAGAAAATTCTGAACTTATTGAGTATAAAGAAACAACAAATAATTAATTTGCAACTGATAACAATTTTATAAATTACTTTTGTGATATTATTGATTAATTACAAAATAAAGTCTATATCAATAAAACAAAACTATATTATAATATAGTTGTGAAGTCGAGAAAATTTAAGAAAAAAATTAAAAGGAGTAGTGTGCTCGTTTTTGGTGTACTCTTGGCAACAATACCATTACTTGCAGTATCTTGTAAGTATGAAGAGCTGAATAAAAATGAACAAACACAAACCCTAATTTGAGAAAATAAAATTAAAAACAAAGAGGTTTTACCAAATATTTTAGAAATACAAGATGCAGCTGATGTGAATTTTTATTATTCATCATGGGGTATACAACCATTTTATAATTTAATTCGACTTGCGATGCTTTCTAAGCAAAATGTAAAATTTTATGTTGATGGTGATAGAGAATTTCAGAACTCTTTAAATGAAGGGAAATTTTTAGATTTTTTAAATAATAAAAGAAAAACTAATAAAATTACACAAAATACAATTGACATTTTAAAAGGAAGTAGTGAATATGATTATTATGAAATTGCAGATAAATATGCAAAGGAAAATAAAGATAAAAAAATAAATGTTTTTCTTAATTCAGACCACATAACAAATCACATATGAAGCAAGTATTATAATTCACTTACTAAATTATCAAAAAATAATAACGTAAATTTAATAGCAATTGAAGACTCAGATTTATTGGGTGATTTTTTATATGATTCATTTTGAAATACAAAAGAATTTAAAGATCTATGATTTAATAAAGAAAACAATGAATGAATGATACCTGCAAACGGAAGAGTAAGTAGACAAAATCAATATCTTTTAGCAAACACAATTGACAATTTAAAATTGTTTTTTAGTAGTGGAATTTTAAGTACAAAATTAATAAATTTAGGATTTAAAAACATTTATTCATTTTTTAATGACGAAAATAAAACATTAAAAGATATTATTTTTTCAGAAAGAGATAACCAAAAAGATAAACCAAAAAGGTTATTTTCATATTGGCCTGAAATAATTGGTTTAGATTGAAAAAAAGAAAAATCAATTGTTGATAAAGTAAAACAAACAGAAAATAAACCAACTTTAATCGTTTTAGGAACAAGTCGTGCAAAAAACGATATTAATAATTTAGATATTATTGTGGAAAAATACTCGGAAACATACAGTATTTTTTACAAGGGCCACCCTGGTTCAAATTATATTTCTAGAAATATTGAATTAAGATTTAGAGATGATAAAAAAATTTAGTAAATGTTTTGGAATCGCAAATTCAATCTGAAGAATTAACTACAAATCACGCAATAGAAGAAAACGGTTTATATTTTGATAAATGAATTGGATTAGATAGTATTTCTAGTGCATTATATGGAATAGATAATAATAAAAACTCTATTGAAGATTTACTTGCTGTATATGACCTTAAAAAAGGTAAATTAATTTTTCAAGCAGAAAATAAAGAAGAATTTTATGACTCTATTAAGTTATTGTTAAAAAAATTAAAGGAAAGTAAATAATATGAAAAAGTCAATTTTAAAAATCTTTTTGAGTGTGTTTTTGTTGAGTGTGGCAATTGTTTTAATAGTTTTAGCTGCTTTTTCAGATTATAAAAGAATGTATCAAGGACCTGTTTGAATTACACAACTTTATCATTTAATAAATTGACAAGCAAGAGATATGCAAGATGTTATTTACAAAATAAAAATTGGATATATAGTTTCATCTACTTTTGCTACATTAATAACCATAACTTTTCTTACAACATTTTATTTCTTTTATGTGCGCAATTATATTCCTAAGAAATATTGTTTAATAACTAAAATACAAACAATAATAAGTAAAAAAATAATCAAATAAAAAAATAACAAAACCAAAAACAAAAAAAGCTTTGTTATTTTTTATTGCTTAAATTATATTTCATTAAATTCTTTAAAAAGCGTTTTGAAGGTTTCTAAATTAAGTTCCTGTGCTCTTGTATTTTCATTTAAATTTAATAAGTTAAATTTCGACAAAATTGTTTCTTTTGAGTATTTTATCAGTAAATTGTTGAGCAATTTCTTTCTTTTAAAAGAAAAACAAAGTTTTATAAATTCTAGAAATTCAGTTGTATTGAATTCAATATCAGTTTTAAATTCAAAAGAAACAACGCTTGACCACACCTTTGGAGCAGGATTAAAAGCATTAGGGCTTACATCGAATAATTTTTTTACGTTGCAAAAATAATTACTTGAAACAGTTAATTTTGAGTAATTTTTTGTTGATGGTTCAGCAATTATTCTTTGAGCTACTTCTTTTTGCATTAAAATTATTGCTTTGGAAAATTTGTGATAATTATCAAATATTTTAAATAAAATATCACTTGTTATATAGTAAGGAATATTTGCAACAATAACTGAGTCTTTTTCAATGGATGATAAATTTTCTTTTAAAAAATCAGCATGAATTAACTCAAAATTATCATCTTTTATATCGTTTTGCAAAATTTCTATCATATCTTTATCTATTTCGTATGCAATTACTTTTTTGGCTTTTTTTACAAGTAATTTAGTTAAAGCACCTTGACCTGGACCAATTTCAATTACGGTTTTATTTTCAATATCGGTTGCATTTGCAATTTTAAAAAGAATATTTTTATCTTCTAAAAAATTTTGTCCTAAAGATTTTTTTGCTTTTATTTGCATTTTATTTTAAATACTTTCTCTACATTATTTTCAGCTTGTTTTATTAAGGTATTTTCTGAAATCATTTTTAGTGCTGCTATAAATTTATAAGTATATTTTACATAAGGACTTTTATTTTCTTTTCCACGCATAGGAGTTGGTGCTAAATAAGGTGTGTCAGTTTCAACAAAAATGCGATCAAGAGGTATATTTTTAACTGCTTCTTGTGTATCTTTTGCATTTTTAAAAGTAACTACTCCTGAAATAGAAAAATAAACATTAGGATTTTTTAATAAAACTTCTACATCATCTTTGTTACCAGAAAATGAGTGAAAAATAAAAATCATATCTTTATATTCTTCTCTAAAAACAAATTTAATAGCATCTTCCATTGCATCTCTTATGTGTAACATAACGGGTATATTATGTTTTTTTGCAACCTCAACTTGACTAATTAGTGAAATTAATTGTTCTTCTTTTGATGGTGTATTATCATAATGATAATCTAACCCTATTTCACCGATTGCAATTACATCTTTTGTAATTATTTTTTCAAGATCTAATCCGTCTTGCATACCATTTGATTCATTTGGATGAATACCAATAATAGGATATACAAAATCTAATTTTGAACTTAAATTGATGGTTTCTAAGGAGTTATTAAGATTAGTTCCTACCATAAAAAGTAGTTGCATTTCTTCTTGGTGTCAATCATTACAAATTTGTACAGGATCTTCAAAATATTCTTTAAATGGATGTGTGTGTATGTCAATATATTTCATATTATTCCTTTTTTTATATAAACAATTATAATTTAAAGTATATATTAATGAGGAGAATTATGGACAACATTATTAAATATAAACAAACTAAAGAAGAATTTGACAAAATGATTCAACAAATTGCTGATTTATGTAAAATTCCTTCTGTTTCAGTTACAAATTTAGAAAATGAATTTCCTTTTGGAAAAGAAGTAGATAATGCTTTAAATTATGTTTTAAATTTATCAAAAGAATTTGGATTTAAAACTTTTAAAGATGCAAAAAATCGTTATGGGTTTGTGGAAATTGGTTCAGGTAAAAAACTTATTGGTATTTTATGTCATTTAGACGTTGTACCTAGCGGTGATGATTCACAGTGAGAAAGTGCTGCTTTTGAACCATTAATTAAAGAAGATGAAATTTTTGGAAGAGGTACTTTAGACGATAAAGGTCCATCAATTATAACTTTACATGCAATGAAATATATTCTTGATAATAATTTAATTGACGATAATTACACAATTAGAGCTATTTTTGGTTTAAGTGAAGAAACAACCATGGAGTCTATGAAATTTTATTTAAAAGATTTTGGTTATCCAGATTTAGGATACACACCAGATGGAGAATGACCGCTTGTTTTTGCTGAAAAGTTAATTTTTGATTATAACTTAAAATTTGACCAATACCAAGATCTGAAATTATATGCAGGTGAAGTTTATAATCAAATACCTGATGCACTTGTTGTTGAAACAAAAGAAGCAAATGATTTATCTAAATTATTTAAAAAAGAAGATATCGAAATTTTAGATACAAACAAATTTTTAGTAAAAGGTATTGCAGGTCATGGATCAACACCAGCAGCAGGTGATAATGCTATTTTAAAATTTATAAAAACTGTTGTTGAACATGATAAAAAATATCTTGAAAATGATTTTTTCAAATATATGTATTTAAACTTTAAAAACAGTGATTTTTCAATGCCTGATTTATTTTTTAACTATGAAGATGAAAGTGGAGTTTTAACTTCAAATCCCGCAATTTTAAGAACTGAAAATAATGAATATGTTATTGGTTTTGATATGCGTGTACCTGCTAAAAAAACACCAGAACTAGTAACAAAAGATTTACTACATTATTTAGATGTGAATGAATACAAATATACATTTGAAATGGTAGGATCTAAAAATGCTAAATATATAGCACCCGATTCTGAACTTGTACAAACATTAATGAATGTATATAGACAAATTACTGGAAATTATGAAGAAAGACCAATAGCAATTGGTGGTGGAACTTACGCAAGAACTTTTGAAAATTGTGTTGCTTTTGGTGCAACCACCAAAATGGAACTTATGCATGCTCCAAATGAAAGATTCACATTTAAAGAAATAAAAATGGACTTAGAAATCTATATAAACGCTTTAAAAGAATTACAAAAATTATAAAACAAATTTATTTATTAAAAGCCGTTTTAGGCTTTTTTAATATTATTTGACAACAATTTATATTGATTTTTGAACTAATTTGTGTGAATCAAAACTCAATAAAGACTAATGCGCTATTCAAGGTTTGAAAAACAAATAACAACACTTTCTTTTTGTATTAATATACAAATTTTTTTGTCAAAACCAGTTAATTTTTTTGTGTTTTTTTAAGTAAATGTTGTTTTTTTTTTTTTTTTTGATTTGTCATTATAATTTCGTTTGATTAAACAAATTGAAAGGAAAAAATGGCTGAAAAATATAACTATATAAAATATGATGGTGATTCATACTTAGATGAAAATAAAGAAATTTTAGAGTGATTAATTCACAAACATAATGCATCTGAAATCACCGATAGATCAAAGATAACTGTTTCACCGGGTCAAGTTGCAATTTTAGTACACAATGGAAAGATTGAAAAAATTCTAAGCAATGGTACTACTGAAATAAAAAGTGAACTTCTTCCTGGAATTGTGCAAATTCAAAAGAAAGGTTTTAAAGGAGCTAATACTTTTCCAATAGAAATATATTTTATTAATACAAGGTTAAAATTAGATTTTTTATGAGGAACAAGTTCTCCAATTGAGCTTAGAGATCCAATTTATGGAATTATTTTACACTTAATGGCTCGTGGTCAAATGGCGTTTGAAATAAAAGACTATCAATATCTTTTCGATACATTAATTGGAACTTTTAGTAATAATTCAACAATTTATTTTTCGTATGTTTCTAACTTTTTTAAAGGTGTAGTAAATCAAAAAATTAGAGGAATAATAGGAACTACAATTTTTGACAAAAAAATTCCATACGATAGATTAAATTTATATATTAACGAGATTCAAGATAAATTAAAAGAAACCATTTTAGATGCGGTTAAAAAATTTGGGATGAATATTGTTGATTTAAATATCGAAACCATTGAAGCTTGAGATGAAGATGTAAATATGGTAAATGATATCCTAAAACAACGTGCACATTTAGATATTATGGGTGAAAATAATTATCGTTTACAAAGAGGATATGATATTTTAGAAAAAGGTGCTTCAAATGAAGGGGGAGCAGTAGGAACGTTTATGGGAGTTGGAATGGCTCAAAATTTTAATGCTAACATAAATAATCAAAACAGAGGAATTATCCCATCTACAAACAACTCTTCTGAACAAAATACTGATTTTGTTTCATGTATACATTGTTCGGCAAAAATTAAAAAATCAATTAAGTTTTGCTCAGAGTGTGGTCAAAAACAACAATTAACATGTACACAATGTAAAGCAAATATACCAGTAAATACTAAATTCTGTCCTGAGTGTGGAAAGGATCAGATAAATGAGTAATAGTAAAGCAATTAAAGAAAGTAAAATAAGAATTATTCCATTTTTAATTTCTTATGCAATTATTTTAATATGTTTAATTTTAATTCCCTTTTTGATCAATGGCGTGAATTTTTTAGTACCATGAAATAATTCGGGGTGATCTTCAGGGAAATTTTCAACTTACATAGTGATTAAAATTGTTGCAATCATTACAATGATATTAATTGGAATTTATGTTGCAATAAGAAAGTTATATCAATGATATTTTATTGTTTTTATGGCACTTGCAGCAACATTACAATTTACTCCATTAATTGCTAGATTAAGTCTAAATTCAACTTGAAATCCTATTTTATTAACAATTTTTATTTTTCTATTTGAGTTAGTGATTTTAATTTCTGTTGTTGGTACATTCATTTACTCAAATGAAAGAATAATTAAATGAGCACCTTCTTTTAATCCAAGCGAAATACAAGTAAGACAAAGTACTAGAAATGAAGATGGGACATCATCTCAAACATATAATAATAACTATAAAGGATAATTAAATGAATAAAAATATATGTCAAAACTGTGGAGCATCTTTCTCACCAGATAAAATCAGATGTAAATATTGTTTAACCCATAACCCAAATTATGCAATGAGCAAGCAAGAATTAAAAGATTTAAAATCTGAAGAACAGATACAAAATAAATTCATTGATAAATTGTTACAAACAAATGAGAATCAAATGGGTGGAGTAAATATAAATATCAATAATGGCACACAATATAATGAAAGTCTTCAACAACGTGCCGCAACCTTAAAATCACAATTACAAAAGGAAATAAACATAGGTATATGGATTTTATGATTATTTCTATTTATGCCGGGTGCTCTTGTGTATGCATTTACAAGAAAAACACCAGGCCCTAAAGTTGCAATAAAAATTATATCTGTAATAATTTTTATTGTTTGATTAATATTAGTGGTATTGTGATTTGCCACAACAAGAAGCCATGCCTCAAGCTACTATTAAAAAAATGACAAACACAGTGTCTTATGTGTTTGTCATTTTTTATAAATTAGTTTGTGTGAATTTTAAATTAATAATTTTACTTTTTATGTAACTAAAGCATTAACTTTGGTGTTTTTTTCATATATCAAACGGTTGAATATCATTTAAAAAATTCTGACAAGTTTCTAAATGTTTTTTATCTTCTTTATAACTTAAAATTTCATAAGCTTCTGATAGGGTTACTCATTTAGCTTCAGTAATTTCTTCTTCTTGTTTTGTTATTTTTTTACTTGTGGGGATACCTATGAAATAAATTACTTCTTTTGGTATATTGTCATATATCACATACTTACTTTTTAGTCTAATTTCATTTGTTGCAAATGGTATTGCTTTAATACCTGTTTCTTCTAAAACTTCACGTATTGCTGTTTCTTCTTCTGTTTCATTTTTTTCAACATGACCCTTTGGAAATCCTCAATGGGTTCTTTGATTAACAATTAAAACTTCAGTTTCTTTATTTTTGTTTAAATCAAATAAAATCAAACCACAAGACTTTTCTTTTTTCATAATACCTCCAAGCCAATAAAAAATGGCGATCACGAAGGGAATTGAACCCATGACCACAAACTTAGGAGGTTTGTGCTCTATCCTACTGAGCTACGTGACCACTATTATTATTTTATTATAAATTATATTTTAATAAAACTTATATAAAAACACAAAATTAATTTATTAAAATCAGTATTAAAATAAAATTAAAATAAACACCTAAGTTGCTTTTTTGCTATAATCATTGAATATGGATACATTTTTAAAAATTGGCGAAGTGTTCGGATGATTCGGAGCATTTGCAACTGTATTTCTAGGATTACCACAATTAATAAAATTAATAAGAGAAAAAAGCGTAGGAAAGGTTAAATTTGTAAGTTTTTGAGTATTTTATTGAGGATTATTCGCTTGGGTTTTATTCGGAACATTTTTACCAGGTGGATTAGTTCAAGTTGCTATCTCAAACTTATTATGTATTTATATATATTCAGCTGTTATTTTTTATTTATATTACTATGATGAAAATATTGGTAAATTAAAAAATAACAAAAAAATTATCTTGCTGAATGTAAGTATAATTATCGGAGTTTTTTGTATTTTGTCAACAGCGATGACAATATATGGAATTATCCCTAATACACAAAAGATTCACAATTCAGTTGTACAAATGATTTTAGGAATAACAATTCCTTCATTTACCTGTTTAGCATTCATGCCACAAGTATTTTACAGTTTTAAAACAAAAAACTTTGCAGGAATAAGTGCATATATGGTGCTGATGTTTATTATGAACAATGTTTTTTGAATAATATACTGAGTATCAAGACTAGTAGAACAACACACATATGCATTTGCGATATCACTTGGATGACAAATATTTAGCTTAATAATATTTAGTGTTCAAATGATATATACAATTGAGTATTATGTTAAACTTAGAAAAACAAAAATTAAAATAAAAAGCCACTCATAAATAGTGGCTTTTTTGTTATCAAATTTTTACTCTTTTTTCTGGAGATACATACATTTTATCTCCTTCTTTTATATCGAATTCTTCATAGAATTCATCCATATTTGAAAGTTGTATATTAGCTCTTAATCTTGTTAATGAGTGAACATCTGTAAGAAGTAGTAATTCAGCATATTTAGGTAAATATTTAGCTCTTCAGATTGTTGCATAGTTAATCATAAATTCTTTTGCGTTAAAATCTTTTTGCATTTTAGCAGATTCAAAAGCACAAGCAACTCCGCCACAGTCAGCAATATTTTCAGATACTGTTAATTTTCCATTACTAATTCCATACTCTGTTTCAATTCCATCAAATAATTCAATCATTTTTTGTTCTTTTTCTTTTAGATTTTCATAATCTTTTTCAGTTCATCAATTTTTGATGTTTCCATTTTCATCAAAATTTGCACCATTATTATCAAAACCATGTGAAATTTCATGAGCCATAACTGTACCAATACCCCCGAAATTTTGTGAAGAAGATTGATCTATTGAATAAAAAGGAGCTTGTAAAATAGCTGCTGGGAAAACTATTTTATTATCTGTTGGTGAGTAATATGCATTTATCATAGCAGGTGACATACTTCATAAAGTTTTATCTTTTGTTTTTAAGTATTTATTTAAATTTTCTTCAACAGCTAATTTTCTAAAGTTTAAAAGGTTTTCAATTAGGTTTGAACCTTTTTGATAAGTTTTTGTCACCATAAAATCGTAATAAGCATTAATTTTATCTGGATATCCTACATAAGCTTTAAAACTTGAAAGTTTTTTTTGTGCTTGTTCAATTGTTTCTTTTGATAATCAAGTATTTTCAGATAATCTTTTTTGATATACTTTTATCATTTCTGAAACCATTTTTTCAACATCTTGTTTTGCTTTTGGTCCGAAATATGTTTCACCATAGAATTTACCAAATACCATACTAAATTCAGATAAAGCTAAATTTCTTGCTGAAAGTTGTTTTTCAGTGGCTTCTTTTACACCTGTAAATCCACGACGGAATTCACCCGCTAAAACTCTCATTTCATCGGTTAAAAATGGTGCAAAATTATAAATAGCATGAATTAATAATCTTGCTTTGTAATTTTCAAAATTTTCTTTTGTAAAAATATTATCAAAATTTTCTAAAAACTGTGGATACATTACATTAGCAAATTCAACTTTATTATTTAAAAGATCTTCAACTACAGAAATTATGTCAACGCTTTTAACTTGTTTTTTAATTTCTTCTGAAGTCATTATGTTTGCAATATTTAGTATTTCTGCTCCAAATTCAGGACTTGGTGTGTATTGTCATAATGAACCATCAAAATTTAATGCTTTTTGAATTAATTCTTCAGCTTCATTATCTTTGTAGTTAAATTTTGCTAAAAGTTTTTTAGTTGATTCTTCAAATAATTTATATAATGCAGCTTTTTTTTCTTCATTTTCATACATATTTTTAGCTGGTAATATAGTTGATGGATTACCCATGTATAAAATTTCTTGTTCTGAATTTTTTAAATTTGTATATACTTCAACTTCGATTGGAAGATATAAACCTATATAGTGCATTTTTTTATAATTTTTAAACACATCATCAAAAGATTTTAAACTGTTAATGAAATCTAAAATATTTTGAACAGGTTTTTTTCCTAGTTCTTCTCTTTTATCCCAATCATTAGCCATTTTATATAGCTTAATCATTTCAGTTAATTTTGGGTAATTAGTAGGAATTGTTGTTAAATCATTAGATCATTTTTCTATAAGTTCTTTTTGTAATTCTTCTACTTGATCATGTAGAATCATGAATGTTCCTGTTGCTGTTTTATCAGCTCTAATTTTTGCTGATTTTAATCATTCTCCATTTACTGCTTCATAAAAATCATTTTTTAATAATTCTTTATCCATATTTATTCTCCTATTTTCTTATCTTGTATTAATTCTTTTGCTTTTGATAGTTCAACACTAAAAAATGTAGTAACTCCACGATTTTGCATTGTTGCTCCATAAAGTTTATCAACTCTTTCCATTGTTCCTTGTCTATGAGTAATTACAATAAATTGAGTATCTTGTTTTAATTTGTGTAAAAATTCAGCAAATCTAATAACATTAGCTTCATCTAATGCAGCCTCAACTTCATCTAAAATACACAATGGAAGGGGTTTTGCTTTTAGTATACTGAAAAGTAAACTAATTGCAATAAGAGCTTTTTCTCCTCCACTAAATAATTTTAAATTTTTAACTGATTTTCCTGGAGGTTGTGCAATTATATCTAATCCAGTTTCTAGTAAATTATTTGGGTCTGTATACTTAATTTCAGCCATTCCCCCACCAAACATTTTGTTAAATACAAATTTAAATTCATTATTAACTAATTCAACTGTGCTAGTAATTCTATCGATAATTATTTTATCCATTTCATCAATGGCTTTTTCAATGATATCTTTTGCTTCGGTTAATTCTTTTTGAGATTCGCTTATTTTGTCATAACGTTGTTGAGTTTGTGTTAATTCTTCAATACTATCAACATTGACATTACCTAACTCTTTTATTTCAACTTTTAAGTTTTGCACAATTTTTTTAGCAGATGAATAATCTATATCTGGGTTGTAGTAAAGCTCTTTTGCGTTTTCATAAAGTAAAGAATATTGTTCACTTAAACGTTTATTCGCTTGTTCAATTACTGAATTAGCTTTAGTTTGTTGGACTAAATATTTTTCACGAATAGCCATTGTTTCACGGTAATTTGCATTTAATTCTGTTTTTTGATCAATTAGTGCGTCAATGCTAATATTAATTTCTTTTAGTTTTTGATTTTTTGAATTTAATATTGCTAATGTTGTATCTCTTTCTGAAATATAAGTTTCAATTGTTTGACTAAAATCAATATTTTCTTCTAGGGTTATTTTTTTATTTGTGTGTGTTTCGTATTGATTTTTTAATTCATCAAATTCATTAATAGCTTCATGTTGTTTTTGCTTAATTGCTGATAATTGTACTGAAAGTTCTCTATTATTAGTTGTTAATTGTTCTTTTTGGAATTGTAAATCATCACGAGTTTTTGTTAATTCATTGATTTTTTTAGTAACTTGAGGAATTAGATCTTCCAATTCTTGAATTTTTTTATCTAATTCAAATGTATTAGATTGTTGAACA
This sequence comes from Mycoplasma zalophi, assembly GCF_025486335.1. Lineage (GTDB taxonomy): Bacteria > Bacillota_I > Bacilli_A > Mycoplasmatales > Metamycoplasmataceae > Metamycoplasma > Metamycoplasma zalophi. Next base: position 221,080 of record NZ_JAOOPZ010000001.1, read on the forward strand.
CTTTGCCCACCAGTCATTATTCCACCAACTCTTATAATATCCCCATCAAAAGTAACAATCATGTATTTTTTTTCAAGTAATTTTGATAATTTATTAGCTTCATCGATATTGTTTGCGATTAAAATGTTTCCTAATAAAAATTGTCTTAAAGCATCAAATTCTTTTTTGGTTTTAATGAGATCACTTAAAACACCAACAAATCCTTCTTGTGTTTGTGCTACAATCAAGTGTTCTTCACGTATATATCTTGGTTTTATAGAAGAAAGTGGAATAAATGTAGCCCTTCCTGCCTTATTATTTTTTAAAAATTCAACAGCACTTACAGCGGTTTCTGGTACATCTACAACAATATTTTGCAGCGCGCTTGCAAGCACAGTTTCTACTGCTAAAGTATATTCTTTTGGTACTTCTAAAAGATCAGAAACAATACCTTTATAACCTTTGAATAGTGATGAGTTTTCAACTATTGTTTTTGTACCTTTAGTTAAAGTTAATTTATTATCTCTAATATCTTTAAATTGTTCTAATCTAGCATTTAATTTTGAGCGATTATCGTAGTGTGAACTTAAAGTTTTATTTACTTCAAATAATTGTTTGTGAATTTCAGTATTTTTTTCAGATAAATCTTGAATTTTCATATTTGCTTGAGTTTCAAATTGTTTGTAAGAAACTATAATTGCGTTTAATTCTTCCAATCTTTCTTTAATTGATTCAATTTTTTCTGATAGTGAAACTTGAATTTTTCCTGATAAAATTCATTCTCTTTGTTGTTTATCTTGAATTGACCTAACTTGTAAGTTACTAATTTGTTCATTTAGTGAATTAATTTTTAAGTTAAAATCTGAAATTTCTTTATCCAATTCTCTTCTTTGTTGTGTAACTAAGTCTAATTGTGATTCAACTGTTTGTAAATTATCATTTAAATTTCAAATAATATTATCAACATCACCATATTCATTTTGTAAATTATTAATAATTTCATTAGCTTCATTTAATTCATGCACTAATAAAGCAACTTCAACTTCTTTAAGTTGTGAATTTTTGTCTATAAAAACTTGTGCTTTTTCAGCTTGTCTTTTTAAAGGTTTTAGTTGTCTATCAAGTTCTTCCACTAATGTAGTTATATTTACTAAAGCTTCATTAGTTTTTTCTAATTTTTTTTGTGCTTCAGCCTTACGAACTTTGTACATGTTTGTGCCAGCTGCTTCTTCAAAAAATTCACGCCTTCTTTCAGGTGTTGCTTCAGCTACATCGCTTATTGTTCCTTGACTAATTATTGCAAGTGAAGATTTGGAAATACCACTTTGCATAGCAATTTCTTTTATGTCTTTCATTCTTGCTAGTTCACCATTTATATAGTATTCATTTGAACCTTTTCCACGATATAGAACTCTCGAAATTGTAAATTTATCATGTGGAATAGAAACTTCTCTATCTGAGTTATCAAAAGTTAAAATAACCTCAGCTTTATCCATTTCTTTTTCAGTTTCTGAACCACTAAAAATTACATCTTCCATGCTGTCACCACGAAGAGCTTTTGAAGAAGATTCACCTAAAACTCATTTAATAGCATCATTTATATTACTTTTTCCACTACCATTAGGACCAACAATAGCAACTATTTCACCATTAAATTTTAAATTTACTTTATCAGCAAATGATTTAAAACCATAAGCTTGTACTTCTATTAATTTCATATTCCCCCTAGATGTTTAGATTTTCTAAAGCATTTTTTGCTGCATTTTCTTCAGCTTCTTTTTTATTTTTACCAATTCCAACTCCATATTTTGTTTTGTTGTAAATAACAGTTGAAATAAAACCATCATCATGTTTTTTTGTTTCATAACTTACTGATAAATCATTTGATTGGATAAATTCTTGAAAAAGAGTTTTTGCATCTTTATTTTCTTTATTTGCATAATATTCAACTTCAGTAAAAATAGTTTTTTGAAGAATTTTTTCTACTGCTTTCATCCCCAAAGAAAGATATGTTCCGGCTATAAAACTTTCAAAAATATCAGCATAAACTTTTTTAGAATTTTGTAATTGTTGAATAGCACCTTTAGAAGCTTTTAATAGTGAAAATAAACCATATTTTTGTGAAATTTTAGCAAGATTTTCAGTTTTTACAAGAGTGGATCTCAATGTGGTTGCGTGTCCTTCATCAATGTCATTATGTTTTAAAAATAAATATTCTGATACTTTAAACTGTAAAATAGCATCTCCTAGATATTCATTTAATTCATAACTTTTATATTGTCTATGTTCATTTGCAAATGTTGAATGAGTAAATGAAATATCAAAAAAAGTAAAATCTTTTAAACCAGCAGTGTTAATTTCAAATTTGTGTAAAATATCTAGTAATTTTGTAGTAAATTCATTATTCATTATTTTCCTCAATTTCACTCAAGTGTACTTGAATTTTTTCAATGGTTTGTGCTTCTATAATTTGTTTTAATTGGTTCAAAGCACCGTAAAAAGCATTTTCATCACTTCTACCATGTGCTTTTGCAACTATTTTATTAAATCCTATTATTGTTGCAGCTCCTACTTGTTTATAATCAAATTTATTTTTAATTTTTCTTAATTCTTTTTTTAATAAAAGAGCTGCTAATTTATTAATTCAAGAAGCTAAAAATGCATCTTTTAATAGAATAAAGAATGTAGAAAAAGCACCTTCCATACTTTTTAATAAAATGTTGCCTGCATATCCATCAGAAACAACAATATCAACATCACCATTTAAAATTTTGTTGGGTTCAATAAAACCGGTATATTTAAATAAATTTTTATTATCTTTTAATATTTCATGCGCTTCTTGTTGTATTATTTGTCCTTTGTAGTCTTCTGTACCAATATTTAAAAGTGCCAATTTGGGATTATTTTTGTTAAATAATGATTTGTAAAAAATTGTTGCAATTTTTGATCATTGTATTAAATATTCAGTTTTTGTTTCAATATTTGCGCCGACATCTAAAAGTAAAAATTGCCCTCCATTTTTTTTGGGCATTAAAGGCATAAAAGCAGGTCTAGATACTCCCTGCAATCTTTGTAATTTTAGTGTTGTAATAGTCACTAATGAACCTGAATCTCCACTGCTTAATAAAGCATCTACATCATTTGCTTTAGTAAATTCTGTTGCTTCTAACATAGAAGAAGGATTTTTTAGAATCTCGCGAAGATTTTGAGTTTTGGTAACAATAAAAGGTGAATGATTAAAAATCACATTTTTAGGTAAATTTATGTTCAGTTCTTGTAAATCTTTATTATCACCAAACAAAATTAAAGTATAATCAGAATTTTCAAGAGCTCATTTATAAGAAGCTTTTATTGCGTTTTTTGAACCATTATCATTATTTAGTGTGTCTACAACAATTTTTTTCATATTATTCGATAGCTATATAGTATGGATATAAAGCTTGTCCTCCATTATTAATTTCAACCTCAACATCAAAATTTACTTGAATATATTCTTGAAGTTCAGTGGCATCTGCTTCACTTGCATCTTGTCCATAATAAATAGTAACTATTTCGGTAGAATCATCAATTAATTCATCAAAAAGAGCTTTTGCAGCATCATTTTGATTTGTATGTGTTGATAAAACTTTACCTTTTGTAAGTGCTAAGTATTGTCCTTTTTTAATTCTTACACCATTAATTCTTGTATCCTTTACTGCATATGTAACTTCCGCACTTTTAATAGATTTTACTGCATCTTTCATGTTTAATTCATTATCTTCTGGACTTGAATCTTCATTAAAGTTTAGAATTGCTGAAATCCCTTCAACCTGAGTTTTTGTTGGAATTATGACAACATTTTTCTTTTTACCAGAAATTTGTGAAGCTTGTTGAGCAGAAAGAGTAATATTTGAATTATTAGGTAGAATAAAAATTGTTTTTGCATTAATTTTGTTAATTGCAGAAACTATATCAGCTGTTGAAGGATTATTTGTTTGTCCACCCTCAATTACAAAGTGAGCACCCAGAGATTTAACCATATCAACAATTCCATCACCACTATTACATGTTATCAATCCACAATTTACATTTATAACTGCATTATCATTTGAAATTGGTTTGTTTGTGTTACTATCTGTGCCTTGTTTTTCTTTTAATTTTGTTGTATTTTGTTTTGAATTGTTTGCTTGTTGAGTCATGTTTTCGATTTTAATTTTTACAAACTCACCTAAAGTTTGCACACTATTTAAGACAGTTCCCGGTTTTAAAGCATGAATATGGGCTTTTAAATAATTGTTATCATGAACAACAACAATACTTGAACCTAATTTTTCTAATTTTCTTACTAAATATTCTTTATTAAATTTGTTTGGTTTATTTAGTTCAATGATAAATTCAGTACAGTAACCAAATTCACCTTCAAAAACTTCAGTGTCATTAATAAAACGATTAATATATTCATCTGTGTCTATTATTTCAACAGGTTGACCTTGAAAATACAAACTAATTCCTTCAATAACTTTAACAAGTCCAAACCCTCCACTATCAACAACCCCAACTTCTTTTAGTATCGGTAATAAATCAGGAGTTTTTTCTACACTTTCATTTGCACTAATAAAGGCTTTTGCAAATACATCTTTTACAGAAGCACTTGCTAAAACATTTTTTGAAAGAGATTCACTGGTTTGTCTAATTACAGTTAATATTGTTCCCTCTATAGGTTTTAATACTGCTTTATATGCTACATTAGTTGCTTCATTAAATGCATTAATAAGGTTATTGGTATTAGCACTTTCTAAATTTTTAAAAGCATTTGCAAAACCTCTAAAAATTTGAGAAAGAATAACACCTGAATTTCCTCTTGCTCCTAATAACATTTGTTGTGCAACTAAGTTTGAAGCATATGATAAATTTTCTAATTCGTTATCTGGTATATTTTCTAAAAATTCTTTTGCAACTTTTATGGTTGCATACATATTTGTTCCTGTATCTCCATCTGGTACTGGAAAAACATTTAAGTTGTCAATTGTTTTTTTATAATTACTCAGATTATTAGCGGCTGAAATAACAGCATTTTTTCATTGTATTCCGTTCATATTTATTGAATCCCTCTTATAAAAATATCTAAATTTCCTAAATTTATTTTGTTTTTGTTTAATGTGTAATTAATGGTTTGATAAATTTGTTCAATAATGCTTTTTGCTGAAACATTTGAAAGAATTATAATTCCTATTGAAATATTTAATTGACAATTATTATCGTTAATAATGATTTGTTGATAATTTTCATTTTTTAAATTTTCTGAATCGTTTAAAAAATCTAAGTCAGCAAAACCAACAATTCCCACTATGCTAGAAATAGCATTTAAAATATCCGTAGTGATTTTGTCTTTTTCCATAGTTAATATTTTATATTATTTTTAGTAATTTTTATTAATTAGTAATATTAGGAACATTTTATAGTTTTATTTTTTTATAATAATTTATTAAAAAGATAACAAGAAAAAAATGGTTTGTGTTAAAATATTTACGCAATGCTAAATAATTACGTAATATATTTAAGGAGTAGAAATGCCAGGTAAAGATAGTTTAACCGGACGTAAAGCTCTAAGCGGTAACAAAAGATCACATGCTTTAAATGCTACAAAAAGAAGATTTGATTTAAATTTACAAAAAGTTACCATTTTAGACAACGGACAAAAGAAAAAAATCCGTGTAACCGCTAAAACAGCAAGAACATTAAGAAAATATGGTCTTACTGCTTAATTTATAATTAAAATCTCACAAAAGTGGGATTTTTTAATAACTTTTTTTATAATTTATCTAGAAGAGTTAAGGACAAGACATGGAAATAAAATTCAAACATTATTATGCAAAATATAACCAAAAAAATGATTCACAATTACTTGATATAGATTTTGAAATACAAAGTGGAGATATGGTTTCAATAATTGGGCCATCAGGGGCTGGAAAAACAACAATTTTTAATGCTTTTTTTGGAGATTTAATTAAAGAACGTGGTGATTTTTGCGTAGATGGTGCAAATATTGAAAATTACAACAAAAAGCAAAGAAAAGAACTTTATAAGAGAATAGGTTTTTTAAGTCAAGAAACAAACTTAATTCCCACAGATGATGTATATACAAGTATATTAAGAATATACAAATTCCCATTTGTAAAAAAACAAGTTAAAGAAAAAATATATTCATTATTAAAACAATTTAATATGTTTGAATATATTTTTACTAGAATTAGCGAACTTAGCGGTGGTCAAAAACAAAAAATTGAACTTATCAAGTTAATATTAATTAATAAAGATTTAATTTTAGCTGATGAACCTACAAATAGTTTAGATCCTGAATCTAGTATAGAGTTTTTAGAAATTTTAAAAAAATTAAATAATGAAAATAATATTACAATTGTAACAATAATTCATGACATATCTTTAGCAAAAAATTATTTTAAAAAATTCATAGCAATTAAAAATGGAAAAATGGTTTCTAAAGGAAAATGAGCGGATTTTGATCAAAAAACCTATGATTTAGTCTTTAAAAAATAAAAAATGTTGATTTTTATTAAAATTGCAAGTTTAAAAATTTATAATATTAATATAATTATTTTTTAGGGGTTAAAATGGAAAAAATTTATAAAAATTCAATTATTTTTGGAATGGATAATTCCTGAGATTTGGCAGAAGAAATCGGACAAATTTTAGAACTAGAAGTTCACAAACCAAATAAAGTAACATTTGCAGATGGGGAAACCTTATTGTCAAGTGATATAACAGTTAGAAATTTAGATACATATATTATTTGTAATACCGGAAGAAATGTACACGATAATTTAATGGAACTATTGATTTTCATAGATTCATTAAAAAGAGCTAGTGCTAAAACAATAAATGTTGTTATGACATATTATGGATATGCAAGACAAGATCGTAAAGCAGATGGACGTCAACCAATTACAGCTAAATTAGTTGCAGATCTTTTAGAAGTTGCAGGTATTACAAAACTTACAACAGTAGACTTACATAATTCATCAATTCAAGGATTTTTTAATGTTTCAGTTGATGACCTAAGAGCACAATTAATATTTTCTGAAGAATTAAGAAAAAGAAATTCAGAATTTACAGTAGTAAGCCCTGACCATGGTGGAGCAGTTAGAGCAAGAACATTAAGTGAATTAATTTCAAATGATATAAAAATAGCAATTATTGATAAAAGAAGAACCGCACCTAACGTAAGTGAAGTTATGGGTGTTTTAGGTGATGTAAAAGACAAAAACGTTGTTATTATTGATGATATTATTGACACAGGTGGAACAATTATTAAAGCAGCAAAAACTTTAAAGGAAAATGGTGCAAAAGATATTATTGTTGCTGCAACACATGGAATTTTTAGTAAAGGTTTTGAAATGTTTGAAAATGAAGAAAGCATTAAAGAAGTTATTATTACTAATTCAATGGATGTAGATAACTTAAGAAAATTTAAAAAAATCAAAATTTTATCACTAGGATTTTTATTAGCGCATGTAATTAAGCAAAATATCAATAGAAAATCATTAACAGAAATTTATAATGCTTACAAAGACGGAAATTGAGAAAATTTTAATTAGTTTTAATATAAATTTATCAGATAGTAAATTAGAAACTCTTTTTAAATATTATCTCTTAATAGAAGAAAAGAACAAAGTTATGAATCTTACAGGATTTCATGATGAAAAACTTATAATAGAAGGCTTTATTGAATCATATTTAGTTTTAGAAAAGGCCTTCGATTTATCTGACCCCAAAAAATATAAATTGCTTGATATAGGAGCAGGAGTTGGATTTCCCAGCTTACCCTATTTAATAATGACTGATAAAAATATTGAATTAACAATAATTGAACCATTAAAAAAACGCTGCTATTTTTTAAACCGTGTTTCTGAGGCCTTAAAACTTAATATAAATGTAATAAATGACCGCGCTGAAAATGTTAAATTAAAAAATGAGTTTGACTTAGTCACTGCAAGAGCTGTTATGGAATTGAAATATTTAGTCGAAGTGTCGTGTCAATTAGGAAAAGTAGATAGTCAACAAGTGTTTATAAAGGGTTCAAATGTTAAATCTGAAATTGATGGTGCAAAAGATATTTTAGAAATTTTAAACTTAAAATGGGCTGTAAAAGAATATGAAACTAAAGGAATAAGAATAAATAATTTAGTTTATATTTTTAAAACTGAGTCAATAAATCCAAAATTTCCAAGACCATGAAATATAATAATTAAAAATAAATAAAACGCTGAAAATTGTTTCTCGCGTTTTTTATTAACCTTTGCAACGCTAAAAATAGTAAAAAATATATTTAATAAAAAATATTGTAAAAAAAGACTCTTATAACCATTATAATAATAATGAGCAATTTGGCTTAATTTCCAGATTGCTTATTAGGGTTTATTATTATTTTTTAAAAATATTTATTGAAAACAAATTAATTATCTGCTTCTATTATTTCAAGATTAATACTAAAACCACCATTATTTTAAGTTATTAATCTCTCCTTTCTTTGTAAGTCCAAAAGACTATATATTATATTAAGATTAAAGGATGCCTCAATAATACGGGCATCTTTTTATTTTTTAAAACACAAAAAAATATTGCTAAATTTAAAAATCATGTTATAATTAAAAAGCTTTGTTATCGACTGACAGTGTCAGTATTTTTAATTTTACTTTTTTTCATATCTTATATTTTTTTCTTGGTAAAATGAAAGTAAGAGTAAATTAGAAAATAAGGAGAAAAGAAAAATGACACAAATGAAAGATAAATTTAAAAACGTTATTGTTAAGACACCAGCTTCAACAATGATTAATGGAATTGCTTCATCAGAAGAAGCACAATCATTACCTCCAGTTAATTATGAATTGGCTCTAAAACAACACGCAAATTATATAAAAACATTAAAAGAAGCAGGAGTTGAAGTTACTATAGCTCCTAAAAATGAAGATTTTCCAGATTCATGTTTCGTAGAAGATACAGCAGTTATTGTTACAGGTGAATTTGCAGTATTAACAAATCCAGGTGCTGATACAAGAAATGGTGAAAAATTAGAAATGTTACCATATCTACAAAAATTCTTTGACGATGAACACATCTTTAAAATTCAATTCCCAGGAACAGTAGACGGTGGGGATGTTATGATGGTAGGAGATACATACTACATCGGAATGTCAGATAGAACAAACCGTGAAGGAATTAGACAATTCCACAACATATTAGCAGCTCACGGTAAAAAAGTTGTTCCAGTTCCAATGACAGAAATGTTACACCTAAAAACAGGAGTTAACTACTTAGAACACAACAATCTATTAATTTCAGGAGAATTTTTAAATTACCCAACATTTAAAGACTTTAACCAAATTGTTGTAGACAAATCAGAAGCTTACTCAGCAAACTGTATCTGAGTAAATGAAACAGTTATAGTTCCAGCAGGATACCCAGGAACACTTAAAAAAGTTCAAGATCTTGGAATTTACAAAGTTGTTGAATGTGATACATCAGAATTCAAAAAATTAGATGGTGGATTAAGCTGTCTATCATTAAGATTTTAAAAAATAACAAACACCCTTATTGGGTGTTTTTGTACACAATAAAACACAGATTTAACTGTGTTTTATTATTTTAATCTGTTTGTTATTAATGATACACCTGTCATTTCAGCAGGTTTATCAATATTTAAATAGTCTAAAATTGTAGGAGCAACATCTGCTAATGTACCATTTTTAAGACCAATTGTTTTATCATATGAAATTAACATAACTGGACTTGTTGTGTGTTTTGTTGCAGGTTTATTGTTTTCATCTTCAGTAATTTCTGCATTACCATGATCTGCTGTAATAAATCAATTTACTTCATCTTTGTGAGTGCTTACATAATTTAAAATTCGTTCAAATTGTTCGTCTAAAAATTCTATTGCTTGTGTAGTTGCTTTTAAATTTCCTGTATGACCAACCATATCGGGGTTTGCATAATTTACAATTATAAAATCATAATTATTTATTTCATTTAGTAAGACATCTGTTATTTCTTTTGCTGACATATGAGGATAATCTGCAAATGATTCAGCCTTTATGCTATCCACTAAAATTCTAGATTCTTTATCAAATTTAATGTCTTTTCCACCATTAAAAAAGTATGTAACATGAGCGTATTTTTGAGTTTCAGCAATTCTTAATTGTTTAATATTATTATTTGAAAGAACTTCACCAAGAGAATTTCTTATATTCATTTCTTGAAATGCTATATTTGTTTCAATATCTTCATATTTCATTAATGAAACAAATTTAGCAATTTTGACCTTATTTTTAGGTTCATAATCATATATTTTTGAACCTAAAAATAAATGCGATAATTGTCTTGCTCTATCTGGTCTAAAATTAAAAAATATGACCGAATCATTATCTTTTACTGGTTTTGAATTTCGTACGAAAGCAGGTACAAAAAATTCATCAAAAATATTTTGAGAATATTGTTTATTAATATAGTCATTTATATCATCAATAACATTTTTACTTTGTCCTAAAATAGCATCATATGCTAATTGATTTCTTGAAAAAATCTTATCTCTATCCATTGCGTAAAAACGGCCAGCGATAGAAGAAATTACATAATTATATTCTTTAATTTTTTCATTTAAAATATCTAATGATTCATTAATAGATTGAGGAGCAACATCTCTACCATCTCCGAAAATGTGAATACTTACATCTTTTAAATCATTTTCATAACACATATCCATTATTTCAAACAAATGTTTATCAATAGAGTGTACACCACCATTACTTAAAAGTCCCATAAGATGCAGTGTTGTTTGAGTATTTTTTGAGTGTTCAATGGCATCTAACAATGTTTTGTTGTGTTTGAAAGTATTTTGTTTTATTTCATTGTTTATTAGAGAAAGTCCAGTGTAAACAACTCTCCCTGCTCCTATTGTTAAATGCCCAACCTCACTATTTCCAATTTGATTTTCAGGTAAACCAACATATTTTCCAGATGCTTCTACTAGCGAATTAGGACACATTGCAAAAAGATAATCAAAAATGGGATGAAATGCCAGATTAAAAGCATTTCCCTGACTTTCTTTGCGAACTCCTAGTCCATCAATAATTGTTAATATTACTTTCTTTTTCATGTTACCTCCCTTATAATTACTTTAATTATATAAAATTATGTTTGACATAAATACTAATTCTTATAAAGAATTATTTTTGTGTTTATAAGGTATTATTTTTTTAAATTTACAACGATAATACATTTTTAATATACAATTAGTATTATTTTTATATTTTATATAAAAACAATCAAGGAGGATGTAGTGATTAGATTATTAAAAGAAGTTTTTAGATCACTTTCAAGAAATAAAATCACAGTAATTGGATTAACAATTCTAATCTTCATTACTTGTGGATTATTTACATTATTATTTGACATTAAAAAAAGTTATACTTCAACACTTTCAAGTTATCAGACTGTTTCTAAAATGCAAGATTTAACAGTTAATCTAGACGTTAACCCCAATGGAGAAGTTCCTAATGGAGGATATGATCAAGTTAATGATGAGGGATTAATTGATAATAAACCTATAATTTATACCCCAGATTCTTCACTTAAATTATATAAACAAAGTACAAAAAATTTAAGTGTACCTGAAGAAGAATTAAATTTTTTAAACATTAGAAATTTTTCATTAAATAATAGTCCTTTAAAAGACCAAGACATATACATAGATAGTAGCATTTTTCAAAAATGGTTTTTTGACAATCAAAAAAATGCTGGAATTGCTATTTTTGATATGAAAAATGGTTATTTTGAATTAACTAATGACATCGCACTTCCTATTTATTTAAAATCACAAAACTCTTATTCAAGAATATCTCATAATGTTTTGGTTAATTCAACAGAAACTTTTACTTTTGATAAACAATATCAATTAAAAGATATTGCGACAGTAATTAATACACCAACTGGTTCTACACATTACAAATTAAATGATTATCTAACTAAACCATTAGATTTATTTATTAATCCTAAAACTAAAGAAGCTTCATTTGATACTCATAAATTAGAATTATGAACACTTGAGGGTGATGTCATTGTTGTTTCTGGTGATAATGTTTTAAAACAACTAGGTTTTATAAAAGACGAAAATAATAAATTTTATTTTAATAAATCTGATTCACAAAAAGATTTACATTTTAAAGAACCTTCAAAAGTTACAGAACAAAATATAGATTCTAAAACTTTGTTAGTTAATGATTTTTCATTAATTAATTATTTTGCTTTACAAAATATAAATCAGGTAAATTTAAAAATTTATGATACATTTTTATTTGAAAAAGGGTTAAAATATCAATTTCCTTTAACTTGAATTCAAAATGTTGAAATAGAAACAGAGTTTGAAAAAAGATTATTTAAATTAAATTGAGATTATAATACAGAAAATAATGTTTCTAATTGAAAAGGTAGCTATTTAAGTTATATATCAAAAATTTATTTAGATAATAACAACGAAATACCAACTGATATTAAAGAATTTGGTTTTTGAACAAAATCAACTAAAACGAGATGATATTTAGAAACAAATTCTCCAGGTGAATGATATTCAACTAAAGAACAAATATCGTTAGATGATTTAGATGTGATTTTATCTCTTAAAAATAATCAACCCACATCCACTGAAAAAGATACTATTGCAGAAATTGAAAACATCGATCCTCAATGAAATCAAGTTAAAATAAGAGAAAAATTTGATGAAATTTCAAACACAAATTTACTTCAATTAAAAAGAAATGAACTTGCTCAGGGGGCAAATAATGTTGCTAAACAAGCAATTATAAAAAAAGTTGTCAATAAAGTTGGCGAAGAAAATGTTGGTCTAAGACAAACTTTAACAGTTGAAACTATTAATGATGGAGATTCAAAGAAAAATATTTTTCACTTCATAAATACAGGTGATTCTAATAATTCTATTAGAGGTGTAAAACAAAACGTTGGTATGTTATATAACGAAGTTACTCACCCAACAATTTTAAATAAAACTGATAGCAGAAGAAATATAGAAGAATATTTATTAATTCCTGATGCAAATTACCCAAATAGAAAAACCAAACTTCCTTCAGAATATGCAAAAAATATAATTGAATATATTTTTAAAGGTTATACACCTGATCCCAATTATCTTGACACAGATATTAGATTTGAACCATATTATAACTATTATGCAGGAACACAAATTCCTTACTTAACTAATGCAAAAATTCTTGTATTAACTTCAGAAGACGAAGATAATAACACTATGCAATATGCAATTGCAAAAAGCGAAGTCAATTCAAAAACGGGTGAAACCAAGTATATAGTTCTTGGACAAAAAGAAATAAATGGTGAATTATACTGAACCAGATTATTGATACCAGAACAAGAAAGTAGTTTATCGATTAATGAGTTAGATAATTTTTTAATTCAACACAGATTAACAATAAAGGCTAAAATAGGTAATCAAGGTTGAGCTAAAATAGATCCAAGTTATAAGAATAGCATTTATTTACCTATAAATTATGGGTCTGTAGATAATGCAGCCATAATTGATATTACCCAAAATAATACAATTAATATTCTTATAAAACAAATTAAACAAACAATATTAAAAACAGATTTATCTAATTTATTTACAAAAGAACAATTAGATAAAATTTTAGTAGCAGGACAAATAGCTGTTGAAAAAAATCAACTACATAATTTATTAGCTTCAGGAAAAACAAATGAAGTTATCATTAAAGTTGTTATATTTGATTGATTGCATGAATTGTCAAAACCAACTCAAAAATCAGATGAAAAGTTATTAAATTTTAATATCAATACTTTTTGAGAGTCAATTGTAAATAACATCATAAGTTTTATTAAAAATAAATATACTTATGATAACAACGTTTTAAGAACACATGAACAACAAAAGAAATACTTAAAGCAAGAATTAGACAAACTAGAAGAATTGTTAATGAATATAACAGGTTCAAAAACACCATTTTTTAATAATTTAATTTTAGGATTTAAAATTTCAAATATCATTGATTACATTAAAGATTATGACAAACTTTTAGATTCAATTAGTTCAATACTTACATCAATTGATTTATTAAAATTTTCATCATTAGGTAGGCAGTGATATTTAGAACATCCTTATAAACCTTATTTAAATGCAAATGCAAATTATTACACATTGAGTTCAGATGAAATAACTTCATTCTTGTTTAAAAGTATTAATGAAAATAAAATAAAACAAGCTTTAAATACATTGATACAACAAATAGATTTCAAAGCCTTATTAAGTCCAGAAAGCAATTTAAGTATTTATAAAAAAATATTATTAACAGCTGAAAATGCAAATAAACCTTTAGGAAATTCTGAAAAAACAAAGTTAACGTCTTTATTTAATAAATTAAATGGATATGAAGATCCCTCAAAGGCATTTGAAAATATTAATGAAGCATTAGAAATTTTAGTAAATTCATTTTCTTTAGAAACTTTTAATGAAAATATTACTCATTTTTTAGATAAAAGCGAACAAAAAGAGCCAGTTATTGCTAATGGTGTGTTATTTAATAACAACTATATTAAAAGATTAAAACAATCAAATTGAATTGCAAGTTTAATTAGTGCATTAACACAAACTAAAGCAAATAATCATGATATTTTAGGAAAAGTTAAGACAATACAAGAAGCAATTAAGTTGCTTGCTAATTTATCTTCAGCGACTCAAAATGCAGCAGGATTGCATATTCCAACAAGCGATGATAAAAAAATATCATTTGATGATTTAGGTACTTTTGGGCTGATTAGATTCCCTTCACCTGAAGACAAAATAGCAACCAATAATTATATTGGTCAATATGATGCTAATAAAATTTTTGCTTTAAAGCAAAAAATAGATACAGCTATTGCTTCAAATAAAAATCTTTTAAAATTTAGTATTGAAGAATCAAGTTTTTTAACAGATATTATTTTAGTAAATAACGATGAATTTCAAAATTTAGAAAAAATATCAATTAAATTAAATAATTATTTAAATCTAATTTCAAAATTGTTAATCAAAAATTACCAAAATAATATAAACCCATATAATTTAAATTTCGAAGAAGATGCAGCTATACCTATTGCAACATATGGTGATCTAGCTTATCATTCAGCTTTATTTAATAAAAATACCCAAAATTCTAATTCAAATGAAGTACTACATTTTCTATATAATCAAATCAAACCCATTTTAAGTGGTTTTCTCACAAAAGATGCAAATGGATTTATTGGACAGGAATTGAATCTATATTCTTTTTGAATTAAATTAACTTATGAATTGAAAACTACAGTACCTGACATTACATTTGACGAAATTAAAACAATTATTTTAACAATTTTTAATTTTATGCAAAATGAGAACGTTGCTAGATTATTAAGACAATACGAAAATGTTGATAATCAAATACCTTCTTATAATTCAATTCTTGGGAGTGATTTAAATAATTACGCAACGATATTAAAAATAAGTAAAGGGTTATCAAATAATATTGTTTCAACAAAAGAATTTGAAAATTCTAATCTTTTAGAAATATTACAACAAGATTTAGCACAAAAGAATTTAAATAATTATTGAGAATATGTAAACAAATTACTTAATAAAAATATTTATCAATTTGTTGAAATGATGAGCATGTTAAATGAAACATTATTTATGCCTACTTTTTACAAAGAATCACAAGAACAATTTGTAAATAACTTTATAAATGCTCCTGCAAACTCAAGATTAGGTTCTTTAATAACGACTGATTATGATTTAGCTGTTTTATACAAAAATACACTTTCATACTCACAATTATCTAATCAAATTAGAATATTCGGTATAAGCCCAATTGCAATAAATCCATTTATGGCCTTAAGTTTTCCGCAAGTACTTTTATATACCGCTATATCTGACCAAGAAAATAAAGGAAATTTAGCATATTTGGTTACACAACTTTCAAGAGATTTAGAAACTATAAATATTGATGATCTTGATAAATTGATTAATCCTTTATATGATTCACTAATAAGACAACAAGAATTATCTGATTCGGGTGATAAAAATATTGCTTTAGATATGTCTTATTTCACATGATTAAAAAATAAATTCATTTTAAAAGATCAAGATGACCAAACAATTTTTGGATTAAATACAAATAAAATTTTTGAACAATTATTGTTTTCATTAATTTCTACTAATTATGTAAACAACTTAGTGGCATATAATGATACAAGTGCATATTTAGCAAAAATTAACTATGCTTACTTACAAAAAAATAAAAAGGAAGTTTATACTGCTAATATTGATGAATATTTAAAAGATCCATTTAAAATGGCTGTATTCATCAATACATTGGATTCAAAATACAAAATAAAAATTAACTCAATTGAATATTTAATTATTGGAATTGATACAACAGCAGACTATTTATATCCTGTAATTAATGAAGAAAATTTACAAGTTGATACTTCAAAACAATCACTTGTTTATGTAAATAGCAAAGGTTTTGATAGAATTAAAAGTGCTTATCCTACTTTAGCACTTAAAGATTATTTATTGGTTAAAAAAGGGGAATTTAAAGATACTGAATTAAAACAAGAATTTTCAGAATTTATTAGCTCAATTGCAAGTAATATAACAAATAAAGTATTTTTAGCTGATGAATTAGATCCAATTAACCCTGAAATTTCAATAAGAATTACTTTGGTACAAAAAATTATTCATTCTATAGCTAATGTTCAGTTATTTAGCTTAATTATATTAATAACATTAGTTTCAATATCTGTTTACTTTATTATTAGAAGATATATAAATGATAGAAATAAAGTTATTGGTATATTACGTTCCCAAGGTTATAAGGCTAGTGAAATATCATTTTCATTTAGTTCTTTTGCATGACCAAGCACTATTGTAGGGTCTATTGCTGGTTATATTTTAGGGCATTTTGTTCAACCAATAGCATTTAAAGTTTTTTCAAGTTATTGAACATTGCCGACAACAATAATTTCATTTAATTGATTAACATTGGTGAATACATTCATTGTTCCGTTTATATTCTTATCAATATTAATATTTTTAATTACAATGTTTAGCATAAGAATAAAAGCAATTGAACAAATGTCTGGATTAAGTGAGTTAAATGTTGGTAAAATTTCACAAAAAATTGCAGTATTATTTAGAGTTTTACCAATTAAAAGTCGATTCATTGCAATGTTAACTTTAAACAACTTTTGAAAATTATTTAGTTTATTTATTAGTTTTTCAATTACTTCATTAATTACGATGTTTAGTTTAAGCAGTTTAAATGTTTTTCAAAAATCAATTCAAAGAACATATCAAAATAGAAATTACAATTTTAAATTAGACTTAGAAACGCCAACAATTGAAGGCGGGCCTTACATTCTATATAACAAAAATAATTTAAATGATTTATTATATGTACCAGATGATTTGAGTGCATCAAGTCAAGGTGGAGATAAAAACCAAACAGATTATAATTCACCGTTTTATTTCAAACCAGGTTATAGCTATAATACAGATGTTTTAAATAAACCATTTGCACCATCTGTTTTAACAAAATCATCATTAGATATTTTATTAGATACTTCAGTTGAATTATCCCCATGAGATGTTGTTTTTGCAAGTTTACCCGAAACACAAAAAGCAAGAATAATTCAAATTTTTAAATCTGTATCAACAAAAATGTTTAATACTCAAAATTTACATTACACAAATAGCGATGCTACATATTTTGATCCATTATCATTAGATTATGATTTATTATATGCAACTGAAACACCTGATCCAAATTCTCCAAAAACAAGCTATTTTACATTTAATGAATCAAATATTGTTGCAAGAGGAATAAAAAATGCCTCTTCATTAGGGCAATTCTTATTTGTTGAATATGATAAATTTAATAATTTTTATAAAAAACCAGCATCAATTAAAACTGATAAAGTAAGAAGTTTATATAGAAACTTTTTAGTTGATGCTTATAAAAAAATAGATAAAAATGATTTCTTTATGAGTTTTGGTGGAGTAATTTGAAATAATCATACAAATGAAAAATATTCATATGCAAAAACATCAATATTTGATCAAAATATTGAAATATATGGATACAAAAAAGATTCAAAATTTGTTGAATTAAGAGATGCAAGTAATAAAAATTTAACAGAAGTTTTATATAAAGATTTTCCAATCGATAAACCTTTACCAGATAATTTAGAAAATGTGACCTTGCCTTTGGTTATTAATAACGTTGTGGCTAAAAAATGAGGTTTAAAAGAAGGTTCTATTATTAAATTTAATATTCAAAATCATGTTGATAGATTTGTTAATAAAGTATTAAATATAAATAATAATCACGCCTTTACATTTAAGGTTGTTGGAATTAATGAAACTTATATAAATAATGAATTGCTTACAACTAAAGAAATTGTTGATAGAATAACGGGATTAGACAAATTATCAACTTGAATTAAAGAAAAAAGACAAGATGAATTAAATGTTTTAATTAAACAAGATCCAGATAATGCTTTTGAATATACTCAATGATTTAACAATGAATATGAGGCATTTAATGGTATTTTAAGTAATGATGAAGCACCAGAGCAAACAATTAACACATTAACCACTTATTCATCTAGTGGATATTGAGGAGCTATTCAAAGCTATAATGCAAATATTGCTGATGACAAATCAATTACAGATTTCTTTAAAAAGATATTTGTAGGACAAAGCGGTACTGAACCAATGTTTAAATTTACAGTTAACTCATATAATCAAACTCATAACACTCAGTTAGATTGACAACAAAAAATCAGAGAATTTTTAAACGCAACTGATGATCAATATAAAACTTGAGGAGACCAGGCATTAGTAAATGAACCTATTGAGCCAGAAATTAAAAAATACATGATTAATGCAATAAATAGACTATATGGTTCAGAAGGATCTATTTATGGAAAAGATATATTATATGGTGCTTCACAAAGCGTTAATTCAAAAGATATTGAAGCAGGATTTATAAGCGGTATTGCTGCTACAATTACAAACATAACGTTGGCATTTATTATAATAAGCTTTATTGTGTCAATAATTATTTTAATTATGATTACAAACTCAATGGTTAACTCAAATAAAGAATCAGTTGCAACATTTAGTATTTTAGGGTACTCAAATAAAGAAAAAATTTATCTATTCTTCTTTAATTACATTCCAATTATTCTTTTTGCATCGCTATTAATGATTCCAATTACATTTATATTAATTGTTTCATTTAATGCCTTTATGCTTGCAACTAGCCAGATGGTACTTCCTCTATACTTATTCCAATCAACAATTTTAATTAGCATGTTAGTATCATTATTGGTATTTGGAATAACAAGTATATTTGCATGAATAAGTTTAAATAAAATTAAACCTGTTTACTTATTGAAAGGAAAATAATGTTTAAGAAAAATAAAAGTGTAAAAGAACAAAAACAAACAAATGAAACACAAAAAAACACTCAAGCCAATGAAAAAACATTAACAAAACAAGAAATTAAAAAAATTTATAAGGCCAATAACAAACCAAGACCTAAAGATGAATATGCAACAGAAAAAAATTCTAAAAATGCAATTATCGAAGTTAAAAATGTTACAAAAACTTATCTTTCAGGAAATTTAGCAACTGAGGTTTTAAAAGGTGTAAGTTTTGAAATTAATCGTGGTGAGATTGCAGTTTTATTTGGTAAAAGTGGTTCGGGTAAATCTACATTATTAAACTTAATAAGCGGTTTAGATAGAACAACAACAGGACAAATTATTGTAAATGATGTTGCTTTACCTTATTTATCTAATGCAAAGCAAACATTATTCAGAAGACAACATATTTCTTTTATATTTCAAAACTATAATTTATTACAAAATTTAAATTCTTATGATAATGTTGAAACAGGTTCATATTTACAAAAAAATAAAAACAAACAAATGAATATAAAAAAATTATTCGATGATTTTGATTTAACAGACTGTATGTATAAATACCCTTCACAAATGTCTGGAGGGCAACAACAACGTGTATCTATTTTAAGAGCACTTGCAAAAAACTCCGAAATAATTGTTGCCGATGAACCAACTGGAGCTTTGGATGAAAAAACATCAAAATTAGTACAAAATATTCTTTTGGATATTAATGCAAAATATAATTCTACAATAGTTATTGTTTCGCACGATCCAGATATTGCTGCAATTGCAGATAAGGTAATTTATTTAGAATTAGGAAAAATTAAAGAAATTAAAACAAAAAATAAAACAAGAAGAGATAACTAAAAAAATATCAAGCACTTTTGCTTGATATTTTTTAAAAGAATTTTAAAATTTCTTGATAGTTTGGTTCGTTTGAAACTTCATTTACATATTCAACATGTTCAATAACATCATTTTCATTTACTACAAAAACTGCTCTAGTTAATAATCCAAGTTCAGCAATTTTTGTTCCTGTTTTTGCAGAAAAATCATTGTATTTAAACTCACTTAATGTTGTAACTTTTGTATTTTCTTTAGCAGCACATCAACGACCAAAAGCAAATGGTGTATCATAACTAATTACAACAACAGGGAAAGGTTTGTCTTGAAAATCATGCATAAATCTAGTGGTTTCAAGTTCACAAACTCCTGTGTCAATGCTAGGAATAGAAAAAATCAATCTTCTTTTTCCTGTAATATTTTCTGAATTAAAATCTGCTAAATTAAGATCAACTGCTTTGAAATTTGGGAATTTATCTCCAACTTTTAATTGTTGACCAATTAAGCTCATTTCATTTCCTTTAAAAGTTATCTTCATAGTTTCTCCTTTATTTTTAATTATAGTTTAAAACAAAAAATCCTTATTTATTATGGATTTTTTGTTATTTATTTTTTTCTACTTTAATATAATCAACCGTGTTTATATACTGAAAATTATTTTGTGGAACTTTAATGTTTTCGTATTTCTCACCTAATTCACCAAATACGTTTGTTAAATATTCCTTATATTCGTCTAAAACATGCACTTTTACGTCTTTTAATGAATAATTTGTTGTTCTATAAGTTATGTTATTAATTCAATTATTTACAATGTTTTTGCTTCTTGTTGATAATACAAAAAACCCTTCATAATCATTATCATATAAAATATTTACAAGTTGTTTGTAAGTGTTCTTTTTAATGCTAAATGCCAATAAATTACTGATTATTTTCTTAAATTTTATAGAAGAAATATTTGTGTCTTTAAATGTTTTATTTTTATATACTCAATCTTTTATTTTATTGCTTGTATTTAGATATTTTTTTACTTTTGAAACAGTTGTAGGAATCACTAAGTTGATATTTAAAAATGGTGTTGCTGTATATGTTAAATTATCTTTATATAAAAACTTAATTTGTTTATCAAAATATTGTGTTGATTTTGTGTTATCTATAACTCTATCTGGAAATAATTGTTTTAATTTTTCATATGATTCAAAAGTCATCATAACTTCATGATAATCTAAATTTTCAGTGTAATTAAAACCTGTTATCGCAAATAAAAGTGAATAATTGTCTAAACTATATCAAATATTATTTTCTTCACAAATTTTGCAGAAACTTTGTAAAATAATTTCTTTATTCATTCTAATTTTATTCATAACATATATTATACTTTCATAGTTAAACTTTTAAAATATTTGTTTTAAATATTTATTTGTAGTAATCACTTATAGAAATTGTTTTATTTTGTTATAATTTTATTATTAAACTTTTTAAATATATTTTAATATATTAAAATACAACGAAGGAGTTGAGATGGCAAGAAACAATAATTTTGTCAAAAAAATCGCTCGTTTTAATTCAACTAAAGCGCAGCAAAATAAGAAACCAGTTTCTAAACAAGAAGAAACTTTAGAAGTAAAAAAACGTTGACCTAAATACTTATTGGGGTTTTTAATTGCAGGGATTTTAGTATCGGGAATCACTATTCCACTTGTGGTTGCTGCTAATAGAGCAAAAGAAGATTATCCTGTTTTAGACAAAAATTCAGTAGTATTTAAATTCAAAAATAAAGATGGTAGCGTTTCTCAAATTGAATATTCAGATTTAAAACAAGCTGTAGATTCAGTTAATGAAGGAAAATATGTATATTCAAAAGTTAGTGATGAAATTGCACTATATTTATATGAACAAGAATACAAAGCTAGCGCATGATATGAAGCAATTTATAACTCTAATAAAGTAGCAAGTAAGAAAAAATATTTTAAATTACAATCTGTTAAAGAAATTGAAAATAATAAAGCAAGAATTTTAGATGATTTGGAACAAAGATTACAAACTCAATTTGGATTTGGAAAATGAGAAACAGAATTTAAAACTGAGTTAGCAAAACCTGAATATGGTTCATCAAAAAATAAAGCAGATGCTGTTAAACATTTAGTTGCTCAAGAAATTAGAAGAAATGCTTTTGGTCGTTTCCAAACAGAAATCAATAGTGATTTTACTATTTCTGAGATAGAAAACGGGTTAACTGCTGAACATGATGTATATTACATGTTTTATAATTCACAAACTCAAAAAGAAGAAAGAGTAGATTTATTTAAAAAAGGTGAAGTTATTCGCTTTGGTAACGGTGAAAAAGATTTACACTTTATTCATACATCAGGAAATAATCAAAACGTTTATATTCCAAAAGATAAGTTAAATACCACAGATCCAGGAGAAACTAAAGTTTATGCATTTTTAACAAAATCATTTTTAAATGACAAAAAAGATGCAGGAATTTATATAAATGACTGATTAGCAACTCAACCAATTATTTATTCAAAATTAAACTTAAAGATGACCCAAAATCAAACAGCTGCTGACTTACCATTTTCATTTAGTAAACAAGAACTTATTAAACTACTAACATTTACAGATTTTAATAATGGTATTGAAACTTCACAAATTGATTTACCAATTAATAGAATAAATAATTTTAAAGGTATCTCAAACTTCGTTAAAGGTGAAAATTTGACTGATGAAGAAACTAAACAAGCAATTAATGATAGTTTACTTTTAAATGTATTAGGATCAGCAAATGATAATACATACGGTTCAGAAGGGTTTAAATCATTGTCAGATATTTATTCAAAGGAAAAACCTGAGTTTTATTTACCTTATATTTCAATAATAAATAATGATTCAATTTATACACCTAATGAAAAAAATGATTTCTTTACTAATTTAAAAACAAAAATCATTGAAAAAATATTTAATAATGAACAAGCATATAGTGAAATAATAAATAAACAAGCTACTTCATGAACTGAATCAGAAAAAGAATTAGCAAT
This sequence comes from Mycoplasma zalophi, assembly GCF_025486335.1. Classification (GTDB taxonomy): domain Bacteria; phylum Bacillota_I; class Bacilli_A; order Mycoplasmatales; family Metamycoplasmataceae; genus Metamycoplasma; species Metamycoplasma zalophi. The sequence continues at coordinate 244,464 of NZ_JAOOPZ010000001.1, forward strand.
TAATAATAATAAAAAAATTGCAGATTACATAAATGAAATGACAGATTTTGATAGTAAAATGGGTAATTTATTACGTGACTTATTTGCACAAAGTGACTCAGATTATAAAACCAATTTAGTTTATAAAATTAATGGGAATTACGCTATTTTAAACAGCACAGGATTAAATTTATTTACTTTATCTACAGTTAATTCAGAAGAAACTGCAAGAAAATTAATTTTAAGTGATTTATCGAGAAAGGCAAATGACGTTTCAACTACTGCTTTAAAACCGCCATTCAATATTGATAATATGTTTAAAGACTTACTAACTTCAGACTTTATTACAAACAAAGTATTAGAAGATGGTAGTTTTGTAGAATATCTAAAAACTTTAAAATACAAAAATTATTCAACTGATGAAGAACAAAATTTCAGTGATAATGATGTAGAAGTCGCTAAAAAATACTCAAAAATTCTTTTAGAATTCCAACACTTACAAATTCTAAATGGAAAAAGCACAGAAATAAAAGAATATATAGATTTATTAATAGATAAAAATTTAAGTGCTGATTATGTATTTGAAAACGGAAAATGAATAGTTAAAAATCATGGTGATAAAGAATTTATTAAATTTATTTATCCAATATTTGAAAAACAAATCAATGGAGGTAATAAGTAATGAAAAAATCATTATTTTTAAGTTTATTAAGTGTTTCTGTATTAGCTCCATCAACAGCAATCGCTGCAATTTCTTGTGCACCATCAGATCCCTTAGATTTAAATGAACGTGGAAAACAAGAAACAGTTTTAACTAGTCAACAAACAAAAACACTTATTTTACAAAGCGTTGCAGATAATTTAATTTCAAATATTTATTCATCTGAAATAACAACAAAAACAGAAGATACTATAAAAACTTTATATGAAAATAAAAACTCACAATTTTATAAAGATTTTAAAAAATTCTTTACTGTTTTTGCTAAAAAACAATTAGATGTAAATGGTCAATTTTTTGTAACATTACGTCAAAATTTATTGAACAATAATGTTGATGTAACTAATTTTACTCCCGTTGGTTGAGAAATGCCAACTGATGAACAAATGGACTTTTTATTCAATAATTCAACTAAACTTTCACAAAGTATTCGTTTAGAAATTGAAAAAATGATTGTAGTATACAATTATTTATTACAAAATAGACAAGAAGTTTTATCTATTACAAGAGATGAACAAAACAATGATAAATCACTTTTAAAAGTAGATATTTCTAAGTTTACAGATGAAAATAAAAGAAGATTTAATTCTCTTGATAAAAGCTCAAAAGATGTTTATTTAGTTAAATATCTTTTAGATAATAAATTAGCAGAATCATGAAGTTTTGAAAGAACTGAAAACGTTCAGCTTCTACAAGGTCATGCATTAATAAACAGTGTAGACACATACAATGCTTTGATTCAAAACAATAATTTAAAATATAAAGTTGTAGATGATCAAACTTTATTGGTAAATGGTTCAGATAACATTGATTTAACTAAATTACGTGGATATAATGGTGTTCATAAATATACAGGATCATCAACTGGTGATATGAACTATGATAACTACAATTTAGAAAATAAAGATTACACAGTTGAAGGTTTCGTAAATCCTTTTAATAACGGAATTTATTCAGTTAAACAATTAACATTTAACGCAAATGTTTTAGATAAATTAAAGACAAAACCTGTAATTTCTCTAAAAGAAGAATCAAAACAAAAAACATCATTTGAAGTAGAAGATTTTAATGTTGCTGAATTTACTTACAATGCTGATACTAAAACATTTACAAAAACTATTGATAATACAACATTTAACTTTAAATTAACACGTATTGAATCAACTAGTGATGGAAATAACATTAGATTAACAGTAGAACTTTCAGTACCTGAATTAGGAAATAAAGCAAAATATGCTTTTAGCACTGAATTAAGAAACAAAAATCAAACAGAAGCAAGACAATTTGATCAATTTGATTTACCTAAATTTATAGATTTTTATAATCCAAATTCAAAACATATTGAAGGTAAATACATTATAAAAATTGCGCCAAAAATGGTTAAAAAAGAATCATCAGAAACTCAATATGTTTCAACATTACAAAACACACCATGAAGCGTTGATGAACAAAAAGATAAAATAGCTTTAAATATTGTATTTTTAGATTATCCAATACTGTATAAAACAGTTGTTAAATATTTTAACGAACAAGGTGTGGGAATCGACACTAATGGAATGGAAAAATTAATAGTTGATTTCTTAAAAGCTGAAGATTTAATATAAAAAAAACTCTCTTTCATGAGAGTTTTTTATATTAATTTCTTTGCTTCATTTCGTGTTCATATTGAAATTCAACTAATCTAAATAGAGATTCCATTTGTTCTATTTTTTCTTGTTGTTTTTCAAGAGAATCGTTTTCATGAATTGCATATTCTTGTAATTTATTTGTATATTCTTTTTTCTTGCGTTTGTCTTTTATATGTAGTAAATATTTTTGAATATCATTATATACTTTATCTCAAGCTTTTTGCTTTATACTTGTTAAATATTGGCTATATTTTTTTTCTCCTAAAGCAGGATCTTTTAAATATGCTTCAATAATATCATATTCATAATATGCGAAATATGGAATTTCTAAATCTACTTCAATGCCTTCTTCAGTGTAAGGTAAGTCATTTTCGTTTGTTATTATTTCATCAGGAACACCAATTCAAGCATTATTTGATGAGATATCTAAACTAGTTCCATCAGGTAGTACAACAGGTAAAATTGAATACATTCCACCACCACTTGTATTTCCTATTATTGTTGCAAAATTTCCTAGTTTAGCAATATGTGTTAGTAAATTTGCAGCACTAAATGTATTTTTACCGACTAAAATATATCAATTGTAATTTGTATAGCCGTCTCTTGCGTTGTAGAAATTATCACCATTAACATCAACACGATATTTAGTAAAGTTTAGTAGCTTATTTAAAACATCATAGAAATAAATTTTTTGATCTTTATTTGTCATAAAAGCAACAACTTTTTCCATTGCTGCAATTGAACCACCACCATTTAATGATAAATCTAAAATAATTTTATTTATAGGTTGTGTTTTGGAATGTTCCTGAATTCTTTTCATAGCTTCAAACATTAAAAAGTAACTGTCATATTTATAAGGTTGTTTGCCATTTATTTCTTCATTTGTTCCAATAGTAAAAGAATTTAAATAAATAATTGCAATATCATTGTGAAAAGATACGATATTTATATCATTATCATTATTCAAATTATTTTGCAAGTTTTTAGCATTTCTTATTCTTGATAAAATTCTGTATGTTTCTACATAACTTTGTATTCTTGAACTTTCGGCAGAAGCATAAGGGTTTGCACGGTAGTTTTTAGGGTGAAAATATGACCCTGATTGAATTGAAGTATGCAATTCATTTAGGTATTTATAAACAAATTCTTCGTATCCATTAGCGTTAGTTGTAGCATCTGGTGACATTAATTTTTCTTTTAAATCTGTTTTTGTAAAAAATTCATCTAGGGAATTTACTTTGTGTTTTTTTAAAAACGTTTTTTCTAATCCATAAAAGTTATCAAATAAAAATAATAAAAAATTATAGTTGTTTAATCTTTGTTGTTCAGTTTGTTGAGCATTATTATAAGAATTATTCATAACTTTATTGTATTCAGATGCATCAATATCTTTGTTAATAGTTGAGGTGATTCCGATTAATTTATCACCATTAAAATAAATATTGTAATAACTTTGACTTAAAAATAACAAATTAAATACTGAAAAAGGAAGAAAAATATTTTTATTTTTTTCAAAAATACTAAAATTATATTTTTGTAAATCTAATTCTGTATATTCACCTTCATTTAAACTTTTTATTGAGTCTTCTAAATACTCTATTTTATTTGAATAATCTTTAGTAGAAGAACTTTTTAAAAAACTAAATACTCCGGTTGATTTAAATAATATTTTATTATTTACATCATCAAATATAATTTCTCTTCCAAAAACAGTAAATTTATGTCCTAAAGGTGTGTTTTCTGAGTATTTAAAGACATTTTCTAAAAATAATCCTTTTAATTTTGTTATAAATTCATTAATATTTACATAAATTTCTTGTGTATTTTTTTCTTTAAAAAGATTTAAATTATTATTTTCTATATTAAATTCATTAGAAATATTTTCAAATTCATATGATTTTATTAAATCTAAATTATCAGGACTTTCATTAGTAACTTTTAAAATTGTTGATATAGAACAAGAAACAGCCGCCGAAATTGCTGCGACTGAAGAAATTGATAAAGAAGAAATAATTATTAAGTTTTTTATGAATTTTTTATTTGTATTATATTTTCTCATTCATTTCCCTTAGCTTTTTCGTAGTTCGTTTTTTCAAGTAAATAATCACTTCTTGTTTCATCATCAAGTTTTTCATCTTTTTGAATATTTTCAAATGATAAATCATATCCAAAAGCACCGATTAATTTTATATATTTTTGAATCATGTTTTCAGTCATTTTAAATGTATTTCTACTTGCGTAATTATTTTTATATGGGAATCCAGAAATTAAATTATTCTTTTCTTCTATTGGCATATTATCATTAATTTTTAAGATTTCTTTTACGACTTTCTGATTTTCTTCAGATAAAGAATTATATTCTAAAAAGTGATTTTTGTATATATCTTGTAAATATTGTATGTAGTATTCAGATTGTTGAACAATTAGGCGATATTTTGCTATTTTATTTTCTATTTCTTTATTATTATTTTCTAAATTATTATATTCATTTTTTGAATTGTTAAAATTATTTTCAGTTTCAATAAAGTTTGTTTTTACATCTTCATCTTCAATATTTTTATCGTCTTTTAGTTTTTCTTGAGTTATAACATATCCAACAATATCTAATAATTCTTTTTGTTTAGCAACATGTTCATTTAGTGTTTTTATTGTTGCTCTTGCGTTGTATCCATATCTATTTATTATGTATTTAACATCTTCTTCTAATTCATCTTCATTAGTATTTGAAACAAAATCTTTTAATTTTGTTTTTTGTTCATCTGTTAATTTAGTTAAATCTTTTGTAGCTGCGTGAGCAATTTTTTGTAAGAAATCTAAATAAGTATAAAATTGTGTTTTTCTTTCTTCAATTTTTTTATTATTTGCTTCTTTTTGATTTTCTAATTCACTATCATCACTAATTTCAATGTCTGAACCTAAAACTTTCATTAATTTTTCTTTATCTTCTTCGCTATGAACATAAATTTTTTGAAGTTTTGGGAAAATATTTTTTGAAATTAAAATTCCGCTTGTAGCGCTTTGATTAGTAGTTACTAAATCAAAATCTGTATTAGCTTTAAAAGTTAATTCCGCTAATTCCGGTAATGATGTGATAAAAGTTTTTATTTTTGAACCTAGTGTTAAATTAGTTATTGGAGTATTTCTAAATCCAACAAATATTTCCAATGTTTCAGGTAAAGATAATTGTGAAATTTTAGTATTATTAAATCCTTTTAATTCAACTAATTTATCATTTAAATTTAATGTTTTTAAATTAGATGCATTATCAAAAGCAAAATTTATTTGTGTTACATTAGCGGGTATAGTCACTTCTGAAACTCTAGTATTTTCAAAACCGCTTAATGTTTCTAATGAGCTAGGGAAAGCAATGTTTTGTAAATTTGTATTATCAAAAGCATGAGCACCTATAGATACTAATTTATCATTAAATTGCACACTTTCAAGGTTTTCAAAATTACCAAATGAATTTGCTTGAATATAAAGAACTTTTGAAGGTATTTGTATCTGATTAGTTTCTTGATTATATAAATTATTTGCAATTTCAGGGGTTATAGAAATTGCTGTTGCATTTTCTATAATTTCATTCACCTTATGTTTTAAGTTTTGTTCTTTTTCTTTATATTGATTACTTGTATCTTCTCTTGCTTCTTTAAAAGCTTTTTTAATTTTTTCTTGAATTTTTAAAAAAGCAGGATCGTTTCCAAATTGTTGTTCAAGATTACTTAAAATCTTAAATTCTTTTAAAATGTAAGCGTCAAATAATTCTTGGTCAGTCAATGATTCTAATCTTTTAGCTTCTTGTTCTGTTTTTTTAAGTTCAGAAATCATATTTTTTATTTTTCTGTAGAATTGACTATCTGTTTTGTTGATATTTTCGGCTTCTTGAATTTTTTCATTCATTAATTCTTTTGCGTCATCTTTTTCAAAAGTTTCTTTTAATTCTTTAGTTTTGTTAAGTATAGAATTGAATTTATCTTCAAGAATTTGTTGTTTTTGAGTAACTGATAAATTGAAATAATCATCAGCTTCTTTAATTTTTAGATTTAATTGATTAATAGCTACTTTAATTGTTTCAGTTGTAGCTTCTGAATTATGAAAACTTGCTTCAGCATCTGATATAGCCTGTGCAATTAAATTAAATGCAACATCATCAACGTCATTTGAGTAAGGACCTTTTTTTCTTTGCGCTGCAAATATTGTTTGCTCTAAAATATTTAAGTTAATTTGTTTTTCTAATTTAGGTTTTATTGTTTGTCATTCAGTACTTTCTTCGCCTAATTTAGCTTTAATTTTTTCAAATTTTTGTTGATCATTATTAGTTTTTGATTCGATATCAGCTTCTTTAATTGCATTATCTAATAATTGTATTATTTCTTTTTGTTTGGTGGTATCATTGCGAAAAGTGTTTGCTTGCTCAATAGCCTTTTCTATTATTTGTAAAGATAAAAAGTCAAGTACATTTGTATAAAGTCCTTTTAATTCTTCTAATTGACTAATTTTTTCATTTAAAGCATTATTTTCTGGTGCTTGTTTTTCACAAGAAGCAGCGATTGCAGGAACAGCAGAAATTGGTAATAATCCTAGTGATGTAATTGTTAATATTTTTTTAGATTTTTTCATATTTATTCCTTTGTTTTATCTTCAATGTAAATTGTTGGATTATCTTGTTTCATCATAGTTAATCATTTTTCGTTATTTATTAAGTGTTTGTTATAAACAACAACTTTTTTAAGTAATGCTCAATGGTCTTTACTAATTTCAGCATATCTTACATTTTTAGGTAATATTAATGTTTCAATTTGTGTTTCAGTAAAACCAGCAAAATATTCAAGCCCTTCAGGTAAAACTAACTCTTCTATTGGAGTTACATTAAATCCCCCTATTTTAGTAACTGTTGATGGTATTTTGATTGATGATATGTTGGTAAATCCAAACCCATCTAATTTTATTAGTCCTTCAGGAAGATTAATTTCAGTTATTAATTTATTAAAATTAAATGCATCAGATGTAATTTCTTTTAGTGTAGATGGTAAATTTATAGAAGAAATTTGTGATTTTTCTCCAGAAAACCCACCTAATATTTCTAAATGCTCTGGTAATTTAATTTCTTTTAAAGCAGAATTAGCAAATGAATTTGGTTCAATAACCACTAAGGTTTCAGGTAGTATAACATTTTCAAGCTGAGAAGTGTTTGCAAACCCACCAAGTTTTGTTAAACCAGAATTTAATCATAAATATTTAATGGATGTAGCATCAAATGCATTTTCAGTTATTTCTTTTAAATTATCTGGAGTTTTAACCTTGGTTATTTTGGTATTTGCAAACCCACCTAATATTTCAAGAGAATTTGGTAAATTTATCTTTGTAATATCAGTTTCATCAAATGAATGTTGGTAAATAACTTTTAAGTTTTTAGGTAAATTAATTTCACTTATTTTTGTATTTGCAAACCCACCTAATTTTTCTAAATTATCAGGTAAAGATACTTGTGAAATATTAGTTGCGTCAAAAGTATTTGCAAAAATTTCTGTTACTGTAGAAGGTATGTTTATGTTTCAAATATTTCAGTTTGCAAATCCACCTAATGATTTTAAATTAGAAGGTAAATTTATATTAACTGGTTGAATTTGAACATCAGTATTTAAATCAAAAGTATTTGGTGCAATATAAGTTATTGAATCTGGTAAATTAATTTCTGTAAGATCTAATTTTGCAAACCCACCTATTTTTTTAATCCCTTCAGGAAAAGAAATAGAAACTATTCTTGTTGCATCAAAGGAGTTGGGTGCTATTTCTTGCAAATTATCTGGTAAATTTAAACTAGATATTAAAGTTGTTTGGAATCCACCTAGTTTTTCTAGAGTGGAAGGTAAAGAAATACTTCGTAAATTTTTAGAAAACGCAAAAGCATCTTTTGATATTTCAGTTATTCCTTCAGGAAAAGAAACAGATTCGAATTGTGAATTTTTAAACCCACCTATTTTTTTAAGACTTGTAGGAAGGTTTAAAATTTTAAATTTAGGTTCTTCAAAAGCATCATCTAAAATTTCTTGCAAATTATCATTAAAGTTTATATTTAATATATTTGTGTGTGAAAACCCACCTAAAACTCTTAAATTTTTATTAAGTGATAATTCTTGAATTGGTGTTAAATCTAATGTATTTTTATGAATTATTTCAAGATTATTAGGAAGTTTTATATTTGATGTGCCTGTATTTGCAAACCCACCTAATTCAATTAAACTGCTTGGTAAAACAAGTTCAGCTACTTTTGTGTCATCGAATGAGTTAGGCAAAATTTTTTTTAAATTATCAGGTAAAACTAATTTATTTATTTTAGTATTTGCAAACCCACCCAATACTTCTAAATTTTTAGGTAAAGATAAATTATTTATAGAACTATTATTAAATGCTCCTTGTCCTATGTACAATAAAGAATTAGGTAAATGAATTGTTTCTAAATTAAAATAATTTTCAAAAGCTCCATCTGAAATTTTAGTTATTCCTTCAGGTAAAGTAATTTCTTTTAAATCTTTTGAAAACGTTTTTAATACTTTGTTTTTTGTTAGAATATTTGCATTGTTTTCTTCGGGGTCTTCAATATTTTGAAGATCTTTTTCTCTATAAAACGCTAATTTGTCTAGATTGTTTTTAATTTTTGTTACTAAAGTATTTTTTATATTTTCATATTCATTTTTAGTAAGTAAATTAGATTTTAATTTAGTTTCTAAATTTATTACCATATTTAATGTTTCATCATTTGTTATTTGTTTTTTTCATTTATTTATTTCTTCATTTATTTGATCTTTATTTATTATATTTTGTGTGCGATTTTCTTTTGCGCAAGATACCAAAGAAAATGCACTTATCAAAATTGGTGTTGATAATATAGATAAATAAAAAAATCTCTTAGATTGCTTGTTCATAATTTTATCCTTTTGGCAAGAGTAATTAAAATAAAAAGAGAAGGCACTAAGGCACTTCTCCTCTCAAAACCATAACGCATGAATTACCATGATCTGCTTCAAACGGTTTAATCTCAGCTTTTAAAAGCACCCTCGCATAATAAAATTATAAATGATTTTTGTTTATTTTAACTGAAAAATAAAAAATCAAGCTATTTTAAACCCTTGATTTTTATTTTTTCTTTATTTTTTATTAAATTGTACAACTTTCGCATTCTAAAATGCTTGCGGTTTGTTCACTTCAGTCTATGTTTTCTGAACCTTCTAAAACTTCTTGTCTTATACGTACATAATAAATACTTGAACAACCTTGTTTGAATGCTCTAATATAAGCTTTGTTTAAATCTCTGGTTGTCGCTTTGTCATTCATAAATAAAGTTAATGAAATTGCTTGATCAATATGTTTTTGAGCTTTTGCTGCTATATCAATAATTGGATCAGGTCCTAACTCATAAGCGCCCTGTTCATAATATTTATAATTATTTTCATCTAGTTTATAAGCAGAAGAATATACTCTACCTAATTTCCCTTCTTTTCTTATCTCAATCGGAGCAACTACCGGTTGTAAAGAAGGGGTACATGAACTCAAATACGAAATTGAACCCGTTGGTGCAATAGCCATTAAATGAGAATTAGCAAGACCAGTTTTTTGTATTTCATTACTTAATTCAATTCAATCTTGTTGTGTAGGTATTTTGATATTTCTTGACTCAAATATTTTTTTAATTTTTTCACTTTTAAATGCATATTCTTGAGGATCATTTTCAGTATACTTTTTAAAATAAGATCCATCCGCATATTTTGATTTAGCAAAGTTGTCATAAGTTTTATTGTGCTCTTTTGCTAGTTTATTTGAGGCTTTAAATGCGTAATAAGCAACTGTATAGAAAAATAAATCAGTAAATTCTAATGCTTCTGGTGAATTATAATATATGCCGTTAGATGCTAAAAATCCATGTAAGTTCATAGCACCTAAACCTAAAGCATGATTTTTAGAATTACCATTTTTTATAGAAGGTGCAGAATCTAAATTTGAAAATCTTGAAACATGATCTAATGCTTTTATTGAATAATAAATTGATTCTTCAAATCTTACTCCTGCTTCCATCATTTTATCAATGTTTAAAGAACCTAAATTACATGAAATATCTTGACCTAATTTGTTAATACTTAAATCAGCATTATATGTTGTTTCTGAAGAGGATTGAACTATTTCAGAACATAAATTAGACATAACTATTCTACCTTGATTTGGGTTTCTTCTATTTACAGTATCATCAAAAAGAATGTAAGGATAGCCACTTTCGAAGTGTAATTCAGCAACTGTTTGAAAGAATTTACGAGCTGAAATAAATTTTTTGGTAATTTTATCATTATTTAGCATGTTGTAATATTCCTCTGTTACTGAAATATCACTCATAGGTTTACCATAAACTTTTTCAACATCATAAGGACTAAATAAAGCCATATCTTTATTTTCTTTTGCTAATTCAAAAGTTATATCTGGAACAACAACACCTAGAGAAAGCGATTTAATTCTAATTTTTTCATCAGCATTTTCTCTTTTTGTATCTAAAGACTGCATGATATCTGGATGATGTGCATGTAAATAAACTGCCCCAGCACCTTGTCTTTGTCCCAATTGATTTGCATAACTAAAACTATCTTCAAGTATTTTCATTACAGGAACTACCCCTGTTGCTTGACCTTGAATATTTTTAATAGGAGCACCAAATTCACGTAAGTTTGTTAACAATAAACTAACTCCACCACCTCTTTTTGATAATTGTAAGCTTGTAGATACTGCTCTTGCAATAGATTCCATGTTGTCTTCAATTCTTATCAAATAACAACTTACATATTCTCCTCTTTGTTTTTTACCTGCATTTAAAAATGTTGGAGTAGCAGGTTGTAATCTACCGCTTAAAATTTCTTTTAATATGTTTTTAGTATCTTCAAAATTTCCATTTCCTAAAAATAGTGCATTCATTAATGCTCTTTCACTATAAGTTTCAAGAAATTCTTTTCCATCAAAACTTTTTAAACAATATGAATTATAAAACTTTACAGCTCCCATAAATGAACGAAAATGGTGGTTATATTCTTTAATAACTTCATATAATTCTTCTAATTGTTCTTTATTCACATTATTAACAATTTCTTCTTCATAATAATGATTTTTAACTAAAAAATCCATTCTAGCATGAATATTATCAAACTTTTTCATTGCTGGTCTAATTGTTTTTTGCATATAAATTTCAATGGCTTTTTGATCATTTTCATAAACATCCTTACCTTTTGAAAATTTTGTTAGTGCATTAAAAGCAAGATACAAATCTGCATCTTTAAATTCTTTGGTGTTTGACGACATATTTTCTCTTTCTATTTATTTCAAATTTCTTTTAATATTTTTTTTACTTTTTCTACCTCTGCTATCGATCCTCTTAGTTCAATTGTTGTTAAAAGAGGAACATTTAATTTATTACTTAAAACATATCCTGCTAAACCATAAGTATCACCGAAATTAGTATTTCCAGTGCCAATTACAGCAACACAATTCTTTCTATTGCTTTCTATGTTTAAAAATTTAATTATTTGTTTAGGAACAGCTCCCTTAGTTTCTCCAAGTCCACCTGAAAATGTAGGTGAAACTAAAACATATTGTTGATTTACTAAACAAGTTTCGGGGCCATCTTGTGGAATTCGTGTGTTTGCAACTTCTAGTTTTGATACAAAATGTTTTGTATTCTCTGTTCTAGATGAAAAATAAACTACATGAATTTCTCCTGATGCTTTTGGTATTTCTGCGTGTAAATTATCTTGTATATCCATAGTTAAAACTCTCAATCTTCATCTTCTGTTTCTTCAGTAACTCCCATAATATATGAACTACCGTTACCAGAAAAGAAGTCATGATTTTCATCTGCTCTTGCTGAAAGTTGTGCAAAAACCTCTGGTGCTATTTTTGTTTCTTCAGCTGTAAAAGGTGAATCATATCCACAATTTTGTAAAAATTTTCCTGCATTATATAAACTAAAACGTATTGCATCTTCTGCTAGTCCAAACCCGTCATAAAGTTCAGTTAAAAATTCTTTTTCTAAATCAATTAATTTATATAATATATCAAATACAAATTCTTTATATTCTTGTTGTTTTTCAGGTGAAAGTTTTTCTACTTTTTTACGGTATTTATAGCCTGAATAATAGTTATGTAAGACTTTATCTCTTAAAATCAATCTAATAATGTCACTTGTGTTTGGCAATTTACCTCTTGCGGATAAGTAAAATGGTAAGTAAAATCCACCATATAGTAAAAATCCTGGCATAAGTGCTGCTGCTATTTTTGATTTTAGTGGGTCATCTGAAATATAAAAAGGAATTAAAAATTTTGCTCTTGCTTGTAGTTTTTCGTTATTTATAACTCATTCATGAGCTTCTTCAATTTCCTCTGATGTGTTTAAAGTGCTAAAAATCGTTCCATAACTTCTAGCATGAACTCCAACCATAAATGCAAAATTTGCATAAATAAATTGTTCATGATCTGTTAGTGCATTAGGAATTTGTGCGGTATCTCCTAATGTTGCTTGGATAGTATCTAATAAAGTAAGACCTGTAAATGTTCTTGTAAGAAGTTGTTGTCAACTTTTATCCATTTCATTTCATGATTTTAAATCATTAGATACAGGTATTTTTTCAGGTAATCAAAAGTTTTGTGTAACTCTAGTTCATACTTCTAAATCTTTATCATCGTTTATAACATTTCAATTAATAGCGCGTAATGAACCTTGTAAATTTTCCTTTACGTAGCCTAATGGATTGTTAGAATTAAAATAATATTTGTTTTTCATTTTTACCTCGTGCTTCTTATTTTAACAACAAAAAAGACCATTTGCTTAAAAAAATATAATGTTTTTTTTCTTCAATTTTATATATAAAAAAATGTAAAAAAACTAAGAATAATAAACCAATTTTTTTATCTCTTACTTTTCATTTTTTATCAAACCTAAACAACTTTAGTAATGACTTTTAGCATTAATAAAATACCATTTTTTCATTTTTTATCAAGTTTTTTGAAATTTATTTTTATACAAAAAACTTTTTACATAATAAAAACAATTTAAAATTTTTTTATAATCCTTAAAAAATAATAAAATATACTATATTAAAGGTAGGTAACATAATGAATAAAATATATAAAATCGCAGGTGAAGATATAAATACTTTTTTAGAAGATGATTTTGAAACTTCTAAAAAACCAATATTATTATTTTTACATGGTTTCGGAGATAGTTTAAACACAATTAGACCAATTATTAATATGCAAAATAAACCATTTTCGATTGCTGCTATTGATATGCCTGGCTGTGGTAAAAGTTCTTGAAATATTAGACCAATTACTTTAGAACATTATTTTGAAGTTGCAGAAGAATTTGTTGACACTGTTTTAAAAAATCGTGAAGTTTATGTTATAGGTCACTCGCTTGGTTCATTAAGTGCATTGTATCTTTTAAGAAAAAATAAAGCTAAATATGCAACATTAGTAGGTGCAGCACATTATTTAATTAACAAACAAAAAGTGGAATTTGGAAAGAAATATTTAATTCCTATTACTAAAGAAAATGCAATTGAATCATATTTAAAGTTAACAGCAACACCAGAAGCATTTCAAAAAGAAGCAGAAATGTATGCAAATATGATAGTAAATGATAAAAATTTAAGATTCAAAAAATTTCATTATTTAGTTGATCAACAAATGTTAAATGTTGAATACATATATGAAAATTATTATGATTGATATAAAGCAACTGATAAATATCAATTATGCGTTGGTGAATTTGATCAATATACATACCCAGAAGAAATTCAATTAGTTGCCAAACAAATGAATAAAGATTTTAAAATAATAAAAAACGCAGGACATGCAACTTTTTATGATAATTCGCAAGAAATTTATGATTTTGCTTTAAAGATGTTTGAATAATATGAATAAAATACCAAAAGATTATTTTGTAGATAAATATGTAGAATTTATTAAAAAAATGTGTATTAAATATGGTCAAATACCAACTCCATTTAAAAAATTAAAAATTTCAGATTTTATTAAAACAAGAAATTATAAAGTGACTTACAAAATGTGAAAATACCAAAGACATCACATCGATGAAATGTGAATTTCAGGAGCAATACTAGCATCGATGAAAAAAGAATATGCTAATGGATTAAGTATAGTTTGTTCAAATGAAGAACATTTATTCTTACATTATTTAATTGTTTGTAATAATCAAACATCACCTAATGATGGGATGTTAATGCAAACTGATTTACCATTTTGAGATAAAGTTGTTAAAAAAATGTGCGCTGAAAATGATATTATCTATAACAAAAATTGAACATCTTTATTGTCATCTTTTAAATGAAATTCTTAAAATATTATCTTTAGTCACAAATTAATTTTGCCATTTAAACACCATTATAAAGTATAATTTAATTAACAGAGGTGCTAAAATGGCTGAGAATATACTCTTAAAGCTGATCATGGTAATTCATGCGTAGCGAGTTAATTATATAGTCTTTTCCTCTCTGTTACAAGGAGGAATTTTTTATGAAGAAAATAAATAAAAAATCGATTTGAAGAGTTTTTATGGCTGGTTTTTTATTAGTGGGAACAAGCGCTTTTGCAATATCTTGTGCTAACACGGATGCTAATACTAATACAACTCAAAATACAAATACTGAAAATTGAGATACAGAGATAACTATTACATATGACTGGGCAAATAAAGGTTTTCTTTCTCCAGAAAAAAATACTCAACAATCACCTAATGATGTATTTTTAGAAAAATTACAGTATAAATTTAACGAATTAAAAAAGGCCGATAATGATTTAAAAAATTATCCTGATGTAATATTTAAAACTGCTGAAGTTTCAAATGATAATGCAAGGGATAATTTATTAGTTGACCAAATAGATAATGATATTTCGATTATTCCATATAAAATACTTGGAAATAAGATTGATAAAAATAATTTAGACCAGTATCCAAATTATATGGGTAATACTGAAACATTAGCATTTAAATGAACATTCGATGATGATGCAACATATTTAGATGGAAGTGATAATGATCCACTAATTAAAGCTGCAAAAGAAAATAATAAAATATATTTTTCAGAAAATGGAGAGTATCCAGGTTGATGAAAAATTAAAAAACAACTAGAATGAGATGGCTCAAAATATAAAGTATTTTATGATAATACAGATAAAACTACACAATTTTATCGTGGAGCAATTTATATTTCAGGAACTGATGAAGAATTAGAAGCAATTGAAAATGCTTGAAAATCAAAAAAATGAGAAGAATTTTCAAAATACGGAATTATTTTCCAAGGAACCTCAAGTTTAGGTGGATATAGATTACAAGCGAATTTAATTGCAAAAAACTTTAATTTAAGTTCAATTGAAGTAAATAAATATTTTACAGATCAAGAAAATAAAAATAACAAAAAAGTTGAGCAAAATAGTCAAGTTTCAATTAGATTAGGTAAAAAAGACAGTCTAGGGCATGTATTTCACATAGGTTTTGATGATGAAGGTGTTTTAAACTGAACGGAATCTATTGAAAATGAAGATCATTTTACACCTACTGTCCCAAATGCAAAAATACGTGTTTTAACACTGACAGATCCTGCTCCTTATAATGGAGTTTTTAGAAGAAAAGGACTTTCAGAAAAACAAAGTTCATTAGTTATGAAAGCTTTGCAAAGTCTTTCAATTGAAGAAAATCAATTAGGAATTTACACCGGATTTAATAAATTTGTTGCCGGTGATGTCGATATGTTTAAAAAATATATTGATATTTATAATACAAATACAATAGATACAAAGAATAAATAATATGCTTAATTTAAAGTTTAAAAAAGTTGATATCAAATATAAAAAAAATGAAAATGCTATTTTATCTAATGTAAATTTCGAAATTAAAGAAGGAGAAATGGTTGCTTTTATTGGTCAAAGTGGAGTAGGTAAGAGCACTATTTTTAAATCAATTGTACGAAATTTAAAACCATCAAAAGGACAAATTCTTTTAAATAATGAAGATATTTATTCATTAAATAAGAGAAAATGAAAACAAACAATTCAAAAAATTGGTTTTTTAACACAACAACCGAATTTAATATTTACTGACAATGTTTATAACAATATTATTCGATCTATTTCACAATATAAAAATAAATTTTATAGTTTATTTTCTATCATAACTAAACAACAAAAAATAAATATTTTTGAACAATTAGCAAATTTAAATATTTTAGATAAATCTTTCTATCGTGTATCTGAATTAAGTGGTGGACAACAACAAAGAGTAGAAATTGCTAAACTTCTGATAAAAAAAGCAGAACTCATTTTAGCTGATGAACCAACCAGTAGTTTGGATTTTCAAACTTCATTAGAAGTGCTAGATATTTTAAAAGATCTAAATAAAAGAAATGGATTAACAATAATCGTTATAATTCACGATTTAAATTTAGTAAAAAAATATTTTGATAGAGTTATAGCATTTAAAAATAACACAATAATACTAGATAAAGAAACAAAAGACATTGAACAATGACAGATACTTCAAGCAGTACAAAAATAAAAATTTGAACAAATATTTTCTTTTATCAAGTTTTATCTAGCGAACAAAAAACACAAAAAAAATTACGTAGCTTTTGAAAACATTTATTAACTATTTGTGTTTTAATTTTTATTATTTACTTGTTTTCAACATATAGTTACAAAACTACAAATCATTTTGGTGTTGAACTTTTTAAAAAAAACTTTTTGGCAATTTTTTCATTTTCAAATACAAGTACATTAGATTATGAACAAAATTTAATTATAAGAAGCCTCAGCGTTTTATGATTTACTATTAAATATACTATTTCAGGAACTTTTATCGGTTTTCTTTTAGCACTTTTTACTTCTTGTTTGACAAACAGAAATTTTACTAATAAAATTTGGTCATTTTTTTCAAAAAATATAATTTTATTTTTACGTTGTATTCCAGAATTATTATTTATTACATTATTTACTTCTATTTATAGAGCTGAATTTAGTTTAATGTTAATTTTTATTTGATTTACTTGATTATGGCTTCATAAATATTACATTGAAGCTCTTGAATCAATAGATTCAAGACCATTTTATGTTTCAATTAATCAAGGTAATTCCAAAGCTAAATCATTTTATAAAGAAATATTACCTAGATTAATTAATAGATTTATAAGTTTATTTATTTATTCCTTTGAATCAAACATGCGTTGAGGTTCTATTTTATCAAGCATAGGAGCGCCTGGAATAGGTATTTTAATTAATTATGCAAGTCAAACAACTTCAAGATTTAAACAATTAGCCATTCCATTATTAGTTTTATTAATTTTTATTATATTATTAGAAATATTAAATGTGTTTTTAAATAAATATTTATTTCAAATTAATACAAAGAAATTAAAAACAACTGACATAAACAAATTAAGTAGAACAATAAATATCCGTTTTTGAATAAAATTATTTATTGTTTTAATTTTAGGAATATTTAGTATCTATGTAATTTCTATAACTGATAAATCATATATTTTTTCTAAATCATCTACAAGATTTTTTAGGGCTTTACTAAATCCTGATTGACAAGCATTTAACTGAAGTAGCTTAGATATAAAAAGTAATCCTTTATTGCAAATTTTACAAATAATAATATTTGCTATATCTACAATGACTATAACAATAATTTTATCAATTATTATTATTCCTTTTTGTTCTATGTTTACCAATAAATTTCAGTCAACTATGATATTCAGAGGATTAAATAGTATTAATAGATTAATACCAACTGTTGTTTTGATTTATTTATTTAGTGCACTTACATCTACATTATCTAAAATAACATTAATTATATTTGTCTTGGGTATTCATGAGGCTTCTGGTTTTATAAAACAAATATCAGAAGTTGTAGACAATATTGATGAATGAAAAATAAAAAATTTGCAATTGATGGGTAATTCTAAATTTAGAATATATTTTAAATTTATACTCCCTACAATTAAATATGATTTTATTAGCTTAGCTATTTTTTATTTTGAAATGGCAATTAGAAATGCAATAACTTATAGTGTTTTTACAACTTCACAAAACGGTTTACATTTAGGTAGAAATTTAATGGAAGCATTAAATGAAAGATCTTTACAAGTAAATATTGCTAGTGTTTATTTTTGATGTTCAACCTTAACAATCTTTTTATTAAATATCGGCTCTGAACAAATAATAAATAAACTAAAAACAAAAAACAACTTTTTTGTTTTTAAAATGAAAAGAAAAAATTAACATTTTAAATGTTAATTTTTTTAACTAATCATCTTCATTTTCCATAAAGTTAATTCTTAATATATTAAAATATAAAAATAAGTGATTATCTTGAGGGTTGTTATAAGGTTGAGGAGTTTCAAGCGTAAATGATCAATGATCCACAGATTCAGTAACTACTTCTTGTATATTAGTTTTATCTAAGTTTTTATATCATTCTTTTGTTTCTAATTCTTTTTGTAAAATTTCTTTAATTTTTCCTTTTTTATAATCTAAGTCAGCATCTCAAGATCCAAATAATTCTTTTTGTTTTTTAGCAGATAAATAAATTATTAAATCAATGTGTGCAGGTATATTATTTTCATTATCTTTATCTTTATATTCTTTTCAATAGAATTTAATATCTGGATTATCTTGATATTTTTGCTCTATTGAGTAATTTTTTATATTTCAATCTCTATTTACAAAATATGAGTAAGGATAATCATTTATAAAGCTATATTTATTATTTCCGGGTTTTATTGTTATAATAACTTTATAATGGTTACCATGCTTGTATAATTCTTCTCTTTTTACTGGGTGTGTACCTTTTTTTCGATAATCATATACATAGTTTATTGTTTCAGTTGTTAAATCTTTCTTTAAAAAAGTTATGTCTACAAAGGTACCATTACCAATAAAGAAATAAAACAACTTACTATTATCAATATGGAACCCAGGTCCTCCGGGTATTGATCCAGAATATATAAGAGCATAAAATATAAGAGTTCATCATGTTAAATCTTCGTCGTCAGTAAAATTGCCGTAACCTTGTTCTTCTGATAATCTATTTTCGTAAAAAAGATCATCAAATTCAAATAAAAATTCTTTGTCAGTAAGATCATTTGAATTAGTATCTCTTTTTAAAGTAGCTTTTGATGAAAAGTCATTAAGGTTAATAGATTTTAATGGGTCTGTTTTATAGTTGGTTTCATAATTTGTTATTAAAACTTCGTCAAAATTTTCACTTTTAAATATTTCATTATTTATGTTTTCTTTTGATGAATATTTTTCTTGATATTCAGTTATTTTTTTATGCAATTCTTCTATTTCAATGTCTTTATTTTTTAATATTGAATTGAGTGCTAAAATTTGATCTCTTATTGTTTTTGTTTCTGTGTTTAAAGAATTGATTTTGTTAGAAATTTCTTGATTTTTATTTTGATCTGTGTTTTTATCTTTTAGTTGATTTTGTAATTTAAAAATTTCAGCAGATTTATCAAGTAATGTATTTTCTAAGGATTTTAATTGAGATTTATAAAAATTTTCATTAATTTCTTGCTGCTTATTAAAATTATTATTTTTGTTTTTTGTAGCAACATAAGTTGAAATAGTAGTTATTGAAACAACGGATAAAAAAGCTAAAAATATTATTAAAATTCAAAATTTTGATTTTTTTGTTTTGTCCTTATCATTATTATTTGTCATTATTTCCCCTATTAATTTTTATTAGTATCTTCATTTCCTAAAAAATTAATTCTTAATATATTAATAAATAAAGGTTTTTTATTTATATAACCGTAATTATCAATATTTGAATATTCTAAATTATAGTCAGATATATCATTAATAAATCAAGAAGTTACTTTTAATTTTTGTTCTTTTAATGATTTGATATATCATTGTTTTTGTTCTATTTCCATTTGTAAAATTTGATTTATTTTATCTCTTTTTTCGCTTAGTTTAGCATCTCAAGATCCAAATAATTCTTTTTGTTTTTCAACAGATAAATAAATTATTAAATCAATGTGCGCTGGTATATTATTTTCATTATCTCTATCTTTATATTCTTTTCAATAGAATTTAATATCTGGATTATCTTGATATTTTTCATCAATTTCGTAATTTTTTAAATCAACATCTTTGTTTTTATAATATACAAGTTCTTTTTCTTCTCCTGCAATAGTTGTAAATGAAATAAGCGAACGCTCAATTCTATTAGGTGTTCATCTAAGTTTTATTATAATTCTATAATGATTTCCAGTTTTGTGAATCTCATCTAAATTTACCAACTTGTCCCAAACATTATCTTCTTTTTTTGCGGTTATTGTTTGTGTATTTAAATTTTTGTCAAGGTAAATTACATCGATTAAATCTTCATCATCTAAACCAAAGTAAAATATTCTTTTATTTGTTACTTCTAGTCTAGAATCTCGTATAAAATGTTACCCCAGCATTTATAAGTGCTTGATAAATTAGTTTATTTCATCTAATATCTCCATATTCTACTTCATTACTAACTCCTATACTTATATTTCTCATTACTTCTCTGAAATATTCTTCATTGAACTCAAATAAAAATTCTTTTTCTGTAAGGTTATTTGAAGTGGTACCTTTTTTTAATGTAACTTTTGAAGAATAATTTTTTACATCTATAGGGTCTAACGGATCAACACTTTGCGATTTTTCATATGTTGTTAGTAAAACTGTATCAAAATTTTCATTTTTAAAATCTTCATGATCTATGTCTTCTTTTTTGATATATTTTTCCTCATAATTTTTTATTTTGTTAGTAAGTTCTGAAATTTCTGCATTTTTATTTTGCAATATAGAATTTAGTTCTAAAATTTGTTGTTTTAAAGTTTCATATTCTGATTCTAGAGTTTTAAGTTCATCAATAAGTTTTTGATTTTCAGAATCATCTTCATTACTGTTTTTTAATTTATTTTTTAATTCTAAAATTTTGGCTGCTTTATCTAACAAATCACCTTCTAAGGATTTCAATTGTGAATCATAGTAATTTTTATTAATATTTTGCTTTCTTACTGAATTTTTATTGCTATTTTTTGTTAAAAAATAAGTAGAAATAGCTGAAATTGAAGTAACTGAAAATAATAATAAAAACAATAAAAAAATTCACAAAAACTGCTTTCTGTTTTTCTCTTTATTTTCTTTTTCCATTTTTCTCCTAATTATATTTTAACTCAAATCCTACTTAATAAAAATATTTGACAAAAAGTGCTAGTATAAATCATATTTTGATATGCTCAAAAGCAATAATAATAACAACATTATTTTTGATTTGTTTTTGTTATTTTAAATAAAAAAATTATAAAAAATAACCACCTTAAAAAGAGGTGATTATTATTGATAATCAGAAATGTCTTGGTTATTTAAAAAATTTAATCTTAATATGTTTAGGTATAATGAGTTTTTATTAGATTCTCCGTATGAAACATTATTATATTCAAGTGTAAAATGTCCACCTTCTACATTTCATGAAGTTATTTCTTTTTCATATGTTTTATCTAAATCTAAATATCATTGCTTTGTTTTTAATTCTTCATTAAGAATATTTTTTAATATACTTGCTTTTTTATTAATATCAGCTTCTAAATCCTGAAATAATTCTTTTTGTTTTTTAGCAGATAAATAAATTATTAAATCAACATGAGCAGGTATATTATTTTCTTCATCTCTTGCTTTGTATTCTTTTCAATAGAATTTAATATCTTCATTATTTTGTGATTTTTCATCTATTGAGTAGTTTGTTATATTTCAATCCATATTTACATAATATTTTATTTTTTTATTTAGTTTTTCATCATATTGATAGTCTTCATGACTATATACTGCTTCTTTATTAATTCCTGATTTTATTTTTATTATTACTCTGTAATGCTTTCCAGATTTATAAATTTCATCAATATTCAATGCGTGATTTTTTTTGTAATTGTAATTGAATTCATATAATATTTTTTTAGATTTTAATTCTTTGTTTAAATAATTAATTTCTATTAAATCTTTAGGTTGAATTGGGAAATAAAATATTTTATCATTATTGATATCTCAGCCTGGTCCTACAATAGCCCCTGCATACATAATGGCATCTAAAACAAGATCCTCTCATTTTACTGATACTTCGTTATTTGTATTTTCTCATATTGCAGCCCCATCAAATAATTTTTGATAAAAATTATGATCAAATTCAAATAAAAATTCTTTCTCTATTAAATTATTTTGATTTGTATTTCTTTTTAAAGTTACTTTTGTTGAATAATCATCTTTTGCAAACGGTTTTAAGGGGTCGGTATTATATGATTTCTCATATGTTGTATTTAATACTATATCAAAGTTGTCATTTTTAAAATCTTCATGATTTACATCTTCACTTGGAAGATATTTATCTTCAAACTCTTTTAATTTTTTAAGAAGTTCTGAGATTTCAATATCCTTGCTTTTTAATATTGAGTTTATAGATAATATTTTTTCTCTTAAAGTATTTGATTCAGATTCTAAGGTTTTAACTCTTTCTTTTAAATCATTATTATTATTTTCATTTAAATTTTCCATTTTGCTATTTAATTTAGAAATTTCAGATTGTTTTTCAATAAGTCGATTTTCTAAATATTGTAATTTTGATAAATAATAATTTTTATCTTTTTCTTTTTGTTTATTTAAATTAATACTTTGATTTCTAGTTACAAAATATACAGAAGTTGATGAAATAACAATACCCAATATAATAAATAAAAAGATAACTATTATTCAAACAAGCGATTTTTTGTGTTTCTTTTCTTGATTTTCTTTTTCCATTTTAACTCCCAATCACTGAAAAATATAATATTATTTCATTATTTTTAATTAATTAAATTATTAAAATATACAGCTAACCAAATATATCGTAACTATTACTATAATCTTTCTTGTCTAAAAAATTTAGTCTTAACATATTAAAATATAAAGGTACTTTATCTAAATTATTAGATAAATTGTTTTTATATTCCAATAAAAAAGTATTATTTTCTACATTTCATGAAGTTATTTCTTTTTCATATGTTTTATCTAAATCTAAATATCATTGCTTTGTTTTTAATCCTTCATTAAGAATATTTTTTAATATACTTGCTTTTTTATTAATATCAGCTTCTAAATTCTGAAATAATTCTTTTTGTTTTTTAGCAGATAAATAAATTATTAAATCAACATGAGCAGGTATATTATTTTCTTCATCTCTTGCTTTGTATTCTTTTCAATAGAATTTAATATCTTCATTATTTTGT
>NZ_JAOOPZ010000002.1 GCF_025486335.1 Mycoplasma zalophi
GTTTTTTGTGTCATTTATTTTTACGAACGGTATTTTACCTTTTTCATAAAATATTTTATTTGTAGAATTTGGAGTTCCACCTTCTGAAGCAAAATTATAAAGATTTTTTGTCTTGTCTTGAAACCAAACAAGAGCAAAAAAAGCACAAATTTGTGCTTTTTGTGTATTTAGAACTTATTATATTGTCTAATCTAGTATTTGTTTTATTGTTTTAAAGTTTGTTTTTGCAACTTTAGAAATCTCTTCTTTTCCATAAAATTTTACAAATTCTTTTCCAAATTCAATAATTTTTGAACTGGCACCTAATGGAAAAGTTACATTATATTTTTGATTTTGTTTTTGCATTTCTAATAATAAAAAGTATCTAGCTAAAATACTTGCACAAGCTATGCTTAATACTTTATCTTCAGCTTTTGTTTCATAAATTACTTCATGTTTTGGTAGATTAAATCCTAAAGATGTTTTTAGTAATTTTTGTTCGTATTTTTTAATTGAGTTAATAGTTGAAAATTGATCAATAAAAGCTTGTTTATCGATTTGTTCTTGTAATTTATTAATGTTTTTGTAGTGAAACAATAATTTAATTTCATTAGCATTTAAAAATTTAGCAAGATTATTGTTTCCTTGTTGAGTCAAAATCATTTTAGAATATTTAGTTAATTTTTGAATTTGCGGTGCAATTTCTAAAATTTTTTTATCAGTGATTTTTTTTGAGTCTTTGACTCCTAAATTTATTATTTTTGAATAATTACTTTCCTCAATGTAAGCGGCAACAAAAACTATTGGTGTAAAAAAATCACCAACTCCAGTTTCATCACAACCTATGTAGTCACTATTCTTCATTAAAATGATCAGCTCCTACAATTTGTAGTCTTTCTTTATCTAATTCATTGTGAAATTTTTTAGCTTTTTTAATAAACTTATCAGGGTTATTTAAGAATTTTTCCATAAAATAACCTACAGCTCCATCTTTGTTTGTTTTTTTAGATAAATCACTTGCAAGTGCTTTGATGTAATCTTCAGCATTTGCAGGTGCCATTCCAACATTCGCAATGCTAAACATACTTGCATCGTTAAAACTATCACCCATAGCAACTGTATCATCGATATCAATATTGTAATAACGCATCATTAATGAAATAACATTTCCTTTTGTAACTCCTATACTTGTAATATCAAATACAGGGGTTAGTCCTTCACCTTTTGATCAACTAGAAAATTCACCTAAGTCTCCATAACGACGTTTTAGATAAATTAATAATTCAGTTACATTTGTTTCTGGTTTAACATCAAATACTATTCCTGTTGGTTTTAGAGGAAGTTTTGTTAGTTCAATACTTTCTCTAAATTTTGTTGCGCTATTGAAGTTAAAAACTTTTTCTAATGCTTCATCACGATATTTTAATTGGACTCAATCAGGCCCTTCAATTGCATAGTTTGAAATTTCTTTTTCTACTTTCGGATCACCTAGAATATATAAAACTTCATTTAAATCTAAATAACTTATAGTAGGTATAAAAAATGGATCATCAGGTGAATGAATGTGCGCTCCATTATAATTTCCAACAATTGAATTTAAACCAAGTTTTTCATAAATAGGTTTTGTTGATCTTCAAGGTCTACCGGTAATAATTGATACAATATGACCTTCTTTTACAGCTCTTTTAATTTGTTCTTCTGTTTTTGGGTGAATAGATCCGGTAGCACTGTTTGCAAGTAATGTTCCATCCAAATCTATTGCGAATAAAAATCTTCTTTGTTTTGAATCTCTATCCATATTAACTCCTTAAATATTTATTAAATTATAAAGGAAAGTTGAAAAAATGCAACTTATTTTATAAAAATATAAAATAAGCTTTCTACTTTAAAAAATATTTAATTAATTTATAATTTTAAATATGATTAATATAGTTTTATATGAGCCTGAAATAAGTCCCAATACAGCAAACATCATAAGAACATGTTTTAGCACAAATGCAAAATTACACATTATAAGGCCTATTGCTTTTGATTTACACCCACATTGAATGAAAAGAGCAGCTGCAGGTCGTTTTTTAAGTGATATACAGCATGAAATACATGCTTCGTATGCAGATTTTGAAAATAAGTATGGTAATAAAAACATTTATTACATTACAAGATATGGATTAGAAACTTATACTGATGTTAATTTTAAAAATGAGTTTAATTCAAATGAAGAAATATGATTAATGTTTGGAACTGAAAGTACAGGTATACCAAAAAAAATATTGCAAAAAAATGTACACAATTGTTTAAGAATTCCTATGACACCAGCTGCTAGAAGTATTAATTTAGCAAATAGTGTTATAGTTGTTTTATATGAAGTTTTAAGACAACTTGATTTTGTTCATTTATCAAAATTTGAAGTACAAAAAACAAAAGATTATTTATTAAAAGAGGATTAGTGGCTAAATATTCAATAGAACAAATTCAAAAACATAAATTCAATGCTACTTTAAATGGATATAATCCAGAAGAAGTAGATATTTTTATTGATGAATTGATTGAAGATATAAAAGAATATCAACAAATTATTGCTAAATTGCAAGAAAATAAGTAGGTAAACATGATTAATTGATTTCCCGGACATATGAAAAAAGCTTTTGACATTATCAAACAAAAACAATCTTTGTTTGATATGTTTTTAATTGTTTTAGATAGTAGAATTCCAATTTCATCATATAATCATGAATTTGATAAAATAGCGCCGCAAAAACCTCGTATTTTTGTTTTTACAAAAACAGATTTAACAAATTTAAATCGTTTTAATGAACTTAAAAAACTTTATAATAATGAAAATGATATTTTAGTTAGTGTAAATTTAAAAAATGCTAGTAAATCATATCAATTGATTACAAAAGCAATTAAAAAAGTTACTATGAATATAGCAAAAAAGAACTTAAAAAAAGGTTATAAAACCCCACCACCCAAAATAGG
The DNA here is from genome assembly GCF_025486335.1 of Mycoplasma zalophi. Lineage (GTDB taxonomy): Bacteria > Bacillota_I > Bacilli_A > Mycoplasmatales > Metamycoplasmataceae > Metamycoplasma > Metamycoplasma zalophi. The sequence goes on from NZ_JAOOPZ010000002.1 coordinate 2,959, forward strand.
GGTTTTAGGTGTTCCTAATAGTGGAAAAAGTACATTAATTAATATTTTAGCACAACAAAAAGTAGCTAAAGTAGGAAATGAAGCTGGTGTTACAAGAAGTGAACAGTGAGTAAATTGTAAAGATCAATTTTTTGTTTTAGATACGCCTGGCTTACTTTGACCAAAATTTGAAAATCAAGATATAGCTATAAAACTTGCTATTATTGGTTCAATTAAAAAAGATAGTATCGATTTAAAAGAATTTGTTTATGAAGCATATAAATTAGTAAGTAAATACAAACCTGAGGCACTGAAATTTTTAAATTTAGAAGCTTCTGAAGATGAAGAAAAAATTTATGAAAATATCATTACTTTAGCAAGAATGAAAAAATATATTAATAATGATAAACAAGTACAGTTTAATCAGGTTTATGTGTTTTTGGTAAATTATTTTAAAAATTTAAATAATGTTATATACGATTAGGAGTTTCTATGAATTTACAAAATGAATTAGAAGACAAAAATGAAATAAAATTTGATTATTTTGAAATTAACAATAATCTAAATTACCTTGCTATAGGTGATGAATTTTCTGGTGGATTTAATTCAAAATTTGGTTTTTTGAGTTTAGGGAAATTTAACAAACAAGAAAATAAAATTATAGGATTAAGTTATCCAGCATTTTTTGCCAGAATAATTAATAATTTAAATCCTGGTTATTTAAAAGAATTTGATAATTTTAGTTTACCTAATATAAAAATTAAACAATATATTGAATTAATACAAAACACTAATTTGAGTCAAGATACTCAGAGAATTTTAAATTTTGCAAATATTTTTAACAATGAAAAAACTAATCCTTTTAAAAATCAATATGATCATTATTTAACAAACTTAACTAATATTCAAACAAAAATTAAACAAGCAAACCTAATTACAATTAATTTAGGAATGCATGATTTAATTAATTTTTTTCCACTTCAAGATTTAAAAGAACTTCAAAATCAAAAATCAAAAGAAAATATTGAAAAAGCACTTGAACAGCTTAATGCTTCATTAGCTTTAAGAGCTTCAAAAATAACAAAGTATATGGAAAATTTAATTAATGTAATTAAATCATTCAATTCTCAAACAAATATTGTTGTTATGGGATATTCTAAACCGTTTATTCATTTTGAATATTTAGTAAATGAAATATTTTTGAAAAATAAAATTCAAGATATTTCTATTATTGATATTTTTATGCAATATTTAAATTCAGCTTTAAAATTAGCTGCAAATAAAAGTGCTTGTATGTATATTGACAATGATGAATCAGATTTTCTATCAAAACACAAAGAATTTTTATATGAATCATATTTTGATATCCACCCTACTGAAAAAATGTATAAATTTATTGCACAAAATATGATTGTAAAATTAGGATTAGAAAATAAATTTGTAATAGATTCATATAAGAATAATAAAGAAAAAGTGTTGCATTATTTAAGAAGTATCAATCAGTACAAAAAAGATTATTTATCACACCGAAAAATATTAAATTTAGGTGATGATATGTCAGTTTTGGTGATGACATTAGGAATAAATCGTACTGATCATTTATTTTTAGATGATTATTATGAAACTGAAGTTTTAGATATATTAAAAAATAAAAATCAAATAGCTTGATACATAAGTCACTTAGAAAGTGATCTAAATTTAAATATTAAACAAGTAATTATTCAATTTATAGAAACTAAATTTTCTTCGCCAAATGAAAATTATAAAACAAAGGACTTATTGTTAGATTATTTACAGGAAAAAAAATGAGCTCAACAAATCATTTTACATATTTTAGCAGGGCAATCAGTTAATAATTTTTTAAATGCACTGCAAAATAATTTAAATACCTTGCGAAAATTTAGTAATCATTTTTCAATTGAAGATTTTCAAAATGCAAAACACAATACAATTAAAAATCAAAAATTAATTTATGCAATTATAAAAAATTTATTTAGTGCTTCTTTTATTTTGGAATCAAAAATTGAATTAAAGCAAATAAACTACACTTTTCTTACTGAACTTTTAACTACTTCATTGCTTGAAACATTAGTAAATCATAAATTAGATGAAAGATATAAATATTTAAGAAATTACTTATCAAAATTAGAAATTTTTAAAGAATTTGCAGACTTTTTATTTATGAATTTTTCAATAAATTTAAAAAATTATTCTGAGCTTAATATTTTTGATGAAGCATGAGAAAAATGACTAATTTTAAATCACTATAAAATAATTTATTATTTTGACAAAATTATAAGTGAAGTAAGTAGACAAGAAAATCAAAAACAAACAATAGAATTTATTAAATTAAGTATATTGTTAGTTTATAAAATTTTTGAAAACGATAATTTAGATACAAAAAAATTAGAACTAAAAATAGATAATATTATTTGATTAACTAATGAACATAAAGAAATATTAAATAAATACTTAAAAATACTTTTAAAAGAATTTCAAACATTTAGTATTTATGATTTCATATTTTCAAATGCTAAAGAACAAACTAAAAAAGAATTTAAGTTAAGATTGTTTAAAAAAATAAGATATGTAAACGTATTAAGAAAATTTATGTTAGCAATTTTTAGCTTAAAAGTAGAAATAAAAAATTTAAAAAAGCAACAAAAAATACAAAGTGAGAATAAGTAATGAAAGTTTTTTCAAAATCTATTAATATTTATAATGTTTTAAATTCAAATCATTCATTAGTTTCAACTAATTCTCCACACATAGGTTGAGATGAAGTAAAAAATGCCAAAAGCTATGCTGTATTAATGTTTGATCATGAAGCAGCGGGGGTTGTTGGTCTTAGTTTTGTTCACTGAGGTATTTTCAACATAAAAGAAAATTTTATTTTAGAAAATAGCTCAATTCTTGATAATAAAAATTATTTTCAAATTGAAAATTCATTATCACAGCATCCACAAAATCCTGTTTTGGATCATAATTTTTTGCGTAAAAATGCAAATTTATATACCGGACCTTTTCCGCCTGATCAAGACCATGTTTATATTTGTCGGGTTTATGCACTTGATTTTGAAGATGTTAAGGAATTATGAGACATAACTAAACCAATGTATATAAGTGATTTTTTAGAAATTATAAATGATCACACAATTGATCAAGGAGTTTTAACTTTTTCAAGCCCCCAAGCATATGTAGAAGATGGCAGAAATTATCAAAAAGAATCAACAACACACGGTTTATTTTATGTATATAATGAACACGATGAAATCTCAACATTAAAAGTAAATATTAAGGATATGATACTCGATGAAAATATTTATTATTTACCAAAACCATATTATTATGATGATGAAACTATTCAAAAAATAAATTTTAAGATTTCAACACCACAAATAAAAATCAAAAATCCTAAAAATGTTAAAGAATATGCGATTTTTATTTATGATTCTAATTCATTTGATGAGTGAGGAATGGTTGTTAATGAATTTAGTTGTTTAGGAATAAAAGCACAAAATAGCGATTGAACGCTTTTAAATAAAGATGATTTAATAAAATCTGACAAAAACAAGATTTTTATTAATAATTCATATTGAAACAATTTAAAAATTCCAGAAAAAACTAAAAAACTTATTCAATCAAAAAAATATCAATGGTCATTGTTTAAATCTAAAAAAAATGCTTCATATGAAAAATTTCATTGGATGGAAATTTATGCTTTAGATCAAAAAATTATTGATAAAGAAAAAATTAGTAATGTAGCAGATGCCTATCGTCATATAAAAAACAAGGTTATTGCTGAAAAAATTATTAAATTTAAATTGAAATAAAAAGATGCTTTATGCATCTTTTTATTTTGCTTTTATTTAACTACATTAGTTTTTAATTTCAATATTTTTGTTCAAAATAAACAAATTGAAAATGGTAAGGTAAATCCTACAACAATAAATAAAATATTTAAAACAATTTGTAAGCCTAATTGTTTGCCATGATAGAAAAAGGGATTTATAAAATCTAAAAATCCATAAATAACCACAGCGTTTTGTTGATTGTATTTGAAATAGTAGGTTGTTAAGTATAAAATTAAAGCAAAAATGAAATAAATCATGACATATATAACTACATAATATTTATCTTTTTTATTAAATAAAAGTTTATCTTTTCATATGAAAGCAAATATAAAACATATAAGTGGATTAATTAAATGTGTATGTAAAGATTTATATGATTCAAAAATATTTTTTCAATTAGATTGTCAAGATATTAATGATCAATAAATTAAAAATGTAATAGTTATTAAGACAATAGAATGAAAAAATAATTGTTTAATTTTATTATTTTCTTTTATTGCTAATGCAAGTAATGTTATTAAAGAAAATAAATTAGTTAAATTTGTAAAATAAAATATATTTGCATATCTTAAAAAAATATTTTCTAGTCCTTGACTCTTGGTATTGTTATTTATTTTCGTTTCGTCAACTAAACCAATATAAATTGCAATTATTGTTATAGTAAAAATTAATAAAAATGCAGTGATTGCAATTGTTATTGGTTTTCTATTTTGTTTAATTTTGTTTAAAAAATAAGTGTTTTTTGTGTTCATGATGGTAAATTATACTAAATAAATAAAAATTTACAACCATAAAAGATTGTAAATATAAATTTTTAAAATAGATTGCTTAATCCACCTATATTTCCTAAATTAAATCCACCACGACCACTTGACATTTCTTTCATTTGTTTTGCCATTCTTTCATAGTCTGTTACAAGCAAGTTATATTCACGAGCAGATCTTCCTGAACCTTTTAAGATTCTTTGTTTTCTTTCTGCTATTTTTAGCAATTTAGGATTTTTTCTTTCTTGTTTTGTCATTGAATTAATAAGAATTTGGTATGTTGTGAATTTTTGTTCTGCTTTATCTATTTGTTCTTCATTAATTTTGTTAGAAAGTCCAGGTATCATTTTTATTATCTTAGTCATTTTCCCTAGTTTTTTAATTTGTGCCATAGTTTCCATTAAATCATCTAAAGTAAATTGTCCAGATAAAAATCTCTGTGATATTTTTTTAGCTTTTGTTTCATCTATGTTGTTTTCAGCTTGTTCAATTAAACTTAAAACATCACCCATTCCCAAAATACGGTTTGCCATTCTGTCAGGGTGAAAAATTTCTATTCCAGAAATTTTTTCGCTTGTTCCTATAAATAAAATTGGAATATTTAATAAGTGAGTAATACTCAATGCTGCACCACCACGAGCATCAGAGTCTAATTTGGTAATTATTGTTCCATTTATTTTTAAATTTTCATTAAAAGTTTTCGCAACATTAATTACATCTTGTCCACTCATAGCATCAATTACTAAAAATATGTAATCTGGGTTTGTTTTCTTTTTAATTTTTATTAATTCATCCATTAAAGTTTCATCGATTGCTAGACGTCCAGCTGTATCTAGTATTATTGCGTCGTTTTTGTTATCCTTTGCTATTGTTAATGAATTTTGAGCAATTTGTACAGCATCATTGATTTTTTCAGTATAAAAATCAACGCTTATTTGTTTTGATAAACTTTCTAATTGATCCCTTGCTGCTGGACGATAAATATCAGCACCAACTAAAAGAGGATTTTCTATAATTTTTTTCTTTCTTAAATATGCTGCTAATTTCGCAGATGTTGTTGTTTTTCCACTACCTTGTAAACCAATCATCAAAATTGTTAGTGGTTTTTTTGTTACTTCAATTGAAATAGTTTTTTTTCCTAAAATATTAATTAACTCTTCATTAAATATTTTAATAACTGTTTGTTGAGCGTTTAAATTACCAATTTTACCACTTTCAAGAATTTTTCTTTTTACTTCTTTTGTAAAAGCTTTTACTACTTCTAGATTAACGTCAGCTTCTAACAATGATAACTTAATTTCTCTGATAATTTCTGTTATATCATCTTCAGTTATAATGGTTTTTTTATTCATTTTTTCAATTGATTTTTGTATTTTATTACCTATAAAGTCAAACATATTTTAATTATATTATATAAAAAGAAAAAAATCTTTTTCAAATGTTAAAAGTTTGTATTTTTTCTTTAAATTTTGCAATAAAAAATATTAAAAATAGCACTATTTTAAAAAGAAAAACTTATTGTTTTCAAAAACTTATATCTTATGATATAATATAAAATTATTTTGCTAATGAGGTACTATGTTAAATAAAGATAAAAATATTCAAGAAATAATCAATCATTTAAAGGTTTCAGGGTTTGTTTATCAAGACTCTGAAATTTATGGTGGAGTAATTAATACATGAGATTATGGTCCGCTTGCCACAAATATGTTAAATGCTTTAAAAAATCAATGAATTCAAAGCTTTATTTTTGAAGAAGAAAACAATTATCAAATCGATTCAAAAATTATTATGAATCCAATGGTTTGAAAAGCCAGTGGACATTTAGAAAATTTCAGTGATTTTTTAATAGAAAATAAAGTTAATCAAAAAAGATACCGTGCAGATCATATTTTAAAAGATCTTTTCAAAGATTTAGATGTCGAAAAAATGACTCATGATCAAATGGAACAAAAAATTAAAAATGAAGTTTTAGAATATGATGGAGTTAAATGTGATTGAACAGAAATTAGACCATTTAATTTAATGTTCAAAACACAAGCGGGAGCAATAGATAATACTGCAAGCACAACATTTTTAAGACCAGAAACAGCACAAGGTATTTTTGTTAACTTTAAAAATGTTTTAAGAACTATGAGGCCTAAATTACCTTTTGGAATAGGACAAATAGGAAAAAGTTTCCGTAATGAAATAACTCCAAGAGATTTTATTTTTAGAACAAGAGAATTTGAACAAATGGAATTAGAATTTTTCTGTTTTGAAAATCAAGATGAACATTTTTATAACTATTATATTCAAAAATGTTATGACTTCTGTTTAAAAAATGGATTAAAACAAGATTCAATTAGAGTTAGAGCACATGAAAAAGAAGAATTAAGTCATTATTCAAAAGGAACAAGTGATATTGAGTTTTTATTTCCGTTTGGATGAGGAGAATTAATGGGGATAGCAAATCGTGGTAATTATGATTTAAGTCAACATATTAAATTCTCAAACGAAAATCTATATTACTTGACTGATGAAGGTGAAAAAATTGTTCCTTATGTAATTGAACCTTCAATGGGTCTTGATCGTTTATTATTTGCTATTTTAGTTGATGCTTATGAAGTAGAAACATTAGAGAATAATGAATTGAGAACAGTTTTAAAAACAAAATATAAAGTAAGCCCTTATCAAGTTTGTGTTATGCCACTTGTTAAAAAACTTACAGATGAAAGTAAAAAAATATTTAAAAATTTAAAATCAAAAGGTATTCGTGTTTCATATGAAGAATCAGGTTCTATTGGAAAACGTTATAGAAGACAAGATGCAATTGGAACATATTTTTCAATTACATTTGATTATGATTCACTAGAAGATAATAAAGTAACAATCAGACATAGAGATACAATGCAACAAGAAAGAATTAGTATAGATGACATTGAAAAATATTTAGAAAGTTATAATGACAGATAATAACCAAAATATTTGAAAAAGTGTATTAAACCAAATAAATATAGTTGATATTATCTCTGAATATTGTAATTTAACTAAATCAGGAAAAAATTACAAAACAAATTGTCCATTCCACAATGAAAAAACCTCGTCTTTTATTGTTAGTCCTGAAAAACAAATATTTACCTGTTTCGGTTGTCATAAAACAGGAAACGCAATTAAGTTTTTAGAGTATAGATTAAATCTAACACCTATTGAAGTTTTAAAAAAAATCGCTTCTAAAATTAATTTTGATATTTCAAAGTTAAATAGATTTTCAACAAATACAACACAAGAACAAACAGAACTTTTTGAAGCAACAGAAGCTGCAAATAATTTATTTCAATATGAATTTCATAAATTTAAAAATCAAAATAATAATTTAAAAGACGTTATTTTAAAAAGAAAAATTACTGATGAAATCCAAAATCACTTTAAATTGGGGTTTAGTTCAAGTGAAATAAATTCTTTTCAATATTTACAAGATAAAGGATTTGACGAAACAACTTTATCAAAAATTTCAATTTCAAGTTCAAATAATAAAAATATTAATTTTTTTAATAATAGGTTGATATTTCCCATCTATGATTCAAAACTAAATTGTGTTGGTTTTAGCGCAAGAACAGTTGATGGTGATGATGTTAAATATTTAAATACTTCTGAAAATGAAATATTTAAAAAAAATTCTTTATTTTTTAATTGAAATAATGTAAAAGAAAATATAGCAATTGATAGGGATGTTTACTTAGTCGAAGGACAATTTGATGTTGTTGCTCTTTATCGCGTTGGTATCAATAATGCTTTAGCAGTTATGGGAACAACATTAACAGAAAATCATTTGTCTTTATTAAAAAAATGTACGATAAATTTATTTTTTGATGGTGATTTACCTGGTAAGAATGCAACAATAAAAAATTTAAAAATAATATTAAATAATTTAAAAAAATATGAATTAAATGTAAAAATAGTCAAAAATGATACAAAAAATGATCCAGATGAAATTTATTTTTTATCACAAGATGGTTCAATGTTAAAGGAAACAATTACAAAAAAAATAGGTTATTTAGATTATATTTATAATTTGATTTTTGAAAACCCAAATTATGGTAAATCATTAGAACAAAAGCAACTATTATTGGGAGAATTTAATGAATTCTGAAAGATTTTAGGTCAATACGACCAGGAAATTTTAAAACAAAAAGCAATTTTACAAAACAAATTAGACAGTGATTATTTCAAAAATCTTCAATTATTTTTAATACAAAATTATCATAACAATATGTATGTAGTTAATACAAAAAATAATTTACATATTCAGCGAAAAAGAAATTTTGGAAAAGTTATGGTGAAAAAAGATACACCACGAGCAGATTTTTATAAACTAGCAAGTTATGTAGCTGTGCAGATATTAAATAATATTACTTATTGGTATAACTTTCGTGAAGTTATTAGAAGTTCAAATAGTAAATGAAAGAAAATGATTTTAGATTTTGATGATACTAAAATTAATAAAAAGTCGCGAATAACAACATTAAAACAAACTAAAACAACAACTGATAAATTTACTAAAGATTTAAAAGATTTTATTAAATTACTAGATCCTAATGAAGTAATAGAAGAAAATTATTTAAAAGATAATTTATTTAAATTTAAAGATTTTTATAGCAATTTTCATAACGATTTAGATGAAAACAATGAGCAGATTAATGATGAACAAACATCATTTGATCAGCTTATGAAAATAATAGAAAAAACTCAAGAATAAAAAGGAGCAAAAATGAGTACAATAAAAGAAGATGAGCAAAAATCAGTTAAAGATTTAATAAAGGCATTTAAAAAATTATTAGCACAAAAACAAAAAACTGATAAAAGTAAAAAAACCCTAACACATGAAGATATCTATAAATTTTTAGATGACAATAAATTATTTTTAGACGCTGATGAAAGTGTGGAGATTTTTGATCTTTTAATTCAAGAAAATTTATTAGAAGATAATCTTTTAGAAGATGATGAAGAAGAAATAACAGAAAGTGATTTAGAGGATGCATTTCGTAAAGATTCTATAAAAAATAAATTAGAATTAGAAGACAGTGATGATTTAGATGATGAAGAACCTTCTGAATTTGAAGATTCTGATGACTTAGAAGATGATTCAGAACTTAATATTGATGAATTCCACGATGATTCAACAGTAAAAAAAGATGAAGATGATGATTCATTAGATGCAGATTTTTATGATGATACTGAAAAATATGTTGAATTTGAAGAATCAAATGACGATTATGATGAAGATGATGATGTTGTTAATTTATTAAAAGATTATGATGAAGATGATGATTATTATGACAAAGATTCAATTGAAGATGATTCACTTTCTAATAATCTTTCTGAAACAAATGATATTGTTAAATGATACATGCGTTGAATTGGTAAATATGGAAAATTATTAACACCAAAAGAAGAAAAAGATCTAGCTATAAAAATGGAAAAAGCACTTGAAGAAGGCAACGACAGAAAATACAAAAAAGCGCGTAGTACTTTAATTAATCGTAATTTACGTTTAGTAATTAATAATGCTAAACGTTATAAAAATAGAGGATTAAGTTTTATTGACTTAATTAGTGAAGGTAATGCGGGAATTTTAAAAGCAGTTGATAAATATGATTATCATAAAGGATTTAAGTTTTCAACATATGCTACATGATGAATTCGTCAAGCTATTACTCGTGCAGTAGCAGATCAAGCAAGAACAATAAGAGTTCCAGTACATATGGTTGAAACAATTAACAAAATTATTAAAATTGAGCGTGAATTACAACAAGAAAACGGAAATACACCAACAGATGAAGAAATTGCTATGCGTTATGGTGGCGATATGGATGCTGAAAAAGTAAGATATATTAGAAAAATAAATATCGACCCAATTTCTTTAGATAAATCAATAGGAAAAGAAGAAAATTCAAATTTTAGTGATTTTGTAAAAGACGAAAGCGTGATTAATCCAGTTGATTTTTCTTCACAAGAGGAATTATCTGTAATTATTGATGACATGCTTGAAAATTATTTAGATGAAGAAGATAGAGTCTTAATAAGAAAACGTTTTGGTGTTGGCAAAGACGAAAACGGTATACCATATAGAGCATATACTTTAGATGAACTTGCTCGTGAAAAAGGAATTTCAAAAGAAAGAGTAAGACAAATTGAAACAAAAATCTTAAGAAAACTAAAACACCCTCAAAAACGCAAAAAACTAAAAGATTTCTTTACAAGTTAAAATGAGAACAAAACACTTAATTGATAATTTATCAAAAGATATTAATTTAAATCTTAAAGAACCTTGAGATCCTGTGGGATTTTCTATTCCGCTAGCAGGGAAAAAGAATTTAAAAAATGTTTTAGTTTGCCATGATGTAACTTCAAAAGTTATTCAAGAAGCAATAAAAAATGATTGTAATTTAATAATTTCTCATCATCCCTTCATTTTTTATGAAAAAACAAAGGATTTTGAAATATATCCTTATAAAAAAAATCTATATAAAACATTAAAAGCACATAAAATTAATACTTATAGTTTTCATACTGCTTTCGATAAAAGTGATTTTTTTACAGTAAAAGGAATATTAAAACTTCTTAATTTAGATGATAAAGGTTTTAAACAAATAAATAGTGAATTTTCACTGAAAATAAACTGAAATAAAACACCCTTAGAACTTATAAATTTATTAAAAAACAAGGCAAATGTAAAGAATATTCAAACAAATATTAAACAACACGCTTTAGAAACAAAAATAAATAATTTTATACTTTTTCCAGGTTCTGGTTTTGTAGGTGATATAAATAAATTCAAAGGTGAAACTGATTTGATAATCACAAGTGATGCAAAATGAAGTGATTTTATAAATTATGATGAAATGAATATAAACGTTATTAATGTTTCTCATAATTTAGAAAAAGGTTTTATTTTCACAATGGTTGAATTGCTAAAAAAATATCTTGATGCAAATAAAATTTTTAGTATTTTCGAAGAAGACAAATTTTATAATATTTAAGGAGTAGTTATGATTAAAATAGGGAGTCATATTTCATTTAAATCTCCTAATTATTTAGTTTCTGCAGTTGAAGAATCTATAAAAAACAATGCAAATTGTATGATGATTTATTTAGGTGCACCACAAACATCAAAAAGAGTTGCAAAAGAATTATATAATTTATCTGAATATACTAAAAAATATCATGATGTAATAAAACCTGAAGACATTGTAGTTCATGCTCCATATATAGTAAATCCATCAAATCCTGAAAAATCTTTATTTGCTATTAATTTTTTAATTGAAGAGATTAACAGAATGAACTATATCGGAGCAAAATACTTAGTTTTACACTCGGGTGCATACACAAAATTTTCTTTACAAGAAAGCTTAGAAACTTTAATAAATTCTTTAAAACAAATAATTTCTTTAACGAAAGATGTTGTAATTTGTCTTGAAACAATGAGCGGGAAGGGTACTGAAATTTTTACTAATTTTAAAGATATGAAGTATATTTTAGAAACTTTAAATAGTGATAGAATACAAATGTGTCTTGATACATGTCACATTTGAGATGCAGGTTATGACATAAAAAAATACGAAGATTTTAAACAAGAATTAAGAGATTTTGATTTATTAAAATATATAAAAGTTATACATTTAAACGATTCATTAAATGATTTAAATTCACACAAAGACAGACATGCAAATATTAATCAAGGTTATATAGGGCTAAAAACATTACAAAAATTTGTATTTGATAGTGATTTTGATAATGTTCCCATTATTTTAGAAACACCTATCCCTGAACAAGGTCCAATTTATGATATTGAGATTGCTATGTTATTAAAACAATAAAATCAATTGAAAATATTTTTTTTAATTTATAATATAAAAGATATTTACTAAAAAAATTAACAGGAGGAAATATGCCAAGAGAAGGATTAATTTTAAGATGTGAACAATGTAAAATGGAAAATTACATTACAAAGAAAAATAAAAAATTACACCCTGAAAAAATGGAAACTAAAAAATATTGCCATAAATGTAATGACCATACAAATCACAAAGAAAAAAAATAATAAGGAAATAAAATGTTAAAACAAGAATTATTAAAGTCTTTTGATGAATATAATGTTGATGTAATTATTTCAGAAGCCCCAGAAACAAGATTATGAATGGCTGAAGTTTCAACAACTGATGGATATTTAGTAATTGAAAAAGAAACAGCTTATATATTTGTTGATGGAAGATACATTGAATATGTAACAAAAAATGCTAAAAATGTTGAAGTTAAATTATTAAAAGCTAATTCACTTAGTGAATTTTTAAAAGAAAAAAATTACAAAAAAGTAGGAATTGAAAAAGATTATTTAAAAGTTGAAACTTTAGAAACTTTTAAAAAAATATTACCAGAAGCAGAATTTATTTCTGTTGTAGGTCAACAATTCCGTATTAAAAAAGATTTACGTGAAGCGTCAATTATTGAAGAAGCATGTAAGATTTCTTTAGATGCATTTAATGAAGTTAAAAAATATTTAAAAGTAGGAATGACCGAAAAAGAAGTTAGTCATAAATTAGGTTATTTGATGAGACTTTTTGGTGCAGAAAAAGAATCTTTTGATTCAATTGTAGCTTTTGGAGCTAATGCAGCTGAGCCTCACCACCACCCTACAAATACTCAATTAGCTGATGGAGATATTGTAAAAATTGACTTTGGAGCTGAGTATTTAGGGTGAGCAAGTGATATTACTAGAACATTTTTCTTTGGAACACCAAAAGATAAAAAATTAGTAGATATTTTAGAAATTGTAAAAGAAGCCCAACGCTTAGGACGTGAAGCTGTTAAACCAGGAATCACAACTACAGAAATTGATAAAATTTGTCGTGACTACATCGTTGAAAAAGGATATGGTGAATATTTCACTCACTCAACTGGACATGGAGTGGGGATTAATGTTCATGAATTACCATATGTAAATTCTGTAAAATCAACAGTTTTGGAACCAGGTATGGTAATAACTGTTGAACCTGGAATCTATATCCCTGGTTTAGGCGGAGCAAGAATCGAAGATACAGTTTTAGTAACTGAAACTGGAGCTAAAGTTTTAAGTCGTCCTGAAGAAAATAATTAAAGTGCTTAAAGCACTTTTTATTTTGCAAAAAAATAACAACAAAAAACCCATTAAAAATGGTAAAATTTTCATATGAAATTTATTGACGAAGTAAAAATAACAGTAAAAGCAGGAAACGGTGGTAATGGTCTTATTAGTTTTAGGCGAGAAGCGCACGTTGAACGCGGTGGGCCAGACGGTGGAGATGGTGGAAAAGGTGGTGACATTTATTTTGTTGGAGATAGCGGAATAAATACACTTTTAAATTTTCATTATAAAAATAAAATTACAGCACAAGATGGTGAAAATGGCAAAAGAAAAAATGCTTATGGCGCAAATGGTCAAGACACTTACATAAAAGTTCCCTTAGGAACATTAGTATATAACTACGATAATTTAATTGCTGATATTGTTGATTCAAAACCATATTTAATTGCTAAAGGTGGTAGAGGTGGTAGAGGGAATGTTAAATTTAAGACTTCTCGTAATACTGCACCTAGATTATCAGAAAATGGTGAACTAGGTGAAAATCTAGATATAAAATTAAGTTTAAAAGTTTTAGCGGATGTAGGTTTAATTGGAAAACCTAGTGCAGGTAAAAGTACATTATTATCACAAATTTCAAATGCTAAACCTAAAATTGCTGAATATGAATTTACAACATTAGTTCCACAATTAGGCCTTGTTAAATACTATGATGATAGTTTTGTTATTACTGACTTACCAGGTTTAATTAATGGAGCAAGTGAAGGAAAAGGATTAGGGATTCAATTTTTAAAACACATTGAAAGATGTAAAATATTATGTCACGTAATTGATTTTGGTTCTGAAGAAAAAAATCCTATTCAAGACTTTGAAGATATTAATAATGAATTAATTAAATATAATATAAAACTTGAAAATAGACCTCAAGTAATAATTGCTAATAAATCTGATTTAAAAGCATTTGAAGATCATAAACAATTATTTAAAGAAAAATATCCTAATGTAAAATTAATTGATCATAGTTTAGAAACTTTAGAAAATACATTAGAATTAATTAAAAAAGAAATTTATGAAACTTTAAAAGAAGCTGAAAATATTTTAATAAATGAAGTAAGTAAAAATGAAGTGACAATTACATTAGAAGAAGATGACTTTGAAATTATTAGAGTTTCTTTTGATACTTATGAAATAAAAGGTAAAAAGATTAAAGAATTATACAATCGTATTCCTTTAATAAGTTATGATAACTTAATGCGTTTTAATAATAAATTAAAACACTTAGGAGTATGAGAAGAATTGTTAAAAAAAGGAATTGTAGCTGGTGATACAGTTCGTATAGAAAACTACGAATTTACATGAGATAATGAAAATTAATTTTTTTTGCAAAACTTAAAAAAATTGTGTATAATTATAAAGCAACTTAAATAAATGAGAAGTGGAGAAGTAGCTCAGCTTGGTAGAGCACTTGACTTGGGCTCAAGCGGTCGCAGGTTCGAATCCTGTCTTCTTCACCATTTATGGGGGGGTAGCTCACCTGGCCAGAGCGCCTGCCTTGCACGCAGGAGGTAGTGGGTTCGAGTCCCATCCTCTCCACCATGGCTCTGTAGCTCAGTTGGTTAGAGCGTCCGGTTCATACCCGGAAGGTCAAGAGTTCGACTCTCTTCGGAGCCACCAATTAGAATAGATTAGGACCTATAGCTCAGTTGGTTAGAGCAACCGGCTCATAACCGGTCGGTCACAGGTTCGAGTCCTGTTGGGTCCACCATGGGCAATTACCCAAGAGGCTGAAGGGAGCAGTCTTGAAAACTGCCAGGGGCTTCACGGCCCGCGGGGGTTCAAATCCCTCATTGCCCGCCATATATTTATAAAGTTATACCACTACTTTATAAATACCTAACATAGCGGAGTGGAGCAGTCGGCAGCTCGTTGGGCTCATAACCCAAAGGTCACAGGTTCAAGTCCTGTCTCCGCAACCAAATGGTCCAGTGGTAAAGTGGTTTAATACGTCTCCCTGTCACGGAGAAGATCGCGGGTTCAATTCCCGTCTGGACCGCCATGGCTCTGTAGCTCAGTTGGTAGAGCAACGGACTGAAGCTCCGTGTGTCGCTGGTTCGATTCCTGCCGGAGCCACCATATCAAGCTGATCGACCCCTATTGGGGTTTTTTATTTTTTTATGTAAAAATAAGTCATTTTTGTCTTAATTTGACATTTTTTCCTAGTTTTTTCCTATTTTCGGGCCTAAATGAACAAAAAAATCATTTTTTATTTTTATAATAAAAGCGGGGATTAGTTATAATCCCAATTGACTATTTTACGCTAGAGGTAAATATGAAAATATCGGAAAATAGACTTATAGACAGTCTTACACAGACTTTATATTCAAGGATAATGGTATATAGACAACAATGTGCATTATCTAAAAAACTATTTCACCAAGAAATAACAAATAATAAATTAAAAAGTCAAGATACAAAAGAAGAAAGTAAATTTAAAACATACCTTCCTATCATGGATTATTTCAATGAAGGTTTAACTTTTGAAGAAAGATTAATATTTTTTAACGAAATATGAAATGTTAATCCAAATAAAAAGTGATATGAAGAATATTTTTCAAAAACAACATATTATAAATATTTACACAGTGTATTAGATAGTTTGTGTATTTTTTTAAATGATTAATTACACATATAATATAAATCAGCAAGAAATCATAAAAAATTATCGTGAAAATCTTTATTTAAAAACTGAAACAAAAATTTTAGATGATTCTTTAAATCCTAATAATTTATTGAAACTAAAAATAAAAAGACATGTGCATAACGATGCAACTGTTTTAGAAATTAAATATAAACACACAACAAATCAAAAATTAGTTATAGGTATATTTATAAATAATAAACCACTACCTATTTCTCAGGTTTTTAATAATGAAATTAATTTTTCATTAATAACAGGGCTAAATAAAATTCCTAAATTTGATTTTGAAGAAATTAACCATGTAGCAATTACTGTATATAAGATAAATAATAATAAAATGAGTGAATATTTACACAGTCATGTCGAAATAAGACATAGTGATATAATAAAAACCTTTAATATTAGTAATTTTTACCAAGCATTTGATATTCCTTTGGAATTAGAATTTGAATTATATAGTGGAAATTACGAATGTGTAAATGATGAAAAAATTATAAAAAATATTAAGTATGCAAGAATAATTTTAATAAATGAAAAACCTAATCCTTATAAAAATTTAAAAAACATTTATTACTTAGCTGCTAATATAATTGATAAAAATAATAATATTTCAAAAATTCCAGTTGCAAATTTATCAAATATAAAAGCAAAAATAATGGCTCTTCCAGATATAAGCGATGCAATTGATTGTAATTTTAATTTAGAAACAAATGTTGTTAAATTTCAAGGTTATGATATTATTGGAAAATTAACATTAAATACTCACACTTATTTTGATTTTAATTTAAATAAAACAATTCAAGGGTTTAGTTTATACTCAAAAGATGGTTATGTTATACCTTATAACTTTAAAGGTTTATTTAGTCCTATATTAATAATTTCAATAAATAATAAGTATAAAAATATAGTTTTGTCTAAGATATATAATATAAAGCATCCTCTCTTAAATCAACAAGATGGTAGTGTTAAACTACAAATTTTAGAGGATATAAATATAAAAAATAGGTTAAATTGAATGACATTTGATAATATTGCAATTTTAAACATTATTGAAAACCAATATAGTTTAGATCAATTAATTGCACTTTCACGAGAACCACTTAATAAAATTGAAGAAGATATCGAAGTCTTATAAAAAAATATTTTTTTTGATTATTGTTGTATTATCATTAACGGGTATAATCACTCTAAGTGTAATTTACATGAGAAAAAACACACAAATTTCTAATATAACACACATTAATAACTCAACAAGCACAACAAATAAAAAAGAAAACACAAACTTAAAAACTGACACAAAAAACAACTCAGAAATAAATCTCACATCCGAAAATATTTTTCCTTCAGTAAATTTTACTGATTATTATTCTAAAATAAAAATTATTAATTCTGAACCTGTCATTGATGAAGATATGGTGGCATATATAATTCAGGATATTATAAAAAAAGTATCTGTAAATTACGGAAAAATTGATGTTGGTTATTTTCAACCTAAAAAAAATCAACTTCAATTAAAATTTATATGAAAATCAGAAAATCAAATTATTTATAAAAACTATTTTTTTAATTTATTTGATGATAACTTAAAAATATAGTAAAAATAATGGAACTATGAATTTGTCAAAAGTTCATAGTTTTTATTTTTTTCAGTACAATAATCAGTATTTTTTTAATATTTTTTAAATTTTTTTATTTTTTATAAAAATTAATTAAAAATTTTAAGCACTTTCCTTTTATAAAAATTATTAAATTATTATATAATAATAAAATTATGGAAAAGACAATGTATCAAAGCTTATTAGCGATTAAATCTAAATATGAAGATATTCAAAATTCATTACAAAAACCAGAAGTATATGAAGATATAAAAAAATATAATTCACTACTAAAACAACAAAATTCAATTAAAGACATTTATAAACAATTTTCAAATTATTTAGAATTAGAAATGAGTTATACTCAAGCAAAAGAAGTTTTAAAGACTGAAAAAGATCATGAATTATTAGAATTAGCAAAAATAGAAATGGATGAAACTCAAGAAAAAATGGCAGAATTAGAAGAGGAATTAAAAATTCTTCTATTACCTAAAGATGAAAATGACGAGCGCGATGTAATCATGGAAATAAGAGGAGCAGCTGGTGGTGATGAGGCCAATATTTTTGCAGGTGATTTGTTTAAAATTTATCAAAAATATTGTGATTCTGAAAATATGAAAATAAAAGTAATTGATTCAACTTTTGGTGCTGCAGGTGGATTTAGTCAATTAGTTTTTAGTGTGAGTGGAGAAAAAGTTTTTTCTAAACTAAAATTTGAACGTGGAGTACATAGAGTACAAAGAATACCTGCAACAGAAACTCAAGGTAGAGTTCACACCTCAACAGTTACAGTTACTGTTTTACCTGCTGTTGATGATGATGTTGAAGTAGAAATTAGAACTCAAGATTTAAAAATAGATACATTTAGATCTTCAGGGGCTGGTGGACAAAGTGTTAATACCACAGATAGCGCTGTAAGAATTACTCATATTCCCACAGGAATTATTGTAACTTCACAAGATGAACGTTCACAAATAGCAAACCGTCAACAAGCAATGAATTTATTAAAAGCAAAAATTTATCAATTAGAAGTTTCTAAAAGAGAAGCTGAAGAAAGTGCATTACGTAAATTAACAGGTAGCGGTGACAGAAGCGAAAAAATAAGAACATATAATTACCCTCAAGATCGTGTTACTGATCACAGAATTTCATTTAATGCTTCTTTAAAAAGTGTTGCTGATGGCAAATTGGATTTAATTATTGATGCTTTATTAAGTGAAGAAAAAGCACAAAAAATTAAAATGATTGGTGAAAAACAAGCAAATGATTAATAAAGAAGTTTTATTAAGAGAAAAATTAAGGTATGACTTACCGCTTGAAATTTCCAAACGTGAATTAAAATTACTAAAAAAAGATTATCCTGTGCAAAGAATTATCGGGTATTGTGAAATGCAATCTATCCGTGTTTTTTTAAATAAATTTACTTTAATTCCTAGATATGAAACAGAAGAAGTTATTTTAAAATGTTATGAATTTTTAAATCAAGATTCAGAAGTTTTAGATTTAGGGACAGGTACTGGTTTTATTGGTTTAGCAATCAAAAAAAATATCAATTGTAAGGTAACTTTAATTGATAAAAACAAAAAAGCACTAAAAATGGCTAAAAAAAATGCTGAATTTAATAATTTAGATGTAGAAATTTTTAAAAGCAATTGATTTTCTAATGTTTATAAAAAATATGATTTAATTGTTGCAAATCCTCCTTATTTAGATAAATCAAAACTAAAAAAACAAGATAGGCCAAAATTTGATCCTTCTTATGCTTTATATGCTAAAAATAATGGTTTAAAAGATTACATAAAAATTTTAAAAGATTATAAAAAATTTTTAAAACCTAACGGAATTTTAATTTTTGAAATTGATGATTTTGTTGCTCAATATTTTGAAAAATATTATCCAGATCAAGAAATTATTAAAGATATTAATAATAAAAAAAGAATTATTGTAATAAGATAATTTTTAGCACTCTAAACATTTTTGTGCTAAAATTAAGACTATGAGTAAAAAACGAGATTATTATGAAATTTTAGGTATTTCTAAAAATGCAACTGAAAAAGATATAAAAAGCGCTTATCGTAAATTAGCTATGAAGTATCACCCAGATCGGAACAAAGAAGCTGATGCAGAAGAAAAATTTAAAGAAGTTTCTGAAGCTTATGAAGTTTTAAGTGATGCAGATAAAAGAGCTAAATATGATAAATTCGGTCATGCAGCATTTGAACAAGGTGGTGCAGGAGGATTTGGTGATGCTTCTGATATATTTAGAAGCTTTTTTGGAGGATTTGGTAAAAGCTTTGGTGAGTCATTTGACTTTGGCGATATTTTTGGTTCTTCAAGAAACACAGGACCACAAAAAGGAAGTGATATTGAAAATCAAATTACCATTGAATTTTTAGATAGTGTTTATGGTAAAAAGATTGACGTAAAATTACCAAAAATTGAAACTTGTTACAAATGTAAAGGGACTGGAGCGGATACTCCGGAAGATTATGTAACATGTGATAAATGTTCTGGTTCAGGACAAGTAAGTGCTTCTATGTTAGGGTTTTTCCAAACAGTTACTACATGTGATAAATGCTCTGGTTCGGGTAAAATTGTTAAAAAAGTATGTTCTGTTTGTAAAGGACAAAGAATTACAAAAGAATATGAAACAAAAGAAATTAATATTCCAGCAGGTATTTTTAGCGGACAAACCATCGTTATTTCAGGATATGGTGCACCTTCAAAAAATAATGGACCTAAAGGTGATTTACATTTAGTTATAAATGTTAAAAAACACCCTTATTACAGAAGAGTTGAAAATGATATTATTATGGAAGTTCCAATTTCTATTAAATCAATAATTGCAGAAGAAACAATTGAAATTCCAACACCATATGGTAAAAAACCTTTAAAAATCCACTCTGATACAAAAGATGGTGATAAATTAATAATTAAAGATGCGGGTATTAAGTATTTAAATCGTAACATGATTGGTAAAATGATAATTATTGTTAAAACATACATACCTAAACTTTCTAAACAAGAAAAAAATTCCATTTTAGAAGCTTTAGAAAATAATAAAGATAAACATTACTCAAAATGAGTAGAAGATGTAATTAAAGGTTAATGTTAAAAACAGAGTATTTCTGTTTTTATTTTTAACGGGTTTTCTTTTTTTATTTTTATGTAAAATATCTTATAATAAGATATTATGATTAGCAGAAAAAAATATTGACAGGAATATCGGGATGAATTGAATTCACCCGTTTCACTTCAAAATGCAATAAAAAAAGAGAATAAAAATTTTAATAAAAAGAGCCAACAAATTCTTAATAATATTCCTGATCATGAAAAAATGTTAGAAGAATTAAATGGTGAATTAAATTTAAATTTTTTTTCAGATAATCATAGTTGAAATCATGAATGAAATTTTTCAGATGATGTTAAAATTGCTTTTTCAATTGAAAAAATAAAAGAAATTGAAGACCAAATTAACAAAATTATTAATGAACCATTAAATAAAAACGAACTTATAATTAAGGTTAAAAAGTTGATTTTAAATAATGAAATTTTAGTGATTCAAAATGATTTGAAACAAGAATTAGAAAATATAAAAAGAGGGATAAAAAATGACGAATAAACGAATTAACATAGCAATAGACGGTCCATCGGGTGTTGGAAAAAGTTCGGTAGCCAAATTGCTTGCAAAACAATTAGGGTTCTTTTTTATAAGTAGCGGTTCACTATATAGATTATCTGCTTTACTTGCAATAGAAAATAATGTTGATATTAATGACGCTGAGAAAATTATTTCATTATGAAATTTTGAAGATGTTAGAGTTGATTCATCAGAAAATTGATTTTATAAAGAAAGAAATGTTACATTAAATTTACGAGATGATGAAGTTTCAACGGTAGCTAGTAATATTGCAATTTTTCCTGTTGTAAGAGAGAAAATAGTTAAATTTTTACAATGATATTCTGAGTCATTTAAGGGAGTTATTATTGATGGGCGTGATGCAACTTATCGAATTTTGCCAAATGCTGAACTTAAAATATTTTTATGAGCAAAAGCAGAAATTAGAGCACAGCGTAGAATGTTACAAAATTTAGAACTTGGTCATTTATCAAATTATGAAGAAGTTTTATCACAAATAAAAGCAAGAGATTATCAAGATTCAACGAGAAAAGAAGATCCATTAAAAATTTCAGAAGGTTCAATTGAAATCGATTCAACAAATATGAGTATTTTGGAAGTATATGAAAAAATATATGAACTTGCAATAAATAAAATAAATGAGGTTAAATAATGAAAGATCTTGTCGCGATAGTAGGAAAACCAAATGTAGGAAAATCAACCTTATTTAATAAGTTAATTAATAAAAGAAAATCAATTGTTGATGATGCTCCTGGAGTTACTAGAGATAGAATTTACGATGAAGCATACTGAACTGGAACAACATTTAGAATAGTAGATACTGGTGGAATTACTGTTAGTGATGATGATAATATGCAGTCACAAATAACTATACAAGCACAAATAGCAATTGAAGAGGCAAGTATTATTATTTTTATTTTAGATGCTACTCATGATTTGACTAAAGAAGATTATTATGTTGCTGATTTACTTAGAAAAAGTTCAAAAAAAATTATTGTTGCCTTAAATAAATTAGAAGGACAAAGAGGTGAATTTGATCCTATTTTCTATAGCTTAGGTTTTGATGACATATTCCCTATTAGTAGCATTCATGGTGAAGGTATTGGAGAAATGTTAGATAAAGTCACTTCTTTAATTGATAATTCTAATAATAATGATTCAAATATTTTTAAACTTTCTATTATTGGAAAACCAAATGTAGGAAAAAGTTCACTTTTAAATGCACTAAGTGGCAAATACCGTTCAATAGTTTCTGATGTTAGTGGAACAACTCGTGACAGTATTAGCGAACTAATTGATATAAATGATGAACAATTTGAAATAATAGATACAGCGGGTATAAAAAGAAAATCTAAATTAGTAGAAAGTGTTGAACATTATGCACTTATGCGTGCAATGCAGAGTTTAGAAGATAGTGATTTAACTATTTTGATGTTAGATGCAACTGAAGATATTCATCATTTTCACTTAAGAATTACAGGTTTCGCATATGAACAGAGAAAACCATTAATCATTGTTGTTAATAAGTGAGATTTAATTGAAAAAGAAACTAATACAATGATGCAATTTAAAAAGAATTTATATGAAAAATTTAAATTTGTTGATTGGGCTCCAATTGTCTTTATAAGTGCTAAAACTACACAAAGATTAGAAAAACTAAAACAAAAAATTGTTGAAGTTAAAGAAAATATTTCAAGAAAAATACCAACAAATAAATTAAATAGTTTTTTAGTTGATATTCAGATGCTAAAACCTGCCCCCTCTTTTAAAGGTAAAAGATTAAGTATTTCGTTTATCCAACAAGTTGAAGCAAAAATACCAACATTTGTAATGTATGTAAATAATCGAGAATATGCGCATTTTAGTTATTTGAGATACATAGAAAATCAAATTAGAACATATTTTAATTTTGAAGGAACACCTATAAATTTATTATTAAGGAATAAAAATGAAACAAAATACTAGTGAAAACATTACAATTATTGGTTCAGGTTCAATGGGAACCGCTCTTGCAAAAGTTTTATTTAATAATGGACATAATGTAACTATTTATGGAATAGATTCACAAGAATTATCTGAATTAAAAACAGGTAAAAATACAAAATATTTTCCCGAAACAACATATTTACCTTGTTTTAAAACTACAAATAACTTGCAAGAAGCTTTAAAAAATACAAATTATGTTGTATTTGCTGTGCCTTCAAAGTTTATGGATGATGTTTTTAAAAACACAATGGAAAATCTAAGTTCAAAAGTAATACTTATAAATGTTGCAAAGGGATTTTATCCACAAACAATAACTCCATTACACACACAATTTAAAAATTTAACAAAAGATAATCAAGATGTTTTAGGTGTAGTTTCATTAATTGGACCTAGTCATGCTGAAGAAATTGTTAAAGATTCAATTACTGTTGTTGATGCCGTTGATGAAAATCTAGAAATTGCAAAAAAAGTTCAAAAGTTATTTTCAAATAATTATTTTAGAGTTTATACTCAAAAAGACGTAATTGGTGCTGAAATAGGAAGTATTTTTAAAAATGTTTTAGCGATTGCAAGTGGAATTTTATATGCAAAAAATTATGGAATTAACACAAGGGCTGCTCTTATTACAAGAGGTCTTGTGGAAATGAAAAAATATGCATTATATAATGGCGGAAAATTAGAAACTTTATTCGGATTAACGGGTATAGGTGATTTAATTGTTACTGCATTTAGCGAATTTTCACGTAATTTTAGTTTTGGAAAATTATATGGTGAAATAGGAAAAGAAGCACTTAATACTCAAAAAACAGTTGAAGGTCTTACTGCGCTTAAAGCAATTTATGATAATTTAATTAAAACCAATGTAATGGAATTACCTATTACAAATAGTTTGTATCAAGTAATTTTTAATGATCATGATATTAATGAGATGTTAAATAAATTAATTACAAGAGATTTAAAAGACGAATAGCATGAATAAAAAACAATTATTGCAGGAAACCTCAAAAAGGTTAAATTTAAATTATCAAGATGTTGTGGATATTTTTGATACTATTGAAGAAATTATTTTAGAAGGTCTTAAAAAGAATGAAAAAATTGCAATTAGCGGTTTTGGCACATTTACTACTCAATTTAAAGATCGGAAAGAAACAATCAATAAATTTTCACACAAACCATTAACTGTTCAAGCAAAATATGAACCCAAATTTAAATTTTCAAAAGTAGTTAAGCAAAAAATTAATTAATACAATTTATATAATCTAAAATACCTGGAAATATCAAATGGATTTTTTTGGAAATTTTTGTCGCTTCCTCAAAAGAAAGCGACTTTTTATTTTTTCAAATTTTGTCCATTTCTAAACAATTTATATACAAAAAACAGTCAAATTGTTTAAAAAATATTATATAAAAACCAATTCCACCAAATTGTGTAATGTCTAATAAATATTTATGTTGATGTTTTTTTATGTTACTTAATGAAAATAATTTTGAATCTGTTTCCTTTGCCTCAAAAGCAATAAATTTACCTTTATAGACACCATAATAATCTACTGTACTTTTAGAAAAAATTTTTGCATCCTTAAGTTGTAATTTGTCATTTTTATTTAAGACTTTTTTAAACTTGATATTTAACTCTTTTTTTTGAAAAAAAGCAACCTGATTTAAATAATATCTTTCATTTGTTTTGTTAATGATGCTTTCTAGTAACATTCCGCGATTTTTTTGCATTTATCCTCCTTATTATTAAAAGTAAAAAGATAGAATAAAATATAAATATTTTATTAAAGTAGCCCCAAAAATTAAAAATAATTTATAATTAAAATATTATGAATAAAGTTGGAATAGATATCACTTCAATTAGTAGATTTTTAAATAAAACTGATGAATTTGCAAAAAGAATTTTATCTAACGAAGAATTTACAGAATATCAAAAAATTAATAATAAAGGCAAATATTTAGCTACAAGATGAGCAATTAAAGAAGCGATTTTTAAAGCTGATAATGCATTTAATACTTTTTCCAACATAAATATAAAAAAAAATCAAAAATACTACTTTGATAATTTCGACATTTCAACAAGTAGTGAGGGTGATTTTGTAATTGCGATGGCAATTAAACTTAAGGAGAAATAATGAATATAAAAATAAAAATGATTTTGTTTAGTCCTCTTTGATTATGAAGATTTTTTAGAATAATTTCAAGATCTAATACTTATCGCCGTAACCCAACATTGTATGGTGCACAAGAAAGACATGATTATGTTTTAAAAAGAGCTAAAAAATTAATTAAAACTTTAAACATTAAATTGGATATTAAAGGATTTGATAAATTACCACAAACAGCAATTTTGTACCCAAATCATGTATCTAATTTAGATCCTTTAATAATTTTAGCTGCATTAGAAAAACAAAATAAGGATAAATCAATTAAAAATAAAATTGTAAATTTCTTAGCAAAGCAAGAATTAGAAAATGATTGAAGAACAAGAATACCTTCAAATTTCATCGATACATTTTATTTAAATAGACAAAATCCAAGAGAAGGCTTAAAAACGTTAGACTCATTCGGAACATTTATAAAAGAAAATAAATCATTAGGTGTTATTTTCCCTGAAGGTACAAGATCTCATGATGATAAACTTTTAGATTTTAAACCTGGAGCATTTAAAATACCAAAATCTAAATTTGTATCTATTGTACCCGTGACAATTAATAATGCAGGTCAAGCATTAAATCCAAAAAGATCTAAAAAATTAATAGTTGAAGTAATTTTCCACGATCCAATTGATCCATTTAGAATACAAAATTTAGAAACATATCAAATTGCACATATTGTAAAAAATACAATTGAATCAAAATACAAAAATCAAGAAGTTTATGTTTCTAAAAAATCTTTAGAACCTAAAAAAGTTTCAAATAAATTAACTTACGCAGAAAAAAGAGCTAAAAAACAAGCAAAATTAGAAGCCAAAGCAAATAAATATAAGGATTTTTAGAACATGCAAGAAACTCCTAATCAAAATTTTGAAATTACATTTAATTTAAAAAATTTTAATGGTCCACTTGATTTATTAGTTACTTTGATAAAAGAAAAAAACGTTGATATTTTTGACATAGATTTATCTGAACTTGCAAGCCAATACTTAAAAATTATTGAAAATTTAAACAAAATTGATTTTGATATAGCAAGTGAATATTTAGTTATGGCTGCTAATTTAATTCATTTAAAAGCAAGAATAATTTTACAAAACCCTCAAGAAGAGGAAGAAGTAAAAAAAGAAAAAGTAAGGCTTTTAAGTCAAATTGCTGAATATCAAAAATTTAAAGAAATATCAGTGACATTAAGAAGTCAAGAGCAATTAAGAAAACAATTATTTCAAAAAGCCCCTAGTGATTTAACATCTTTTGTTAAAAAAATTGATGAAAGTGTTTTAGATGGCCATTCTTCTTCAACCAGATTAACAATAATTTTAAGAAAAATGTTTGAAAGAACATATGCTGAAGCTTTAAAAAATATTTCTCTTCAAACTAAAAATATCAGTCCTGAAGAAATGAAAAAAGTTATACTAAATTTATTTAAAGATAAAGATATCTTAAGTTTCGAAGAAGTGTTTAGTGTACCAAGTATGGGTCACTTTGTGATTAGTTTACTTGCTTTACTTGATTTATCCAGACAGCAAAAAGTTGTTATTGAAGCAAATAATGAATCAGAAATTATTACAATTTCAAAAGGTATAAAATATGAATAATTACACAAAGATAATTGAAGCATTGATATATGTTCAAGGTGATGAAGGATTGAGTAGTAAACAATTAAAAGAATCACTTAAATTAGAATCAATTACTTCAGCAAGAACATTATTAAAGAAATTTGCAGATGAATTTAATAATCAAGATAGAGGAATTAAAGTTCATGAATTCAATGATATATTTAAATTTTTAACTACAGATGAATCTAAAGATGCTATTAGTGAATTAGTGACAGTTGCAAGAAGACAAAATCTTTCACAAGCAGCAATTGAAACAGCAGGGATAATAGCATATAAACAACCAATAACAAGATCAATGATAAATAATATACGAGGAGTTGCAAGTGATCACATTGTAGTCACACTTTTAACTAAAGGTATAATTGAAGAAGTTGGAGTTGCTCAAACTCCTGGACAACCTATTCTTTATGGAATTACAGATAAATTTTATGATTATTTTAAAATTAAAAGTTTAGCGGAATTACCTCCTTTTCCTGAATTTAATAATTATTCAGGTGAAGGAAATTTAAATGAAGAGGAATTTGATTTATTTAACAGTCAAAGACAAACAGAAAATTCAGATGTTGAACAACTATCACAAGAAATGGAAGAACATGAAACAATTTAAAGCAACAGCAAATGATCAAGGACGTACATTATTTAAATTCATTGTAAAAAGAGCAGATAATGTACCTATTTCTAAAATCGAAAAGGTATTTCGTAAAAAAGATATAAAAGTTAATAATATAAGAATAAACGATAAACAATATAAAATCCAAGAAAATGATGTTGTTACTGTTTATGGAATTGAAGATACTACAAAAGATAGTGAATCAACATATAAAAAAGCCAATATAACTTTTAAAAAAGTGTATGAAGATGATGATATTTTAATTGTTGATAAAAAAGCAGGAATAGCTATGGTTAATGAAGAAAATTCATTAAATGATCAGGTTTTAACATATTTAAAATTTAAAAAAACCGATAGTTTTGTACCAGATTCAATTGGTAGATTAGATAAAGTTACAAGTGGATTAGTTATTTATGCTAAAAATTATCAGACACTAGTAGAATTTAAGGAAAAGCAAGAAAATTTTATAAAAATATATCAATTTGTAAGTGATATAAATGAAGATAAACTTGTAACAGTTAAACTTGTAAAAGACATAGAAAAACAAAAAATGAAAGTAACAGAAGACAAAAAAGGTGTCAAAGCAGTAACAAGATTTTTTGTTGAAAATAACAAAAAATATGCAGAAATTAAAACTGGTAAAAAACATCAAATTAGAGCAACACTTGAGCATTTAGGTTATCCAATTTTAGGTGATACAAAATATGGAGCAAAAAAATCTCATCGAGTTTTTTTGCATGCATATAGCATTACTATCAGAAATTTAGATAAAAAATGAGATCACTTAAATGATCAACAATTTATAAGTTACCCAAAATGATAGGAGAAAATAATGGAAAAAGAAAAAATGATTAGCCTAGCACGCAATCTTCTTTTTGAACCCAAAGAAGAACTTTTTCAATTCATGAGTCAAGAGCACGAAGAAATTAAAAAACAATTAGCATTGCTTGATAAGTTTGATTTAACAAATATTAAACCTATGACACATATAAATGAAGAATTAATAAGTTTTGATTTTTTAAGAGATGATATTCCCTCAAAAGGTTTAGATAAAGAAAAATTACTTGCAAATGCTAAAATCCATGATGAAAATTTTGTGATTATAAGAAAGGTTATTAATGATTAAAAAAGGAAACTTAGATAAAGCTATTTTGGATGCAAAAAATGATGATAATAATGCTGTTTCTTATGTTTATGAAAATGCTAAATTAAATAATAATGGTGTGCTTGCTAACACCGTTTTTAGTTTAAAAAATAATTATGCAACTAAGGACTCTGTATCACATGCATCTAGTTGTTTTTTAGAAAATTTTTATCCTAATTACGATGCAACTATTGTTTCATTGTTAAAAGAAGCCGGTGCAACCTGTGCATTTAAAACTCATTTAGATGAGTTCGGATTAGGTGGAACTGGTACTTTTTCTCATTATGGACTTATTAAAAACCCTTTAAATAAAGATCACTATGTAGGTGGTTCAAGTTCAGGTTCAGCTGCGACTTTAAACGATAATCTTTCATTTGCAATTGGTTCAGATACTGGTGATAGCGTTAGAAAACCAGCAAGTTATGTAGGAAAAGTTGGATTTAAACCTTCTTATGGAGCGGTAAGTAGGTATGGATTATTTGCTTTTGCTTCTTCACTTGATACTGTTGGATGAATGACCCACAATGTAAATGACTCATTTAAAATCGCCAATGTGCTTTTTAAACAAGATTTCAAAAATGATAATACATCAAAAAATTTAGAATTTTTAGCAAGTGAAATTATCGAAAAAAAACCTGAAGTTGTTTCTTATCTAGATTGTTTTGATTTTCTAAATAAAGAAGTTGCTAATAGTTACAAAAAATTGCTAGAAAAATTAAAAGCAGATAATATTCAATTACAACCTATTGCAGTTGATGAAGATCTTCTTAATTCAATTGCTGTTGTTTATCAAATCATTGCCTTTACAGAAGCTTCTTCAAATTTGGCTAATTTAAGTGGAATTCATTTTGGAAAACAAATTTCAGATGATAATTGAGAACAAACATATATAAAAACCCGCCAAACAGGGCTTGGATTAATGGTACAAAGAAGAATATTATTAGGTAGTTATTATTTAGAAAAAGAAAATCAAGATAGATATTTAAAAAAAGCGCAAAAAATGCGTCGTTACATTGTAAATTATTTTACAAACATTCATAATAATTGCGATATTTTTATTTATCCAGCAACAAAATCATCAGCTCCTGCTTTTAATCAAAAATTAGAAATTAGCTTTATGGATGATATTTTAACAAATGCTAATTTAACAGGTAATCCATCAATTACAATCCCACTTGGAAAAGAAGAAAATAATCTTCCTTTTTCAATTTCAATAGATGCAAAAAAATTTGAAGATGTAAAAATGCTACAACATGCTTTATATGTTGAAAAAATTATAGGAGATAAATAATGAATTATTCAGATTATGAACCAGTTATTGGAATTGAAATTCACCTTGAACTTTCAACAAAAACTAAGATGTTTTCATATGCTGAAAACAATTTTAATTTAGAAGCAAATACATCTGCTAGTGTTGTTGATCTTGCTTATCCGGGTACATTACCACTTTTAAACAAGCAAGCTGTTATTTATGGAATAAAATTAGCAAAAGCTTTAAATATGGAAATAGACCATGAACTACATTTTGATAGAAAAAATTATTTTTATCCAGACCTTCCAAAAGGTTATCAAATTACTCAACAATTTAGACCAATTGGAAAAAATGGAATCCTTCCAATTGAAATAAATAATAATATAAAAAATATTGCAATTGAAAGAATTCACTTAGAAGAAGATACAGCAAAACAGATTCATGAAGGTGATAAAACGTTTTTAAATTACAATCGTGCGGGTGTTCCTTTAATTGAAATTGTTTCCTATCCAGTAATGCGTAGCGCAAAAGAAGCTGCTGAATATGTAAATACAATTAGATTAGTTGCTCTTAGTTTAGGGATTAGCGATGCAAAAATGAATGAAGGATCTTTGAGAGCTGATGTCAATATTTCTGTTAGAAAAAAAGCTGATGAAAAGTTTAACACAAGAGTTGAAATAAAAAATTTAAATTCTATTTCAAATGTTGAAAAAGCAATTGAATATGAATTTAAATGACAAGTTGAAAAATTAGAAAATAATGAAGGTTTTGAACAGCAAACAAAACGTTTTGATGAAACCACACAAACAAACAAAAAAATGCGTTCAAAATCTTCTGCAATTGATTATAAATATTTCCCAGAACCAAACATTCCTATTATTCAATTAACAGATGAAATTATTAATTCAATAAATTTAGAAGAGTTACCATGACAAAAAAAATCTAGATATATTGAAAATGGTTTAAATAAGGTTCAATATGATCAACTATTAAAAAACTTAGAGTATGCTGATTTTTTGGATAAATTATCTGCAAAGTCACAAACAAATTTTAAAAAAGTTACAAATTTATTTTTTAGTGATGTTGTAAGTTTTTTAAATAACCATAATTTAAATATTAAAGATTTAAAAATATCATTAGACAGTTTATCAAATACTATTGATTTTATTGATCAAGGAAAAATTCAAAAAAATTCACTTACTGTTATTTTAGATAAAATTCAAAGTAATCCTTCTTTAGATATTGAAACAATAGTTAAAGAAAATAATTTAAAACTAAAAGATTTAAGTAGTGAAATAGAAATATATATTGATAAATTAATCTTAGAAAAACCAGAAATTTTTGATGAATATAAACAAAATTCTGATAAGGTTACTAAGTTTTTAGTTGGTCAAGTTATGAAAAACTTCAAAGGACAAGCAAATCCTATGATAAGCAAAGAAATAATTGAAAAAAAATTAGATAAATAACATGTTAAAAAAACCAAAAACAGGCTGAAGCAAGCACAAAAAAATCAAATTTCAAAAAATTAAACATAATATTAATTTGTTAAAATTTAATTCATCTTCAAACTGAATAGAAAAAATTATAAGGTTTGTAATTTATTTTATTTTAAAAATTTCACTTAAAAAATACTTAAAAAACGAAAATGAAAAAACACATTCAATTGTTCTAGAAACACATAAAAAATTACATAGTCATGAATTTGCATTTATTCCTTCGGGTTTTTCTTTATATTTATTTATGAGCTTTATTCCTATTCTTTCGATTATTTCATCAATAGGATATATAAATGAAGAATATAATGATACTATTCATTTTGTTTTGGGTAAAATAATTCCAGGAATTGAAAATATTATTCCTAATTTCTTCGGAACTGGAAATTCAGTTTCTAATACTGATATTTTTGTTGGGGTATTTTTTATCATATCTGCATTTTGAATTTCTAGTGCGGGATATTCAAAATTTGTACAATCAAATAGTATTTTATATGAACACAAAAATTTAGGAAATTGAGCTAGAAATAGATTAAAAGGTTTATGGATTGTAATTTGCATGACAATATTGCTGTTTTTGGTTTTTTTAATGTTTGTGTCATTTTTAACATTTCTTAAAAAAAGTGCGGGATATTCATTTTCAGATTGACAATTTAGTTTAACATTTTATTTAATTTTGCCTTTTTTAATTTTTAGTTTCTTTTTCGTTGTATATATTTTACTTTATCATTATGCGCCTTTATTTAGACTAAAATATGCATATATTATGCCAGGTGTGTGAATTAGCACAATACCAACTAGCATATTTGTAATTATTTTTGGATTTTTAACTTCACTTTTTAATTACAAAAAATTTGGATTAATATCTTCATTTATGTATATTGAATTATTTTTAATAACAATGAGTTATTTTACTTATACAGGGGTGTTGGTTAATGTTTCATTTTATAAAACATTTATTTCCACGCAAACAATTGACAAAAAATTAAATAAAATCAAAAAACATAGTTAATATGTTAATTTATATATAAATTTTATATAATTTTAATATATTAAATTTAAGGAGTATTTATGGATAAAATTCCTGGCGGTGTAAAACATTATATTAGTTGATTAAAAAGTCAAACACACATTAATTTCAGCAAATGAAATTCAAAAAAGATAGCTTTTGTTGGTGTTTTAATTGCAATAAGTGTTGTTTTTTTTATCATTAGTGTACGTATTGTTCCTATAAGTGCTTTACCAAGTTTTAAATTTTCTTTCATTGGTTTACCAGTAAAAATTACAGGATTTTTATTTGGTCCTTTTATAGGTGCTATTACAGGCATTTTAGCAGATTTAATAAGTTTTGCTTTAGTACCTACTTACTATAATGTTTTATATACTCTAGCAGTTGCAATTGCCGGGATTATTCCTGGCTTAGTTGTATGATACTTCTTTAATTTAGGTGGATTATTATTTAATTACCGTTACAAAATTTATAAATATAAACAAATTATTTCTTTTTATAATAAAAAGCATAATGATGCATTAAATGCTGGTAATTTTAACGATGCTCAAGCATATTCAGAAAAAATTGCTTTTTATGAAGTTAAGTTAATTTTAATTGAATCAAAATCTAAACCAACAAGTTTGATTAATTTTTCATATATTTCAACAGTAATTATTCTTTGTATTCAAGTTTTAATAATTGTTATTACTTTATTAAATATTTCAGATAGTGTTTTTCAAAATAATAGATTTGTTAAAAATAAATGATTTTATATTATTTTAACAACAAGTGGTTTTGCTTCTATGATTTTAGGGGTAAGTATTTATAGATTCTTTTTAAGAAGAAAATACCAAAGATTTATGGATATGATGGCCATTGTAACATTTTGTGGAATTTTAGAATTTACTAATGTTATTTTGTTATCATGAGGAGATTATCAATCATTAAAAACAGATTTTTGAATCAATTTAACTTCACATACTCTATTAAGTCCTGTCAAAGTTTGGTTTAATTTAATTGTTATTTTTACAGCTTATCGAATTATTGCACCATTAATAAACACAAAAACAATTACAGGTTATTAATGAATCTAGATAAAAAAATTATTCTGGAATCGATAAGTTTAGCTAATTTTGATAAAAAAAATCACCAAATATATTTTGATGAGCTTGATTTTCAACTAAGACAAAATAGCATTTTGTCTTTAGTGAATAAAAATAATCATATTCAAAATAAAATTTTCAAAGCCTTGACATTTGAAAATAATTTTCAAAATTACCAAGGTTTTTTAATTTATGATAATAATGTTTTAAATACTAATAAACAAAATGTAAAGAAGTTTTTAAATGATATAAGTTATGGATTTCATTTTGATATTATTGAAAATAATTATTACAACAGAAGGTTAAGAGAATATATTGAAAAAAGATTTGATTTACTTATTCAAAATAAACCTAACCTGCAAACTGAATTTAACAAAAAACATCTAGAAATTATTAAAGAATATCACGATGATCTTGAACTAATTTATTTAAATTCATTAACAACATTTTTTAAAAATGAAAATAAATATATGGGTGATTTTTTAGAAAAATACAACAAGTTTGAGTTTGCTTTAAATTCTACAAATTTTGATGAGTGATTAAATATTATGAATATTTTAATTACAAAATCTATTAACAATATTCAAGATATTGAACAAAATTTAATTACAAACTATAAAAATTACCGTAATTTAATAAATAA
Organism: Mycoplasma zalophi; assembly: GCF_025486335.1. Taxonomy (GTDB): domain Bacteria; phylum Bacillota_I; class Bacilli_A; order Mycoplasmatales; family Metamycoplasmataceae; genus Metamycoplasma; species Metamycoplasma zalophi. The sequence goes on from NZ_JAOOPZ010000002.1 coordinate 37,583, forward strand.
TAATATCTTATTTTTTAATCGTCAAGAAATTTTAAAGCTAAAAACTACCATTACAGAAAATCAAAATAATGAACAAAAATTTATATTTAAATGAAAAAAATACTTAACATTTAGAAAACAAGTAAATATAAATAACTATAAAAAAATAAAAGTTTTAACTAAGACAGTGAATGATATTCAAATAAAAAAATTAACTTATTTGCACAAATTTAAAATTGCTACTCAAGTAGATGAAAAAGAATATTATCAAAAAAAATACATATCCTTAAAATTATTATGAAAATTTTTAATATGAAATGTTTTTAAATTCCGTTGATTGGAACCTGAACAAATTAGACAATTTTTAGAAGAATTAAAAAAATTTATAAGTGATTTTGAAACTTTATCGATTTTTGATAAAAAACAAAAGCGTAGTAAAAAAATTCAAAAACAACTTATTTTTTCAATGAAAAATCAAATAATTACAATTTTTGATGAGTATAACAAAATTGCGCAAAAAAATAAAAAAGATTATTTTAATTCAAGAAACGCAATATTTTTAACACTTCTCTGAAATTGGTTTAAAAATATTTTTAAAAAAACAGATAATATTTGAAATTTTAAAAATAATACTGAAATACACAAACAGCAATTACAATTAAGAGAATTAGAATTAGATTTCGAATGAAATAAAGAACAATTTGAAATAAAACATAGTAGATTTAAAGAAAAAATAGAATTTCAATTAAGAAAAGAATCTAATTCATTTACTAAAAATTATGAAAATATTCAAAAAATTGTTCAAAAATTTGAAGTAAAATTCAATAATTGATTATTAAAAAATAAACAAATAAAAACTGAAGAAGTTTTAATAAAAAATTTAACAAAAAAATATTTATATCTAAAAAAGCAAAAAGAACATTTAATTTATTATCGAGAAAATCTTTACAAAATATTTGATGTTATAAATAATAAAAAATCATCACAGGAACCAGAAAAAGTTTTTTTACTAAAGCAATTTATTTATGACTTTTTAGATAAATATAAACTTCCTAAAAACATTTTAGAAAAAAGAATTCCAAATATAAATAATGATGTGTTAATAAATTTAGAATTATTTGAACTTTTTTATTTAAAACCCAAAATAATATTAATTGGAAGTTTGATAAATAATTTAAAACAATCAGAAAAAGAATATGTTTTAACAACTACAAATAAATACATTTTAGATAACAAGATATCAGCAATGTATTTTTTAGATGATATTAATTTAGCATCTAAATATTCAATGGATACGGTTATTTTTGATAATGAACAAATTATAGAAAAAGGAAAAATTTCTGCAATTATAAAAAGTCCTATTCATCCCTTTACAAAGTACATTTTAAAAAATAACATAAATAAAGAAATTTTAAATAGTTATTTTTTAAACTCTAGTAAATTTTTATCTAAACAATTTTTTAGAATTGATAAAGGACATGAAATATTTTGTAATTGAAATAATTTAATTTCTTGATCAACACAAGAACAAATAAAAGATAAAAAAATATACAATCTTTTATTTAATGTAGAAAAAAAATCACAAAATAACATTGAATTTAAAGATGGCTATGAATTACAAGAAGTTATAATTGCTAATTTCAGTACTAAAGAACATGAGGAGAAACAAAAAAATATGGAAAAAGTATTTAATCATAAATTAGTAGAAAAAAATAGGTATGAAAAATGAGTTGAGTCAAAAATATTTGAAACTCATGATAAAACCAAACGGCCATTTACAATTATTTTACCACCTCCTAATGTTACAGGTGTTTTACATGTTGGGCACGCTCTTGATACTTATATACAAGACACTGTAATAAGATTTAAAAAAATGCAAGGTTATGATACTTTATTTTTACCTGCAAAAGATCACGCTGGAATTGCAACTCAATCAAAAGTTGAAAAATTATTACATGAACAAGGAATTTCAAAACATACTTTAGGTAGAGAAAAATTTATAGAAGAAGTATGAAAATGAAAAGATAAACATTCACATTTAATTGATGAGCAATGAAAAACACTAGGATTAGCTTTAGATTATTCAAGAGAGCGTTTTACATTAGATGATGAAGCAAATAAGGCTGTTTTAAAAGTATTTGTTACTTTATATAATAAAGGTTTAATATATAGGGGAACAAAACCAATTTATTGAGATCCAATTCAAAAAACTGCATTAAGTAATATTGAAGTTATAAATGAAGCAACTAATCAAAAAATGTATTACATTAAATATCCATTTAAAGATAACGAAAATGAATATTTAGAAATAGCTACAACAAGAATTGAAACATTATTTAGTGATGTTGCTGTTGCTTTTAATCCTGATGATTCAAGATATTTAAAATATTTAAATAAAACTCTTATTCATCCGTTAACAAAAAAAGAAATTCCAATTATAAGTGATGAATATATTGATATATCATTTGGTAGTGGTCTTATGAAAGTATCTGCTCACGCAGTTGAAGATATTAACATTATTGAAAAAAATAATTTACAAATTAATGAATGTATTAATGATGATGGATTATTAAATGATTTAGCCAATGAATTTAAAGGGTTAGAAAGAATTGCTGCACGTGAAAAAATAGCTAAAAAATTAGAAGAAGAAGGTTATTTAATCAAAGTTGAAGACACTGTGTCAAATGTTGGTATTAGTGAAAGAAGTGGGGCTGTAGTTGAAGTTTTAGTTAGATCACAATGATTTTTAAAGATGGAAGATATGTCTAAAATGTTATTAGAAAATCTTGAATCTGAAAATGCAGTTGAATTTATTCCACCAAGATTTAAAGAAGTAATTAAATCATGAATGGAAAAAACATATGACTGAACAATTTCAAGACAATTATGATGAGGACATAGAATTCCCGCATATTATAAAGGAAATCAAATTATTGTTTCATTAGAAAATCCTGGCGATGATTGAGTTCAAGATTCCGATGTTTTAGATACTTGATTTAGTAGTGGTTTAAGTCCTTTTGTATTTTTAGGATGACCAAATGAAACTGAAGATTTTAAATGCTATTTTCCAACTCAGCTTCTAGTAACTGGATATGATATTATTTTCTTCTGAGTTGCTAGAATGTATTTTATGAGTTTAGAATTTAATAAACAAATACCATTTAAACAAGTTTTATTACATGGATTAGTGCGTGATGCTCAAGGAAGAAAATTATCAAAAAGTTTAGGTAATGGAATTGATCCAATTAAAGTTATTGATGAATATGGAAGTGATGTATTAAGAATTTCTTTATTATTTAATTTAACTGCTGGTCAAGATATTCATTACTCAGATCAAAAATTAGAATCATCTAAACTTTTTGTAAATAAATTCTGAAATATTGCAAGATATGTTAAAGGTTTATCGATTGAAAATAATCAAGAAACAAAAAATGATGCTTATGATAATTGAATTTTAGAAAGATTAAAAGAATTTGAACAAAATCTAACAAACAGTATGAATAAATATGACTTTAGTGTAAGTTATAAATTTATTCAAAAATTCTTAGTAAATGAATTTAGTGGTTGATATTTAGAATTTGCTAAATTTAAACAAAATACTCAATTAATACACACAATTTTCAAAAAAATATTAATTTTAATGCATCCATTTTTACCTTTTACAACTGATTATTTATATGAAATAATGTATAATGAAAATATTTTAGAAATCGAAAATCCAAAAATTAAATATCCAAGTACAAAAAATACAAAGGCAGAAAAAATTATTGAAATAATTACTGAACTTAGAAAATATCGTGAAACTAAAAATATTTCTAAAGCAAAAGTTTTATTTTATGCAACTTCTTATTCTAAATTAACAAAAAATGATAAATTAATTATTGAAAAACTAGCTAATTTCCAATATAAAGAAAATTCAGATACTTTAATTCAAGCTTCAGATTTTACAATCAACATATTATTAGATCAAGAAACAAAAGACTTAGAAATTAATAGATTAAATGATTTAATTAAACAAAATAACATAGATATTGAATTTGCATCAAAAATGTTAAATAATCCAAAATTTATTGAAAAAGCAAAACCTGAAAAAGTACAAGAAATTAAAGAAAAATTAGCAATTTTTGAAGCTAAACATGCTTCATACACTGAAGAAATTAAAAAATTACAAAACTAAAATATAAAAAGTTCAAGGTTAAATCTTGAACTTTTTTATTATCTATAAATCCTAAAAACCGTTTTCAAATATAGCTGTATTAGTTTTTTTATCACTAAATCCTTCTGGGTATATTTTCTTTAAGTTTTGACGATATGAAGCAATTTGTGCTGGGTATTTGTCTTTATTAGTACCATCGATTAAATTGTAAGCTTTAATTGTATTATCTGCTAAAGTATAATCTTGAGAAAGGAGCAATGGAGTAAATGAAGCACTATAACTTAAATCACCATGCTTAACATTACTACTTACACCACTATAAATACCAATAATTTGTCCAAAATCATTATAAACCACTGAACCTGATGCTCCATAATATAAAGATGAAAAATTGATTGTATGAATAAATCCATAGAAATCAGCAAGTGTTTTACCAAATACAGTTGTATAAGGTTGAAAGTTATTATTTGTTACTTTTTCTTCATAACTTCTTGCTGCAAGTCCAAAAGCATCTTTATTTTTTGGTGCTCTTGAATTTCATTTTTCGTCACCATTTCTTTCAATTGGGTTATTTTGAGTTCAAGTTGAAAAATGTGATTCATAGGCGGGGTAACCACCGATATAAACGTTTTGAGAATTTGTTAGATTATTTGAAGCATCCTTTTCTGCACTCACATAATCAGTTGTTAGAGTATAAGAAGAAATATTTTTATCTTGATTTGGTGTTTTTGCTTCTTTATTTCTTTTAATATAATTATCTAAACTAATAATTGCATCTTTAAATCAATTTATATATTCTTGATTTTTTAATTTAGAAAAATCAATATCAATTTCAAAAACTGCAAAGTCTGTATAAAATGGTATGTATTCTTTTTTATCTAGTGTATTTTTAAGTATTCAAAGGTTACTGCTTTTGTCATTTATATTTTCAGAACTATTATTTTCTTGTTGTAATCTATTTAGTTGTTCTTGAACTTTTCTTTTTGCTTCTTCCTGAAATTTATTTATGTATTGATGATCAATGAAATCATAACCAGCAAAAATTAATTTAGGAGCTGATATAGCATCGTTTACAAATTCTGTTCTTATTGCATCTTCATCACTTTTGTGTAAAAATTTAAAATATGCATTATTAGCAATTCATTTTACTTTGTAATCTGAATTATTTTCATAAGCAAATTTATTTTCTTTAGCACTAAAATCGTTTATCTTGATATTTGTTTTTCCTATTGAAATAGAATTTGCTGTATATTCTCTTTCATCCTCATAATTTAGTTTTTTTGCAATTTCGGGATCTAGGGTGTTTGATAATAAACCTGCTACGTGTAAATTAGTTGCAAAAAATAATTTGTATTTATTGTCATTTTCTTTGTGATAATCCAACAATCAGCTTGTTCCCGCTGAAGTTGCCAAGAATGAGTCATCCTTATTCGGTTCTAAATTTACACCAAATTTAATTGCAAAAGTTCTATCGTAAATTTCTTTATAAATATTTTGTGCTTCTAATTTTTGATATTTAGATACATCGTGAGAATATTGATGATTTGATTTGTTTAAATTACTGAAAAAATCAGGCGGCAATGAAGGAAAATTTGGATTGAAATTTTGATCGTTTTTGTTATCTTCTTGTTTTTTATTTTCAGTTTCAGTTTCTTTATTTTCTTCTTTGGTATCTTTTGCAATATTTTCATTTCCATTGTTATTTTCATTATTATTTGTAGAATTATTGTTTGGATTTGAATTTGTATCAGGAGTATTGTTTTTGTTTTCTTGAGTATTTTTTTCAGTATCTTTGTTTGTGTTTTGTTTATGAATTGTGTTTGCATATGAATCTTTTTTATTATTTAAATCAGTTGTTTTATTATATGAACAAGATACAGTAGTTATTGCAGGAATTGTTGTAATAAGTAAAATTGGTAATATTTTTTTATATTTCATCATCTTTCTCCTTGTGATTTTGTCAATTTATTTTATTAATTTTATATCAAAATTGGATTTTAAAAGTAATTTTATATTTTTTGATAAATTTATTAATATTTTTGTTGTATTTTAACTATATTTTATATAAAAAATATCAAACATGAATTTGCTGTTTGATTATTCAATAGTTATATTATCTTTATGAGTTTTTAAATAATTTTCAATTTCTGTTACTTTATTAGTTCTTTCTCAAGGTAAATTTAAATCATCTCTACCAAAATGTCCAAAATAACTAGTATCTCCAAAAATAGGTTTTTTAAGATCTAGTTCTTTTATTATTGCCTGTGGTCTTAAATTAAAAATATTTTCAATAATTTCTTTTATTAAAGATACATTTCTATTATTATCTGTTTTAACATTTATTGAAACTGGTTTAGCAATTCCAATTGCATATGAAACTTGAATTTCAATTCAATTACATAATCCTTTTACTGCAATAATGTTTTTTGCGATTCAACGACAAGCATAAGCTGCTGAACGATCAACTTTAGTTGCATCTTTACCACTAAATGCTCCACCACCATGACGACCATATCCACCGTATGTATCAACGATAATTTTTCTACCTGTTAAACCAGTATCACCTATTGGTCCACCAATTACAAAACGCCCTGTTGGATTGATTAAAATTTTATTAGGTGTTTCTAAATTAAATTTATTTAAAACATATTTTATAATTTTTGTTTTTATAAATTCTTTAAATTTAAAATCATCGTAATTTTCATCGTGTTGTATTGACATTAAAATTGTATCTACTTTTAGATGTGTTGAATCGTTTTCATCATATTCAATTGTTACTTGACTTTTCATATCTGCTTTTGCTCATTTAAATTCACCATTTTGACGTAATTTATCAGCACATTTTACAAGTTCATGAGCTAGCGTTATACCTAATGGCATAAAGTTTTTTGTTTCATTACTTGCATATCCAAACATAATACCTTGATCACCTGCACCAATTTCTTGATCTGCTAAAATAACTCCTTGACTAATGTCAGGACTTTGTTTTTTTATGTCTGTTATAAATTTAACATTATCAATTGGATAATTTAATTTTTGAAATACTTCTTTTGCAATTTGTATAGCGTCTACATTAGCATTGGATGAAACTTCGCCTGCAATTAGTACTATATTTCCAGAAGCCATTGTTTCAATTGCGGTTCTTGAGTTTGGATCTTGTGCTAAATAAGCATCTAAAATACGATCTGATATTTGATCACAAACTTTATCTGGATGACCTTGTCCTACACTTTCTGATGTAAATAAAATTTTATTTTCTTTATTTTTTTGCATATAAAAACTCCTTATGAATAACATAAGGAGTTTAAAAAAGTCAAACATGTTGGAAAAATTCCCTGACTTTCCACCTTCCAAAAAAATGGGGTTGGCATGCCTCAACGCTGTCAAGCTAAGCAACTCGATATGTTATTTTGATACAATTATACACTATTTATAATAGTTCTATAAAAGTTTTGATATTTTAAAATTTAATTATAAAAAATAGCAACTTATTATTGCTATTTTTTAAATTATTTATGTATTTTAATTAAAATGATTCAATTAATTTTTTGAATTCATCAGCGCGTGTTTTAGCATAAGCTTTTGTATCTCCGTTTGCTAAAGGAGGTACTTTTGTTCCATTAACTTGAATGAAGTTAATTGATTTAGCTCCTACAAATTTAAATACTGAACGTAATCATTGAACTTGTAATGATTCTGTGTTTTCAGTTTGCGGACTACCTTGTGATGTAACTAAAACAACATTTAAATTATTTAATAATCCAACTGGATTTCCATCTTTTGATTGTTTGTATGAGAATGTTAAATCTGCGACTGCAATAGCATCAATAAAGTTTTTAACTAATGTAGGAGTTGTATAGTTAACTACTGTTGATGATAATACTAAAACATCTATTTCTTTTAATTTATTAATTAATTCAACTGCTCCAACTTCATTTCAGTATGTTGAAATATTTGTTTGTGATAAATGAGTTTTATTGAATACTGAATCAGAAAGGTTAATTCTTTCTGGTTTTTCCATAATTTCATGGAATTCATTCATTAATGCTGTTGTATATGAGTTTTCATTTGTGAAAAATGATCCGTCTACAAATAATGCTTTTTTCATTTTTATTCCTTTCTTCTTGGCGAATTATTATTTTATATTATATAATAGAATGAATTTTTCTTTCAAATAAAATCCTTTTTAAATTTCACATTTTAATAAATATTCAAATTAAGATTAAATAGTAAAAACGCTCTGTAAAATAACTTTTATTAATTTAAAAAATAATATAATTATTAAAGTAGATTAAAAGGATATATAATGAATGAAAAACTAAGAGAATATTTAGAAAAAACACCAAATAAAGAGGGATTTTTTGGAGTATACGGAGGATCTTATCTTCCTGATGATCTGCAAGTATTATTTAATGATATTGCAAATAAATATTATGAAATTGCACAAACAGAAGAATTTAAAACTGAATTAAAAAAATTACGAAAATATTTCCAAGGACGTCCAACACCAATATATTATTGTGAAAATTTATCAAAAAAATATGGTAATGCTCGAATCTTTGTAAAAAGAGAAGATTTAAATGAAGGTGGAAGCCATAAAACAAACCATTGTTTAGCAGAAGCTTTATTTGCAAAAATGATGGGTAAGAAAAAAATAATCGCAGAAACAGGAGCAGGTAGTCATGGTGCTGCAATTGCTCTAGCAGCAGCTCATTTTGGTTTAGAATGTGAAATTCATATGGGTGCTGTTGATATTAAAAAACAACAACCAAACGTTGAAAAAATGAAAATTTTAGGTGCTGAGGTAATTTCAGCAAATCATGGTTCACAAACATTAAAAGAAGCTGTTGATTCTGCATTTGAATCTTATAAGAAACAATCTGACGTAGCAATTTATGCAATAGGTAGTGTGGTAGGACCCCATCCTTTCCCTATGATAGTTAGAAATTTTCAAAAAATTATCGGTGAAGAAATTAAACAGCAATTTAACAGTGAATATAATAAAAACCCCGATTATTTAGTTGCTTGCGTTGGTGGTGGTTCTAATGCAATTGGAGCATTTACAGAGTTTTTATTTTCAGAAACTAAATTAATAGGTGTAGAACCACTGGGTCATGGACCAAAAAGGGGTCAACATGCATCAACATTAGGTTTTGGAAAATTAGGAATATTGCATGGGTTTAAATCACTTATTCTTTCAAATGAACAAGGTGAACCAGATGAAGTTTATTCAATTGCTTCAGGATTAGATTATCCGGGTGTAGGGCCTGAACATGCTCATTTAAAGCAACAAAGATTAGTTGAATATGTTTCAATAAATGATAATGAAGCATTGGAAGCATTTTTAATTATGTCTTCAACTGAAGGGATAATCCCTGCGCTAGAATCATCTCATTCTATAGCTCAAGCAATAAAAATAGCAAAAGAAAACAGTAATAAAAACATTGATATTGTTATAAATTTATCTGGACGCGGTGATAAAGATTTATCATATGTTTTAGCAAATTACAAAAAAGAAATTGAAGAATTTAGAACTAAAAACAATTTAAAATAGATAACAAAAAATCCGGAAAAACGGATTTTTTAATTTACATAATATTGAATTCTTTGTTGTACTAAGATTTTTTTGTCTTTTGAAACAAAATTAAAATCAATAACTAGCAAATTACGTTCATTTTTTACTGTATATTTTACATAATCTTCATTATCTGATTTGGTAATGTCATAATCTTTTTCAGGGAAAAGATTTGGTCTATTTTGATTTGCTATTTTTTTAAATCATTCAAAAACATTGTTTTTAAATTCTTCTGAACTAAAATAATTATTTTCACTTGATTTAGGGCTTAAAATTATATCTTTTAATTCTGATTTATATTCTTCAAATGTTTCTTTTAATTTTTGATCATTTTCATAATTAAATGAGTTATTTCAAATAGGTATTTTTATGTCTGTTGCTTCTAATTTTTTGAATTTATGTTTTTTATCTTGAACACTATAATTTACCATGATGTGTTGTGAATCATCTTCATTAAATTTTAAATCAGTAAATAAGATGTCGATATTTTGTACTTGTCTTGGTGTTAAATTAATATTAACGTATTGTAGTACAAAGTTATTTATAATACCTTTAGGATTTTTTTCTTTTCAATTGTTGAAATTATTAAAAATTTGTTGTGCAGATTGGGAATTTGCATAAGATGAAGGGCTTAATTTTATTTCATTTTGATCTTTTTCATATTCTTTTTTTGAATACTTTTTTAGGTGAGTTATTTTTGCGTTGTAATATACATAATAAACAACACCAGAAACAGCAGCAAGAGAAAGAAGGGAAATTAAACCTATTATTAAATATTTTTTATTAAGTATTTTTTTCATATACTATGATTTCTTTTTATAAAATCTTCTCTTTTGTGGAGCTGTTTCATCTGATTTTGTAAATTTACATTTGGGAAAATTTTCACACCCTATAAATCTTTGTTGATTTGATTTTTTGTATCTAAATAATAATTTATTACCACATAATGGACAATTTTCACCTGTATATTGAATATCTAAAGTACTTATTTCTATATTTTTAGATGCTTCATCAAAAGTTTTTGTAAAACTTTCTCAAAAACTTATCATAAGATCATTTTTGTGTTGTTTACCTTCTGCAATTTCATCTAATTGTTTTTCAACTTGACTCGTGTATTTTTCATTAATTATTTTTTTAAAATTAGTTACTAGTTTTTGATTAATAACTTTTCCAAATTCTGTAGGTTTTAAAATATTTTTTGTACTTTCAACAAATAAACGTTTTTTAATAACATTAATAGTTGTTGCAAAAGTAGAAGGACGGCCTACCTTAATGTCATCTAATGTTTCAATAAGTTGACCTTCACTATATCTTGCAGGTGGTTGAGTTTGTTTTTTTTCATGAACATATTTTTGCACTGGAATTTTTGAACCCACTTCATAAACAGGGATGCTTTTTGAATCTTCTTCAGTTTCTTTTATAATACTATAACCTTTAAAAATCATTTTTGTAAATGACATTTTGTAGCTAAAAGCATTATCTAAAAGATCATATGAATAAATTTCTCTTACTGGTGCATTCATAAGTGACATAATTGTTTTTTTATAAATTAATTCATATATATATGCTAAATAAGTATTTAATTCATATTTAACTTTTGCTTCTTCAGGAGTTAGTTCTAAATCAGTTGGTCTTATAGCTTCATGGGCATCCTGAGAACCAGAAAATCCTTTTATTTCTTGCGCAACAAATTCTTTTCCATATTTTTTTTCAATAAATTCTTTAGAAGAAGATACAAATTTATCATTCATTCTTGTTGAATCTGTTCTTGGGTATGAGATAAGTCCATATTCAAAAAGTTTTTGTGCTGCATCTTGTACAATTTTTGAAGAATATTTAGCTTCACGATAAAGAGCAGATTGTTTAAAAGGAGTAATTGTTGCATCTTTTCTAGTAGATACTTTATAGTTTACAACTTCTAAGAAATTACTTTGTGATTTAATTGCTTGGTCTGCAATTTCAGGTGTTAATCATGTATTTTTTGCTAAAATAGCAGGTTTTAAATAAAGTTCAGCGTTAACATTTTCTGAAATTTGTGCTGTTATAGTTTCATATTTTGTGGGTATAAAATCTTCAATTTCTTTTTCACGATCACAAACCAGTTTTAATGCGATTGATTGCACACGACCAGCACTTGGATTAGTTGGTCTATTCTTTGTAGTTTTAACCATAAGTTTAGATAATTTAAAACCAATAATTCTATCAAGCATTCTTCTTGCTTTTTGTGCTTCTACTAAATTTTTATCTACTTTATGTGGATTATTTATTGCGTCTAAAATTGCTTGTTTTGTGATTTCATTATATGTAATTCTATGATATTTATTTTCTATATCCAAACAATCTATTAAATTTTGTGCAATTGCTTCACCTTCACGGTCGGGGTCAGTTGCAATCAAAACATCAGAAGCTTCTAATGCAGCTTCTTTTAAATTTTTTATGATAGTTTTTTTATTGCTTTCAATTTCATATTTAGGTTCTCATGTATCAAAATCAATACCAAATTGTTCTTTTCCTTTGGTGGATAATTTTAATATATGACCTTTTGAGGCCAACACTTTATATTCAGATCCTAAATATTTTTGAATTGTTTTTTCTTTGTTTGGTGATTCGACGATTACTAATTTATACATAATATAAATATTATTATATTTGCAGCTTTTTTTGTGAAAAAAAACAAAATAAAAATAGCTTTTATCAAATAGCTATTTTCGTTATATCTAAAAACATACAATAAATTATTATTTTGTGTTTTTAATTTCTTTAAGTCTTGCAGCTTTACCTTTAAGATCTCTCATGTAGAATAATTTAGCTCTACGAACTTTATTTTTTCGTGTAATTTCAACATGTGAAATTAATGGTGAGTTGTATTTAAATACACGTTCAACACCAATTCCGTAACTATTTTTACGAACTGTGAAGTTTTTAGCAGTTCCTTCTCCACTTAATGCAATAATTAAACCTTCAAATACTTGAATACGTTCTTTGTCACCTTCTTTAATTCTTACGTGAACTCTAACATTGTATCCAACTTTTAATTCTGGTAGATCATTTCTAATTTGCTTTTGTTCTGCTAGTTCAATTAATTTATTTCTCATTTTTAATCCTTTCAATAAGATCTGGTCTATTTTTTAAAGTCTTTTGATATTTTGCTTCATCTCTTCATGCTTTAATCTTTGCATGATCTCCATTTAATAACACCTCTGGTACTTTAAAACCTTTATATTCACTAGGTCTTGTGTATTGAGGAAAATCTAATAATCCATCACCTTCAAAGCTTTCTTCAAGGTGTGAACTTTCGCGTATAACACCAGGACTTAACCTAGCAATAGCATCAACTATCAACATAGCAGGAATTTCTCCCCCCGTTAAAACATAGTCACCGATACTAATTTCCTCATCAACAAAATTTAAAATTCTTTCATCAAAACCTTCGTAATGCCCTGCTACTAATGTAATTTCATTTAGTTTCGCAAACTCTCGTGCCATTTTTTGAGTAAATGTTTTTCCTTGAGGACTTAGTAAAATTTTTTTACCTCCAACCGTTTGCAATGCTAAGTCTATTGGTTGAACTTGTAAAAGCATTCCTTGACCTCCACCATATACTTTATCATCAACTTTTTGATGTTTTTCGGTTGAAAAATCTCTTCAATTAACGATATTTATTTCAATATGGCCTAATTCTATTGCTCTTTTTATAATAGAAATTTGCTTGAAACCTTCAAAATATTCTGGAAATAAAGTCAAAATATTAAATTTCATACTTATTTACTACGATTTTTTGTGTAATTTTGATAGAAATTATTTGTTTTTAAAAGTGTTCTAACTGTATCGCTAACTTGAGCACCTTGATCTAATCATTTTGTTATCAATTCTTCGTTTAATTTAATTTCTTTGCTGTGTGGGTTATAAAATCCTACTTCTTCTATAAAACGTCCATCACGTGGTGAACGTGAATCAGCTACAATTATTTTGTAAATGGCATTAAATTTTTTACCATTTCTTTTTAATCTTAATTTAACCATACTTGGTCCTTTCTTTTTGAATGTCTTTAAATAGTAATTATTATTTTACCACAAAATTTTAAATGTCAAGCAAAAATGCTTGACACTTTTTAAATTAATAAAAAAGCCAGTAATGACTATTTTATTAATTCTGGTTTTAAAGTTCCTATGTATGGAATATTTCTCATTTTTTCATTTCAGTCAAAACCAAATCCAACAATAAATACATTAGGTACAACAAATCCGCAATTATCAACTTTAAAATCATTTGTTCTACCTGCTGGTTTATCTAATAATGTAAGGACTTTTAATGATTTAGGATTTCTGTTTTTTAAAATGTCAATTGTTTTAGAAATTGTTCTACCTGTATCCACTATATCTTCAATTACTAATACGTCTTTATTTTCTATTTCATTTGCTAAATCTAAAACAACTTTAACTGAACCAGAAGATTTTATGCCCCCATTATATGAACTAATTGTCATAAAATCTAATACAAAGTCAACATTAATAGTTTTAATTAATTGTGCCAAAAACGGAATACAACCTTTTAAAATACCAACAATAATAAGATCTTTAGAATCTTTATATGTTTCATTAACTCAATAACTTAATTCTTTTATTCTTGTTTCTAATTGTTCTTGGGAAAATAAAATTTCATCCATTCTACTATCTATTTCCATACATCTATCCTTATTTAAATTTTTTTGCTTGTTGATCAATTATTTCAATTACTTTTTCGCTTAATTCTTTTTCATTTAAATCATTTGCATCAATGACAATATGATTTAAATTAAATTTTTCAACTAATTCTGAAAAAATTTCATAGTAATGGGTGTGAAGTTTTTTAAAATATTCGATATTTTTATCTCAGTTGTCAACTTCTGTCTCTCTTCCTCTTTTAAAAATACGTTTTTTAAATGTATCAAAACTAATATCTAAAAATATTGCAAGATCAGGTAATTCTTCTTTTGTTATTAATTTCTGAAATAAAGCATCATAAGCTTCTAAATATTTACCTTGTTTTTCTTTTAAAATAATTTTGGCAAAGATATAATGTTCGATGCTGAACCTATCTAAAAAAATATGATCATTTGAAATCTCTAAATTTTCTTTTTTGTACTCTTCTAAAATTTCTGCGAATTTAGCTGAGTGATTTTCAACTATGTATGATTGAAAACCTATTGTAAGATTAGGTTTTTTTTCATATAATCATTTTAAAAAAGTATTAAACACTTCATCATCTTCTTCGAATTCATGCAACATTTTTGATGTTTTATAATGTTTGTGTAATTTTTCTGATAAACTAGTTTTTCCACTAGCAATCATTCCACTTATACCTATAATCATTTACGTACCCCTTTTTATTATTGTTTTTATTTTACTAAAAAATTAATCTATTTCCAATAAAAAAATGATTTTAATAAATTAAAATATTTAGTTTAAAAAAACTCCGTTTTAGGAGTTTTGCAAATTAGTTAATTTCTTTGATTATAATTTCATATTTTTTATCAACATCAACTTCAACATCATCACCTACTTTATGACCTAAAAGAGCTTTTGCAAGTGGACTGTTATTTGAAATTTTTTGTTCAAAAGGATTTGCTTCTAATGAACCCACAATTTGTAAAGTTTTTTCAATGGATTTATCATTTTTCATTTGAAAAGTTACGGTTGAACCAATTTGTACCACTGATTTTACTGAACTTTCATCAATAATTTGATAGTTGTCTAAAATATGTTGAATTTCAGTAATTCTTGCTTCTATTTGTCCTTGTTTTTCTCTGGCTGCATCATATTCAGCGTTTTCTGAAAGATCACCTTGGCTACGAGCGTCACGAATTTCTTCAATAACTTGTGGTCTAACAACATTTTGTAGGTATTCTAATTCTTTTTTATACTCTTCTAGTGATTGTTGAGTTAAATAAATTTTTTCTGTGTTATTCATTGTTTTTCCCTTTTGGTATGTAATTTGTAATTAAAATCAAATTAAATGATTTTATTTTGTATTTTTCAAATTTATATATTTTTTTGTCATAAAGATAATTAAAAATATCATTTACTTCTTTTTTATTGTACTTATTATATAAGAAAATACACATTCCGTTTTTATTTAAAAAATTTAAATTATTTTTTAAATAATTAATTGGATCAGATTTTTGTTTAAGTAAAATAATCATATCATTTAAATTTTTGATTTCATAATTATAAATAAATTTATCTTCTTTATTTAAATTCTTGTTACTAGTTGTTATTTTTTTATTATTTGTGCTTAATGAAAATGTTTTTGCAAAGTAATTATCATATGGATCATCAATAAATACACTTTGGTAGTTATTTACAATAAAACTATTTAATAAAAAAGCAGTTAAAATTGGATTTGCTAACGGATTTTTGGTACTTTTTTCGAGTTCAGTGACAATAGTTCCAAAATTTTCGTTATTTTCAGAAGCTTTTAATAAAATTTCATTTTCTTGTTCAAGTAAGTATTTTTCTTTGATTTTTTTTACTTTTTTATGCAAGTATATATAAGAAAATACTCCAATAAAAAACACGATAAACACTGAAACAAGTAAAATAATTTTTCAAGTTGGTCAAGATGTGTTTTCTATTTGTTGATTTAATTCAAATAATATTGTATTATCAAGCATCAATTTCATTATTTTCTAAAAAATCTTCAAATATTTCTTCAACGATATCTCATTCATCTTCAGGGATTTCAATGTACATATCGTTTTGTTTTTTTAGTCCAACAACAGTTTCTTGGTCATTTAAAACACCAAGTAAGTATGTGTCACCATTTTCTTCAAAATCAAATAAAATGGTAATTTCTGTTTCTTGACCATTATCATCTTCTATTGTAATTTTTCTTGTTATATCATTTAAATTTATTTTCATAGTTATTTTTTAAAGTGGTAGTTTAAATAATCTTCTAAAATTAATTGCGCTGCCAATTTATCCTTAACTCCTTTTCTTTTTTTTCTTTTAAAACCAGCTTCTATTAAAATGCTTTCAGCCGCTATAGTAGATCCATATTCATTAACTAAAACAACATCTAAATTAAATTGATCTTCTAGCACTTTTTTAAAATTTTCAACCATTTCTGTACGTTCTGATTTAGTCCCATTACTTCTTAACGGATGTCCCAATACTAGCGTATCAATAGTTTTATATTGTTTTATATATTCAGTTATTTTATTTATTACTGCTTGAAAATTATTTTCTTCAAAACGAAAATTTTCTAATCCTGTTACGATGATATTATCATCATCAGTAATTGCAAATCCACAAGTTCTAGTTCCTAGATCAAGTGCTAGTTTGCGCATAAAATATTTTCCTTAATGTCATTAAATATATCTTCAATTGTATAATCTGTTGTAAAACTTCCTTGACTCACAATTGCATTTCCTCCACCCTTACCTTGATATTTTGTCAGTATTTGCTTCAATAAATCATTTGAATTATAAATTTTTGAAGCAACAACTATAAAACATTTATTATTGTCTAATGTTGCTGTAATCACAAGAGCATCAGTGAATTTTTCTCTTAATTCTATTGCTGCTTTTTTGGTATCCTGCATACTGTTTATTTGCAGTAAAATAGTTGGTTTGTTATTTACTGTTTGTGGGTTAATATCTTCTAAATTTAAATTTGTATTTTGAGATTGTTTAAATAAAATTTTAAATTCTTCTCTTACTTTATTTTCTAAATCTTTTAAATTGTCAATTTCTTTTTCTAATTCACGATTAGATTGATCTAAATTAATGTTTGGTAATTGAAATGAATAATTTTTGTCAAGTTCCTTGTTTTTTAAAATAACTGAATTAACTATTTCTTGATATTTTTCAATTTCTTTTAATAAATAATTACGAACCAATATATTTGAAGTTACAACTCTTAAACGATAAATTCCTGTACCTTTATTTTCTACACCTGTAATTTTAAAATCTTCAATAAATGCGGTATTTGGTGAGTGGGTACCACCACATAAATCTTTTGTTATTGGATCAAAAATAACAACTCTAACTGCTGATTGATCATGGTATTCATTTTCTTCAATTGTCATGAATGCACCAATTTCTTCAGCTTCTTTAATTGTCATAATTTTGTATTGTCTTTGGACGTTATCTTTAATATATTGATGCATTATATTTTCAATATTTTTTATTTCTTCTGGAGTTGGTTTTTTATCATGTGGAAAATCAAATGTAAAATATTCAGGCATAATACTTGAACCTAATTGTTCGATTTTTTCATCTTGATAGGTTTTTCTTAATGCACTAAACATAATATGGGTGGAGCTATGGTTACGCATATAACCTTGTCTTGCCTTTTCATCTACAAAACAATCTACTGGCATGTTAGCTTGGATTTTACCTTTAACTTTGTGAATATGGTTTCAGTATTTATCTTTAAATACATCTAAAATTTCAATATCATTATCACCTTGTTTAATTATTCCAAAGTCATGGAATTGTCCACCACTTGTTGCATAAAATGGTGTTTTATCTAAAACAACATAAGAAACATCGTCATCATTGTTTGTTTGTTCAATTTCTTCAAAATCATTTAATAGATAAAGAATTTTAGCATTTTGGTGAGTTATTTCTTCATAACCTGTAAATTCACTAATTTGTTTATCAATTAAATCCAAACTATTAATTACTTTATCCATCGCGTTTCCAACATTACCACGAGATTTTTGTTTGTGAATTTCTAAAAATTTATTAAATTCATTTTGATCAATATGAAGATTTTTTTCAGCAAGTATTTCATTTGTTAATTCAATAGGGAATCCATAAGTATCAAACATTTTAAAAGCAATTTCAGTTGAAATATTTCCATTTTTTTCAATTTCACGTTCAAGTAATTTTTCACCTTGATTAATTGTTTTTGAAAATAGTAATTCTTCTTCTTTAATAATTTCTGAAACTAAATTTACATCAATATCATAAATTAAAGATTGCTTTGTAACATCAACTAATTTATATAAAAATGCAGATTCTTTAATACCTAATTTAAGCATTGAACGATATGAACGACGAATTAATCTTCTAATGATATATCCTCGACCTACATTTGAAGGTTTAACACCATCATTTATAGCATTTACACAAGCTCTAATGTGGTCAGCGATGATTTTAAATTGAGTATTTATTTTAGTTTGATTTGGTTCCTTTGTAAAGTAATTATTAATATCATATTTGTACTCTGTATATTTTTCAATCTCTTTAATAATTATTTGAAATAAATCAGTATCAAAGTTAGTAGGAACATCTTGTAAAATGCTTGAAATTCTTTCTAAACCAGCACCCGTATCAATGTTTTTGTGTGCGAGTTCTGTGTAATTATTTTCACCATCATTATTAAATTGACTAAATACTATATTTCAAATTTCAATAAAACGATCGTTTTCAATGTCATCTTTAATTAATTCAATACCTCTTTTGTCATATTTTGGACCACGGTCAAAAAATATTTCTGTATCAGGTCCACAAGGTCCTTGACCTACATCCCAAAAGTTTGTATCTCTTGTTCCTTCAATCATATGATCTTTTGAAATACCTAATTTTAGTCAATATTTAAGTGTATCAGTATCTTCAGAATAATATGTTATATAAATATCATTTTTTGAAAATTCAAGTTCGTTAAAAATAAATTCATATGCAAATTCAATTGCTTCTTTTTTAAAGTAATTTCCAATACTAAAATTTCCTAGCATTTCAAAGAAAGTGTGATGTCTAGTTGTTATCCCAACATTTTCAATATCATTTGTACGAATTGACTTTTGCGAGTTTGTTATTCTTGGATATGGAGGTATTTTTTTACCACTAAAATAATCTTTTAATGTAGCAACACCACTATTAATTCATAAAAGTGAAGGATCATTTACAGGGATTAAACTTTTTGATTCTACCACTAGGTGATCTTTTGATTTAAAAAAATCAAGTCATAATTGTCTTATTTGTTTAGAAGTTAATTTTTTCATAATTATTCCTCATATAAAAATGTTTTTTCTTGGTTATCTAAAAATATTTTATCAATAATTGCTCCACCAACAACCTTATTTCCATCATATATTACAACTTCTTGTCCAGGAGTTACTGCTTCAGTTAAAGGGTAAGTAATTTCTAAAGTATTTTCATCTATAAATTTAATATTTACTTTAATATCGCTTTGACGATATCTAAATTTTGCAGTTAAATTATCATAATTAAAATCATGCGCGATTTTATTAAAGTTAATTGCGATCATTTTGTTTGATTTGAGATAATGATCAGCATCGTTATTTGCAACATAAATTATTTTCTTTTTAATGTTATGGCCTACTACAAAATATGGTTTTTCAAATCCACCTAAATTTAAACCTTTTCTTTGACCTATTGTATAATACATTGCTCCTTTATGTGTTCCAACAATTTTTTTAGTAGCGATATCTACAATATTTCCAGGTTGTGCCGGAATATAATTTTCAAGAAAATCACTAAATCTCCTTTCGCCAATAAAACAAATTCCAGTAGAATCCTTTTTATTGGCAGTTATTAAACCTAAATCTTGTGCTATTTTTCTAATTTCTGGTTTAGTGAGATTTTCTAATGGAAAAATTGCTTTTGAAATTTGTGAATTTGATAATTGTGCTAGAAAATATGTTTGATCCTTATTTTCATCTTCAGCTCTAAATAATTCATCATTTATGCTTTTTGCATAATGACCCATTGCGATATAATCAGCTTTTAATGTGTTGATTGCATAATTTAAAAAAGCATCAAATTTTATAAATTTATTACAAAAAATGTCTGGATTAGGAGTTCTTCCGATTTTATATTCATCAATTAAATAAGAAAAAACATTATCTCAGTATTCTTTAATAAAATCTACGCGATGTAGGGGGATATTTAGTTTATTTGCAACTGCTTGTGCATCTAAATAATCTTGTTCTTGAGTACATATATTTTGATTTAAAGTTTCATTACCTTTGAAATCATTATTTGTAAAACTATCTCAATTACGCATAAAAAGTCCAATTACTTCATGCCCTTGTTCTTTTAATAAGTGAGCAGCAACCGAACTATCTACTCCACCACTAAGACCTATTACAACTCTTGCCATTTTTTACCTCCTAATAAAGCATATATTCTTTTATATTTTACTTCAAAATAGCATTTAAATAAAAAAATAGATAGTTAAACTATCTATTAAGAATTAATTAGTTTAAAGCTTTTTTAGCTTGATTTACTAATTCTTCAAATGTTTTTGGATAATTAATTGCTAATTCACTTAGCATTTTTCTATTAACTTGAATATTTGATTTTTTTAATCCGTCAATTAGACGTGAATAAGAAATTCCTAATGGTCTTGCTGCTGCATTAATACGAGCTATTCATAATTTTCTAAAATCACGTTTTACTTGTTTTCTATCTCTAAATGCATAAGTTCATGATTTAACTACTGCTTGTTTAGCTACTTTATAACCGATTGATTTGTGCCCTCAGTATCCTTTAGCTAATTTTAGTCATTTGTTACGTCTTGCTCTTGTAACTGTTCCGCCTTTTACACGCATATTAAATCCTTTCCTATATTAATTCTTTTAATCTTTTGTAATCTGATTTAGCCATTAAACCTGATTTACGTGATTGTCTTTTTTGTTTTGTTGTTTTGTTTTGAGCAAGGTGTGAACGATATGCTTTTCCGCGTTTAATTTTTCCTGATGCAGTGACTTTAATACGTTTTTTTAAAGCACTTTTAGTTTTCATTTTAGGCATTTGTATCTCCTTCTTCATTTGTTTCTTTATTTTTTTCTAGTTGTAGCACTTTCTTTTTATCTTTTTCTAAATACATATCCAAGAAACGATCATTTACTAGTGTTGCTTCTTTTGAAATTTTTGCAACATCTTCTACATAAGAATAAAATTTATTGATAACTTCTTGACCAATTTCAGGACGAATCATTTCTCTTCCCCTAAATTTTAAACTTACTTTAACTCTATCACCATTTAATAAAAATTCTTTGGCTTTTCTTGCTTTAGTTTGTAAATCATGATCTCCGATATTAACTGTTAGACGAACTTCACGATTTATTGTTACAGCTTGTTTTTCTTTTGTTTCTTTGGCTTTTTTCTTTCTTTCGTATTTAAATTTACCATAATCTAATATTTTAGTTATTGGTTTATTGTTTGCAATTGAAATTAAAACTAAATCCATTTTGTCAGCTTTAGCCATTTCGATTGCTTCTTTTTTATCTAAAACACCAATTTTTTCTCCACTTGAATCTAGTACAAATACTTTTTTGTATGGAATATCGTTATTTAAAACGTGTTCACTTTTTGGTCTTTTATCTTTTTGAAATTGTTTTTGATTTGATTGAATAAGTATCTCCTTAATAAATAAAAAAAGTGGTTTTATCCACTTCTCACTACAATATGTAAAAACATAGTAGCAACCCGATCTTTAAATAGACCAAGGTGAGAAATGAATCTTCTTTTTGCTTTTAATGCTATTATATTTTAACATATTTTTATTTTAATGATCAAAATTTGTAATTTTTAGAAATTTTCAGGTGGATTAATTGAACCAGTTGCGATTAATATTAAATCAATTAATCATCAAATTCCAAATCCTCCAGCTGTTATTAGTTTTAATACACCTAATCCAATTTGACCTTTTATAAATCTATCAATTCCTAGTCCACCTAGAAAAAATGAAATAAGTAAAAATACTAATCTACTCATAAATATAACTCCTTTATTTAATAATATAACATATTAACTAACTACTTTGAAAAATTAGCTAAATCTAAGATATCTTTGAAATATTTTTTGTACTGTGTATGCGTATTTGTGTATGAAATTAACAAATTAATTATTAAAGAAATTACAGTCATAGGACCCACTCCGCCCGGAACTGGTGTAATTGCATAACACATATCTTTAATGTTTTCAAAATCACAATCACCTGTAATTTTGTTGTTTTTATCTCTGTGAATTCCTACATCAAAAACACTTGCACCTTGTTTTACATATTGTTTTGTAATAAGGTGTTTTACACCAGTTGCAACTATTAGAACATCGTGTTTATTTAAATAATTAATATTTGATTCTTTGTTATAACTAGTTACATTTTTGTTTTTGCATAATAAAGCATATTTAACAGGCAAACCAACTATTTGACTTTCTCCTACCACACCTACGCTAGTGGTAGTTAAATTAATTTTATAATAATTTGCAAGAATAATAATACCTAAAGCGGTTGCTGGTAAAAAACTATTTTCTTGATTTTTTAATTTGTAAGCATTAATTTCATTTAAGCCATCAATGTCTTTTGTTTCATTGATGTTATTTAAAATTTGAATTTTATTTAAATGTGGTGGTAGTGGTAATTGAACTATCAATCCATCTACTTTTTCTTGAATATTTTTAATTTCATTTAAAAGGGTTTCATTTGAAATGTTTTCAGAATATTTAAATAATAAAGCTTCAAAACCTAATCTTTTTGCAGTATCTAACTTGTGTCTAATATAAATATTTGATTCTTCTAAATTACCAACTTGAATAATTCCTAATTTAGGAAGTGGATTTAAATTAAGTTTTTTTAATATATTTGCAATTTTTTGTTCGAGTAAATTAGCTAGTTTTTTTCCATCTAAAAGTATTTGCATATTCATCTCCCATTTTAAAATGACTTATATTATATTATACTTTAACAAGTATTATTTTGCTGATTAACACAGAAAAACAAACAAAAAATACTCAAAAAATCATATTTTTATGTTTTGTGATAAATTTTAGGCTAAAATAAATAATTTTTGAATATTTTTTGAGTTTTTGCTTATTTTTTTAAAAATAAATAGAAAAATTGCTTTAAAAAGCAATAAATCTATATAATTATCTTTAAATTTAAGGACTATTTATGAAAAAAACAAATTATCTACTTTTATTAACTCTTCCATTATCAATATCAGCTATCGTCCCAGTTGTAGTTTCTTGCTATAAGACACCGGAAAATATTGATAAAAAAAGTGAAAATGAAAAAAATAATACACACAATATCACTAATAAAAACCAAAATAAACAAGAAAACACAAATAATAGCACAACAAACAAAGTGCCAAAAAACAAAAATAAAGATAATTCCAATACAACAAATAAAAATGATTCAAACATTAAAGATGAGATTAATAACAAACCTAAAAAAGATATACAATCTGAATTAATGGCAAAAAATGAAAATGAATATAAAAACAATTCTGATTTATCTAAAAAAAATAATTTAGATCTAAAAAATCAAAATAATTCTAAAACTAGAGAAGACATCAAACCTGATTCAACACAAAAAGAAAATCAAAATATTCAAAATACACCAAATCAAGAATTGAATATAAAAAACACTCCAAGTGAAAGTTTTTATAATCCTAATTTTAATTTAATTGATAATTATAAAAAAAGGGCTTCAATTAATATAAAAGATATTAGTGAATTTAATTTAGATGATCCTAATTTTATAACTTATAATACATGATTAAAAAATAAAAATAATACAAAAAAACAAAAAAATGAACATTTTGATATTTCAAAATTTAATACTTTTACATTAAATTATTCTTATTTAAGAAATAATACATTAACTTTATATATTAGTTCAAAACTTTCTTTAAAAGATTTAAATAATTACAAATTACAATATAAAAAAGAAAATCAGAATTATTTAGTTGATCTTGTTTTTTATAATGATAATAAATCAAATAAAATGTTTGTAGCACAAATTCCAAATATTAATAAAAACGATAAAATTTCTCTTTTAAATGTTCAAAAAAATGATATTACATATCAACTAAAATCAAATAATTATTCATTACCGCTTTTAGATTTTTTTAAACTTGAAGATGATGTTGTAATAAAAAGCATTACTGACTGAAAAACTTGAGATGAAACTCAAAATACACATACTTTTAGTTTGCAATTTTATAATAAAAATTTAAATAATTTAACAAATTTTCCCGATCAAATGCAACTTGTATTATTAAAGAAAGATAAAAATATATCATATGTCAATTTTAAATATATAAAAGGTAATCAGTATAATGCAGTAGTAGAAACAGATAATTTTTCAAAATTAATCGCGACAGCCGAGTCATTTGAAATTTCAGAAGTTGATAAAATTTTAGGAATACAAGTTAAGAAAAATAACGAAGAATGAAAATGACTTGAAAATATACCTAATATCGAAATAAAAAACCAAGACAATGAAAAAGAATTTTTATCACTATTTAAAAAAGGACCAAAATTAACTAAAATTTCAGTTGAAAATAATAATTTAGTGGTTAATTTTCAAGACTATCAAGATTTTGCAAATAAAGAAATTGAACTAGAAATAAAAAGTTTAGATCCATTTAATCCTTTTTCTAATCTTTATAAATTAAAAAATACTTCTCAAAATTCATTTATCTTTGAAAATATTGATTTTCCTAAGGATATTTCAAAATTAATAGTAACTAAAATAAAAATTAATAACGAATTATTTGAATATGATATTAATGATCAAGAAACTATATTTAATAATGCTAAGGTGGGCAAAGAATTTCAAATTAACAAATTAAATTTTTATCTTGATAATAAAAATAGACAAATACTAGGTTCAGTTGCTATTGACTTTCATAATGATGATCTTGAAATTTTTCAAAATAAAAAATTAGAATTAACATTTAAGCGTTTAAGTCCATTTGTTGGTGAAACACAATATGAAAGCATTTATAATAATTTATTTCTTTTAGAACAAAAAATACTCATTCCATTTAATAAGTTACAACAATTTAATTTAAATGGTTTTTATGAAAATATTGAATATGAGCTACAAAAAATAAGAATTGTTGATAGTTTTTCACTTAATGAATTTGTAAATGAAACTAAATTTTCAAAAAGTTTAGAAAAATTAAATAACAAAAAATTATTATACAATTTCATAAATAACAACCAAAAAGATAATAATTTTATTTATAAAGAAAATACAGGATATACAAAAAATGATTTAATAAATAAAAAAGATGAAGATTCAAACATTGAATACACACTTCAAAATCATTATGCTATTGTTAATTATAAACGAGAAAATTGATATAAATATCAAGCAACTTTATTTGAAGATAAAATAAATAACAAAATAAAACTTAAAAATGAGTATTTAAATACTAATTTAGATAAATTTAATTTAATAAAAAATAATAAAAAAGTTAATACTCATTTTATTTCACCAAGAGAAATAATTAATAATTTAAGTTGAAATATTAACAAAGATTTTACAGAGGCTTCTATAACGAAGGATTTATCTTCTTTTAGTAATTTAGATAAACATTTAGATGATGCATTCTTTGTACTTGGTTTTGAATTTGACCCTAAACAAAGACAGGTTATTGATATAATAGAACCTGAACCATTTTTTAGATACAACAAAACTGGTTATAGAATTAATTCTTCTGTAAAAAATATGTCTAAATCATTTGTTTATTTAACTATCCCTTACAAAAGAATATTAAAAGAACAAACTATCAATAACTTAGGTTTTGAATATTTAGCAATACGAAATTCAAAAGAAGATGAATTAAATTTAAAAAAACTAATTGACTTTAGATATCGTTTTAATATTAAATACAATAACACAACAAAAAAATTAACATTTTTAATTAATTCGAAAAATAAAGACATAAAAATATTTGATACATTAGGTGATCATTATTTATCTTTAAATAATTCAGCTTTTTTAGGTAGTTCTTTATTTTTTGTTCATTGAGCTGATTTAAATGAACAACTAAATCCTATAGAATATAAACCTATTTATAATAAAGAAATATTATCAATAGGTCTTGAACAGTTAAATTTTAAAGATAATTATGAGCATTTAAAAACAACGTTAGAAGGTTCATCTAAGCGTGTTTATTTCAATAATAATGAAAAAAACGTACTTAATGCAAGACAAAGAGTATTTAATTTCGCTTCTCGGCAAATGCGTGGACAAGGTACTTGAAATGTAATTGGTAAAGTAAAACCAAATGATCCTAATGACTTTAAGTTTTTTATTACTACTAATCAACATGTTTGAGGCGAAAAAGAAATAAGAGAATTTTCTAATAATTATTTTAATCTTCCTATAGATCTTCTTGAACCAGAAGGTGGTTGAAACATTAATAAAAGCGATAAAAGAGGATTGGTGTTTGAATCAAGAAAATGAGCTAAACCTACAGTTGGTGTTAAAATTATTACAAACTTTCATAATGATAAAGCTTTTCCTACAAGTTATAAAGATTTTAAAAATAATTTCGGTGATATAAACTACAATAGTACCTGAAATATTTATGGTGAAGGACAATATGGAAGGAATACTCATTCACTTTCTAGTGCTGATTTAATTGTTGCTATCGCTGATTTTAAAGACTTTTATTCAATATTTGAAGAAAAAGATAATAAAGTTTACTATGATGGTGTGGCTGTTGATGAAAATGATTCAAATATTTATAAAACATATAAATTCTTTAAAACATTAAAAGAATTAAAAAATCTTAAACCAAGTAAACATAACTTGCATTTATCACAATTAGTTAATTTAAATTGATCATTAGCTTCTTTTCCTATAGGAAAACAAGCAGCCAATTTAGATAGTTTAGATGCAAAAAGATACCGCGAATATATAATAGGAAGCATGGATGAAAGAGGAATAGAGGGACTTTTATATCCAGGCGCAATGTCAAAAATGCCAACAGTACCTTTAAGTTCAAAGATATTTGATTTACAAAGCGGAGCATCGGGAAGTATGGCTTTTGATTCGGAAGGCAATATAACTGGATTAGTAACTGAATCTTCTTATTACCGTTCAAATGTTATGATAGTAGATACAAATGCTAATTCATTTTTTGGTGATGGTAACATTACACAAAACCCTGGATCATTTTATGAAAGAATGCGACTACTAAGTTATTTATATCCAGAAAAATATGACTCTGAACAATTTAATAATTTACCTAATTGAGAAACAAAAACTGATAAAAATATCTAAAATACCAAACACCTTTTGTGGTGTTTTATATTTAAATTTTTATTAAATAAACTATCAAAAACATAAAAACAAGTAATAAATTTGCTTTTTTCTTTTATTTTGTATAATAATATTATTATGAAAAATGATATTCAACAAAAAGTGTTTGAAACACTACAAAATTACACAAAAACAAAAATAACTTTAAATTCAGAAATTAAAGATTTAAACATAGATTCACTTGATTTAGTGCAAATTGTTGTAGAATTAGAATCTATATTTAATATTTCTGTTTCTGATGAAGAATTATTAAATATCTCTAAAGTGATTGATATTATTGAAATTATTAAAAAATATTAATTTTATTGTATAATAATAAAGCAAATATCACTTAGGGGTATAGTTCAATGGTAGAACAACAGGCTTCAACCCTGTGTGTTGTGAGTTCGAGTCTTGCTACCCCTGCCATTATTGATATTTCTAATAAAGTTGCTTTTGCAACTTTTTCTTTTTAAAAGATACTAAAAAATTTGGCATAATAGCCAAATTTATTTTTTATTTTTCTTCTTTATCTTTTTTATTTCTTTTGTTTACAAAGAAGAAAATCATTGCTGGAATAATTAGAACTGGAACAACTAATATTGTTAATAATCAGAATGAATTTTTATAACTATTTTCATCGTTTTGTAGAAGATTTTCTAACATATCACGATTATTTTCTGATGATTTTGTGAATTCAAGTTGTTTTAAATCATATGTAGATTTTCCAGTTTTTAGATCTGCAACTTGTTCTGTTAATTGTTGAATTTCTTTTGTTAATTTTATGTTTGGTAATTCATTTGCTAAAACGTTTTTAATTTGTTTAATTTGATCTTCTGAAATGTTATCATTTGCAACAATTTTACTCATAGTTTCAAATGCATCAACTCATTGAACTTCTCAAGTTAAATATTGATCTTTAATTTCTTGTAATTTTTCAGCAGTTGGGTTTACAAAGTAATTTGCTAATTCATTTAAAGTTAATTCTTTAATTTTGTTATTACTTGTATTTGTATCAACTGTATCACTAAATGTTTTAACTGGAACATATTTTTTAGATATTTCATTTAATGTATTGTATGCATCAATTAATTGTTGATTTTCTGATTGTTTATTTAAATTTAAGTTAGCAACAGTTTGAACTTCATCAAAAATTCATGCATCAACTGGATTTTCTTTATTTAAATCTTTGAATTCTTGTAATTTGTAGTAGTAATTTAAATATAAGTTAGATGTTTTAAATTCTTCTTTAGCTTCTTGAAGTTTTGCACTTAATGCTTTAGTTTGGAATGTTTTTGGATTATCAAAACTAAATTCCATATTTTTGTATTCTTCTTTTACGTTATCTAATGTTTCTTGTAATTTAGCCTTTGGTTCTGCAAATTTTTCATCATTAGTTTCTTGAAGCATTCCTTCAATTTCTGTTAATATATCTTCATAGATTTTAGTTTCAACTTCTAAATCTTTAAATTCATCTATTGATAATTTTTCTTCTGTATACGTAAAAATTCCACCATTATTTTCAGAAACAACATTTGCTTTTTGTTTAATGGCAAAGTCGTTAAATACTTTTGACTTAAGATCATCTTTCTTTTCTATTAATGAAAGTTGATTTCTAAATATTCAACTTGCATATTTTTCATTTTTTGTAACTTCATTGTCTTCTGTTTTCTTGGAAATTCTATATTTTTCATCTTTTAATTCAAAACTATAATTCTTAATAAATTTGTTTATAATTGCATCACTAAACATTAATTGTTTTTTATCGGGATAATCTAGTGAAGATTCGATCAATTTAGTTTCTTTTTTAAATATAGCATCAATATAACCTCTTAAACCTTCAATTATTAGTGATTCAGGATTCAATATCATATTTTTATATAAATTTCAATTGTGTTTAAATCCCTCTATAACTTGTAAAAATGCTTGTCTTGATCTAGCTACTATATCTCTTGTTGTTGGATCTATTACTCATTCTTCTGAAGAATCTGCTTTTGTTAATTGTGAGTCCATAATTTCAAGTATTTTATCGTATAAAGCAATATAGTAATTTTGTGCTTCCTCATATGTATCAACTTTAAATTCTCCTTCAGTTTGTCCTGCAAAAGGTTCTACATCATGCTATTTTTTACCCTCTGGTGCACTTTCAAAACTTGCAACGATATTATTTTGTTGATTGTTTTGGCTTGTATTTAAAGCAAAAGCAGCAGAAATAGCAGAAACCGATGATAATGCTAATAAGCTAGTAAGTAAAATTTTCTTTGACTTTTTCATATTTCCCTCTCTAAATATTCTATTTACTGCTTAATTATATATTAAAAACTAGCAAATTAAAAAATATTTTTTTGACTTTGTAAAAATTTTTGCTACTAACATAATTAGTAAAAATGCAATATTGTGTTATTTTTTTGCATAAAATGTGATTTTTAGAATATAAAAAAATTAGCAAGCAGCTAATTTGGTCAAAAATGATATGGTGCCGTCAACTGGAATTGAACCAGCGACCCCTTCCTTACCATGGAAGTGCTCTGCCCCTGAGCTATGACGGCAAATGCTTTATTATTATACTTTATTTTTTTAAATTAGTATTAAAAACTGTATAATTTAAACAATATTATGAACCAAGAAACAGAAAAATTACAAAAATTTGTTTCTTCCTCTGGACTAATGAGTAGAAGAAAAGCGGAAGAAGAAATAACAAAAGGATACTTTAGAATTAATAATAAAGTGGCAAATTTAGGTGATAGAGTATCAAAAACAGATAAAATCTATTATAAAAATAAACTTGTTATAAACAACAATTCGCAAATTTATATAGTTTTAAACAAACCTAAATATGTTGTATCAACTTTAAGTGATCCCCAAGGAAGAAAAACAATTAAAAACTTTTTAAAAACTTCTCAGTATGTTTATCCAGTAGGTAGATTGGATTTTGATACAACGGGTATTTTATTAATTACGAATGACGGAGAATTAACAAATAAATTACTTCATCCTCGAAATAATATACCAAGAGTGTATATAGCAACATTACAAAAAAAATTAAGCAATAAAGAACTTGATTTTTTAAATTCTAATAATGTTTTTATTGAAGGTAAAAGATCTTTACAAAAAGTTATATATTTAGATGAAGTAAACTATGAAGTTACTTTGCAAGAAGGAAGATACCATCACGTAAAAAATTTATTTAAAGAAGTTGGAAACCTTGTTATAAACCTTCATAGAAAATCATTTGCATCTATTGAAGATTCTAATTTGCGAAGAGGACAATCAAGGGAACTAACAGCTAAAGAAATTGAAAGTTTAAAAAAATACCAAGCATTATAGTTTGGTATTTTTTATATTATTTTTTAAATAAACGATTGTAGATTTGTGTATATTCTGAAACTGGTACAAATTGAATTTGTTTTTTAACTTCGTCAGGGACATCCACTAAATTCTTTTCATTGTTTTTTGGAATAAATATTGTTTTTATTCCAAACTTAGAAGCCGCTAGTGATTTTTCTTTTAAACCACCAATTGGTAAAACTTTACCTCTTAAAGTAATTTCTCCTGTCATTGCAACAGTTGGTGAAACTGGTTTTTTAGAAAGCGCACTAATTATTGCAGTTGTAAATGTTACTCCAGCACTTGGTCCATCTTTTGGAACCGCTCCTTCGGGAACGTGAATATGAATTGTATTATTTTCAAAGTCAAAATCAATATCAAATTCCTCTGCGTGGGATCTTACATAATTTAATGCAATTTGTGCTGATTCTTGCATAACTTCTTTTAAAGAACCAGTTAATTTCAGTCCTTCTTTTCCTGCAAAAGTACTTACTTCGATTGCAAGTGTAGAGCCACCATAACTTGTTCAAGCTAATCCATTTACTGAACCTATTTGATCTTCTTTTTCATTTTCTGCATCTTCAAATTTTATAGGTCCTAGGAAATTAGTTACTTCTTCTAAGGTAATATTAAATTCATCATCAACTTCTTTACTTAATAGTTTAACAACTATTTTTCTTGCAATTTTATCTAAAATCCTACTTAATTCACGAACTCCTGATTCACGTGTGTAATATTTTATAATGTAATTTAAAATATCATCTGTAATTTTAAATTGATTTTCAGTTAGTGAATTAAATTCTAATACTTTAGGGATTAAGTGTTTTTTTGCAATTTGTAATTTTTCAATTGAAGTATAAGAACTTAATTCAATCATTTCAACCCTATCAACAAGCGCTTCAGGGATATTTTCAAAATAGTTTGCAGTTGCTATAAATAATACTTTTGATAAGTCATATTCTATTTCTAAATAATGATCTTGGAAATTAACGTTTTGTTCAGGATCTAGAACTTCTAATAAAGCAGAAGTAGGATCACCACGATAATCAGCCGACATTTTATCTATTTCATCTAATAGAACAACCGGATTTGAAACACCTGCTTTTTTAATAGCATTAATAATTTTTCCAGGCATAGCACCTACATAGGTACGACGATGTCCTCTAATTTCACTTTCATCTTTAACTCCACCTAAAGATACCTTAATATAAGGTCTTTCAAGCGCTTTAGCTATTGAACGAACTAATGTTGTTTTTCCAACACCTGGAGGCCCTATTAATGTTAAAATTGGCATAGGTTGAGTTGATTCGTTAACTAAACTTCCTTCTTTACTTACAAATAGTGTTTTATCAATAAAAAATTTATCAGTATCAGGTAATTTAATTAAATCATTTTTATGAGATTTTTGCAATTTATTGTGTGTTAAAACAGCAATAAATTCTAAAATTCTTTCTTTTGGGTCTTTTAAACCATAATGGTGTTCATCAAGAATTTTTTTTGCATTTACTAAATCTAAGTTTTCTGAAGCTACTTTTCTTCAAGGTAAAACTTGTAATAAATCAACATAATTTTTTGAAATATTAGCTTCAGGGCTTGCGGGCATCATATTTTTTGTTTTTGATTTTTCTTTTTCGATTGCTTTTATAACTACTTCTGGGTATTGTTGTTTTAATTCTGCATTAGAAACTGATTCTTCATAATTTGTTTCAGTTTCTTCATCTCCTAATGATTTTTGAATAATTCTCAATCTTTCACGCAATAAAAATTCTTTTTGTTGTTCTTCTAATTCGCCTCTTAATGTGCTATCAATTTCATTATCAATTAATTGTAATTTAAATTGAATCAAAATATATTCAAGAAGTTTTTCAGATTTTAAAACAAAATCATTTTCTTGAAATACTTTATATTTTTCAGTAGTTTTTAATTTTTGTGCTTGGATTATTGTTAATAAAATTGACTTAGCACCTGCTTCATCTAAAGTTTGTACTGTGCTTGCTAATTGCTTTGCGATTTCATTAATATCAATTTGTCTTGGTGAAGAATAGTCATTCGCTGAAGATGCACCTTTTGAAAATACATCAGCAATTTTATTTAGCATTTCTTTTAGCATATCCAAATTAGAAACATATTCATTAACTTCTTCAACTTCTACATTTCCGTCTTCGATTATATCTTCTTCTGTTTCTGAAACATTTAAGGGCAATATATTTTTTAATAAAACTTTCTTTAAACCTTTGAAAACAACAATTTTATTATTTGAATTTGTTTTACTTTGTGCTTTTACTTCTACTATTTCAGCAATAACTCCATATTCATAAAAATTTTCTAAAGTTTTTGTTGAGGGTGTGTGTTTTTTTAATGTTGTAATAACAATTTTTTCATTATTTTTTATAGCATAATCTAATATTTTTAAACTATCTATTTTTCCAATGGTAATTTCTAATAAATCATCTACCATTAAAACTTTATCTTTGATACCGATTATAGGATGTTTCATGTTATTTCCTTTCACTTTCATTATTACAAATTATAGCAAATTTTTAGCACTCTAACTAAAAAAGTGCTAAAAAATAAAAAAGAGTTATTAACTCTCTTTATTTTGTACCAAATAATCTATCACCGGCATCACCTAATCCTGGGACAATGTAATTATTTTCATTTAAATAATCATCCTTTGTTGCTAAATAAATATCAACATCTGGAAAGGCTTGTTGAATTCTTTCAACTCCCTTATCCACACCTACTAAACAAACTAATTTTATATTAGTAAACCCTTCTCGCTTTAACCTATTTATAGCATCATATGCACTAACACCTGTTGCCAACATAGGATCAACCACTAAAACATATGAATCTTTTGAAACACTTGGAACTTTATAAAAGTAATCAATGGCTTCAAAAGTTTTTTCATCGCGATAAATTCCTATGTGACCTACTCTTGCCTGTGGAACTAAATCTAAAATTCCTTGAACCATTCCTAGTCCTGCTCTTAAAATAGGAACAATGACAATTTCTTTATCTAAAAAATATCCTGTTGTTTCTGCACCTATTGGTGTTTTTATTGTTGCTTGTTGAGGTTTATAATCTCTTAAAACCTCAAAAACCATTAATGATGCTATTTCGTTTAAATTTTTTCTAAATACATCATGAGAAGTATCTTTATTTCTCATTGTTGTTAATTTTGTTTTTATAAGTGGATGATTAAATATTTCTACCATGATTAGTTTCTCTTTTCTTCAAAAATTGCAACTGATTTACTCATTCCAAATCTATTTGCACCAAGTTCTGCCATTTTTTGCATATCTTCGTATGATTTAATTCCTCCAGCAGCTTTTATTAAAAGCTTATCTTGGGCAATTTTTTTCATAATTTGGATATCTTCAAAGTTAGCACCACGATAACTAAAACCTGTTGATGTTTTAATGAAATCAGCACCTGATTGCAATACTATTTCTGTAGCTTTTTCAATCTCTCAATTTGTTAATAATGCGGTTTCAACAATAACTTTCAATACATTATTCCCACACGCTTCTTTAATTGCTTTAATTTCATTTAAAACATAATCATATTGACCATCTTTAAAACGACCAATGTTAATTACCATATCAATTTCTTTGGCTCCATGATTTAAAGCTAGTTTTGTTTCAAAAACTTTTGCTTGTGTACTCATAGCACCCAATGGAAATCCAACTACTGTACAAATTAGTGTATTTGAATCTTTTAATTTTTCAAACGCATATTTAATTCAACTTGGATTTATACAGATGCTTCAAAAATTATATTTTTTAGCTTCATCTATTAATTTGTCAATCTCTTTTTGAGTTGCTTCTGGTTTTAATAAAGTATGATCTACCATTCTGTTATATTCCATAATTTTCTCCTACTGAATTTTTTTAAGTATAATTGAATTTTCAATTTGATTGTCGTTTATTTGTCAAAAATCTTTTAAGTCATTGATTATATCTTGCGGAATTGGATTTGATGAATATAAAGTGAATAAAACTTCTCCATCAATAACTTTTTCATTTGTTAATTTATTTAAATAAATTCCAGCTTCATTATCAATTTTATCTTCTTTGGTTTTTCTTCCTGCCCCTAATTTCATAGCTGCAATTCCAAATTCAAGTGAACTTAAAATTTCTAAATAACCTGATTTATGAGCAACAATTTCTTTTTTATATTTTGGTGCATATCAATTTTTATCAAAGATTTCATCGATATTTCCACCTTGTGATTTAATTCAATCTTTAAATTTTTCAAAAGCTTTACCATTTTCAATAACTTCATCAATTAATTTTTTTGCTTCTGATAAAGTTTTTGCTTTATTTGTTTCCAATAATAAACTTGTTGCAGATGAATAAATTAATTCCTTGAATTGTTCAGGTCCATTTCCTTTTAAAGTATCAACAGCTTCTAAAATTTCATTTTTGTTACCAATAGCTCTTCCTAGTGGTTGTTGCATATTTGTAATTTCAACTAAAACTTTTCTACCAAGGTTTTTTCCAATATTAACCATTTGCGTTGCTAGTTCAGTTGCTTCTTCAATATTTTTCATAAAAGCCCCTGAACCACATTTAACATCTAATAAAATTACATTAGAACCAGTTGCAAGTTTTTTAGACATAATACTTGAAGCTATTAAAGGAATTGATTGAACTGTTGCAGTTACATCTCTTAATGCATAAATTAATTTATCTGCGGGTACTAATTCTTTGTCTTGACCCACTAAGGCTAAACCATGTTGTTTAACTGTTTGTTTAAATTCTTGATCTGTTAATGTAATTTTAAAACCACTAATTGTTTCTAATTTATCAATAGTACCACCGGTGTGACCTAATCCACGTCCTGACATTTTTGCCATTGTTAAACCTAAAGAAGCAAGTAAAGGGGCTAAAACTATACTTGTTTTATCTCCAACACCACCAGTTGAATGTTTGTCAACTACTATGGTATTTAAAAAATCTCAATTTAAAACTTTTCCACTATTCATCATAGCTTCTGTTAAATAAGAAATTTCTTTATCAGTCATTGATTTTAATCTAATAGCCATTAATAAACTAGCCATTTGATAATCAGGAATATTTTTATTTACATAATTTGTAATAATAAAATTTATTTGTTCTTGATTTAATTCTTTGCCATTAGCTTTTAAATCAATTAAATCTATCATTCGCATTATTGATAATCCTTA
The DNA here is from genome assembly GCF_025486335.1 of Mycoplasma zalophi. Taxonomy (GTDB): domain Bacteria; phylum Bacillota_I; class Bacilli_A; order Mycoplasmatales; family Metamycoplasmataceae; genus Metamycoplasma; species Metamycoplasma zalophi. The sequence goes on from NZ_JAOOPZ010000002.1 coordinate 73,870, forward strand.
GCAACTGATAAAGCTAATTCCATCATCTTATTAAATGATTTTTCTCTTTCGTCACTTGTAGTGTATTCTTTTGTTACTAAATTATCAGAAATAGTTAAAAGACATGCAGCTTTTTTATTTAGTTTTTGTGCTATTGTAAATAGTCCATAACTTTCCATCTCAACACAAGCGGCGTTATTACTTCTTGATTTTCTTGTTTCAACATTTTCATCGGTATAAAAAGCATCTTCTGAATGAATGTGTAAAGTTTTTAAGTCAATATTTAATTCTTTTGAATTATTTTCAATCTGTAAATTTAATATTTCATTTGGAAAAGCCATATGTTCTTCTGGAAGACTAAAAGCTTTTCTAAAACTTACATTTTCTCCATAACAACTAGAAGCTAATACTAAATCATAAAGTGCTAAATCCTTTTCATATGATCCAGCAGAACCAACTCTAACAATTGCTTCTACTCCATAGAAATTATATAATTCATAAGCATAAATTCCAATTGAAGGAATCCCCATCCCTGATGCACATACACTTACTTTATTACCTTTATAATCTCCTGTGTACATAAATACATTTCTTACATTTGAAACTAATTTTACATTTGTTAAGTAATTTTCAGCAATATATTTTGCTCTTAATGGATCTCCTGGCATAAGAACATATTTTGCTATTTCATTATCTTTTGCATTTATATGTGGTGTCATTTTTACTCCTTTAGTTTTTTAATATGTTTAAATTTTACCACAATGCATATTGTTTTTAATAGATTAAAAACAGCTAAGAAAAATAAAAAAATAAAAAACCACCATAAAAAGGTGATTAGTTATTATTCTAAAATAAAAAATTTATAAAAAAAATGGGGCGGAGGACGGGAATCGAACCCGCGTATGCTGGAGCCACAACCCAGAGCGTTAACCACTTCGCCACCTCCGCCAAGTAGTTCTTATATTATAGCACAAAATTTTTTCAATGTAATAAATTATTTATTTATTTTTGAAAATTTTTCATATTTATTTACTTTTAAATGTTTGGGTTTTTGAATATTAAAAACAATGACAAATTCACCTTTTGTATTGTTGTTTAATTGACTTAGTACTTCTTTTGCAGTTCCTGTGTAAAATGTTTCAAATTTTTTTGTCATTTCTTTAATTAAAAATATTTTACATTCTTGTTCATTAAAAACTTTTTCAAAATCTTCTAAAGATCTAAGCAATTTATGTGGTGAAATGTAAGCAACATAAACACCATAGTCTAATTTTTTTAATTGATTGATTCTTTGTTCACTTTTATCTTTTAAAAAACCTAAAAAACTAAATTGACTAGAAAAATTTGCTTTTATTACTGCGTGAATAAGTGCGGTTGGACCACTTATTACTTCAACATCTATATCACTTTCATAACATTGTTTAATAATTTCAAAACCAGGATCACTTATAACAGGCATTCCAGCATCAGAAATCAAAGCAACTGATTTATTTTCGTTTTTAATTAAGTTAATTGTTTTTTTTGCCATGATTTCTTCGTTGAAATTATGGTATGACATAAGCGGTTTTTTGATTTCATAAAAATCAAGTAATATTTTTGAATTTCTAGTATCTTCACATAGAATAATGTCAACATTTTTTAATGTTTCAATCGCCCTATATGTGATATCTTTTAAATTACCAATAGGTGTTCCTACAATGTAAAATTTATTCATATAAACTCCTTAATTCTAAAACAAAAGCCGATTTTTGAATTTTGAAATTATAAGTATTATTGGTAATTACATTTTGATATTTATTTATTAAATTCAAAATTTTTTCAGTATTTTTTGTTGTTTTATTAATTATTAATTTATCAATTTTATTTAGGTTAATGCTGTTTTGTAAAAAATAAATATTTTTAAAAACATAATTTAAAAAATTTAAAATTAAAAAACTATTTTCAAAATTCATTTTAGTGATTAAGATATCAAAAAAATTCAAGTTTTCTTGATTAATTGCTTTTAAAATGTCTTGTAAAATATTATCATTTTCTAATGAATAAAATGTATTAAAAATATCAATATCATTTGTAAGAATTTGATAAAAATTAACAAATGGAGTGTTTAAATTTTTTAAATAATTTTCAAATTCTTGTGTGTTTTCATCAATCAAATCAATAACTGTACTTCTTGAAAGTATTGTTTTTAAAACAGCACCTTTATTATTTGTTGTAATCAAAACAAAAATATTGCTAGATAAAGTTTCCAAATATTTTAATAATGCATTAATTGCCTGTGTTGATCCATTTTCAATATTTTTTATAATTAATATGTTTTTAATGGATTTATTCATTGTAAAAAATGTTTCATTAATAGAATTTAAAATTTCGTCTTTATTTAATGAATGGATATCACCTAAAATTTGGATATTAATTTGTTTTTGTAATTGTCCAAAATCACTAAAGTGAGAATTTTGTAATTTATTTATATAATACAAAATATATTTGTCGATTTTAAAGTTTTTAGATGATGAAAAAATAACTGATTGAAATGGCTTATTTTGTTTTATTGAATTATCTATTAATTTATAAACATAGTTATTATCTTTCATATTTATAAAACTTTCTTTTTAAAAATTTCTAAAACATTATTTAAAACTTCTTCAATTGGTTTTGAAGCATCCACAATTTCAAAAATTTCTGGTTCATAATCAATTAATTTTTTATAACCGTCATGTAATTTTTTATAATATTCTAAATCACTTGTTTCCATGCGATCTAAAATAAGGCGATTCTGTGTAATCCGTTGTAAGGAAATTTCTGGTTTTAAGTCAAAGAAAATAATTAAATCTGGTTTTGTGTAATCAGTTGCAATCATATTAATTTCACGAACTTTTTCAATACCAACATTTCCTAAAATACCTTGGTAAATTAAAGAAGAATGATAGTATCTATCGCTAATTACAATTTTATTGTTTTCTAATGCAGGTCAAATCGCTTTTTCTAAATTGATCCTTCTACTTGCTGCAAATAAAAGAGCTTCAACAGCTGAACTAAATGTATTATTATTATCTAGAATAAAATTTCTTATTTTTTCAGCTTCATCACTTTTTGAACTTCCTGGTTCACGGGTAAAAACAAAATTGTTTATTATATTTTCCTCGATGAATTTTTGTTTTAACTTACTTATTATCGTAGTTTTACCACTTCCATCCATACCTTCAAAAGTTATAAATCTTGCTCTTTTCATAATATCTCCTAAATTTCGGTCTTGTTTTTAAGTGATTGAATTAAAGTAATTGGATCAATATAATCAACACTAGCCCCAACAGGAATGCCTGTACTTAATTGATATATTTTTTTTGTTTTATCTTTTACTAATGTTTTTAAATATTGCATTGTCATTTGTCCCTCTAAATTACTAGGTAGCGCCAAAATAATTTCATTTGCACTCTCAGTTGATGCTAAAAATAATTCAATATTTTTTTGATCAATAGAAATTTTTTTAACAGGATTAATTAACTTTTCAATAACAAAGTATTTTCCATTAAAAAAATCAAGATCTTCAAATTTTTGAATATCTTCTGCCTTTAAAACAACTAACAATTTATTTGCGTTTTTTCTTTGTAAACAAATATTACAAATATCTTTTTTGTCAAAATTATTACAAATAATACACTTTTTATGTGTTTGCTTAAAGGTTTTTAAGACATTTGTCAAATCATCAACATATGTTTGATCAGAAAATAAAATAAAATAAATAATTTTTTCTGCTTGTTTTGTGGTTATTCCTGGTATTTGTTTTAAAAGTTTTAAAAGATCTTTATATGATTCATCTTTCATTTAAAAAGGTAGATTTCCTTGTGGCAGTGATTGACTTAATTCTTCATAAGTTTTATCAATGGTTTCCATCGCATCATTGAATGCAACTACTATTAAATCTTCTAATGTTTCAGGATCATTAGGATCAATTAATGCTTCATTTATTTTTACAGATTTTAATTTTCTTGAGCCTAAAATTGTTAATGTTATTCCCATTTTTTCAATTACAAATTCTTTTTTTGCAATTTCTTTTTCTTTTAATTCCATTTCGCTTTGCATTTTTTTTGCTTGTTTTAACATTTCTTGTATATTCATTATTTTTTTCTCCTATTTTGTTATTTTTAATTTATCTCCAAATGTTTCTTTTAGTTTATCTATACTTTGTTTTGATTGAAAATTGGTTGGATTTTTCATATTGCATTTCATAGGTACTATTTTTCTTTGTGAAATTTCTACTCTATTTTCTCTTCAATATTGACTTGCTTTTTCTAATTTATTTCTATTAACTACAAAAATACAAATTTCTTTAGAAAAAACTGATTTTATATATTCGTGAAATTGAAATTCTTCTAAATACTGCAAGTACGCATTGATAATACTTTGATAATCCGCTAAGAAAATAATAAATTTCTCAGATGAAAGTATTAATTTTATATTTGAAAATAATTTTTTATAGTTATCGTATGCAGGGTTTTTATCAGTATCTAAACTTTTTAAAATATTACTTTTATAAATAACAGATCAATTTATTGGATTTGATTCATGTTTTTCTTTTTGACTTATTAACATCATATTAATAATGTCATCGATTTCTATTTCTTTTGGTTTTTGGGATGTTTGAATGAAATTAGAATTATTTTCATAATCGTCATTTGAATCAAAAATATCAGATGCAACAATTTCCCCTTCATCTTCTTCTTGATTTAAAATACTATCTTGAACTATTTCTTGTTCGCTTGTTAAATCATTTTGAATAACTGCAAATTCTTGGGTATTATGTAAAACTGAATTGATTTTTTGATTAGTTGATTGTTTTTCAATAATAGTATCATTTACTATGTCATCAATAGGTAAAAATTTATTAATGTCCTTTGCATATGAATTTCAGGAATTGTGGCTACTTTGTTTAATATTATCTACATATGTAGTGCTTAAATTTGTGTCATACATTTCATTGTATTTTTCTACTGTTTTGTAAATATTTTCATTATTATTTTCAAAATTTTGCTGATCGTTTAATGAATTATCTTCTAAACCGGTTCAGTCTTCTTCTATGCTTTGTTGATTATTTTCAATTTCTAATAAATCTTCATTTGAATCTTTGGACGCTGAAAATTCTTGAAAATCATCATTAATTGACATTTGATTTTCTTTAATTTCAGTAGTAATTTGATTTTTAAAATCAGCGGTTTCAATATTGGTGTTTTTATGAATATCTCCATAAAGTTTAATTAATGATAGTTCAAACTGTTGTTTTGGTGTATCAGAATATTTTATATCTTTAAGAAGTTGAATGAAGTGATCTAAAATTAAATAAGAGTTTGATAAATTTAATTTTAAATTTTTAATTTCTACTTCCTGAGAATTAATTAATAATTCTGGTTCATTTGTTTGTTTGTATATAATAAAATCTTTTAATATATCTAATAAGTGAACAATTAAACGTTCAGTATCTATTCCATTATCAAAAATATTTTCATTATATTTTAGTGTTTCATTTAATGAATTGAAAGAAATTAAATTTAGCAATTCAATTATCGTTTCATTTGATGTCAAACTAAAAATTGTTTCAACATCTTTTTTTGTCACTTTTTTTTCTCCACTAAAAATAGATACTTGATCTGCCATGGTTAGTGCGTCCCTCATCGCTCCATTGCTTAGTGTTGCCAATAATTTAAGAGCATCTTCTTCGAATTCAATATTTTCTTTTTCATAAACATACTTAAGTTGTTCAATAATAAATTTATTTTCAATTTTTTTAAAATTAAATCTTTGAACACGACTTAAAACAGTTATTGGAATTTTTTGAGGATCAGTGGTTGCTAAAATAAAAATAACATGTAATGGTGGCTCTTCAATGGTTTTTAAAAGTGCATTTCATGCTGATTTTGATAACATATGTACTTCATCAATAATATAAATTTTATATTTTGAACTAGTAGGAAGATTTTTAATTTTTTCTTTTAAATTTCTAATATCATCTATACCAGTATTTGATGCTGCATCAATTTCAATTATATCTAAACTATTATCAACATTTTTTATACACTTTTCACATGCTTCAACTGCATTTACTTCATTATGTGAACAATTTAAAGTAGAGGCAAAAATTTTAGCAATTGATGTCTTACCTGTCCCTCTTGGACCACTAAATAAATAAGCATGAGATACTTTGTTATTTAAAATAATATTTTTTAATGTTTTTACAATATGTTCTTGACCTTTTACTTCATCAAAATTTCTTGGTCTATATTGTCTATATAAAGCTTTATAAGTATTATTAGTCAATTTTACTCCTTAATAACTTATTTTAATTTTACCACATAAAAAATATAAAAAAGAGATATAAATATCTCTTTAAAATATATTTATTTTAATTCTAAAACGTGTTTTAAAACTCTTACATATTGACTTACAAAACTTTGTTCATTGTCGTATCAACCAAAAACTTTATATAATTTTTTGCCATCAACTTCAATAACACTTGTTAAAAGTGAATCAAATCATGCGCCATGTGAACCGATAATGTCGCTAGATACTATAGGTTCATCGGTAAAAATAAGTGATTCTGAAGCGTTTTGTTTCATTAATTCATTAATCTCTTTAACGGTAGGTTCTTTTTCAAGTTCTAAAGTTAAATCAACAATTGAACCAGTAACAGTTGGAACTCTTAAAGCAATTCCATCCATAACTCCTGCTAATTCTGGAATTACTAATCCTATAGCTTTTGCTGCTCCTGTTGTTGTAGGTACTATATTCATCGCTGCCGCTCTTGCTCTTCTTAGATCTCTATGAGGCCCATCTTGAAGATTTTGGTCAGCTGTATATGCATGAACTGTTGTCATAAAACCTTTTTTAATTTTATATTCTTTATTTAAAATATTTGCAATGGGAGCTAAACAGTTTGTTGTACATGAGGCAGTACTAATAATTTTATCTTCATTTGTTAGTGTATTTTCATTAACTGAATATACTATTGTTTTAATGTTATTTGAACCTTTTGAAGGAGCTGTGATGATTACTTTTTTTGCTCCTGCTTCAATATGTAATGAAGCACCTTCTTCAGTTGTAAAGCGTCCTGTTGCTTCAACAACTATATCAACATTCAATGATTTTCATGGTAGATTTTTTGGATCTTTTTCACTATATATAGGAATACTTTTTCCATCAACAATAATATTATTTTCATTGAAAGTTACATCATGATTAAATTTTCTATGTGCTGTGTCATATTTTAATAAGTGAGCTAATGTTTGAGAATTTGTCAAGTCATTAATGGCTACTATTTCTATATCTTTTTCTTCGAAAATATCTCTAAATACCAGTCTTCCGATTCTTCCGAAACCATTAATTGCTATTTTTTTTGTTTTTTGCATATTTGTCCTTTCTTACAAACTATCACTATAATGATTTTAATTTAAAAATTTCAAAAATTATTTTTTTAATGTATCAAAATTTTCGTTTATTAATTTTACTAAAATATTTTTTAAATTTTTAAAAGTTTTTTCATCAAAATTATTTGTATTACTAATTAACTGCGTTGATTTTTTTTCTATATCAACAAAACTAAAAATATATGTCATTTTTTGCATTTGAGTTCTAGATATTAAAATATTCATAATATATTCTTGAAAAAATCAAAGAGGTTTGTTAATTAAACCTAACCCTGTATAAAATAAATAATCTACTTCTTTTAAAAGTGGAAGAATAGAATCTTTGATCTTGTATCCTTGAATGCTTAAAAAATTATACAAATCATTTAAATCTAAAAAAGCAACAGTTTTATTTTGTGATGCTACTAAAAAAGCTAAATATTTTAATGAATAATTTACATTAATTAAATCATCATTTACAATAAATAAACTTTTAGTAGCTTTAAGTTTTAAATGATCATTTATTAATTTTTTTATATCTCCATATTCTTTAAATGTTTCTATTGTTTTTTTAAGTGCTTCTGTTTTTTTAGTTTTATTATTTCAAAAATTATCAATATCTTTTTCAATGTTTGTTATGTTTGAAAATCAAAAATTATCTAAAATCTTTTGTTTTTTAAATCATGATTGATTGCTAAAATCTAGGTCTAAAAATCCATAATTATTTACTACTAATTCTCAATTAGGTTTTTTTTGATATTTTTTTAAGTTACTGTAATACTTATACAATAAATTCATCCCTTCTTTAACTTGTTCATCATTAAGGTTAAGTTTAGTAATAATTTCTTTTATTTGATCATCATTAAGCATTTCTTCTTGCTTTTTACTTAATTTTACTTTGGAAGTATTTAAATTTATTTTAATTTCTTTTATCGATACATTACCCATTTAAATTCCGTTCGTTAACATAAATTATTAATATTTTGTTTATTTTTTGAATAGTTTTTTATTTCTAAGGTGATTTCTAATTCTTTTTTAATATCATTTGTTAACATGATGTTTTTTATTGCATAGTCACGAGCAATAGTTTCAACATAATTTACAACAATTTGATTGTTAACTTTTAATGAAAAGTCAATAAATAAATTAATTTGTTCATTTAAAAAACCTAAATTAACTAAATTTTCAATCATCTTTTTATGATATATAGTTGGTTCTTGATTTGTTTTTTGCTTTATAAATTGTTCAGGAGTTAAAATACTATTAAAATTTGTATTTGCACTAATATTTTTAGATTTTTCTATTTCAATATGCAATTTATCAAAGTTTAGATTTATATTATCTTTTAGTTCAAATAAATCAGTATATTTTTTTGAAGTATTAATATATTCATCTTTGTTTAATGTAAATAACTGTTGTGCAAAAAATATTTTTTCATATTTTTTTTCACCAATTAATTTAAAAAGTTGTTTAGCTAAAACTGATTTTTGATATTGTTCAATTGTTAGCGGTTTATTTAAAGAAATAATCATGTTTTGAAATAAAGGAGATTCAAAACACCTTATTAAACCCACAGCTTCTAATTTATCTTTTGCATCAATTAAGATTTCTATATTACAATTTAAACAATTTAAAACTTCATCAAATGAAAACTCATACCTAGGGTTTTGAGCTAAATTAAATTCATCTAATAAAAAATGATAAAGCGCAACTGATTCCATACCTATAATAGGTGTGTATAAGATACGAATATTTTCTAAGTCTGTTTGACTAATGTATTGATTTTTTTCAATATAAAAATTATTGTACTGCATACAACACCTCAAATCTAAATTATAAATTTTGAATTTTTTCGTTCTTGATAATCTAATTTTAAATGCTTGAAAAATAAATTTTGAAGAATTTTTTAAAAAAGTTTCTAGATAGAACTTTATAACAATAAATATTTACAATTTTAGGATCAAAAAAATGCTTGTTTATAGTATCAATTACAATTTTATTCTTGTTATTTACATTTCGTTTTTGTAAGTTTTTAACTCTTATTTTTTCCGGAATGTCAATGCAAATAACTTTTGTAAAAAAACGACTGAAATTAGCATTTTTTTTGTATAAAATTGGTATTTCTACGAAATCATAAAAATTATTTTCCAAATGATTTTCAATTAAAGGAAAAATTAATGATTCAATCTCATTAATAAATTCAGGTTGCAAAAAAAGCCTATCCACAAGTGCTTTTTTATCAACTTCAACATCATTTACAAAATTTTCACCAAGATTATTTTTTATTAATTTATAACCTTCACTTCCATTTTGATAGAGTTTTTTTACTAGATTATCCACAATTAAAACACGATAGCCTTGACGCTGTAAAAAATTTAAAAATGTTGACTTACCAACACCGCTTTTTCCAATTATTGCTATCATTTAAATTACCTCTAATTTTCTTAAATTTTGAGTTATTTTAATAAGCTCCAATTCTTGTAATCTATTTTGAGCATTTTCTGATATTTTTACATTTAAAAATGAGTTTAAAATATTTTTGTCTTCAAAAGGTACATCATATCTTAGTTGTGCTAAATATTTATCTCTTTTTAAATCATTTTGATATTCTAAAAATTTTTTTTGAAGGTTTTTATCTAGTAATTGTATATTTACATAAATGTTTTCTACGTTATGGTATTTATCTAGTAATTTAATTGCAGTTTTTGGTCCTATTCCTTTTACTCCTTTAAAATTATCGGAACTATCACCAACTATTGATTTATAGTCTACAACTTGTCAAGGATAAAAATTATAAATTTCAAAAAAGTTATCATTTGTTAGCTCAATTAACTCCCTATTTTTTGGTTTTAAAATTTTTACATTGATGTCGATTAGTTGATTTAAATCTTGATCAGCTGAATAGATTAATATTTCTGTATTTTCTTTTAATTGCGAAGTTATTGATGCTACTATGTCATCGGCCTCAAATCCGTTTTGCTCAAAACTTTTAAAATTAAGTTCTGGTAAAAGATCTTTTATAATTAAAAGTTGAGTATAAAAATCTTCAGGTGCTTTTTGTCTTTGCTGCTTATATTCTGGATATTCTTTATGTCTAAAAGTTTTAGCTCTTGCATCAAAACAAAAGAAAATTTGATCTGGAGAGTATTCTTTTAATAATTTAAAAACTGTATTAAAAAAACCAACAATTGCATTTGTTTTAATACCTGTTGTAGTTTCTAGTTTAAGTTTTGAATATAGTGTTCCATAATAACTTTTAAATACTAAATATGTTCCATCTACAATAATTACTCTTTTTTTCATTACATTTCCTTTCAGCCTTTAATTTGTCAACTTAGATCTTGTTTTTTGAGTATGTCAACATAAATAATTTTACCTACATGTTCTTTAATTGGTGAATTATTTCAAATAAATACTTGAATTGAAGCACTGCTATCAAACAAATTAACGATAGTAAATGGTTTGTTATTTTTGGTAGTTTTTACAATGGCATCTTTTATAAAAACTGCAATTTTATGTTGCGTACCAGGGTGAATATTAACTAATCTTATATCTGATTCAAATTGCTTAGTAAGTGAAGAATTATAAACATTACCTAAATATAATATTTCATTTTTTGATTCAAATTCATAATCATAATCATATTGAATGGGTTTAATATTTCAATTAACTTGCTCTCAATTAATTATTTTTGTTTTTGTGTTATATCCATTAAATAATTCCAACTTAAAAGCTGTAGAATTTTCTAAACTATTTAATATTGAAACTTGATTTTCAAATTCTCTAAAGACACTAGCTTTTGTTAATGTTTTAAGAGTACTTTCTCCAATCGAAGCAGCTCTTAATCTTAAAAATGTTTCTAAAATATTTTTAAAAGGTCCATTTTTATTTCTTTCGTTTACAATATTTTCAGCTCCAACTTTTCCAAAACCTTTGATCATCGTTAAAGGTAAATAAATTTTTTTGTTTTTTATTATGGATTTTAATTCTGAATCGTTAATTGTTGGACTTACCACAGAAATACCTAACTCTTGTGCTTCAGAAATATATTTATTTAAATCTTCATAACTATTAATAGAAGAAGAAATAATTGCATTGTAAAATTCTAATGGAAAATGAGTTTTTAAATAAGCCATACGGTATGTAATAAGTGAATAACTAACTGCATGAGATTTATTAAAACCATAAGCAGCAAAACTTTCGATATTATCAAAAATATTTTCTGCTAATTGTTTATCGTAATTATTTTCAACGGCTTTTTTAATAAAAATATCTTTAAAACTTAAAAATTCTTCAGCTTTTTTCTTACTAATTGCTCTTCTCAATAAATCAGCTTCAGCGTAATCCATATTGCTTATTTTTTGAACAATTTCTAAAACTTGTTCTTGATAAATCATTATTCCATACGTTTTTTCTAAAACCTTATCAAAAATTTTTTCTACTTTTGGAATTTCTTCTTTTTGATTTTTTCTATTTGCATATGATTTAATGTGTTGCATAGGACCTGGCCTAAATAAACTAATAATTGCTGCAATATCATTAAAATCTGTTACTTTTACTTTCATTAATGTATTTCGCATTCCTGGACTTTCTAATTGAAAAATACCAGCAGTTTTACCTCCTGAAAGCAACATAAAAGTATCTTGATCATTTAAAGGTATATCATCAATATCGAAATTTGCGTTTTGTTTTTTAATTTCTAATAAAATATCATTAATAATTGAAAGTGTTTTAAGCCCTAAAATATCGATTTTTAAAAGTCCAAAGGTTTCTAAATAATCCATAGTTATTTCTGTTTGTAGATAATCATTTGCAAACATAATTGGTGATTTTTTAATAATTTTTTGATCAGAAATAACAATTCCAGCTGCGTGAGTTCCTGTTTGACGATAAAAACCTTGAATTTTACATGCTTCATTAAAAGCATTTTTTAAATCATTTTCACCAGTTTCAGGATTTTTATACTTATTTAACTCTTCACGAAATGCATATTCTTGCTCATAAATTTCTTCTAATCTTAAATTGTTAGGAATTTTTTTTGCTAAATGATCAATTGCTGGAATAGGGACATTAAAACTACGAGCACTGTCACGCATAGATGATTTTGAACCCAGTGTTGAAAAAGTAATAATTGATGATACGTTTTCTTTTCCATATTTAGAAATTAAATAATTTATTAAATCTTGTCTTTTGTCATCTTGAACATCAATATCAATATCTGGTAAACTGATTCTTTTTGGATTTAAAAATCTTTCAAACAATAAATTATATTCAATTGGATCTATTTGAGTAATACCCAGTAAATAACTAATTAATGATCCAGCTGCGGATCCTCGACCTGGTCCTATCGAAATATGATTTGTCTTAGCTCATTTAATAAAATCTCAAATAATTAAAAAATAATCTTCAAAACCTAATTGTTTGATAATTTTTAATTCGTAAGTTAATCTTTGTTTATATTCATCTAAGTCAAACGTTTTAATTTTATTTTTTGCGCTTTCAATTACTAATTTCTTTAAAAATTCAAAACTTGAAATATTTTCTGAGTTTTTATAAACTGGCATTTTAAACTTAGAAATAGGTACTTCAATTGCAAGAGATTTAGCTAAATTATTTGTAAATTCAATTAATTTTTGAATCCTAATATCATCAGTTTCTATATTAGCAACTAAAATATCAATAAAGCGCTTTGTTTTATTTTGTGTTTTTATTCATTCAAGTGTTTCAAGTGTTTGATTATCAAAATGATCAAAAATTCTTCCTTCGTTAACATAAAGAAATTTCTGATCATTTATTGTATTCAAATCAATTTTTAATTTTTCAATAATTTGTAAATTTATTGCAATATATGTGTCTATTTCAGTATATTTACACTTAGTTTGTGAAAATAAACCCAATGTGGGATGATCGATAAAAATTAAATTTTGAAATTGTTTTAAGTATGTTTGCGAAACTAATTCATTTTGTGATTGATAAAAATTTAGTTCAAATAATTCTTTTAATCCTAATAAATTTTTAGCAATAACTATTAAGTCAGATTCTATTGCTTCTTGTGAAGTTTTTATTTGAATTCCGTAAATAGTTTTAATGTTATTTTCTTTAGCTTTTATACAAAATTGAGCAAATGAAAACATATTTTTGTTTTCAGTTATTGCAAGATATTCAATTTGATTATCTTTTGCTCATTTAATAATTGAATCAAGTTCTATAGTTGATTCAAGTAAAGAAAATACTGTGTTTACATGTAAATTAATTAGTTTCATTTTTAGCCTCTCTATTTGTTTGTAAAATGATATATGGTCACATTTTCAATTGCTTCTGCCTCTAATTCTTTTAGTCTTGGCAATTCTTCTTCTAATTTTAATGCTTCTTGTAAATTAGGTTTTGTAACAGGTTCTTTTGGAGCGAATAATTCACATGTTTCACAAGCTCTTCTTATACTTATTTCATAAGTGTTAATTTGCTCTGCTATTTTTATAGTATCATTTTTATCAAAACTTACCAAAGGTCTAAAAATTGGTAAATTTGTCACTTCTTGAATGACATTAATGCTTTCTAATGTTTGGCTAGCCACTTGTGCTAAATTTTCACCATTAGATAGTGCAGAATAATGAAATTTTTTTGCAATTGCATCAGCAATACGATAAAAACTTCTTCTCATTAAAGTGATTTTGTATTTTTGATTAGAAACAAGGGTTAAATAATTCATTATTTTTGTGTAATTTATCTGAAATAATGTTGATTTTAATTGATATTTTGTAATTTGAGTAATTAACTCTTCTACTTTTTGAGTTGTAAAAAAATCAGTGTGTGGTGGGGTTATAAAATTAATAAAATCGACTACTAATCCCCTTTTTTGCATTAAGTTAGCAGCAACGGGACTATCAATTCCCCCACTCATTAAATGTAGTGTTTTCCCGCTTATTCCAACAGGCATTCCACCTCTTGTATAAACATAATTTGAAAAAACAAATGATTTTTTAGCTCTTATTTCAACATATATTGTTAAGTCAGAATCTTTTAATTGTACATATGAGTTTTCAAATTTTTTTAAAATTACCCCCCCTAATTTTTCATTAGTTTCTTGACTTGAAAATATAAAGTTTTTATCTGATCTTTTTGTTTGAATTCTAAAAGAATTAAATTTAAATTGTTTTGCTTCTTCTAATACACAATTAACAATATTATCTCAAGTTGTATCTATTTCTTCAACTATGCTATAACTTGATAATCCAAAAATATACTGCAACTGATTTACATTATTTTCAGAATAACTAATAAAAGCACGATCAAAAGTTACAACTACTTCACCTTCCATTTTTTTCTTTAAATTGTTTTCTAAAACTTTTATAAAATTAATTCTATTTTTACCCTTTAAAGTTAATTCTCCATATCTTAATAAGATTTTTTTCATTAGTTACTTCCTTTTTCTATGTGTTTATAAATTTTATCAATTGCTTCTATATATTTTTTAGATTCTATGCTTTTTTCAATATCTAGACATAAATCATTAATATCTAAAATACTACTTCTGTATCTATTAAAAAAAGTAATTGAGATTTGAAATAATTTATATGCCTTTATTTTTATACCTATTGATGCTTCAAGTGCTTTTATTTTTAATACAAAATGTTGAACATCATCTTTAAGTGTTTCAAAAATATAATTATTATTTTGATTTTTGATTCGAATTTTTTTGTTAAATTCTTTAATATTTTCAATATTTTCTCATTCAACATCTGCTAATTCTAAATTTAAAATTTTTAATTCAGCTTGAATAGTTAAAAATTTAAATTCATATTTTTTCATTTCAGAAATTATTTCATTTAATGGTGAAAATTGTTTTTTTAAATCCTGAATAACAATAAACTGGCTATTTATTTCTTTTATTATAGTCAATAATTTAGATGATATTTGCTTATTGGTGAATTTTGTTTCACTTATTAAAGTAAAAAAATCATCTCTAAAATTATTTTTTCATAAATTTTTGTATTTTAAAATGTTTTCTTCCATCACATATGTTAGTTGATTATTTTTTTTAAAAAATTCATAATCTTTTTTAAGTTCTTGTTTTTTTTCTTCTAAATTTTTAAGTAAAAATTCAATATTTTCTTTGTTATAATTGTTGCTTTTTAAGTATTTATATGCATTTTCTTCTATTTTAAACTCATGTATTATTTTATTTATTTCTTGCAAAACATTAGCAAACAATTCATTGATTTTTTTGGAATTTTTTAAATAATTTTTTTGATCAAATAACTCTTGCATACTTTTAATTCAATTTTCTATCTCAAATAACCTTTTTGTAATGTCAAATTTAACTATAAAATTTGTAAAGTGATTTTGCTGCAATTTAGTTTTTATTTTAAAAAAATCATTTATTTTGGTATCCAAAAACATTTTTAAACCGTACGCTTCATTTAATATTTTTGAATAATTTAGTAAAATTAAATTTAAGTTTTTTAAGTTAGTAAAATTTATGTTGCTATTATTTTTTATAAATTCATTGTTTTTGAAAAAATTGTAGTTTTCACTCCACTGATTTTCTATTATTTTAATTTCTGAGTTAAAAAAATCATATTTTTGTTCATTAACTTTAACATAGCTGCTAAGTTTTCTAAAAAATGAAAATAGTAAACGAGCATGGTGAATGATTAATTCTGTATTTTTTGTGTGTTTTTTAACAAAAGCATTAATATCTTTTTCAAATTGTAAAATGACCTTAATGTCTTTTTTACATTTTCTTAAACCCTTATCTATGTTTTTTATTTCTTTCAAAATAATTATTAATTTTTTATCAAAAGTAAAATGAATTGTATTTTTAAGAGTTGTTGAATAAAAAATCAAACTTGATTGTTTTGCTTTAAATTTTGTATACATTTCTACATATTGGTTGTATATTTTTTCAAATTCAGTATCATTTTTTGAAAACATTTCAAATTGAGTTAAGGTTTGGGTGAAATTTTTTAATGTTTGATCATTTTTTTTGGTTTTTAAAATAATTTTTTCAATTCCATATTTTTTGTAATAATTAAAAATCCAAATATACCACAAAAATAAAACAGTGAATGTTAAAAAAATTAAGATTAAAACAGCCAAAAACAAACTTATTTTCATATATATTAATTTTATATAAATTAAATAAATAAACATAAAAAAACAAATTAAATTTCAAAAATAGTTTTTTTGTTAAAAAATAACTTAATTTATAGTAAAATTTAAAAGCATTGACACAGCAATTGTACATAGTGTAAAATTTTTGAATTCTTAAGATTTGAAAGTAAGTTAGCTGTTATACTGAAATCATTAAAAACTTAATATTACAACTAGAGTACAATAAAGTCCTTGCAGAAAGGAAATAATATGTCTCGTTTTAGAGGATCAATATTCAAAAAATCTCGTCGTTATGGGATTTCATTATTAGAAACAGGAAAAGAATTTGCAAAAGGTAAACAACGTAAATATGCTCCAGGACAACATGGACAAAAACGTGCAAAATTAACTGACTATGGACTTCACTTATATGAAAAACAAAAAGTTCGTTTTATTTACGGAGTAAATGAAAGACAATTTGAAAATACATTTAAAAAAGCTTCAAAAAGACAAGGTATTACTGGTACAAACTTCTTACAAATGCTAGAAACTAGATTAGATAACATTGTTTATCGTGCTGGTTTTGCGAAAACAAGAAGACAAGCTCGTCAATTAGTAAATCATGGTCATTTTACTTTAAATGGTAAAAAAGCTAATATACCTTCAATGCAAGTTGCAATTGATTCAGTTATTGAATTAAAAGAAGGATCACGTCAAAATTCAGAAATTACACAAGCTATGACTGAAAGACAAGTTGCTGAATGAATTAAACGTGAAGAATTCAAGGCAACATTATTACGTCTACCTGAAAGAAAAGAATTAAATCCTGAAATCAATGAATCATTAATCGTCGAGTTCTACAACCACTAGAATTGGTAAAAAACATCTTCGGGTGTTTTTTTATATTTATATATCCAAAAAAATAATTAAAAATATTAATTTAAATAATATAAAAATTAATAGTAATTAAAAGAAAATATTTTGTAAATTTTGCTAAATTAATAAATAAATTTCTTTTGTAAAAAGTTAAAAATGATAAAATTAAAACAGTTTTTATAGGAGGTTTATGAAATCAAAAAAAGCTTTAATTTTAATATCTATGGGCGCGGTTTCACTGCTTAGTCCATTGTTTTCATTATCATGTATCAAACCTAATGATAATGAAAATACTAAACAAACCTTAATAGTTGAAGAAAATAATTTAAAAGATTACATTAACAAAGGAATTATATTAGCGGTAAATAATTTCAATAAATTACCTGATATTGATTTAAATAACTTTGATCAGGAAAATACAATATTTTATTTAGTTAAACCAATTGAACAAAATTCAATAAAATGAACATTGCCATATAAATTTGGCATAGGAAATCCTTTTGTTGATTTTTCAAACCAAAAAACTGAATTTAATGTTGAATATATAGAATTATCTAATGCAACAAAAATTGCAAACAATAGTTTTTCAAACCTTAAAAATCTAAAAGAAATTAATGCACCTAATGCAATTGAAATAGGTTATGGAGCATTTGAAAATAGTAATTTACTTAAATTAATTAATATTCCTAATGTTAATAAAATTGCTCAAAATGCTTTTTATAACACTGAATTTTTAGAAAATCTAATTAATAAAAATCCGCAAAAATTAGCAATTGTAAACAATGTTTTAATAAATGGTCAAAAGGCTAGCGGTAAAATCAATATCCCTAACAATGTAACAATTATAAGCGCTGGTGCTTTTGAAAATGCAACTGAATTGATAAGTGCGGACATGCAAGGGGTTGTAGAAGTTGGCTACCGTGCTTTTTGAAACGCAAACTCTTTAAAAAGCATTAATTTGCCTAACGCCACTTTAATAGATGATTGGGCTTTTGCGCACGCTAAATCGCTGACAAGTATTAGTTTACCTAGCGCAACAAAAATAGGCGAAGGAAGTTTTAATGACACAAGTTCACTATGACTTATAAATATTCCCAATGTAACAGAAATTAAAAATCGAGCTTTTGAAAATGCTATTGCATTAAAAACAATAATTTCACCTAATATAACTAAAATAGGTGACAGTGCTTTCGAAAATGCTAATTCACTAATTGAAATAAATATTCCCAATATAACAGAAATTGGACAAAGCGCATTTTACAACGCTATATCACTTGAAAATTTAAATATACCTAATGTTACTCAAATTAGTGAGCATGCTTTTAAAAATGCTAGTTCACTAAAAAATATTAAAATGCCCAATGTTATTTCAATTGCAAAAAAAGCATTTGAAAATGTTAGTTCATTAACTGAAGTTGATATACCAAATGCTTTAAAAATTGATGACATGGCTTTTTATGGTGCTAATTCTTTAGTTACTTTAAATGCTCCTAAGGTAAAAGAAATTGGAGAAAATGCTTTTTGAAATGCTAATTCATTGGTTAGTGTAAATGCAGATAATGTAATTGAAATAAAACAAAGTGCTTTCGAAAATGCTAAATCATTAAAAAATTTAAATATTTTAGGTGTTGAAAAAATTAATAAAGATGCATTTAAAAATGCTACTTCATTAACAACATTAGAATTACCTAATATATTAGAAATTTCTGATAATGCATTTTATAATGCAACAGAATTATCAAAACTAAATGCTCCTAAAGTTATAACAATTGGTCAAAGTGCTTTCGAAAATACTCAATCTTTAGAAAATATAAATATTTTAAATGCTCAAGAAATTAAAAGAAATGCATTTAAAAATGCTAGTTCATTAATAGAAATTGAAGCACCTAATGTAACAGAAATAGGACAAAGTGCTTTTGAAAATGCTACTTCATTGCAAACATTAAATATGCCAAATGCAAATGAAATTCCAACTAAGGCATTTAAAGATGCTAGATCATTAGAAAACATTAACATTGAAAATGTAACAGAAATAGGACAAAGTGCTTTTGAAAATGCTAGTTCATTAACTAAATTAAATATACCTAATGTTACTTTAATAGATAGATATGCTTTTTATGGTGCTAATTCTTTAGAACACGTGGATGCAAACAATGTAACTGAATTAGGTGAAAGCGCTTTTGATGATATCAGTTCACTAAAAATTTTAAATATGCCTAAAATTTCAGTAATAAATGAGTATGCATTATACTATACATCAATTTCTCTTGAAGATTCTTCATTACCAAGTGAAATAACAGAAGATGTTTTAGATACAATAAAAACTGGAGAATATTGAAAAACGAATAACTAGATATAAAAAGTATAAATATTATCCTATTTTTTGTATTAAATGATTTTTTAAAAATATTAAAAATATGTTTATAATACTAGAAGTTACTTATTGTTACTTTAAAAATTAAAAAATATAATAAATCAAAAGGAAAAGTATTATGAAAAGGAAACATAAAATTTGAATTATTCTAGCTAGTTTATTGGGTATTTTAGCAGTGACCACTACAACTTTTGTCGTAAAAGAAATACAGCTAAATGTTCTAATAAAAAAACAAAAAAAATTATGAAATAATTTGGACAAACTACAAAATGATAAATTTAAACAAGATTATTTTTGAAACTCAAAAATTCAAGAAATTTTAGATAAAAATATTGTTTTAAATACTTTTAAAGAAAATTTTCCAGATGTTAAAAGAAAAATTAATAACCTTGATGTTGAATTAAAAAAATATTATGAAATTAATACTCAAATAAAAGGCATAGAACCGGTTTTTATTAAATATAATAAGATTACTGAAGAAATAAAATCATATATAAATAAAAATTTAAGTGAAAAGCAATTTCAAAAAGTAAAACAAACACTTGAAGAAACAGAAAAAATAACTAGTAAAATCATACATACAAAACCTACTAAAAATAAAACAATAGCACAAACAGCCTTTTTACAAAATGCTTTTGACAAGGCAAAATTACATAGCATAGCAACTGAAGACAACGAATATAATTATTTAGAAATAAATGAAAGTAACCTCCAAAAATATATGGATGAGGGATTTATTTTTGCAAGACTAAATGATAGTGAACCAACGAGTGATTATACAAAATACATATATACTTACAAAGATTTGCAAAAGTATCAAATGAATAGATTAACATTTGTATTTACTAAAAACATACCTAATGTAGATGCTATTAACTGAACTTTAGAAAATAATTTTGAAATTAATAAATTTTCTAAAAATAAAATAACACTTAAACATTTAAAATTACAAAATATTAAAGAAATAAAAGAATTAACTTTTTCTCATGCTAATGAATTGTTAACACTTGATTTGCCAAATGTAATAAATGTAAATATCGATTCCTTTAATGCAGAAATTCCACTAGTGAATGTAAAAGCACCAAAATTAAAATCAGTAAATAGTACAACATTTGGTGAAATTTTTTTAGAAGTATTAATAGAATCAAATAAAGATAAATTAGCAATTTTTAATGATGTAATCGTTGATGGGACTAGAGCAAAGGGAAATATTGTAATACCTAATAATATTACTACAATTTCATCTAGTGCTTTTTTGGCTAACCACCAATTAATCAGTATTGACTTGCAAAACGTTGTTGAAATTGGAAATTCGGCATTCTTAGACAATAAAAATTTAACAAATTTTGCTGCACCAAAACTAAAAATAATAAAAAATGGTGCGCTTAATTCAAATGAATCATTAAAAGGAATATATGCTCCTAATGTTGATGTTTTCGGAACAAATGCAATTAAATATTCTGGAATAACACTTGAAAATTCCACATTACCAAAACAAATAACAGAAAATATTTTTAATTCAATTAAACAAGGTTTAGCATGAAAAAAAGATAAAACAAACAATTCTACTGAATAATTTATAAATGTAAGTTCAAGAAAATAAATCTTGAACTTTTTATCAATCTTACATTTAACAAATAAAATAATTATTCATTCAACTAATATACGATTTAATAATCGTAACAACTAGTTATATTTTATTACTTTGTATTATACTAATTAAGAAAAAAATTGCAAAAAATATACCATATTTATTCAATTGATTTTATTACATTAATACTTATTAATATATAATTTACAATATGATAAAAATTAAAGATTTATATTACAAATACCCAGAAAGTCAATCATTTGCTTTACAAGGTGTAAATTTAGAAATTCAAACAGGTCACTATGTGGCTATTTTAGGTCATAACGGTAGTGGAAAAAGTACACTTTCAAAATTAATTAGTGCAATTTATAAAGCTACTGAAGGTGAAATTTGAATTGATGACATTATATATTCAAAAGAAAATTTAAAAAAAATAAGACAAAAAATCGGGATTATTTTTCAAAACCCTGATAACCAATTTGTTGGTGCAACTGTTGAAGATGATATTGCTTTTGGTTTAGAAAATAAACATGTTCCAAGAGAACAAATGAAAGAATTAATTCATAAATATGCAAAATTAGTTTCAATGGATGATTCTTTAGATCGTGAACCATCTAACTTAAGTGGTGGACAAAAACAAAGAGTAGCTATAGCATCTACATTAGCTCTTGATCCTGATATTATTATTTTCGATGAAGTTACTAGTATGTTAGATCCAAGAGGAAAAGAAGATATCCTTGAAATTATTCATAACTTACACAGAAATACAAACAAAATATTAATTTCAATCACACATGATATGGATGAAGCTGTTTTAGCTGATGAGCTTTTAGTATTTAGTGGTGGAAAATTAGTTGCAAGTGGTTCTCCGAAAGAAATTTTAAAAAATAAAGAAATAGTTGAACTCGCTAAAATTGACTCACCTTTTATTTATAAATTATCTGAAATGATTGATGGAATTGAACCAACCTATGATGAAAAAGTTTTAATTGAGGAAATATGCAAATAGAAGTAAATAATATTTCAAAAGAATTTGATAAAAAATTACCAACTCATATCAAAGTCTTAAAAGATATAAATATAAATTTTGATGAAGGTGAAATGATTTCAATAATAGGACATACAGGAAGTGGTAAAACAACCTTTATTGAACATTTAAATGCATTATTATTACCTGATTCAGGTATGATAAAATTCAAAAACATAAATGTACCACATAAAAAACTTTTTAGTAAAAAACAAGAAATTCAATTGGTTGAAACAGATATAGAAATAGTAAATACAAAAAGAAAAATCAAAAATATTAAAAGTGTAAGAAAAGAAGTGGGTGTTGTTTTTCAATTTGCTGAATATCAATTATTTGAAAATACAATTGAAAAAGATATTATCTTTGGTCCTGTTTCAATGGGTGTTCCTGTTGAAAAAGCAAAGCAACTTGCTAAAAAATATTTAGAAATGGTCGGTTTACCTGAATCTTATCTTGATAAAAGCCCTTTCAATTTAAGTGGTGGACAAAAAAGAAGAGTTGCACTAGCTGGTATTTTAGCAATGGAACCTAAATTTTTAATTTTAGATGAACCAACAGCAGGTTTAGATCCAGTGGGTGTTGAATCAATGTTGCAATTATTTAGTGATTTAAACAAAAAAGAAAACAAAGCAGTAATTATTGTAACTCATGATCTAGATAATGCTCTAAGATGAACAAAACGTTGCATTATGTTTAAAAATGGTGAAATCATTAAAGACGATGAAACATATAAAGTTTTAAATGACGAAAAATTTTTAATTGAAAATAACCTAAAAGCCACTCAACTTCTTACTTTTGTAAACAAATTAAAAGCTCGTGGCGTTAATTTAGGAAAAATAACAAACATAAATGAATTAGCAGATGCAATAAATAAAAAACTAAAAAACAATAAGGAGTAAAATGAACGCAATTATAGGTAAATTTGTTAATATTGACACCATAATTCACAAAATGGATCCTAGATTAAAATTTATAGCTAATATTTTATTTATTGTTTTATTTTTCTTAGCTGATACTTTTGTTATTTTAAGCGCACTGCTTATTTGTGTTATGATTTTTTATTTAATTGCAACAAGATCATTTAGAACTTTAATAAGAAAATTTAAATTACCAATTTATATAGGATTATTTTTATTAGCCATAAATGTTTTTACAATCAAGGGTGTTGCTGAAAATTATATTCCTATTGCAAACGAAGGTGGAGTTGATGATTTTGTTATTTATAGAAATTATATGATTATAAATGATATTTACTGAGCACCATTTGGAAATGATAATATTTTTCAAATAACTAAATTTTCTTTAATTAGATCAGCAAGTATTACATTAAGAATTTATGGAGTTATTTTAATTACAACTATTTTAACTTTTACAACAAAAAGCGTGCTTTTAACAAAAGCAATCAATGATTTATTAAAACCTTTAAAATTAATTAAATTTCCAAGTGAAATTATTACTATGATAATCAATATAGCACTAAGATTTATTCCTACACTTTTAGATGAAGCAAATCGAATTATGAAAGCTCAATCTTCACGTGGAGTTGATTTTAAAAATGGACATGGAAAAGATAAAATAAAAGCTTTTTTAACTTTAATTGTTCCATTGTTTGTTTCTTCCTTTTCAAAAGCTAATGATTTAAGTGATGCTATGGTCGTTAGAGGATATGAACCTTATTCAAAAAGAACTCAATATAGAATTTTAGAAGCTAAATGGTTTGATATAGTTGCAACCATTATATTGATGTTAATTACTACGATGGTAATTGTATTCCAAATTTCTACAGTGCCCGTTCCTGAATGATTTGCAAATACTTTTGTAAAGGTTTAATATGGAAAATAACACCAATAAAAAAATTAAAGAAGAAATTATCCTGCTTCAAGAAAAAATTCAAGCGTGAAATCACGCTTATTTTGATTTAGATGATCCTATTGTTGAAGATGCAATTTATGATAAAGAAATCATTAAATTAAAAAACTTAGAACAAGAATATAATTTTTTATTTACAGAAGATGAATTATCCCAAAGTCCAACACGCATAATAGGTTCTTCAGTGTCTAATGCATTTCAAAAAGTGACTCATGATTCTCCAATGCTTTCATTACAAAAATCATATGAAAAAGAAGAATTACAACACTGAATTGAAAATATTAATAAAGTTTCATTTGATGTTAGTTATTTTATTGAACCAAAAATAGATGGTTTAAGTATTTCTTTAAAATATAAAAATGGAAAATTAGTACAAGCGGTTACAAGGGGTGATGGTCATATCGGAGAAGATGTAACACACAACATATTAACTATTGAAGAACTACCTAAACAAATTAATTATTTAAAAGAAATTGAAATTCGTGGTGAAGTTTATTTAAAACTTTCTGAATTTGAAAAATTAAATCTTGAATTAAAAAAAGAAAATAAACAACAACTTGCAAACCCAAGAAATGCAGCAAGTGGTTCACTTAGACAACTTAATCCAGAAATAACAAAAACAAGAAATTTATCAATATTTTTATACAATATTCAAGAACCACATGAACACGAAATTTATAGTGTAGATGAAACAAGAAAATGACTAAAAAATCATAATTTTCCAGTAACAGATGAAGGTAAGGTTGTATTTAATATAAATGAAATGTTAGAATGAATTAATGACTTTAAATTCAAAAAAACACTTTTAGATTATGAAACTGATGGAATAGTAATTAAATTAAATGAAATTAAATATTACAATCTGTTAGGAACTACACAAAAATTTCCACGTTATGCAATAGCATATAAATATGAACCAAATACAGCTACAACCGTTTTAAAAGATATTTTTGTTACAATAGGAAGAACTGGAATGGTAACTTATAATGCTACTTTAGAAAATGTTTTTTTAGGTGGTTCAAACATTCAAGCAGCAACTCTTCATAATTATGATTATATAAAGAAATTAAAAATAGATATAGGTGATTTAGTTTATATAAAAAAAGCAGGTGAAATTATTCCTAAAGTAATTTCTACAGTTCATTCAAAATCTCAAACTAATTTTCAAAAAATTTTACACTGTCCATTTTGTAATAGTTTATTAGAAGATAGCGATACTGGTATTGACCAGTTTTGTGTAAATGAAGATTGTAAAGAAGTAAAATTAAAAAAAATGATTCATTTTACTTCAAAAACTGCAATGGATATTTTGACACTAGGAGAAAGAAATATTGAAATTCTTTATAATTTAGGTTTAGTCAATTCTTTTAGTGATATTTATAAATTAAAAGATAAATATGATCAGTTAATTAAAATTGAAAGATTTGGAGCAAAATCAGTTGAAAAAATGCTTCAAAGCATTGAAGATTCGAAAAATCAAGATTTAAGTAGTTTAATTCATGCAATTTCTATAAAATTAGTAGGTGAAAAAGTTTCTTATTTTTTAGCATCAAAAATCCAAGAATTTAAAAACCTTTTAGATTTTGATTTTGATTCTTTAATAACTTATCACGAAATAGGTGAAAAAATTATTCATAGTTTAAAAGAATTTACCTCTAATTCAAAAAACAGACAAATGATTCAAGAATTAATTGATTTAGGCTTAAACCTAAAACACAAAAATCAAATAAATTCTTTTAGTTTAATGAACCAATCATTTGTAATTACAGGTACATTATCACAACCTAGGCCTTCAATTGAAAAGATTCTTATTTCAAAAGGTGCAAAAGTTTCAAGTTCTGTAACTAAAAATACTTCATATTTATTAATTGGTGAAAAACCAGGCTCAAAACTCGCAAAAGCAAAAGCTCTTAATGTAAAAATAATTACTGAACAACAACTTTTTGAAGAAATATTACAAGAAAATTAATAAAAATAAAGTTAACTGCAAAGTTAACTTTTTTAATAAAAGTTGAGCATAACAACTAACTTTAAACTATTTAATTTTAAAGTGAGGATCTTTTAAATAAGAAGAAATATAGATATAACCGCTTATATAACTAACTATTAAAGTAGCAATTAACGGTAAAGTTATTAAAAATAAATATAAATTAATATTTTGTAGTGCATTATGTCAAATAATTGGTGCAAATAAACCAATTATTACAAGAGATACACTCATCATAATAGTTTTAATTTTCCCTCATATATTAGCTTGTACTGAAATATTTAATGATGCTGCATATATTCTTATTCCATCAACAACAATATCTCTTAAAACTAATAAAATAACAATAACTATAAAATAAACAGTATTAATTTGTAAGATTAAACTAATTAACATACTAGTTGTAATTAATTTATCTGCAATAGGATCAAATATTTTACCAAAAGTACTAACTACATTTCATTTTCTTGCTAAATACCCATCTAAGTAATCAGTTACCATCGCAAAAATAAAAACAACTAATAATAAATATGGAATAACCACTGATGAAGAAAATGAATTATAATAACTTATATTTTGAATAACGATTGCATAAATAATTAATAAAATAACAAAAATAATTACTGAAGCTAATCTTGAAATTGTTAAAATATTAGGAATATTTTTTTTATTTTTCATAGAATTTTCTTTCAATGCTTTCTTTTACATTTTTTTCATAATTTAAAAATAAATCATCTTTTTCTAATTGTTCATAAAGATTGTTAAAATATTCAATTTCTTTAACACAAGATTTATATCAAGTACTTGCATTTGTATCAATTAAAGTTTTAATATTTTTTATAAAATCTTGGTATTTTTCAGATTCTTTAAAGTCATTAAAATCTTCACGATTATAAAGAGTACTTAAAAGATTTTTAGCACCATCTTTAATTTCTTGCATTTTGTATTTTCCAATACTTGGAACAAAATTTTTAACTTGGTCATTTGTATATTTAATTATTTCAGTAATTGAAATAACATATTCACGATAAATTTCTTTATTTATTGTTGATTTTTCTTTTAATTTTTTTATTTCTTTTCTTTTTGTAACTATTTGTTTAATTATTTTATATAAAATATATGAAACAATTAAAGCTAAAATAAGTGCTAAAATAAGATACATTAATCAACTATTTGCACTAAGTAAACCGCCACTTTGTGCTGATTCTTCACGTGATACATATAAATTTGTCATCTTTCCTCCATGATTCTTTTTAAATTATATTTTATTTTTATCAAAAATAAAAAAATACACTATTAAAATAGTGTATTAGCTCTATAAACCCCTTTTTGTACCTTAAATTTAAGGCGCCAATTATTTATCTAGAATAAAAATATTCTCCCAAAATTAGTTCATTTCCCTTTTTCGGGCTCCAATACCATAATTTTTGTTTCTGACTCATGAAGTTTAACCTTTTCACTCTTGCTATAACTAAAATAGTAGACCTTGTTTCTGTGTCACTAGTTGTTAGTATAAATACTACCTGAATTTATTAGACTCAGCATGAACACTACTTTCATCGCAGAAAGTGCCAGTGGGGAT
Organism: Mycoplasma zalophi; assembly: GCF_025486335.1. Classification (GTDB taxonomy): domain Bacteria; phylum Bacillota_I; class Bacilli_A; order Mycoplasmatales; family Metamycoplasmataceae; genus Metamycoplasma; species Metamycoplasma zalophi. The sequence continues at coordinate 101,642 of NZ_JAOOPZ010000002.1, forward strand.
TTTCCTCTACATTACTGCAGCAATTGGCCAAGCTAAATAAAATTATATTATAAAATTTTTAGATTTTTTTAGATTTTTTACTTTTAATAGTGTGAAGATAAATAAAAAAAGTATATTATTAATTTTTGTAATTATTTGCATTATTGGAGGGGTTTTTATTACCAATAGTCTAAAAATAAATAAACAACAAATAACTTTAACAATAAAAAGAAAAGTCATAAATTTATCAGGTGCTATTGAAGTTCCTGGTTTATATGTAATAACTGAAAAAGAAGATCTTAAACATCTTTTATTTAGAGCAAAAGTTTTGCATATTGCTGACTTTAAAAATATCGATTACAATATGCAAATTTTTAAATTATCAACTTTATACATTCCTTTTGATACATCTAAAAAAATTTCCTATAAATATATAAAATCTCCTGATTTTTTTATACAAATAAAAATAAGAAAAAAGCAAGCTGATATACTATTTAAATACTTTCAAAATACAAAAAAACCAACATGAGATGAAATAGAAAATATATATGGAATTGGCAAAGTAGCTTTAAAGAATTTACAAGAACATATTTTAATTTAGTTACTTTTCAATCAAGTTTTTTATCAGTTTTATTTTTATATTTATCAATATTTTTGAGTATTTATTGAGTATTTGGAGTAATATTTCTCTTTTTTTGAAATCTTAAAAACAAAAAATTTTGAAAAGTATTTATCTTATTTTTAATTATTTTTTTGTTGTTTTTTGTAATAAGCTTTATTATATGAAACAAGATCAAAATATTAAATGGAAATTTTAGGGTTGAACATGTTTTTAAAAATGGGTTTACAATTAATGTTGCAAATAAAAAAATTTTTGCTTATTACAAAATAAATAATAATGTTGATTTTGTTTACTTAAATTCAGTAATTGAAAAAATAAATAAAACAAATAAAGATTTTTTATTTTTAAAAAATATGCAAATTGATTTTATTTTAAAAATCATAGATATAAAAGAAAATGAAAATACATCAATTTTTAATTTTTTTAAAGTTATTATTCAAAAAAACACAGATATTTCACAAGAATTTCTTAATTATTTTCTTTTTGCTAAAAAGTTAAATGTTGAAAATATTTATCAAAAAATTAAGAATTTAAATATTGTTCATTTATTTGTAGTTAGTGGATATCATTTTTTTATAATTTATTTTATCTTTAAAAAAGTTTTTTCTAAAGTAAAACTTTTAAATAAAATAGATGATTTTATCATAATTTTAATACTTAGTTTTTATATTTATTTACTGAATTTTAATTTACCTTCAGTTAGAGTTTATACATATTTTCTTTTAAAATTAATATTAATTAAAATTCTTAAATGTAAATTTAGCAATTTACAAATATTTGTAATTTCTGCTTTATTAAATTTTTCTTTTAAACCTAATTCAATATCTTCTCTTTCTTTTATTTTAAGTTTTGGTCTTAGTTATATAGGTTTAAAAATGCAAATGTTAAATACTAAATATAAAACACTAAAATTTAGTTTAATTTGTTATTTATTTTCAATTTGTGTAATGAGCCAAATCAATAATAAATTCAATGTTTTTGGGTTTATATTTCAGTATATTTTTAACTTTATAGTGATATTTTATTATATTTACTCACTTTTATTTTTTTGATTTTTCTATTTAAATAATATAGTCTATGATTTTTTATTTCAGTTAATTGAAAAAGCAAATCAAATAAGTATTTATTTTGATTTTTTAAAGCTAAATTTAGCATATGCATTGATATTTTGAATATCAATTAATTTTTGATTAACATATAAAAAAATAAAACAAAATAACTAATTTTTTAAATGCCATAATTTTAGTTTTATATATAATATAATTTTAATTATGAAGTTTATATATGGAGAAGAAGAATTTTTTATAAATCATTATATTCAAAAAACACAAAATGATTTCAAAGACTTAAATAATAAATATGTTTTTGATGAAGATGCAGACATTGAAGATATTTTTAACACTATAACAAGCATGAACATTTTTAATGAAAAAAGACTTGTCATTATAAAAAATAATGTTTTATTGTCTTCTAATAAAAAATACAATGATATTGTTGAAACTTTTATAAAAATTTTAAAAGATTTGCCAAATGATATTGAGATAATTTTTTCTTTACATGTTCCAAAATTAAAACAATTTAAACCTTCTAATTTGTTTTTATATTTAGAAAAAGAAGCAGAAGTAAAAAAATTTACAAAAGTTAATGATAAAGATTTAGCAAAATTTATAAAAAAATACGTAAAAATAAACAATGCAGACATTGAAGAATTAGCTGTTGCAAAAATAATTGAAACATTTCCTAATAATTTATTCTTAATAACTTCTATTTTAGATAAATATATTCAAAGCAATAAAATAATAAAAATAGAAAATATTCAACAACAAAATGAAATTTTCTATGAAAATCCTGAATGAATTGTAAGTGATTCTTTATTAAAAAGTCAAAATTTAAAAGATTTTTATTTAAAAATTTTATATCAATTAAATTTTGGTATAAGTATTAGAAATATAATTGTACAAATTATGAATATTTTTACAACTGCAATGGACATTTATATTCTCAAAAAACAAAATACATTAAAAGAAATTAGTGCGCTTTTAAATATTCATGAATATCGCTTAAAATTAATTTTTAATTATTTAAATACACATGACATTGATTTTATTAAAAAACAAATAATATTTTTATCACAACTAGATATTGACATAAAACAAGGTTATATAGATGAAAATATAGCTCTTGATTACTTAATTTTAAATTTATTTAGAACGGCGGAAAAATAAAATGGCAAATAAAAAAACGATTTTATATCAACTTAAAATTGATAAATTTAAAGATTCAAATGAAACAGGTTATGGTGATTATAAGGGGCTTTTATTACAAATAAAATACTTTCAATTCTTGCAAATTGATGGAATTATTTTAAATAATATTTTAGATTATTATAAAAATGCTAAATCATTAGCTGAAATTGAATCAAAATATGGTTCTATTTTAGAATTTAAAAAAATGATAAATATTTATACTTCTAACAACATAAAAATGGGTATAAATTTAGATTTTAATAATTTAAGAGATACATTCAACAATTGAAAACAAGCAAAAATACTTCATGAAAATAAAAATTTCACAGCAAATCAAACACAAAAAAATACCTTTGAAAAATATATTGATAAAAATAATAAAGAAAATGATATCTTTTTAAATCAAACAGAATTTCTTGATTTTTATAACAAAATATTTGATTTCTATTTAAATTTAGGTTGCAATTTTTTTGTTATAAACATAAATAATGAAAATTCAAAAAATAATAACATAAATGAAAAAGAAATAGATTTAATTAAAAATATATACAAAATCTCTAAACAAAAAAACGAATCTTTTGAGATTATTATAAAAACAAAAAATCACGAATTACATAAAATTCAAGCATCTCAAAAAGAAAAAATTTATGACTTTTTATTTATTGATAAATTTTCTGAAATCGGTAGCGATAAAACATACAAAAATAAATTAATGATAAAATTTAAACCTTGACAATTGCTAAAAGAATTAAGAAATTATTTAAGCTATGAAGATGTAATTATTTCTTTAGCTTCAGAACATATAGGTAGAATAAATAGCCGTTGAGGTGATGAATTAGCTTTTAATAAAGAAGCTTCTAAATCATTTGCTTTATTGTTGCTTGCAGCAAGAAATTCAGCAAACATTTATTACGGAGATGAACTTGGTTTACTAAAAGCAAAAATTGAAGATTATCGAGATTTTAATGAATTTAATTACAATGAAACCAAAAGATATTTAGAAACCAAGAATATTAGTACTGATATTTTTTATAATTCATATTTATATCAACATTCTATTTCAGTAAATAATATGATGCCTTGAAATTTAGAACCTAACTTTGGTTTTTCGAAAATAAAAAATAAAAAATTTATTTTTGCAGAAAATTCTAAACAAAATAATGTTGTAAGTGAATTTAATGATCCAACTTCATCACTTAATTTTTATAAATATTTAATTGAATTTATAAAAAATAAAGATTTTGAAGAAATTTTAAACAATGGTAAAATATCTTTTTCTAAAGATGTATTTAAAAAAGGTGTTATTAAAATTAAATATAAATTACAAAATAAAAAATTGCTTTTTGTCATAAATATTTCAAAAAAATCAAGAAAAATTCACTTATCAAAAAAATATGAAATAATTAAATCAACATACCATGATAAAAAATATTTAAATATTCCAAATTCACTTGATCCTTTTGAAAGTTTAATACTATTAAAAAAGTAAAATAAAACATAGAAAACAAATATAACAAAAAACACAAAAAATATTATTTTTTTTGTATAATTAATAACATACGCTCAAAACATTATTATACGAGGAGAAAAAATGGCAAATATTAAATCAAAAATGAAAGCAATCAAATCAAACGAAAAAGCAAGAGTGAGAAATGCAGCTATTAAATCAAGTGTAAAAACAGCTATTAAAAAAGCTAAACTTGGTGCTACAAAAGGTGAAGAAAATATCGCAACTTTAGTAAGCAAAGCTCACCACGAAATTGATAAAGCTGTTTCAAAAGGTGTACTACACAAAAACAACGGTGCACGTAAAGCTGCTCGTTTAGATGCTTTTGTTGCAAAGTCTACTACAAAATAAAAGTGTAATAATTGTTATAACTCTACTCTATGTAGAGTTTTTATTTATTTTTTTTAAATATATATTTTAATAGTAAAATATAAATATGAAAAATATAACAGTTAATATAGAAATTCCTAAGGGAAGTAAAATTAAATATGAATACAATCGTAAAACACAAAAAATAGCGGTAGATAGAATATTAAGAGGAGACTTTACATATCCTGCAAATTATGGATATATTACAGAAGCATTAGACTGAGATGGAGATGAATTAGACGTTTTAGTTTATTCACAAGAAACATTTATGCCAGGTGTTAGTTTAGAAGCTAGAGTAATCGGAGCAATGAAAATGATTGATGGGGGAGAAACAGATACCAAATTAATTGCAGTTCATGCTGATGATTATCGTTTAGACCACATTACAAAACTTGCTGATTTAGATCAAATGTGACTACAAAGTGTTGAAAATTTCTTTACAACATACAAAAATTTTAAAGGTAAAGGTGTTACATCAGTTAAAGGTTTTGAAGATGAAGTTTGAGCTGAAAAAGAATATTTAGAATGTGTTGAACTAATGGAAAAATATGGTTCAATGGATAAAGATGAATTTATCGAAAAAATGAAAAAAGAACACCCTGAAAAATACGAATTTTAATTATGAACAAACAAGAATTTAAAGAAAAACTAATTAAATACATGGAATTAGAGGCGATGAGCCGTTATGAAGAACCTGTTGCTCATGAACTTAAATATTCAACAAGTTCTTCAAATTTCAGTCATAGTTACGATAACTTTGGATCATTAATTATTTTTAAAAAATCTAAAGTAGAAAATGCACCAAAAGTTCAAATTTCTGCACATATGGATGAAGTTGGTTACATTGTAAGAATGATTGATAAAACTGGACACTTACTTCTTATGCCAATTGGTGGAATATGAGCATCTGTTGCAATAGGGACTAAAGCAACTTTAGTAACTAATAAAGATAACAAAAGATTTACAGGAGTATTTGGTCATACATCAATTCACGTAATGACACAAACCCAAGTAAATAATGCTCTAAAAAATAATGAATTATTTGCAGATTTTGGATTTACAAGTGACAAAGATGCAATCGAAAATGGTGTCGAAGTTGGAGATAGAGTCTATATGTCTGGTGAAACTATTTTATTTGCTGATGAAGATTTAGTTGGTGGAAAAGCAATGGATAATAGAGCAGGAGTTACAACACTAGATTATGTAGCTAACCAAATTAAAGATTTAGACTTAGCTTGTGATGTTTATTTAGTAGGAACTGTTCAAGAAGAAGTAGGAACTAGAGGTGCTAAAACTTCTGTAAGTATAATTGAACCTGATATAGCTATCGCACTAGATACAACAACAAGCCATGATACTTATGGTATTGTTGCAGGAAATACTAAATTAAAAGCTGGAGCAGCACTAAGAATATTTGATAGAGATACAATGATGGATCCTAAATTAATTGATTTTATTGCAAAAATAGGAACTAAAAACAACATAGATTTTTATAAATATGTTGCAGTTGGTGGTGGAACCGATGCAGGTGAATTACAATACGGAAAAGGTGGAGTATCTACACTAACAATAAGTATTCCACAAAGATATTTACACTCACCAATTGGTGTTTCTTCTATTCATGATATGATGTCAAGTGGTAACTTAATTGTTGAATTTTTAAAAGAACTTTCACCAAAAACATACCAAGAACATATAAAACATAAATAAAAATACATTTAAAAAACATGAACAAAATAATTTAATTTTCTGTTCGTGTTTTTTTATTATTTTTTATTTAAAATAAAATTAATAATTTCTTAGATAAAACTGATTTAGAACTAAAAAATATTATAATATTAATATAAAAAGGAAGGTTAATATGCAAAATGATGATTATTTAAAATTATTAGAAAATTATAAAAATAAAATAGATGAATTATCAGTTAATGATCTAAACAATGATCAAAAAAAATTATGTAAAATGATTTTGGATAATTTAGATGATAAAACTCAATTACAAAATGTTTATCAATTTTTAATAAATAGAGTAAAAATTGGTTTTACTTTTGATATAGCACCTGAGGTTAATAATAAAAATATTTCAGTACTTAACTATAACCAAAAAAAATCTTTTAGTTTTCCTGAAAATGAAAACAAAAATACGCTAATTATTGGTGAAAACTACGATGCATTAAAGAATTTATTAGTAATAGAGAGAGAGAGAGAGCGGGCCTAGATTATAACTACGACATAATCTATATTGACCCTCCTTACAACACAGAATCTGCAAATTCTGATGGTAATAACTTAGCAAATGACAAAGAAAATATATCATCTTCAAAATTTATATATAGAGATAAATTTAGTCGTAACGGATGATTAAATATGATGAATGAAAGGCTTAGATTAGCTAAAAAACTCCTTAAAGAAGATGGGGTGATTTTTGTTTCAATTGATGATAATGAACAAGCTTACTTAAAAGTTCTAATGGATGAAATATTTGGTGAAGAGAATTTTATAACTAATATATCATGAATTAAAAAAAGGGGTCCAGGAGGTAACACTTCATTTGATTTTTCTATCGTAAAAAACACAGAATATATATTAGTTTATGCTAAAAATAGTGAAAAAAAGGTTTTCAACTACATTAAGCATGACGAAAATAAATTAAAAAAATTGGGATATGTTAATAAAGATGATTTTTTTGAAGAGAGAGGTTTTTATAAATTGACATATCTATTCCGGCCAAGTTCTAATGGTAGTTTTCAATATAGTAAATCGCTTGACTATCCTATTCAAGCACCAGATGGAACTTTTTTTGATTTGCATGTTAATAAAATTAAACCAGAATCTGGGTGTTATACATGGGGTTATGAAACATATTTAGCCGGTAATAAATTAGGTTTTATTGAATGTGAGAAAAATAAAGATGGACACTGAGTTGCTTTTCGAAAACAATATACTAAAGTAAAATTTGATCCTAAACAACATAAGGTAATTGACAAAATTGCAGGACAACAATATCAAAATTTTATTGATGATTTTTATTCATCAAATGGTGGTGAAGAAATGAAAAATATTTTTACTAATAAAAATATTTTTGATTTTCCAAAACCTACATCATTAATTAAATATTTGATAGAAATGGCGAACGAAAAGAATAACATTCGTGTTCTCGATTTTTTTGCAGGTTCAGGAACAACTGGACACGCTGTTTTAGAACTAAATAAAGAAGATAATGGAAATAGAACATTTACACTTGTAACAAACAACGAAAGCAATATCGGTTATGGTGTTACTTATGAGCGTTTATACAGAATAAACAATGGTTTGGGTACAAATGCAGAAACTTTTAAATGAACTGAAAAAAATGAACCATATAAACAAAATTTAAATGTTTTTGATTTGGCATATTATAATGTTGATATTTCAAATAACATAGATAATACAAATACATTAATAGATGTCTTAAAAAACTCATTAGCAGAATTTGGTATAAAAGATATCGCAAACGAAGAATTGTTAAACAATTTAACTAATTTATATGCATTAGAAAGAAATGAAAAAAATGAAACTAACTAACGTACAACAAAAAGCAGTTTCAGAATTAATTAATAATTTTAATGATGCATATATTAAAAATACCAAAGAAAATAACATAATTGAATTTCAAGCTCCGACAGGTTCTGGAAAAACATTTATGATTGCTAATTTTATAGATCAAGCTATATCAGTAAATAAACAAAATGAAAACAGACCAATTATATTTATTGTTATGACACTTTCTAATGCTGAATTACCAAAGCAAATGGAAGATAATTTTAATGAATATAAAATAAATTTAGAAAATAAATTAGACATAATTTTTGAAAGAAAAGAATCACCATCAAATGGTAAAAATAATACAAAAGATGGTGATTATACATTCAAATCTGAAACAAATAAAGTATTTATTTTAGGTTCTTCATCATTTGGAAAAAATAAAATTTATACTGAGTGAGGTATTTTAGATAAATTTATAGCAGAAATTAAAGAAAAATATTTTGTTATTTTCATCAGAGATGAAGCACACATAGGAACATCAGAATCTAAAGCAAAAGGCCAAAATAAAAAAGAAATTGATAATTTCTATAACAAAATGAAAAATGCAGCTAATTTTCAAATTAATATGACTGCGACACCCAATAGAAAATATAAACAAGTTAAAATAACCGAAAAAGAATTAAAAGAAGATAATATTAAACTCATAAAAACGGTAGGTTATTTAAATGAGGGTATATCAGAAGATTCTAACTCTCAGTTAGATGATTTAAGTATTTTAAAATTAGCATGCGAAAAATTCAAACAAATTAAAAGCATATATATTTCAGAAGAAGGTTTAGTAGATAATATTAACCCTGCAATGTTAATACAAGTTAATGACAAAAAAGAAAAAGATGCTAATTTTGATGAAAATATCAATAAAATTATCAAATGTTTAGAAAATAATGGCTTAACTTGAGTTAAATATTTTTCATCTGATAAACAAGAATCTGGTAGTAGGGGAAATATTACTCTAAAAGAAATTTCTAAAAATAGTTCCGATATAGACGTAATTATTTTTAAAGTTGGTCCGGCCACTGGTTGAAATATTCCACGAGCTTGTATGCTTGTACAATTAAGAAATGTTTCATCAGAAAACCTATCAATACAAACTTTAGGAAGAATTAAGAGAAATCCTAATCCTGCTTTTAATTTTAAGCAAGATTCCAATGCTTTTAAATATTGGGTTTATTCTAATATTGATAATTTAGACTCATTAAGCAAAGAAAAAAACTTTAAGTCTTATAAATTAAACAAAAATAATGTAGAAGATAAATTTTATTATGGACAAATAAACAAAGAATTAATAAAAATTAAACTAGATTTACATAAAGAAATATCAAAGATAATTAAAAATAAAAAAAACATATTAAAATCTAATTATGAATATTATTTAGAATTTTATAAAAAAAATGGATTTCTTTCAGCTAAAGATAGTATATTAAAAGAAAGTACAACAAATATAGAGCGCGAATACATCATTAAAAAAATAAATAATAATATTGAACTAAACAAATTTAAAAAAGAATTTCAATTTAATTCTAAAAATATACTTGATAAAAAGTATATAAATACAATAGATGAAGAACTAAAAACAATAGCTAATGAATCAAACTATAATAAAACACTTCTTTGGTATGTATTTATCAAGCTTTTATATTCTCAAATTAAAAATTTTATTTTAGCAAAAAAAGAAGAAGAAATAGAAAAAACAAATGAAAAAGAATTTAATTTTATTTATAATAAACAACTGCCTTTAAATATCACGATTGAATCAAGTGATGAAAATAACAAGATAATGTTTGATGAAAAGAATATAAATTATAAATATGAACTTATTAGTATAAATAATAAAAACATTGAAAAAAGTCACTACTTTGACTCTCAAAATGAAAAAATTTTTATTAATGCAATTATTTCACTTTTAAAAAATAACAATAAATTTAACGAAATAGAATTATTTAGAAATCCTGTAGGAAATGGTTTATTTTTTGAATATTATGACGAAGAACATGAAATAAAAAGACAATTTCCTGACTTTTTAATTACTTATAAAACAAATAAAATATTACATCAATTATCAATAGAAATAAAAGATCATAATTGAGATTGTGATATAAAAAAAACATTTAAAATTATTGATTCTTATAATAAATATTACAAGCAAGATATTAAATCAGAATTTAACCAAATTATTACCTCTATTTTAATTACTGTGGATAAAACACAAAATTCCATTAACAAGTTTCACTTACGAGGTGGAGGGAGTATAGATCCTAACATAAATAGTTTTATAGATAGTAGTAAAGATTCTTTAATAACAGTAGAAAAAATATATCAACTTGTTAAATTAAATATATAACTTAAACAAGTACAAGAATAATAAAATATACATAACCAACTGACTTGGCATAGAAAATTAGGATAAATTTTGATTTAAAGTTAAAAAATTATTGAATGAAATATTATTTACAAAAACTTTTGATTATAACTTATCATTTAAAATATATTTAAAAATTTAACTATTAAATAACAAAAATAACTTTAAAAACAGGACAGTGGCAAACAACTTGTTATTTGCTGGTAAATAAAAAAATGGAGAATTAAGTTATGGAAAAAATAGAACTAAAAGAACTAATAAAAAATCAAATTACTTCAAGGAATGAAAACCCATAACAAATGTTGCATCTTATATTAAACATGGTGTTTGTAATTGACTTTATATAATTAAAACTCATTACAAGATGACAATATAATAATAAACATTAAATCGAAATAAGTGTGGATAAAAAAATTAACATTCGTGAAATGTTAATTTTTTTATCCATCTTTAATATGTTATGGTGCTAACTAATTAAAAAATACTAATATTTGTTTTCCACATTTAAGTCCATCATTATTAATCATATCGTTAATTTGTTTTTGACCTATTTAATTATTTTTTATTTTCCAGTAACCATTCTTTGAACTCCCTATATATTCTAATTTATCTTCTTCTTTTAGTTTCAAAATATCTCTTTCAATTGTTGATTTTGATACACGCAGAATATCTTTAAGGTCACTTCTTGTTATGTTTTTATTTTCTTTGATTAGCTCTAAAATTTTATCTATTCGTTTTTGACTATCCAATTTCAATTTTTTTGCTTCATTTTGGGCTTCATTTTGGGCTTCATTTTGGGCTTCATTTTGGAATTCATAGTTTCTATTAAATAGAGTTACAATAACACCGTTGTTAGAAATATAATATTCAGGCTGTTTTGTAAAATCAGTATAGTCTTCAAATATTCTTCTTACACCTGATGCATAGTTTTCAATAACATCAATTTTATCTAAGGTATTAACAATTATCTTATTCCTTTTAGCCACCATACCCACTTTAATATTTTCAAGTGTTAAACCATCTGGCAAACTACCTGGGGAGAAAATTTGAACTCTGTCGTCATAAAATTCAATTTTTATATCACCACTTAATGTATAATCTCGATGACAATAACAATTTACGATAGCTTCTCTTAATGCTCTCTTAGGTATATCCAAAAATTCATCTCTATCAGGTTTTCCTGAGATGGTAATTCTTTTTCTATTGGATAAACTAGAAAAATACAACACCTCATCTAATTGTTTCAGTATTGAGCCTGTAAATTCTTTTTTATCAAGAAACACGCTAACATTCATTCCTTGAAATACTGCAAATTTACTAATCGTTGGATTTTGATCACTCAGTAGTAAAGCTGCATTATTATATTTTCCATCTTTGTCTAATAAAGATAAAGCATATTTATCAAATTTAACTTTTTTATCCCTAAACCTCTTTTCTAAGTACTCAAAAGTTAAATCATCTCTTTCAATTCTGATAGATTCAAAATCATTTGAACTATGTTGTCTTATCATTCTTTGAAATTCATCAACACTAGCAACTCTTTTTGTGCTTCCAACTCTAATGAAAACACCTTTAGAGTTGAATCCTTCTCCATCTTTATAATAATATGGTTTGTTTTTTCCTTCTAATATTTTTATTTTAAAAGGTTCTTCATTAGGATAAATATGAATTAGATTTGTTACATCACAACTAAAAGCATTTACTACCCAATTAGATAAAATTTGTTCCCATTCTCGCTTCTTACTCTGTATCAAGTTGCTATCAATTGTACCATCATCATTAACACCTAAATGAATTTCTCCACCTTTTGTATTTAAAAAAGATACTATTTCTGCTTTTAATTTATTTTGTTTTTCCGGAATGTCAATTTTATATTCAATTGTACTATCTTCCATATCCCTCCCTTTATGCCTATGTGTTGTTTACAATCACCTAAGTATTAGACAACTCTAAATAACACAGATATTAGTAATTTTTTAATGTTTAATAGTTTTTTTAAAGCACTAAAACCTTGATTTTGCTAGTTCTTGTACCGTTGTAGTAATTATGGTATAAAACCTAGAAGTCGCTTTTAAATTGAAATTTGTCTACAATCTCTTAAATGATTTGAAATTATTTCAAACACCAATTCGATACTTCATAAGTGTATAATATTAACTAACTTCTTTTTCTAATGTATTTAAAAATTCACCAATAAAATATTAATAAATGTAGCCTAATAAATCATAATCTTGTTTTCCTGTGGGGGATTTCATCTATTTTTTTATCAATTGTTTTAAATTATTTTCAGTTGCACATTTATCGCTTACTGATATTTTTCATAATTATTTTTTAATTGTTTTAAAATTCCATGATGGAATTGAATAAAATTATCATCTTGTGTATCTTGTACACTTGTTTTAAATGAAGATAATCCAGAATTAAAAAATCTATTGAAAGTTGTTCGTCTTCATTGGATTATTAATTCAAGTATGAAATAAAAATTTATAAGGTATCTAATAACCTTTTTCATCTAAAATTATTTTTTGGATATTTTCACCTGGAGAATTATCAAATTCTTTTATTTCTTCATATTTTATATTTTCATTTCCAAAAATCAATCAAAAATTATTTGTAAAGAAATTTATAAAATATAAAAACTCAAAATTATATCTTTATATTTTTCTGAATCAAATTTTTTCTTAATTCATTAGTTTAATCTCATAATTTACTAACTAATTGAGTGGGTTTCATTTTACAGCCATAAAACTCCTTTATAATATAAAATTATATATAAAATCAAAATTATAAACAAGACAAAAACAAAAAGTTTCCATAGTCAGAATTAGTTTTTAGTACTGTAAATATTTTTTGATTATAAAAACAAATACAATTATTTAGTATATTATTAACTATATAAGTACCTACCATTATAAACTACTAATAAAAATACACAAGCATCAAAACTTGTGTATTTTTAATATTATTTTTTAATGATAATAAATTCTTTTTTACCCTTTTTTAAAATAGCATATTTATTATCAAAATTATTAAATGTAATTTTTTGATTCTCATCTTCTATTTGATTTGAATCAATGCTTAGAGCTTTGTTATTTAAAAATTCTCTAAATTCTCTTCTACTACTTAATATTTTATTTTCAACTATAAAATCAATAATAGATTCATTTTTATATTCAAATGTTCTTAAAAAACCTTGTAATAAGTTAATATCTTCTAATGTTAAATCTAAAATATTATTTTTAAATAATTTATCAGAAATTTCAACACATTTTTGAGCTGTTTCTTTTCCGTGAATAATAGTTGTAGTTTCAAATGCAAGAGTTTTTTGAGCTAATCTTAACTTAGGATTTTTAGTATGTTCACTTATGATATTTTTTATTTCAGAAGTTTCTAAAAAAGTAAGTCAATTCAATAATTTTTCAACATCATTATCACTTTGATTTAATAAATATTGATAAATATTATAAGGACTGGTTAATTCTTTATCTAGTCATAAACTACCACCACCAGAACTTTTTCCTATTTTATTACCATTAGCATCTGTTAAAAGATTACTGGTAATTGCCAGCGCTAAATGATCATCACCATGAAAATTTTTAATAAATTCTAATCCTGTTGTTATATTTCCTCATTGGTCACTTCCACCCATTTGTATGCAAACATTTTCATTTTCATATAAATATTTAAAATCTCAACCTTGAATTAGTTGATATGAAAATTCAGTAAATGTCATACCATTTGCTAATCTTTGTTTAACAGAATCTTTTGCTAACATATAGTTTATATTAATTTTTGTTCCAACAAGTTTTAAAAAGTCAGCTATGTGCATATTTTTGTAAAACTCTAAATTATCAATAACTTCAAGGCCGAAACTTTCAAGTTGTTTAATTATATGATTTTTATTATCTAAAAGTGTTTTAGGATCTAAAAATTTTCTTTCACTATCTCTAAAACTTGGATCACCAATCATTCCAGTAATTCCACCAACTAAAGCAATCGCTCTATAACCTTGTTTTTTAAATCTCATTAAATTAATGATATGAATAAAATTACCTAAATGTAAACTTTTAGCAGTAGGATCAAAACCAGTATAAATTGCATGATTTGTGTTTATTTTGTTTAATTTATCAGTATTTGAAATATCTTTTAGTATTTTTCTTTCAATTAAATCATCAATAACTTTTTTCATAAAACTCCTTTAATATAATAATTTTATATTAAATTTATACATTTTTATTTAGATAATAAAAATAAAAAAATATTAACTCTAAGGTTAATATTAAATTATTTAATAAATGTTTAGTTATCTTAGTTAGAAGATGCTAATTTTTGTGCTCTTCTTAAGTCACGTGCTTGTTCTTTTGCTAATTTTTTAGCTCTTTTCTCTGCACGAACTTTATTTCTTAGTCTAATTTCTTTACGCATATTAAGCCTCCTAAAATGTTATAAATAATATTATAAATGATAAAGCGATTATTTTGCTTTTTTAAGAGCAGAATTGATTAATTCATCTACATCTAATCATTCAGCTCTTTTGATTGTTTCTTCGCTATTTTGTTTTGGTTTTTGTTCTAAAAGAACAGGTTTTTCTATTTCTTTTGGTGTTTCTTTTTTTGGTTTTTCTAATTGAATATTTTCAGTGTCATTATATAAAAAATCTTTTAAATCAGAAGTTATATTTTCATTATAAATAAATCTACCTAAATTATTGATGCTAATTTTTGGATTACTAAAGTTTTCTTGTACATTAGATGTTGAAATATTATTTGTATTGTAAACATTAATTTTATTTTCATTATCTAAGTAATAAAATTCTAAGTTTTTTTGGAATTTTAAAGCATCTATTACTGAAAATGGTACTGTTTTTAAAGGTCAATATAATACTTTTGCAACATTTTGTCTTTTTACTTCTTTAATGTTTTTAGCAGCAATTCTTTTAAATTGTCCACGATTATTTGCAAGAATTAATTCATCTTCATCACTTAGTAATTCAATTTTGTTAACTGAATTTTCAAATAATTTAACAGCAGTAATTCCACTTGCTTTTAAAGAGTAAATTGGTATTTGAGTTTCATCAAAAAAGTGATATAAACCATCATTTAAAATGAAAATAACTTTTTTATCATTTGTTGATATTTTAACATCAATAATTTCATCATTTGATTTTATTTTCATGCAATTAAATTTTCTTGCAGTTGTTTGTGAAAATTCTGCTAACTTAACTTTTTTAGCAGCACCTTGCTTAGAAACTACTAAAAATAATAAATTAAGTGATAAATCTTCAATATTAAATACACTTATAATTTTTTCATTATCAGATAATTTTACATAATCACTTATATGATAACCTAAATCTTTTCAACCTGAATCTTTTAATGTAAATGCATCTAAAATAAAATAATTACCTTGTGATGTAAAACATAATAATTTTGAGTGTGAATTAATGTTTGAAATATATTGAATTACATCATTTTCTTTAATACCAAATGTGCTAATTTCGTTGGCTGAATATATTTTCTGTGAGATTTTTTTAATATATCCATCAACTGTTACATAACATCAAAAATCTTCACTTTTTACTAAATCTTTTTCATTTATATTAATTTCAATATTTTCAGCAGAAATTTCACTGCGTCTTTTAATTCCGTATGTTTGTTTTATATTAACTAAAAGATCAATTAAATATTTTTTAAAGTCTTCTTCATTGTTTAATAAATTAGAAATTCTAGAAATTTCAGCTTCTAATTTAATTTTTTCTTCTAAATATTGCTGTTGATCCATTTTTGATAATCTATATAAACGTAATTCAGCAATTGCAGTCGCTTGAATTTCTGTAAAATCAAAAATTTTGATTAAATTTTCAATAACACCTTTTTTGGAGTTATCTGAATTTTTAATTACTTCAATAACTTGATCAGATATTTCAGATACTTTAATAAATCCCAAAATAATTTCTAATCTTTTTGATAATTTTTCAAAATCATATTGAAGACTTAATTGTTCACAATTTTTTAAATGTTCAATATAAATTTCTAAAAGTTCTTTGATTCCCAATAATTTAGGTGCATTATCTGAAATAGCAACCATATTATAGTTATAATAAACTTTTAAATCTGTTTTTTGGTATAAAAAATCTAAAATAGCTTTTGCATTTGTATCTTTTTCTAGTTCAATATAAATACAAATACCTTCACGATTAGATTGATCTCTTACTTCTTTAATACCATCAATAGTTTTATTAATAATTAAATTTTGAATTTGTTTAACTAGTTCAATTTTTATAACTCCATAAGGAATTTCTTTAACTTCAAGTCCAATTATTTCGTTATTTTTATTAGTATCAAAATTTATTTTTGAATAAATTGAAATTTTACCTTTCCCAGTTTCAAAAGCTTCTTTAAAACCATCAATGTCACTTATTGTAGCACCAGTAGGAAAATCAGGGCCTTTAATAATTTTTTGTAATTTTTGTAAGGTAATTTCTGGGTTTTTAATAATTTCAATACTTGCATCTAAAAGCTCATTTAAATTATGCGGTGGAATATCTGTTGCATAACCTTCTGCAATACCTTTTGCACCATTTGCAAGTAAATTAGGAAATAATGCAGGTAATACAGTGGGTTCATACTCAGAATCATCAAAATTCGGAACAAAAGAAACAATTTTTTTATCAATATTTCCTAAAAGCAGAGTAGAAATTTTTTCTAATCTTGTTTCAGTATAACGCATAGCAGCAGCAGGATCATCATCAATAGATCCTTTGTTTCCGTGCATTTCGACAACAGGAAGAGCCATTTTTCATTCCTGTGACATTCTTATTAGTGCTTCATAAATACTACTATCACCATGAGGATGATACTTACCAATTACTTCCCCGACAACTCTTGCAGATTTTTTAAAAGGTTTATCATGAGTTAAATTCATTTGAAACATACTAAATAAAATTCTTCTTTGAACAGGTTTTAAACCATCACGAGCATCAGGAATCGCTCTTTGTTGGATGATATATTTTGAATATCTGCTAAAACCTTGCGACATAATTGTATCTAAAGATTGATTTATTATTTTTTCAATAATTTCATTATTTTTTATTTTAGCCATGTTATTCCTTAAATTTTAAAATCATCTTCTATACTGAAGTCAATATTGCTTTCAATTCATTGTTTTCTTGGTTCTGAATTTTTTCCCATAAAAATTGAAACTCTTTTTTCTGCCTTTATTGCATCATCAACTGTTACTTTAATTAATGTTCTTGTTTGAGGATTCATTGTTGTTTCTCATAATTGATCCGCATTCATTTCCCCTAAACCTTTATATCTTTGTATATTATACGAACTAAATTGTTCAACTGTAGGTTTTAAATCTTCTTCTAATCAAACATATTCAATTGTATTTGTTTGTCTTGCTTTAGTACCAGAAACTTTAAATAAAGGTGGTAAAGCAATATAAATGTTTCCATTTTCAATTAATTGTTTCATATATCTAAAGAAAAATGTTAATAAAAGAATTTGAATGTGAGCACCATCTGTATCTGCATCTGTCATAATTATGATTTTGTCATATTGAAGATTTTTTATATTAAAATCATCTGCTAAACCAGTACCTAAAATATTTATAATAGTTGCTAATTCTTCATTTTTTAAAATATCTAATAATTTTTCTTTTTCAGCATTAACAACTTTACCTTTAAGTGGTAAAATCGCTTGAGTTTTAGAATTACGACCTTGTTTGGCTGAACCACCCGCTGAATCACCTTCGACTAAAAACAATTCTCTTTCTTTTGCATTTTTAGATTGAGCTGGTGTTAATTTAGAACTTATTAATTTTTTATTATCTAATTTACTTTTAACTTTTCTTATTTCATTTCTTGCGTTTTTTGCAGCATTTCTTGCATCATATGATTTTTTAATTTTGTTTAAAATTTTTTGTGCTTCGTTTTTATTTTCAATTAAAAAATGTCTAAATTTATTAGATAATAATTCTTCTAATGCTTCACGTGCCTGAGGTGTACCTAATTTATCTTTAGTTTGTCCTACGAATTCTAGAATCTTTTCAGGAACTTTAAGACTAATAATAGCACTTAAACCCTCTCTTATATCAGATCCATCAAAAGATTTATTTTTCATAAATCCTTTTTCATTTGCGTATTCATTTATTAATTTTGTTAATGCTGATTTAAATCCGGTTTCATGAGTACCACCATCATGTGTTTTAACATTATTAACAAATGATAAAATTAACTCTGAATATGTATCAGAATACTGAAAAGCAACATCAATTTCAATACCCTGATAAGTACCTTGAAATGAAATTACATCACTAATAATATCTTTATTTTCATTAATGAAACTAATATATTCTTTTATTCCATTTTGAGTTTGATAAGTATTTTCAAAATTACTAATTTTATCAATAAAATGAATTTTTATTTCAGGAATTAAAAAACTAGTTTCACGTAATTTTTCTATTATTGTATCTTTTGAAAATTTTATTTTTTTAAAAATTAATGGATCAGCTCAAAATTGTATTTTTGTTCCATGTTTTGTTGTTTTTTGTACTTTTGTTGTGTGTTTTGTAATAGTTTCTTGAGAAAATTCAGTAACATATTCATAATTATTTTTATAAACAGTAGCCACTAATTTTGTACTTAAAGCATTTACAACACTACTTCCAACACCATGTAAACCACCAGATACTTTATATGCATTACCATCAAATTTTCCACCTGCATGAAGTTCCGTAAAAACTAACTCAACACCAGTTTTTTTTGTTTCAGGGTGTATATCAACAGGTATTCCACGTCCATCATCTTCAATAATAATAGAATTATCTTTTTCTAATGTGATACTAATATTTTTTGCATAGCCTGCTAACGCTTCATCAAAAGCATTATCTAAAATTTCTCAAACTAGATGATGTAATCCATTTATATCAGTTGAACCAATATACATTCCAGGTCTTTTTCTAACGGCTTCTAAACCTTTTAAAACTTTTAAATCATTTGAATTATAATTTGACATGTTTTAATTATATAGCAATTTTAAAATTATCAAAAATAACTAAGTTTATAATAAATAATCAAAAAAAATGCGAAATAAAAATATTTCACATTTTATTATTATTTTACTACTTCATTTAAATTATCAACTAGGTTCTTTTTAGAAACATTATATATTTCTTGTTGACTTTGTTCTATTATTTTTCTATATAATGAAAATATGTTATTAGCTTTTTCAATTACTATATTTTTTTGATTTGAAGAAAGATTAAATTCATCTAATTTTTTACTTAGTAATAACTCTAATTCACTTGCATGCCTAGCGGTTGAAAATAATATATCCCATCCACCAGTTCCTAATCACACTCTTCCCATTTTACCTAATTTTTCTTTATCTAAACCAGTCTTATACATATGTGATTTATCAAAACCAGATTGTTTACTACCAAAAAATATATATTTTCAATCATTAGAATCATATTTTAAATCTTCATTCATCTTATTATTTGCTTGTTCTATTATATCTGCAACACTTTCAAGCATTATATCAATATCACTTATACTATATATTTCTGGAATTTGTTTTAATTGGTTTAAAAATTGCCTATTCATTCTTTTTAACTTATTATTAATTTCTTTTATGTGTTCAAAAAAATCAACAGTTAGATTCCCAAATTTTTTTAGATTTTCTCAACTTAAAACTTGAAATTCTGGAAGTATTAAGAAACCGAATTTTTTTTCAGGGTTAACAATGTATTTTTCAGATGCTTTAATTAATATTTGTAAAAATATTTTTGAAAATTGAAGAGAATCTAATATATCTTTTTGTAAATTCATTATTTCTTTTTTTTGATAACCATATACATTCACAAATTCATCTATTATATTGTCAGCGATTTTATTTATTTTTTTATCAAGTTCATTATATACTGCTTCTAAATTTTTATCAGCAAGTCTTTGCTTAGCAATTTCAAGTTTTGTTTGTTTTGTATTATCATTATTGTTTGTATTTAATTCATTTAAAATTTCACTTTTGTAAGAAGAAAAATATTTTGAATTTTGAAGTGTCATCTTCTCACGAACTTGTTTCTTATCATTATTTAAAGAATTTTTATTTTGTAATCCTGATATGGTAATAGTTTTATTAAATACTAAATCACTAAATTGTGGTTTTAAACTAATAATATCAACATTAAATGTTATTGTTCCAGTATCTATATTTTTTCAATTTTCATCTGTTTTTATATTATCTAATTTAAAATTGATTGCTTCATATGTAGTTTTTAAGTCATCTATATTTAATTCTTCTATATATGTTTTAGATAGTGGTGTTCCATCATTTTTGAAATAATTATTTTTATCTTCTGAAATTGAAGTTAATCTTTGTTTTTCTTCATTTATTTCTTTTTGACGTGTTGTTAAAAACCCTGAAATAATTTCAGTAATAGGTTTTGTTACAACATTTTCTTTTAATAACTCATTGAATTTTTGTAGTTTATATTCAATATTTATTGTTCCTAAGTCATTATTTTTAGTAATTTGTTTATCAATAATTTGTACGTTTTCTTCAATATTATTAACTAATATTTGATCATCATTTACATCACTTGGAAGTGTATTTTCTTTATTTTGTGTATCTTTTAATGTGTGCAATTGACCTAATGAATTTAAATATTTTAATGTTCGTTGTCTTTCATCTTCATTATTTGTTAAAAAGTTATTGATAATAAGTTCTTTGGGTTGTGTTTGGATATTTGAATTTTCTTTAGATTGAATTTTAAAATTAATAGTTAATTCACCAGTTTCATCGTTTGCTATTAATGAATTAATAATAACGTTATATTTTTCATTTTCTATAACTTTAAAATCTGATTCTTTATTTATTTTTGATGCCTTTGTTTCTTGTTTATTAATATCATCTTTTAATTCTAACTTGTTAATTTTACTAAATTCAGAATTTAAATTATTTAGAATATATTTATCTGTTGTTAAAAAGTTATTAAGAGTAACTTTTCTTTCATTTGAAACAATAGAATCTTTAAATTTACTTTTTAATTTTAAAGTTATGTCAATATTACCTTCATTATCTTTAGCTTCTATATTTACAAAATCAAGTAAATAATTTTCGCTATTGTAGTGTTTTATTTGAAAATTTGTTGTATTAGTAGTAATTTGTGAAGGTAAAAATTGTTTTAATTCCTCTGCTACATCAATTGAAAGATTATTTATTTCTTGATTAATATCTTTTGATATAGTTTTAAAACCTATGAAAGTTTTTGTTATAACATTTGAATTTTGTCAAATGTTTTGATTATCTTTTTGTCTTACATAATATTTAATAGTTAATGAGCCATCTTCATCATTTGAAACCATATTTTGAATTTGAAAAATAATTTGATTATTATCTTTGTTTTTTAAAGTGATGTTGGTATAGTTGATATCAGATGCAAAAACATCGTCTATGCTATTAATATTTAAAGAAATATCTTTGCTTTTTAAATAAGTATCTAAAGGTGATTCTTTCTTTTCTTGTTCATTTTCTTTAGGGACATTTGGATGAATAACATTTGGTTGAGCACATGAGTACAATGCAATTGGACTAATAGATAAAATACTAATTGCTGTTGTACATAAAATGATTTTACTTTTTTTCATAGTTTTCCTTTTAAAAAAATTAGAAGCACCCTATATAGTATTTGCTTCTAATATCTACAATTATTTAATAATAGTGTTAATAATTTCTACTAATTCTTTTGTTTTTTCTTTTAATAATGTTTCACTTTGTAATGCAACATTAAATAATGTTTCAAATTTAGGATAAAGAATACCTTTAATTGTGTTGTAATCTTCTTCGTTTGTTAGTAATTCGTGAGCTTTAACTCTTGAATCTTCTTTAAATTTATCTAAAACGGCTTTAAATTTAGCAACTTGTGCTTCAATTCCTTCAGATGGTAAATTATCAAAACTTATGTTTTGAATTTCTGTTATTAATGTTTTAATTTCAGTGTTGTAAAATTCGTTCATTTTTTCTATAAAAGTATCAAGTACAGCAATATTTTTTGTACTTTCATTTTCTTTTAATGAATTAAATACTGATTTTTCTATTCCCTTTATGTTATTTAGGTTTCCATCTAATACTGTTACTAGTGAAAATTTTAGATTATTTAATGTTTCAACGTTTAATTTTCCTTTAACAAATGCAAGACCATCACTAATTTCTTGATCGTTATTTACTGCAATAATTAGTGAATCCAAAATATCTTTTAATTGTTTATTTAAAATACTTGAAGCTTGTGAATACATATTTGTAACTTGAATTAATTGTTCTTCAGAAACTACATCTTTAAGTGTTGTTTGAACTTTTTCGATATTTTTATTTAAATTATCCAAAATTGAATTTGATAATGTTTGAACTTTGCTTTGAATAGCTGTGTTTTTTGTTGTGTCATTTAATGATTTTAATTGTTTTCATTCATTTTTAATATTATTATTAAATTCTACTTTAACTTCTGGCAATGTTTTTTTAGCAATATTTAATTCAATATTAATTTCTTTTTTAGGTGTAATTTTTTCTTCAGGTTCATCTTTTTTAGTTGAAATAAGTGAAGTAGTTATGGCAATAGGTGTAATAATCAACCCTAAACTAACTGTAATTCCAATAATATTTGCTAGTGGTTTATTTTTAAATTTCATCTTTTTTCTCCATATGTTTTATTCTTGTAAATAATGTGACATTATATTCCTTTTTAATAAAAAAGATTCAATATATTTGCATATTATTGATTTTTGCATAAAATAATTTCCAAAAATAAAAATGAAATTTGTCGTTTAACAAATTTCATTTTCTTATTAATTATTCTTCTTCAGAAATTTCTTCATCAAAAATTTCTTCTTCTACTTCACTTTCAGATTCTATTTGATTTTTAATTTCATCTAAATCATTTTGAAATTGATATGAAGCTTCATTAATGAAATCTAAATTTAGATTTTCTTCAGTTTCATTTGTTGTGAAGTAACTTATTGATGGTTTTATATTGTATTTTACTGTACTTGCAGCTTGTGCAAAGTTTGTTCCAGCTGGAATTTTTTTACCAACTATAATATTTTCTTTTAGTCCTTCTAATGGATCTACTTGATTAGAAATAGCTGCATGAACTAATATTTTAGTTGTTTCTTGATATGAAGCAGCCGCTAAGAATGAATCAGAAAGTAATGGGGTTTGTTTTGCTCCTTTAATAATTACGTTACCATAAGGAGGTTTTTTACCTTCTGAAAGTAATTTTCCAGCTTCATCTTGATAATCAAAAATATCAACAATAGCTCCAGCAAAGAATTTACTATCTCCTGCATCATAAATAACCACTTTTGACATCATTTGACGAACAATTATTTCAATATATTTATCACTAATAGCTATACCTTGAGAACGGTAGATTTTTTGAATTTCTTTTAATAAATAATTTTGTACTGCATGAGCATCTGCAATTTGTAATAGATCTTTTAAAATAATTGGACCTTCTGAAAGTTTTTGTCCTATTCTTACTTGATCTCCTACTGCTACTCTTAGTTTTTTCTTAGTATAAACAGCTTCATTTTTAATTGCTGTTTGTTTTTGTGAATTTTGATATTCAATTTTAATTACAAAATGACTATCATCTGAACCAGGAGCAATTTCAATAACTTTTCCATTTACAGGACTAATTACTGCAGGTGTTCCTCATGGTTGTTCATAAGCATCTATTAATTCAATTAAACGAGTAAACCCACCAGTAATATCTTCAACACCAGCAACTCCCCCTGAGTGGAATGTACGCATTGTAAGTTGTGTTCCAGGTTCTCCGATACTTTGAGCTGCAATAATTCCTACAGCTTCTCCAATATTTACTAATCTATTTGTTGCTAAATCTTTACCAAAACAGTGTTTACATACACCATTACGTGTATTACATCCAAAAATTGAACGAATTTCAACTTCTTTTATTCCTTCATTTTTAATTCTCTTAGCAATTTCTTGACTAATTAATTTATCTTTAGCAATAATTAAATTTCCGTGTTTATCATAAATATCTTTATTTGTAAAACGACCTTCAATTCTATCTACTAACGAAACAATTGTTTGTTGTGTTTTGGTATCAATTATATCTCTTATAATGAATCCATAATCACTTCCACAATTTTCTTCTTTTACAACTATATTTTGAGCAACATCTACTAAACAACGTGTTAAGTAACCACTTTTCGCAGTATTAAGTGCGGTATCTGTTAGACCTTTACGAGCTCCATGGGTTGATGAATAGAATTCATAAGCTGTTAATCCTTCAAGGAAAGAACTTTTAACAGGAACTTCAACTGTAGATCTAACAACACGATCATTTTTAGCATCGGCTTTTAGAGTTTTGGTATTATTGGCCATAAGTCCACGCATACCAGCTAATTGAACGTAGTTATTAATTGTTCCCCGAGCACCTGAATCAATCATCATAATAACTGGGTTTTCAACATTATCTTTTATAACTTGTTTTAATTCTTGTTGAATATTTTCTTTAACTTCAGTTCATTTTTTAATAGTTAGGTTATATCTATCATCATCAGTTAGTTCTCCACTTTGATAGAATTCTTTTAATTTTTCAATATATTCATCACCTTCTTGAATATATTCTTGTTTTTTATCGGTTTCAATAATATCATTAATTGAAATACTTATTCCACTAATTGTTGAATATTTAAATCCCAATTCCTTAATTTTATCAAGAATAGATGCAACTATATTTGTATATTTAAATCAAACACCATCTAAAATTTTAGCTTTTTCTTTTGCATTAACTACAACAGGGTTTTCTCCCTCTTTTACAATTTTATTTGCATTGTAATTTAACTCAAATTCTTCTTTTGTGAATCTTGCTAATAATTTAGCGTGGATTGATGATAATTTTTCACCACGATAATTATCGATTTTAATAAATTCTGTCATTACTTCACGGTAATTATCTGCTGTTATATTATTAATAACTTTTGCAATATCTTCGATTGTAATTGAACTTACATATTGATTAAATGCTAAACGAACAATTTTAGCAATATTTTTCTTTGTGAAAGCTTTTTGAATAGGACTTTCCATCTTAATAAATTCATAAATATTTTGACGTGGTTTTAAAATGAATTGGCGTGAATAACGTTTAATTTCTTCTAAATCATCTGAAAAATCACCATTATGGATAAAAGGGAATGATTTAGGGAAAACGCTATTAAAAATAAATTTACCAACACTACTTACTATATATTTATCATCTGGATTATAAAAGTCTAATTTTTCTTTGATAGCATCAATTGGTAATGCAACACGAGCGTGAAGATCCACTTTTTTCTCTTCATATGCTCTCATCATATGTTCAAAGTTACTGAAGAATCTTCCTTCTCCCTTTGCTCCACGTTTTTCTAATGTTAAATAATATAACCCTAGGATCATATCTTGTGATGGGTTAATAATAGGTTCTCCATCTTTAGGTCCTAAAATATTTTTATTTGCTAACATTAATTCTCTTGCTTCTAAAAGAGCTGCTTCAGAAACTGGTACGTGAACTGCCATTTGGTCCCCATCGAAATCGGCATTAAATGCGGCACAAACTAATGGGTGTAGACGCATGGCTTTTCCTCTTACTAAAACAGGTTCAAAGGCTTGAATACTTAAACGGTGAAGCGTTGGAGCACGATTAAGTAAAACTAATCTTCCCTTAATAGCTTCAGCTACGTGAGGTCAAATGATTGAATTTTCATCTTCTATTAATTTTTTAGCTTGTTTAATTGTACTTACAACTTCTTTTTCAATTAAACGATTAATAATTCATGGTTCAAATAATTTTGCAGCCATTTCACGTGGAATTCCACATTGGTGCATTTTTAAATTTGGACCAACAACTATAACACTACGCCCTGAATAGTCAACACGTTTTCCTAGTAGGTTTTGTCTAAAACGACCTTTTTTACCAGTTAAAGCATCAGAAATACTCTTGAATGGACGATTATCTTTACTTAAAACAGGACTTGGACTACGACGAGCATTATCAATTAAAGCATCAACTGCTTCTTGAATCATTCTTAATTCGTTTTGAATTAATAAAACAGGAGCTTGTTTTTCTTGTCATTGTTTTAAACGATTATTTCTAATAATTACCCGACGATATAACTCATTAATGTCAGATGTAGAGTGACGACCACCATCTAATTGAATCAATGGACGTAAGTCGGCAGGTATAACTGGTAAGTCGTAAATCAACATAGAAGTTGGTTCTTGACCACTTTCTATAAATGAATTAATAACTTGTAAACGTTTATATAATTTTTCACGGCTTGTTTTAAGTGTTGAAGTTATTTGTCCATTTGCATATTCTTCTTGATTAATTTTTTGAATAGCATCAGAAACTTCTTTTTGTTCCTTGTGTAAGTCTATTTTTTTAAGTAAATATTCAATTGCTTCTGACCCAGTTCCTATTTTTGCATCTGAATATTCTTCAATAATATCATTGAATTCATAAAAGTCAATTCCATGGTCTTGACCAATTTTTGATTCTGATTTTTCAATAACAGATGCTATTGCTTCATCAATTTCTTCCCTTTCTTCACTACCTTCTTCATAATTTAAGGCAATTTCATTAAGAGCTTCATGATAAATTGGACCAGCATTATTTATATCAATGATTTTATTTTTAGGTAAACTTGATAATCCACCACTTTCTAAAACAATATGACTTTTGTAATAGATTAAGTTTTCAAGATTTGAACGCTTAACGTATTCTTGAGTTCCTTCAACTTTTAATCCTAATAATTTAGCTAAAATTGAGTGATCTACTTTAAAGTATCAAAAGTGAACGACAGGACTGTTTAAATGAATATGTCCCATGTGATTACGGCGAGCTATTTTTGGTAGAATTTCTGGTCTTTCAATTCTACAAAGTTCAGTTCTAACACAAACATTAACTTCATTAACTTTTTTATATTTATGACCACAAATTGGACAACGATAGTCAATCATTGGTCCAAAAATTAACTCATCAAATAACCCATGACGTTCTGGCTTGTATGATTTATAGTTAATAGTTTCGGGTTTTGTAACTTCCCCATGACTTCAAGTTCTTATATCTTCTGAAGTTGCAAGCGCTAGAGATATTTTTTCAATTTTATTTTCATCTAAATTTGCATATTTACGGCTTTTAGGTGTATTAGACATATTAATTATCTCCTTTTGCTTCTTGATTGTTTTGTGGTTTTTCAGTTCTTTCATGAACTTCTAGTTTTATTCCTAAACCTCTTAATTCATAAGCAAGAACGCTAAATGATTCAGGCATTCCTGGTGTAGGAATTTTTGTTCCAGTTGCTAGTGCATTATATAGCATATTACGTCCAATTATATTATCAGATTTATATGTTAATAATTCTTGAAGCACATTTGTTGCTCCATAAGATTCAATAGCTCATGTTTCCATTTCACCAAATCTTTGTCCCCCATTTTGACTTTTTCCTCCTAGAGGTTGTTGGGTGATTAGTGAATAAGGTCCAACACTACGTGCATGCATTTTGTCATCAACCATGTGGTAAAGTTTTAGATAATACATAACCCCCACTGAAATTGGATTATCAAATGGTTCACCTGTTTTTCCACTATATACTGTCATTTTTCCTGATGGATCAATTCCAGCTTCTTTTTGTATTTCTTGAATTTGTTTATAACTAATTCCATCAAATACAGGAGAAACAAATTTACAATTTAATTTTCTTGCCGCAAGTCCTAAGTGCAATTCAAGAACTTGACCTATGTTCATACGAGATGGTACACCTTGTGGATTTAATAAAATATCTAATGGTGTTCCATCTGCTAAATATGGCATATCTTCTTCAGGTAAAATGATTGATACAACCCCTTTATTACCATGACGACCAGCCATTTTATCTCCAACTTTAATTTTACGTTTTTGAGCAATTGAAACTTTAACAATCATTTCAATTCCATCTTCTAAATTAGTATCATCTGTATCTCTTCTTAAAACATCAACAGCAACAACAGTTCCCCCGTGTCCATGTTTAACTTTTAAAGAAGTATCTTTATGAGTTGAAGTTTTTTGACCAAAAATAGCAGCCATTAATTTTTCTTCAGGTGATGGGTTTTCTTCAGCTTTTGGACTGATTCTTCCAACTAAAATATCACCAGGTCCTACTTCTGAACCAATAATAACTATTCCATCTTCACCAAGGAAACGTTTTGAACGGTTTGAAGCATTAGGAATATCACTTGTTAAAATATCATCCCCTGCTTTTGAACGACGGAATTGAATAGTTTGTTCTTCAATGTGAATTGATGTATAAACATCTTCTTTGACTAATTTTTCATTTAAAATAACAGCATCTTCATAGTTATATCCAAATCATGTACTAAATCCAACTAATACGTTTTTACCTAAAGCAAGTTCACCATTTTCCATACTTGGTCCATCGGTTAATAAATCTCCTGTTTTAATTTCTTGCCCCACTTTTACAAGTGGTTTTTGGTGGATAACTGTTCCTTGATTTGAACGTTCAAAAGTTCTTAAGAAATAAATTGATGGTTTCTTTTCATCTGGGCTTTGAATTCTAATTTCGTTTGCATCTACATAAGTTACAATTCCATCTTTTGTTGCTCTAACGTTTGAAGCACTAAATCTTGCAATATCAGCTTCAACTCCAGTCGCAACTAATGGTGCTTCTGGTTTAATTAAAGGAACTGCTTGACGTTGCATGTTTGAACCCATAAGAGCACGGTTAGCATCATCATTTTCTAAAAATGGAATTGCAGATGCTGAAATTGATGTCATTTGTCTACTTGTAACCCCAATATAATCAATTTCTTTTTTATCTAATTCAATATATTCATTATTTTTTCTACTCATTACTCTTTCATCTAATATTTCACCAGTTTCTTCATCAATATTAATTGATGATTGAGCAAAAGTAAAATTAATTTCTTCTATAGCTGTTAAGTATCTAATATCATTAAAATCAACTATACCATCATTTACTTTAAAATATGGTGTTTGGATAAATCCATAATCATCTATCTTAGCATATGATGCCATATTTAAAATAAGTCCAATGTTTGGTCCTTCGGGTGTTTCAATTGGACATATACGTCCATAATGAGTTGAGTGAACGTCACGAACTTCGAATTGAGCAGTATCACGGTTAAGTCCTCTAGGCCCTAAACTTGTTACACGTCTTTTATTTGAAATTTCTCCTAGCGGATTTACTTGATCCATAAATTGCGATAATTTTGATGAATTGAAAAATGTTTTCATTTGGTTATAAATTGGTTTATTGTTAGTTACATTACGTGCTGTAATTTTTTCTAAGTCTTTTCCAGCAATTTTTTCTTTAGTATTTTTTTCTAATTTTAATAAACCAATTCTCAATTGATTTTGTAATAACTCACCAATTGTAACAATACGTTTGTTAATTAGTGAATCCGGATCATCATCATTTCCAATTCCATGTAATAAATTAAAGTAATAATTTACTGCCGCAACTAAATCTGGAATAATTAAGTGTTTTTGAGTTGCATTTGGATCGTTTCCAATTACTAATAATGGTTCTTGACCATTTTCCATTTCTTTTAATGTTGGTCAAATTCTAACCATTGCAACATTCATTCTTTGTGCTAATTCCATAGCTCCTGGAAGTTCTAATTGATTTGCATAAACTAATTCAGAAACATTTGGAATTCTAGTTAAACTAATTTCTCCATTTTTAAATTGTTCATTTATGTCAAGTGCCATTTGTGGAGTTATGAATGCTCCAGCTTTATAAAGAACTTTAACTTCTCCATCTTCATTAGCTACA
The DNA here is from genome assembly GCF_025486335.1 of Mycoplasma zalophi. Classification (GTDB taxonomy): domain Bacteria; phylum Bacillota_I; class Bacilli_A; order Mycoplasmatales; family Metamycoplasmataceae; genus Metamycoplasma; species Metamycoplasma zalophi. The sequence goes on from NZ_JAOOPZ010000002.1 coordinate 132,170, forward strand.
GAATGAATATCCTCTGCTAAATATGTATTTGAAATACGATCAATAACATTTAATTTACGATTTAAAGTAAAACGCCCAGTTCTTGTTAAGTCATAACGTTTTTCATTAAATAGTATATTAGGAAGTAAGTTTCTACAACTTTCTTCAGTTAAACGATCTCCACGACGTATTAAACGATAAATTAATTCACGTGCAAGTCTTTGATTGATTTCCATATCAGGATCTTTTACTTTATCGCGACGGAAAGTTTCTAATAAAACATCATTGTTTCCAAAAAGTTCTATTGCAGTTTCTTCGCTAATACCTAAAGCTTTTAGGAATGTACTTAAATAAACACCTTTATTTTTATCAATTTTTATTTTTACACTATCAACACTTGTTCCTGTTACTTTATGACTTATTTCAATTCATGAACCAATTTGAGGAATAATTTCTAATTTATTAAATAGGTCATTAGCTTGTTTATTTCTAACTCCCAATCCGTAATACGCCCCAGTTGAACGAATCAATTGACTAACAATAACTTTTTCAGAACCGTTTATAACAAATGTTCCACCATTTGTCATAATAGGAATTTCACCAAAAACAACTTCATAGTCTTTGATTTCCCCTGTATTAATGTTATGTTGTCTTAATTTAGCTTTTAATTTACCTGTGTAACTTGAACCTTTTTGCTTAGCGATTTTTATACTTTCAAATTCTGTTCTACTTGGTTGTTCAAATGTAACTGAATTAGGTATATATTCTATTCTAACTTTTGAAGGTGCTTCAATTGGGTAAATTGATTGTAGTTCTTCTTCGATTGTTTTTGTAAAAAATTCATGAATTGATTTTCTTTGCATATCTAGAAAATCAGGTGTTTCAAAAACTTTTGGTGATTTAGAATAATCACGTCTTTGTGTGATTGGTCCGAAGTAACGTTCAGTATATTTTTGTTTTAGTTGTTCCATATGTCACCCTTTTTGTGTTTTATTTAATATTTTTTGTGTAAAATATTCAGTTTTATGATTAGAATATATTAATATATTCTAATTGTCATATAAATAACAAAAATGGCAAAATTGCCATTTCTTATTTATTTGTTATTAGTCAATAACAACTTCTGCTCCAACAGCAGATAATTTAGCTTTGATATCTTCAGCTTCATCTTTTTTAACGTTTTCTTTAATAACTGCTGGTGCACTTTCAACAAGTTTTTTAGCATCCATTAGTCCTAAACCTGTTAATTCTTTAACAGCTTTAATAACGTTAACTTTTTGATCTCCTGCTGATTTTAATGTTACGTTAAATTCTGTTTTTTCTTCTGCTGCTGCTCCAGCTGCTGGTGCTGCTGCAACTGCAACTGCTGATGGATCAATTCCAAATTCTTCTTTTAATCCTTCAACAAGTTCCATAACTTCTTTAATATTCATTTCTTTTAATGCAGAAATAAATTCTTCTTTTGTTAATTTAGCCATAATAATTTCCTTATAATTTTTGTATTTTATTCTTGAATTTTATTTTCATCAACTAACATTTTCATTCCTAGACCTAATTGTCTTATTGGTGTTAGTAATGAGTTTCCTAATATCATTAATGCTTCTTCATATGTTGGAAGTGTTGCTACAACAGCTACTTCTTGAGCATCAATAACACGATTTTCATAAATTCCAGCAACAATTTCTAATGCTTGGAATTTTTTAGCAAAATTTGCGATAACTTTAGCAGCACTAATATCATCATCATTTCCAAACACGTAGATATTTGCACCAACTAAATAATCGTTTAGAGCTTCGTAATTTAACTTACTAGTTGCTTGTTTAACAAGTCTATTTTTATAAACTTTTAAACTTACACCATGAGCTTTTGCTTCTTTTCTAAGTTCTTGTAGATTTTCAACGGTTAAACCTTGGTATTTAGCTACTACAAGTGATTTAGATTGTTCAATTGCTCTAGTAATTTCATCAACTACTAAAACTTTAGCTTGTCTTAAATCGCTCATTATTTCTCCTTTTATTTTTATTGGACACAATACATTTAGATTTATACTTGGTAACAAATTAAGCATTTAGCAGTTACTGTCTTCATATATTGCTTTTATATTGTAACATAAATTAAGTGATTTATGCAAAAAATGACTATTATTTTTTATATTAATTTTTTATAGCGCAAAAATCTATCTAAATTTATTTTTTTATTTAAAATTAATTTTATGAAAAAAGACATTTCAAGTGACAAGATACAAGTAGTTTTAGATGATTCAACATATTTAATTTCACTAAAAAAAGCAAGAGGTAAATTTAGTAATTTAAAAATAAAAGATGGTGAAATTATTTTATCAATCGCTAAAAATGATAATATAGTAGATCTTGAAGCTTTTATTAAAAACGGTTTAAGAAATATCTTAAGACATATAAGTACAAATTTATTATATGAAAGAACAAAAATTAACTTTGAAAATAACACTTTTTATCTTTATGGTTTTAAAAGAAAATTTTTAGTTGAAAAAAATAAATTAACAATTTATTCATTATTTGAAACATTTCAATACGATTTAATACAAAATACAAAGACAGAAATTAAACAAATTATTGAAAATTTTTTTGAATTACAGTTATCAAAAACAATTCACATGTTAAATAGAAATTATTTAGATTTAATAAATGTTCAAGAAAAATATAAAGGGTTTTCAATTAAAAAAGTAACCTCATATTGAGGAAAATGTAAATTTGATGGTAATTTAATTTATAATCTTTACTTAATTTGTTTCCCACTTGAAACAATTGAAAGTGTAGTAGTTCATGAATTAAGTCATTTAATACATTTTAATCATTCAGAAAAATTTTATAATTTAGTTAATAAAATCTATCCAAGCTATAAAAATAGTCAAAAATACTTAGAACAGAAAAGAGTAAAGAAAATATGGAAAAAACAATAAAAACAGGTTTAATAATTTCAATGATTTTGTTGCTGCTTATTTTGATTACAATCATTGCTAAAATGATTGTTTACAAAATAAATGTAAAAAATAAAAAAGGTAGAGGAAAAAAATTTGAAGAAGAATTTTCTTTAGACATTGCAAAATGAGCACAAGAAAACAATTATTTTTATATTAAACCAGCTTTATATAAAAATGGTAATAAATTATTTGAAATTGACGGAATAATAGTTACTGAAAAAGGAATTTTTGTAATCGAAACTAAAAGTATAACAGGAAACATTGAAGGAGATTACAATACTAAAACATGGTACAAAATATTTAAAAACACTAAATATGAAATCCAAAATGTAATTTTTCAAAATGTAAAACATATGAAACATATTGAAGAAATTTTTAATAATTCTGAAATTAATTTATATTCAATATTAGTATTTGAAGATTTTAATAAAACCATAAAAATCACTAATAATCCAGAGTGAAATTTGATCACAAAAGATACAGTTTTTTCTACTGATTTAAGTAAATTTATGCAAAATACTGAGTCAACACTCAACCAACACACAATAAACACTGTCTACAATACACTGCTGTCACTTAAAACAAACTCAACAAAAGATAAGATAAAATTTAAATCTTACCGTTATAAATTTTAGATTTTGAGTGTTGTTTTGTATATTTTTCAATAAATTTTCAATAAATACAATATGTTTAATTAAAATTGTGATATAGTAATTACATATGACTGCAATTTGCCACTAGAAATCAAGGAGAAATATGAGAAAATTTTACATAATAGAAAAAACAGATGATGAAGACAAAAAAATATGACAATTAAAAGAAGCAAAAATTGATGAATACTTAACATTTTATTCATTTAATGAAAGTTTAGAAAAATTCATGGACTTAGCTAAAGATGATGAATCATCAAGAGTTTGATTCCATCAAAACGGAGCATTTAGAGGAAGTATGAGTTTTGAAAAAGCTCACACAGCACTTGAATTGTTAAATGAAGAAAACATTGAATCAGAAAGCGCAACAGACTACCTAGTTTCAAAAAGTTTAATTGAATCATCTTCAACTAAAAAAGAAGAAAAAACAGGACAACAAGACACACAAGAAATTACAAATGAAACTAAAACATATCCAACAATTATTACAACAACAGAAGAAAAAGGATCAAAATGATTCTGAGTACTAATTTGAATATTAGTTGTTTTAATTTTAATATGCATTGGTTTAACATCATTTGGAATATACAAACTATACAACTAAAAATAGAAAAATTAAAACTCCAGTTTTAATTTTTTATTTACCTTTTTTTAATTAAATTAGTATAATTTAATTATTAAATTTAAAGGAAATAAATGAATTTAGCAACTTTACTTAGACCCAAAAAAATTAATGATCTTTTGTTAGATAAAGAATTTAAAGAGTTATTTAATAAAATTATCGAATATAAAGACTTAAGATCATTAATTTTTTACGGTTCCCCAGGTACTGGAAAAACCACTATAGCTTTTATTTTAGCAAATGAATTAAGTCATGAAAATAATTTTGGTTACTTTAATGCTGCAACTGATAACAAAAATAAATTAATTGAGTTAATAGAAAAAAATAGAATTATTATTATTGATGAAATTCATAGATTAAACAAAGATAAGCAAGATATTTTATTGCCATATCTTGAAAATGGATTAATTACAATTTATGCAACTACAACTGAAAATCCGTTTTTTAAAATTAATCCAGCGCTTAGAAGTAGAACAAATATTTTTGAGCTAAAAAAACCAACAGTTAACAATATGTCAAATTATTTGGAATATCTTAATAACAAATTTCAATTAATAAACATTAAAGATAAAAAAATATATGACTTTTTAGCTGCATCTTCAGCTGCTGATTTCCGAATTGCAATAAATAATTTAGATTTATTAAATAAACTGTATTCAAATCAAGACATAGATTTGGAAAAAATTAAAAAAATACTACCAAGTGTAAATTTAATTATTGATAAAGATGGTGATGAACATTATAATTTACTTAGTGCTTTTCATAAATCATTAAGAGGAAGTGATGCAGACGCTGCATTATATTATGGCTATTTATTATTTAGAGCACAACAATATGATGCGCTTTTTAGAAGAATGTTGTGTGCTTCATATGAAGATATTGGATTAGCAAATCCTATTGTAGCAACTCAAACACTTAATGCAATAGAAAGTTTTGAAAGATTAGGTTTTGCTGAAGGATATTTACCAATTGCATTTGCGATTTTAAATATTGCTTTAAGTCCAAAATCAAATAGTACTTATTTAGCTTTTAACAACGTTAAAAATTTTATTGAAAATGGTAATGTTTATGATGTTCCTGTTTTCTTAAAGGATGCACACTATAAAGCAGCTAAAAAACTCAATCGAGGTGTCGATTATAAATACCCGCATGATTTTAAAAATAGTTATTATGATATTTCATATTTACCACAAGAAATTACCAATACAAAATTTTATAGTCCTAAAAATCAAGGATATGAAGAAAAAATTAAAATTTATTGACAACATATAAAAAATAAGGAGTAAAAATGATTTTTAATTTAGAAAAAATTCAAACACTAGAAGATCTTAAAAAAATTAAAGCAGAATTTAATTCATCTAATGGCGAACTAGCAACACTAACAAAGCAAATTAAAGAAGTACCAGGTGAACAAAAAGCAGAAATTGGTAAAAAAATTCAAAAACTTCGTGAACAAGCAAATGAATTTTTTGAATTAGCAAAGCAAAAAATTGAAAATTTAGAAATTCAAAAATCGCTTGAAAATGAGTGAGTAGATATTTCAGAACCAACATATAAACAAGGTGGTATTCATCCAACTAATTTAGTAATTAAAAGAATGAAAGATTGATTTAATTTAAATGGATATTTTGAAATTAAAGAAACAGAAATAGAAAACGATGAATACAATTTTGAACGTCTAAATATTCCCAAAAACCACCCAGCCCGTGACATGCAAGATTCTTTATATATAGATGAAGAAACATTAATGAGAACTCACAACACAGGAATTAGCGCAAGAGCATTGGAAAAAAATAAAAATCAAGCATTTAGTCAGTATGCAATTGGTAAAGTTTATCGTAATGATGAAGAAGATATGACCCATAGTCATCAATTCACTCAACTTGATTTTGTTTCAGTAGGTTATACAAATTTTGGTAATTTGATGTGAACTTTAAAAAGCTTATTAAGTTATGTTTTAGAAGAAGAAGTTGAAATTAGATTAAGACCATCATATTTCCCTTTTACTGAACCGAGTGTTGAAGTTGATGTCTTTTATAAAGGTAATTGAATTGAAATTCTTGGAGCTGGAATGCTACATAATAAAGTTTTAAAATTAGCAGGATATACAAATGATATGAATGGTTTTGCAGCGGGATTAGGAATTGAAAGAATTACTATGATTAAATATCAAATTACTGATATACGAGAACTATATATAAATGACAACAGATTTTTAAAACAATTTAAGTAGGAGGAAAAATGTTATTTTCATACACAAAATTAAAAAAATTAGCTAATTTATCAGATGATATTTCCGTTGAAGAAGTTGTTGGCGCAATTAATTCAATTGGTTTTGAAGTTGAAGAATATAAACCTTTTACAGACTTAGAAGGTTTAAAATTTGGTCATGTTTTAAAAACCTACAAAAATCCTAACGCAGATTTATTAACTGTTTGTGAAATAGAATTTGAAGATAAGGTAAGAATTATTCAAACTAATGCTCAAAACGTAAAAGAAAATGACTATTTAATGGCATTTGTGCCAGGGTCAAGATCAAAAAAAATAACTTTTGCACCGCGTGAAATGAAGGGTATAATTTCTGAAGGAATGCTAGCTGGATTAGAAGAAATAGGTTTTGATGTTGATGTTTTACCTGCTAAATGAAACGATGGAATTTTTACTTTCCAAGAAAAAGTAGATTTAAGTTTAGATCCAATTAGTTATTTTGAACTACAGGATTACATTATTGATATAAGTATTCTTTCAAATCGAGCTGATGCAAACAGTTATTATGTAATGGCTCGGGAATTAGCAGCTTATTTTAAAGCAAATATTAATTTTCCAAAAAACGATATAAAACGTTACAAAACTGGATTTAAAGTTGAAAACTTACAAGAAACTGATCACTTTACTTTATTTGAAACAACTCAAGATAATATCCAAATAACATTACAAGACGAAGTATTTTTATTAAAACACGGTATAAAAATATTTTCAAATGCTGTAAATTTAAGTAATTTAATTCTTTTATACACAGGAGTTCCTAGTCACTCATATGATTTAAATAAAATTGAAAGTAAATCAATTAGTGTACAAAAATACACAGGTGAAGTTGAAATTTTAGGAAAAAATAAAATTGAATTAGAAAATGTATTAGTTGTTAAAGATCAAAATAAACCAATTTCAGTAGCTGCTACAATCGGTCTTGAAAATACAGGTTGTGATAATAATACAAAAAATGTTTTATTTGAAATTGCAAGTTTTAGCACAAAAGAAATTAGACATTCAAAAAAACAAGTAAAATTAGAAACTCTTTCAGCTAATAGAGCATCTAAAAAAATAAATAATGGATTAATTCATCTTGCTCATGATTTTGCTACAACGCATTTAAATGAAGCTAGTGAAATTGTTAATTTAGAAAAAATAGAAACCACACATTTTAAATTAGATGAAACTTTTTTAAATAACTTTGCTGGTTTTGAATTAACAAAAACCTCAAAATATCAAGAAGTATTAAAACAATTAGAAATTCTTGGTTTTGAAATTAAAGATAATACGGTTTTTGTTCCTGATTACCGTTTTGATGTTGAAACTATGCAAGATTTTAGTGAAGAAGTATTTAGATTTTATGGTTATGAAAACTTTAAAATGATTAAACCAACAATAATAAAAACTAAAAATAGCATCTTTAAAGACTATGAAACAATTTTAGCAAAAATGGGATATCAAAATGTTAGAACATTCACACTAACAAATAAAGAAAAAAATATTTTTGATCCTTTTGAATTTAATAATGTAATTAAACTACAAACTTTTGCATCTTTAGATCATAGTGAAGTTAGAAATTCATTTATTTATTCACTATATGATGTTTTAAATTACAATGCAAAAAGAAATATCAATAAACTTTCAATTTTTGAAATTGGAATGATAAATAAAACAAATAATGTTTTAGCACTTGCTACAAATATAAAAGATTTTAACACTATAAAACAAGATATAGTTGAATTATTAGATATTGAACTAACATACAAAAGATCTGATTATTCACTATTTCACCCTAATTTAAGCGCTTGAATATATCATAAAGATAAAAAAATAGGTTATATAGCAAAAACACATCCATCAACATTAAATTCTGATGCTTATTATGTAGAAATTTTATTAAATGAAGATATTGATACAAGTAAAGTATTTAAAAAATACAAAAATGATCCACTAAAACAAAGAGATTTTACATTTAGTTTAAAACCTCAACAAGATATTGAATTTATTTTAGATAAATTAAAAAATCTAAAAGGAATTTATGAAATAAAAGTAGTTGATTCATTTAAAAAAGATGAAAACACAACAAATATAACATTAAGTATTTTAGTAGAAGATTGAGCTATTAAAAAACTTGAACAAACAATTAAACAAATAAATGAATAAAAACAAAAAGCGTTTTTATAAACGCTTTTTTTATATATAAAAACTTCAGTATTTTGTACTGAAGTTTAATTATTAATATTAATTATTTGATTCTGTATTTGTTACAACGTCAAGTAAATCTTTTGGTATTAAGTAGTATTTTACAGATCCTAAATTACTTTTTGTTGTAAATTCACCTATATATTTTGCATCTGTTAGTTCTTTATCATTTCAGTAAACTTTTTTTGTTGTGTCATCATATTTTAAGTGTGCATCAGCAGAAACGAAATTAGTTTTTAAATCACTTGTATTATTTATTATGTTTTCTTCAAATAATTGTTTTGAGTCATCATTTGTAGAATATAAATCAGCATTATTTTGTACATTTGTTTCATCTTTTGCCATATATTTAACAGTTGAATTTTCTTCAAGTGTTAATTTTTTAGCACCACTTTCTAAATTTTCTACTTCTTTAATTAAGTAAGTTAATTGTAATTTATCTGAACTAATGTTTTTTTCTTTAAAATAAATTCCTGCTTTATTTGTTTCAGTAACTTCTGGAGTAGGTGTAGGTGTTGTTGTTGCTAAATCATCGTAATTACCTAATTCGATTGTGTAAGTTTCAGTTGAAATAATTTTATCTTCTCCTGATTTTAATACTCTAAATGATAAAACTACTTTTCCATCATCAGTTTTTGTTAATGATAAAACATTGTTTTCAGTTGTTGTTGAAATTAATTCAATATTTTCTGGTCAATTAACATTATTTAATTCAATATCATTTGAATGACTGTCATTATCTGTTAATAATGTTTTATTTGCTTTATCAAATGAAATATTTTTATTTGAATCAATAGCTGCTTTGATATTTGCTTTACTTGCATCATCCATTTTTATTTTGATGCTTTCTTTTATTGAATTAACAAATTCATTTAGTTCATTTTGCTTTTGTTCAGGTGTTTTTTCTTCTGGGGTTGGCGTTGTTTCATCAGGTGTTGGATTTGTTGAATTAGAATCATTATTATCATTAGTATTTGTATTATCTGTAGTAATATTCAATGAATCTTTAGCTTCTTTTAAACCATTTAAAATCATTTCAATTGCTTTATTAACATCTGCTTGTGTTGATCTTTCATTTAAAGCTAATCTCGATGCTTCTTCTAATACTTTTCTTAATTTTGTTTTAGCTTGTTGTTGATTTGGCTCTTTTAAAGTGTTTGAATACTCTGCGGCTCCATCAAATGTTTCTTTATATTTGTCAAGATCATTTTGTTTATATGTACATGATGCTGATATAGCTGGTACAGATACCAATGATGCAGCTGCTAAAATTGTTACTAATGATAAAAATATTTTTTTAGATTTTTGTGTTTTCATATTGTTTTCCTTACGATATTCAAAATATGATTAAATAATGAATTTTCTTATAATAATATTATAAATAATACTATAAAATCGCGTTTTTTTTGCATAAAGATAATTTTTAAGGCTAAAAAACACTTTTTTGTGATAATTTAGTTTTTTTTATAACAAAAAGCGCCAACTGGCACTTTTTTCTAATATTTACCTTTTTGAATTTTTGGAACGATTTGTCAATTAGGTCTTCATCATGAACCTTTGTTTTGTCACTCTGCAAAACCACTAATTATATTTAATGAAGTTTCTTGTGCTTCATTCATAAATCTTCCTCAACTACCTTCACGAATAGTTCATAGAACATATTCTTTTTTAGATAGTGGTTTACCTTTATTAATTTGAGGACCAAATTTTACATCTGAACTATATTTACTTTTATTTGGATCATTATCAGGGAATTCTGATGTAGTTAATATATAAATAATGTCATCAGGTTTATAATTTTGTTCATTTGCATAATAATCTCGCTCTGTAAAATTTGCTTTTAAATAATGAGCATAAACATTTAACTCATTACGTATAGGTCAAATATCACGTGGACTTTCAAAACTTGCTTTTAAAGTTTTGTTTAAACGTTTTACACCTAAAACATTATCTTCTAACAGAATTCATAAAATTGGTGGATTACCTGTTGAACCAAATCATCATCTAATAAATTTTTGTTCTCTTTCACTATCAGTTGTTTCTCTAAAATACATTTGAAACACAGCATAGTTTACTGTTGTATAAACTCTATATAAAGCTTTATATGCAAAGTTTTGTCTTCTTTGGCTGTAACCCGCTGCATCTTCTGGTAATTTTTGTTGTCAATAAACTTTAGAAATTGTTTTATAAACTTTATCTAAAATATCTAAAGCTGTTTTATCAGATGAAACCATGTACTCTGGATTTTCATCTGAAGGTACTGGAGCAGCTTTTGGTTTAATTGCAATTAATTTTCCAATAGCTTCTCAAACAGAATTTCCAACCATGTTATCTAAATCTTTTTTGTTTGTCCGTTTAGTTTTATCTGGATCTGTATTTAGATTTCTTAATCCGTTATATAGTAATGAATCTTCAAAATTAGATTTTTCAAAGAATAGGTTAATTAGTTGTGTAAATTCTAGTGAAGTAATAGCATGTTGAGCTTCATCACCAACAAAATCTAAAATAACACCAATATCACCTTCTCCAATTACACTCATTACTTTTGCAAAAGCATCTGAAATTCATTTAGTTGGTTGTTCAATTTTGAACTCTAAAGCTTTTTTAGATAATCATCAGAATGAACGAAGTAATATTTTCTTATTAAATCAATCGTTATTTAATAATTTAGGTACTAATTTTTGCAATACACCACTTAAAAGATTGATATCTTGATCATTTGTGTTTTCTAATTTCATGAACTTGAATATTAATTTAGTTACATTATCAGCATTTTCTTTTTTCTTAAAGAACTCAGTTAAAGTGCCTTTTAGAAGTTTTATAATTGCGTCTTTTTCATGTTCAATTATCAATGATATTAATTTTGGTAATTTAAAATCATTTTCATTTTTATATTCTTTTCATGATTTTATATCAGTTTTTAGAATATCTTCTGCAATTTTATTTGTAAATGTTTCAACAGATTTATATGATACTAATTCCCCAAGTAATTTTTGAATTTCTTCTTTATTGATGTTTGGATTAGATGCAATGATTGAACTTAAATCAATATTAACTGCAACGTCTTTAATTATTTTATGAAGAGCTTTTTGAATAATTTTTAATTTTTGATCACCGTGTTCAGCACCTTCTAATGAATTATTAAATGACATAAATATTTTTAGAATTAAATCTTCAATATTTCTGTATTTTTGAGTATTTTGCTGCTCAGAAGTTGTGTTTGCTGAACTAGAATCAGCATTATTTGAATTTTCTGATGATGCTTGATTTTGAATATTTAAAATTAATTTCTTAATAAATTTATATAAATTAAATATTTTTTCAGATTGTTGTTCATTTATTTGATCTGTATCAGCAGTTAAATCTTTATCTTCAATTAATATATTAATAAAATCTTTACCAAATTCTTTTGTTAATATAGTATTTCATTGTGTTTTTGTTAATATTTTTTCTAACAATGATAGAAGTAAATTAGCATTAAATTCATTATTTACAAAGAAATCTAAGTCAACTACTTGATCTAAAATACTATTAAATAAAGTTTTAAAGTAATCTTTATTTGTTAATGTATCAATTGCTTTTGAAACAACTGAAATAAATGAAGTTGCTTCTGCACTAGTTTCAGTAAATTCAAGGTTATATGTTTTATTTAAGTAATTAAATATATCTTTTGCAATAAAGTTTTCGTTATTATTTTCAGAAACTCCAAATGATAATATATTAATTAATGATGTTTTCAGTTCTTCTAAATTAGATTTAATAATTGCTTTTATAACATCGTTTAAATTATTTGCATTTTGAATATCTGAATCACTTACATGTAAATAATGTTTAACTATTTTTGAAACAGTTTCTTCTAATTGTACACTATTGCCAATTGAATGAAGTACATTATTAATTGTTTCGATTTTAAATATTCCATTAATATTAAATTCTTGAGCATCAAATTTTTCTAATTCATATTTTAGTATTTTTGAAATAGTTTGTGAAACTCTTGAAGAAACATTTTCATCACTCAATGAACCATTTAAAGTTTTTAAAACCTTAGCAATGAAATCAAATAATGAACTCTTATTAGTTTGTTGTGAGTTGCCTTCATTATTTGAATGTTCTGAATTATTTGCTTGATTATCTGTTGTTTTTGAAGAGAAATTAATATTTGATCTTAATGTTTTATATAACTCAACAATATCATTTACAGAAGAATCATTATTAAATAAATTATTCAGTAATGAAGAAGCATTTTCTTTTGTCACTAAAGAAAGGATGGTTTCAAAATTAAATTTCTTAGCAATTGTATCTTTAATTAACTCTGAATCAATTTGACCATCTTTAATGAAATCAATTTCTTTTAAAGCATCAATCAAATGACCTAGAATGTCTTTATATGACTCATTTTCTTTTATAAATTTAAATATTCTTGCAGAAATATTTTTTATTGTTTGTTTATTTTGATCTGTTAATTTATTAATTAATTGTTTGTCTATTGCATTTATTATAAATTCATCTAATAAATCCTTATCAGTATCAATTAATTCATTAATAAATTCTTTTATATTATCTAAAATACCATCTTTTGCTTTAGATAGATATTGTTTTATTATTTCATTTATATTATTTGCAGAACTTAAATCGTATGTTTTATCTAAATACTTAATTAATATAGTATCTAACATTTTATCTAAAGAGGTATAATCAACAACTTTTGTTAATAAGTTCTTTAATTTATCAGCATTTTCTTTTCCGTTAACAACTTTAGAAAAATCAGCTTCAGTTATTTCTACTTTTGCTATTTCTTTTAATAATTTCTTGATATTTTGTTTTAAGGTTTCATTATTGTTTTCTTGTAAAATACCATTTGCAGATTTTAGAATTTTTGTAATTAAATCAAAGTTAACTGAATTTTGTGTATTTGTTGAGTCGTCTTCAGTATTTTCTTCTGAATTTTCTTCAGTTGATTTTGAAAAATCATTAAATCTAAATCATTTATAAACTTTAATAATTTCTTCAATATTTTTATCTAAATTATTTTGAATTAATAAATTATTTAAAATATGTTGAATATTTGCATTTGAAAATAGAGATTTTAAATTAGTTTCATTTTGTAATTTATCAGAAATAGAATTTAAAATTTCTTTATTAAATTGATTATTTGTATCAAATATTTCATTTGTAGTTAAAACTTCTTTTAAGATATTAAATAATTTATTTACAAATGTAGTTCTATTAATTTCTTTTGTAGCACGTTCAATAATATTTTGCAATGCTAATTTAATTTCTTGTGGAATTTCTTTTTCTAATTTAGTTTCAATAATATTAATAATTAACGCACTTAAATTATGATCTTGTTGATTTAAATTAACAATTTCATGAATTATTTTTTCTGCATCACCTGAAATATTACTTATGTTAGTTTTTACTAACTTATTAACTAATTTATAAATATCTTCTGAGTTATTATAGTCTTGTGTTATAAAGAAATTACTTAAAACTTTATTTGTAAGTCCTTTAAATTCATTTAAGTTTAAAGTAGATAAAATAATAGTTTTTAAAATATCTTGTGAATCACTGCTTAAAATGTCAATATTTGATAAGTTTAATTGTTTTTGAACATATTCTTTAGCAACAAATAAGACTACTTCATTTATATTGTTTATGTTTTGATCATTGCTATTATCTAAAGAACCAGAAGCAAGTTTTGCGACATTAAATATTCAGTCAATGATTTTTGATTGATTATTTTCTTGAGCTTCATTTGTTGTTTCTGCATCAGAATCACTTGTTGTTTCATTTGAATTTGTTGTTCATTTTGAATTAATAATTTCTTGTAATACACTTATTATTTTTTCTTTATTTTCATCTGTGAATAGTTTTGAAATAAATGTTTTAAATGAATCTTTTGATAATAATTTTTGAATTATTATTTCAGAAGTAAATAAATCTTTTAGAGAATTAATTACTTCAGGATTTAAAGTTTTATCTTCTAATAAAATGTCTTTATTTTCTAAAGTATCTTTTATATTTGAAAATAATTTATCTAAAACATCACTTTCTGTAGCAAATAAAATAATAGAATCAATTATATCTTTTAAATTATTTTCAACTTGAGTATCAAAATCAATATTTAAAGATTTTTCGATAATTTGAATTGCAATTTCTTTTAAATTAGCTTTAATATTTTTATCTTTTAATGCTGCTTTAGAGATTTTTGTTAATTCGTCTTTAAATGTTTGTAAATTATTTTTAACAAGAGCATTAACTATTTTTGAAATAGAATCTAAACTTCCGTATTTATCACTTGTAAAGTAATTTTCAAACAATTTAACAAGTAAATCCTTAGTTTCATTTAATTCTAGAACTTTTGCAACAATTTTTTTTGTTTTTTGTTTTGAATTGTCATCTAAAATTGTAATTTTATCTAAATTTAACTTACTATCTACTAAATCTTTTGCAATTAAAGTTATTAATTCTGAAACATTATTTATAACATTATTATTTTTATTAGCTTGATCGTAGATATTCGAAGCGCTTTGTAGAGCTTTTAATAATAATTGTTCAAAGTCAATTTTTTCAGCTTGATTATATGTATTTTCTTTGTTTGTATTTGAAGAAGAATCATTAGTTTCTTTTTGTGATGATGAAACAAAGAAATTAATAACTTTTAATATATCTTGATTGATATTTTCATCAAAGAAAGTTTCTAAAAATTGTTTTATATTTTCTTTTGATAAAAGATTATTTATAGTTTCTTGTTTTGTTAATAATTTAATTAATTCATTAACTAAATTTGAATTTAATTTAACATTTTCATCTAATAAATCATTACTGTTTATAAAAGATATAATTGTTGTTTTAAGTGAATTTAAAATTCCGTCATTTGAAACAAAAGTATATAGTTTATTAAATACTTTTTTAACTGATTCTTTTGTATTTTTATCAAAAGTGTTATTTAATTTATTTTCAATAACATTTATTAATATTGAAGTTAATTTGTCAGTATTTTCAGTATTTTTTAATACATTTTTAATTATTTTATTAATGTTTTCAATTGAAGTTTCTGCATTATTTTTAACTATACTATTAATAAATTCACTAATGGTTGAAACATTTGTGTATTTATCTGTGGTCATGTAATCAGTTAAAATGTTTTTTAATAGTTTAGAAAATTCTTCATCTTTTGAAATTGAAACTAAAATATCTTTAACATTGTCTTGATTTGGTTTTGTAAAAATATCTGTTAATTTAAATATATCAATGGTTTCTTTTAAGTATTTTTGAACAAATTTAACTGCAACTTTTGTAATATTTTCAACAACGTTAGAATCAGTAGAATTATCTAAAACATTGCTAAATGCTTTTAAAATATCTAAAACATAATCTGGTATCGCTTGTGATGTTGTTTCGTTAGTTTCAGTTACTGAATTTGTTTCTTGATCTTGAGTTTTTATTCATTTTGCTTTGATGAAAAAGTCTATGATTTCAACTATTTTATCACTTCTATCTTCATTAAAAATCGCAACTAGAATTGGTCTGATATTTTCTTTATTTGCAAAACTAATAAGTTTATCTTTATTTGTAAATGTTGATTGTAAAATTTCAACTATTTTATCATTAAAAATTAGTCCTGGTTTTAGAACATCGTTTTTAGAAATTATTGATTTTAATTCTTTAATTAACTCATCTAAAATAGGCATTTTATCAATATTATTTAATATCGCAACATAAATTTCTTTTAAATTAACTTTAGTTGTTTGGTCAACTTTAGTTTCTAATCTACTATTTAAAAGATTTATTAAAATTTCAAATAAATCGTTTTGATTTTGACTTACTTTTAATGTTTTAATAATTAATTCTTTAATATTTTTTGATATTTTATCAAAATTATTTTTTAGAACATTATTTATAAATGTTTCTAGATTTTCAGTATTTTGATGAGTAGTAGTTGTTAAAAATTCTTCAGTAATTGTTTTTAAAATTTCTGTAACATTTTCATCTTTTAATGAACTATCGATAATTTTGTTAATAAATGTTTTGTTTTCACTACTTAAAAATAAAACATTATCTAAATTTAACTTATTATTAATAAATTTACTTGCCATTGTTTGAATTGTTGAAACAATATTATTAATTACTTCACTATCTTCTGTTTTTGATAATGTATTTGCAAATTTCTTAATAAATGTTCAAATATCAAATGGGTTGTTTTCTGAAGTATTTTCTGTAGATTCACTATTTTCAAAATTTTCAGTACTTGAAGTTGATTTTTTCAAGATTCCATCTAATAATGTTTCAACAACTACATTAAGATCATTTTTATTTTGTTCACTAAATATATTAGTTAAAATTCATTTTGCGTTTTTATGTGTAATTATTTCACTTATATTAAATTTAGTTAAGAAGTTATTATCAAATAATGAAGATAAATCGGTTGGATCATCTAATGTGATTGCATTTAGTGTATCAATAAATTTATTTAAAACAACATCAATTAATTCTGATTTTTCTATATTTGAAATAACATTTTTAAATAAAGTTTTGAAATTGTTTTCTATTGATTTAAAATCAGCAATTTTATTTAGTTGTCCAAATACAACATTTGCTAAAAATTCTTTTAATTTTTCTTCTTTTGATAGTCATTTTATGTATTCTGAAACTGTGTCTTTATTTAAATTAATAACTTGTTTAAATAGTTCAAAAATGTTTTTAACTTCAGATATTTGTTGTTTATTATTTACAAAAATACTATCAATTAATGATTTTATAAATTCTGTTGTTTTTTGATTTTGTAATAATTCATCCACTAAATAATCAACAAAAGAATTTCATGAATCTTTTGATACATTTAAAGTGTTTTTAGTTTCAGGATAAATATTTTTTAAAGTTGTTTTTAAGAAATTATGTGATTGTTGATTTTCTAATATGAAAACAAGAATTTCTTTAATATTTTTTGAAATTTCTTGAGCCCATGAAGAACTGTTAATTTTTTTAACAAGTTTTGGAACTATTCTGTAAATAATTTTCTCAATACCTTTTAAACTATTTGTATTAGTTTGAGTATTATTTTCAGCATTTTCTGTATATTCTGGAGTGTTGTTTGTTGTAGTTTGTTCGTTTAATTTGTTAAAAAGTTGTTCTTTATTATTATTTATTATTTCTAATAAATTCTTTATATCTTCTTCATCTAATAAATCAACAAATTGTTCAATATTTATTTCTTTTAATAATTCAAATATTTTATCAATCTGGAAATCACCTTTAAAATTAATACTTAAAACAACGTCATCTGATAAAACAACGATTTTAGAAACTGCATTAGTTAATTCTTCTGATATTGTGTTTATAAATTTTTCATTATTTAAGTTATTTAGTATTTTTTCTAATGTAGTTGTTAGTGTTTTAGCTTGTTCTTCAGTTATATCTATATATGGTTTTAGATATTCTTTAATAATTTGACTAACAACAACAAGAGCTGATTGTTTATATTCTTGATTTGTAAATATTTCATTTAAAATAACTTTTGATAAATTAGATACTTTACTTACTAAATTTTTAATAACATATTCTTTAAATCATTCTGAAGGACTGTTTTTTGAAGTTTCAATAGATTGATCACTAAAAATTGTGTCAAATATAGATTTAACAGTTGTTTTTGATCAATTCGATAAGTTTGCTAAAATAATATCTTTTGATTGTGAAATGAAATTATTAAAGTTATCAATAGTATTTTGATCTCAGTTTTTATCAGAAATATCGATCTTTTTAAATAATTGATCAACGGCTTTATTTAAATCTATTTTTTCAAAAATAAAATTAATAAAATTATCGTTTGTAAAAATTGGTTTAAGTGCAACAAGTCATTTATCAATTCCTACATGAATTACATTATTTGAATCTTTTGCAACTATAACTGAAAAAATGTTGTTAATTATATTTATTTGTGAAACATCAAAATATTTTTTTAATTGTTGAACTAAAATATCAAAAATTGATTCAAAAGTATTTGCACTAGAAAAATCTATATTTTCAATTAAATCAAGTAAGTCGCTTAGTAATTTAGAATCGCTAATATTTTCTAAAACTTTTGAAATATTTTCATTTAATAAAGTTAATTGTTCATTTGAAATTTGTAATTGAGAGTATTCTTTTAAAATGCTTGTAAGAATTTTAATAGCAAGATCTTTTGAATTACCGTTTTTTACAATTACTTTTATAAATTTATTAACTAATTTTTTAGGTTCTAAAATTTTAATATTTTTAATAGTATTTATTAAAATTTCATTTAAATCTTTGCCTTTTAATTTATCTAAATTGTCTATTATGTTACTAAATGATGAAATAATTTGTGTTTTTAATTCATTATCAGCAAAAAGATCATTAACTAAACTTTTAAATCATAATGTTAAAGCATTTTTAAGTCCGTTTTCTGCTGATAAATCAATATTTAATTTTTCTGTTATATTTAAGAAATCAATTTGTTCATAAAGTTTATTTATTATGTTTCCTTCTGAGTAAATTGCAATAAATTGATTTATTAAATTATTGTTTAGTATATTTGATTCTAATAAGTATTTAACAAATAATTTTAAGTTATCTTTTACTTTTTGATTGTTATTAACATTGTCATTGTTTATGACATTTAAAAATATTGTTTTTAATTTTTCAAAGTTAAATGTTGAATTATTTTGTACAAATTCACTAATGTTAAGATTCTCTAAATAATTTTTATCTGCTACTGATTGAATTAAAACCCTCATTCCTTCAACATATTTTTCATCATCTAAGTTATCTGAAAGTAAAGAAATGACAATTTCTCCGTTTTCATTTCCTGGATATGAATCTAAAATTGTAGAAGTTAGAGATAAAGTAATAATTGAATCAATATTTATATTTGGTTTATTAATGTTTTTAAATATTAAGTCGACAAATTTACTAATTACATTTTCAAAAAATGGTTTACTTTTAAAATTATTAATTAATTTCACCAAGAAATATTGAACTTTTTGTCTCTCACTTTCGCTAAACAATTTTGAAGTTTTTTCTTCAATTTTATCCAATAATATATTTGTAATTAAATTGATTGACTCAGTGTTGTTTGTAACAGAATTAATAATTATATTTACTATCTCATTTATTTTAGAGCTATTTGTTTCATAAACCTTAGCTAAAAAATTAACTAAATTTGGTGAATCTTCAAAATACGTTAAGTAATTATCTACTATTCCAGAAACAATTTCTTTTAACTTATCAACTATATTAAAAACGATATCTTGATTACTATATATCATTTTTGCAAAAGTTTTAGATGATTTACCTAATACTGGTATAAAGTTTTTTTCATTAACAAAATCAGTTAGTAATGACAAAATAATTTGTTTTAAGGTTTGATTTTTATCATTTTGTTTAAAGAAATCACTTAAAACAAATTTTCTAAGTGAATCATAAATAATTTTCTGGTCAAAAACCGTATCAGTAATAATTTTTTCTATTTCACTTGATTCAATATATTCTGATGGTTTTGAATCAATTAAAGCTTCTACTTTACGTTTAATTTGGTTAAATATTTTTCCAAAAATTCCTGTGTTTATAAATTCAATAACAACATGTTTTAAAAATCCATCTTCTGCATTATGTTTTATGATATTGTCAATCATTTTTTCAAAATTAGGGAAATTTTCTAACTTAAATCCAATATTACTTAAAGCATTTTTAATATATGTTTTAACTTGATCAGAGTTAAAAATTAAATCATCTTTTGCTAAATAATTTTCTAATATGGTTTCAATATCAATGTTAGGATTTAATGCAATGAATTTCATTATGTTTTGATTTATAGTATTATTTTCAAAATCATATGAAACGTCAAAAGTATTATTATTTAATGCATATACCCCATAAATTAAAAGTTTAATTTCATTGTTTGTGTAATCTTTGAAATTAATAACTTGTTTGCGTGCATTTTGATCACTTTTTTCAAACTCGGTTATTTCTTTTGGTTCGTTATTTTCACGATTTGGATTATAAGACATTTTTAAAAAGATATCTTGAGCCATTTTTTTATAACCTAAAATATCAGGGTGAATGTCAAAAATATTACTTGCTAATTCTTTTGATTCTGCTTTTCATAATTCTTTATTAAATGAGTTTATGTAATTTAAATTGTTTTCTATTGCAATGTCTTTTAAAACATTATTTAGTGAATTTATTACAAAATCAGAAAAATTCTCCTGAACTTTTGCATATTTTTTGTCAATCATATTTGCGATTCTAACAAAAGGCATTGGATATGAAATTATATTTATATTTAATTCAGGGTTAATTTCACGAAGTTTTGTTAGAAGTTTTGAGTATTTTTTAGTAATATCTTCTTTAAATCTTGCAGATTCTTTGATAAATTTATCATATTTATTTTGAATATCTGCATCACTTATTTCAGAATCATTCATGCTTAAAACACTTATTAAATCAAATAAATCAACATATGAAAGATAATCATTAGCACCAAGACTTATAGTTAAAAGATTAGCATTTTTTATTTCAGATGCTAATTTACCAACTTCATTATTTGTAACTTGAAAATCATTAAATAAATATTCTAATCTGTTTTCAGCATACATCTTAATTGGATTTTTAGGTGATTTATCAATTGATAAATCAAATGCTAAACGATTTTGAATTACATGATAATCACTTGAATTTTTATCATAAGATAAAGGGTCAAGTAAATATAATCAATCATCAACAGTTGTTCC
This sequence comes from Mycoplasma zalophi, assembly GCF_025486335.1. Classification (GTDB taxonomy): domain Bacteria; phylum Bacillota_I; class Bacilli_A; order Mycoplasmatales; family Metamycoplasmataceae; genus Metamycoplasma; species Metamycoplasma zalophi. The sequence goes on from NZ_JAOOPZ010000002.1 coordinate 153,581, forward strand.
TGTTAAACCAAAATTTGTATAACTTGCTAATTTTGTATTTCTGTCATTTGTCATTTTAATTGCATTAGCAAGATATGATGGATAACTCAATCCTTCAATTTTATTAGTTTCTACATTTAAGTAACCACCTTGATCGTATCCAAACTTAGCATTAAATCCAGCTGCTATACTATCCCCGATAGCAACATAATGAATATCACCTTCTAAAGTAGAAATATCACTTTTTTGATTTTTTTCTACTTTAGGATTTATTCGTTGCTGTGTGGGTTTAGTTAAAATTATTGACAGCGGAGTAACAACTGAAGTTGCTGCTACAATTGATAAAAATGCTAATGTTATTTTTGTGGATTTTTTCATAATTACCTCTTTTTATCCTAATGGAACATCTTCATAAATATAGTGATAATTAGATACATAAGATTTTTGATTTCCTCAAACCAAAATTGTTGAGGTTATACCTAATTGTCCTATAAACATATAAACAATTAAAAATAATTTTGATGTTAAATTAAGTTTTTCAGTTATCCCAGTACTTAGTCCAGCACTACCAAAAGCAGAACAGACTTCAAAAAATACTGAAACTATTGTGTATTGTTTCTGATTATTTAAACTTGCAAATTGTGTTATATCCGATAAATTAAATGAAACAATAAATGTGCCAATTAAAATTAAAACAAGACCTATAGTTAAAATATTAATAGCTTTAATCAACGTTTCTTTACCTATTTGTCTATGAAAACTATTAATTGTATTTCTACCTCTAATTGTATTAAAGACACTTAAGAAAATAATTGCAACAGTAATATTTCTAATTCCTCCCGCTGTTGAAACAGGTGCAAAACCAATAAACATTAAAATTGCGTGTAAAAGTGTTGTTTGTGTTGAAAAATGGTAGTAATCAATTGTTGAAAATCCAGCACTTCTTGTACTTATAGTATTAAAAATAATTGCAAAACTTTTATTAAAATTACTTCCATACTCAGCTTGTTTTCAAAAACCTGTTGGATTTTTATTAATTATTTCAAATAAAAAAGTTAATAAAATTCCAATTATTGTAACTAGAAAATAGGTTGTTAAATTTAATTTTGTAAATAACGTAAATTCATAACGTTGTTTTTTTAGCTTTGCTTGAATTTTTTTATAAAAATCATATATAGTAGGGTATCCTACACCACCTACAATTATTAAAATAATAATTCAAACTTGTAATATATAAGCATGATTATAAGCGCTGATTGAATTTGGCCCAATAATATCAAAACCAGCATTATTAATAGCACTAATACTTTCAAAAGTAGCATATCTTAATGAAAGCAAAATGTTATGATGAGGATTGTATTTTTCTTTTATGTAAGGATTAAAAATATCCACATCACCAATATTAGCTTTGCTATTATCAAAAAAACCATCATTGCTAAAATAAAAATAAAATGTCATAAAAACAATACTACTAAATAAAACGACAAATAATGTAGTTAAAGATACCTTAATAACTTTTTGTGTATCACCAACAACAGTAGAACCTCGTTCAACTTGAATTAAATCACGCTTAAAATGACTTGTTTTAGTTTTAAACATCCAGCCAAATAATATTCTAAAAATGTAAAGTTTTAGTGTAAAAAAACCAAAACCTCCAATTAAAATACCCACTGCTATAATAGCTTGACCAAATTCATTAAATCCTTCACTTATGTTTATATTACTTAATCCTGTATCACTAAAAGCGCTAGCCGCAATAAACAAAGCATCACCATAATTAAAATCAGGCTTTTCAATAATCATGTTTTTATGACTAATAGGTCAGTATAAAAATAAAGATAAAATAATTGTAATAATTAAATAAACTAAAAAGATATATTTTATCTTTCCTGTTTGTTTAAAATAATAAAATATATTTTTGCCGTTTATATTTCATTTTCTTAGACGGCGTCTTGTATTTTTCATAGTGTTAATTTTACATTAATAATAAAATTTTTTGTGATATTTATTTATAAATTTATAATTTATACATTTTTAAAAGTGCAGCTAAATAAACATTAAAATTCTTATTTTTAATCAACTTTATTGCAAAAAAGATAGTAAAATACTAATATATTACAGTTTTTTAAGAGGTAATTAAAAATGAAAAAACAAAAAAAAGTTTCTGAAATTTGTATCATAGGAATGGGGAGATACGGACAAAGTGTTGTTAATAATTTGTTAAAAAAATCAGCTAATATTAGCTTAACTTTAATTGATAAAGACGAAAAAAATCTAGCAAGTTATAAAAATGAGGTTTCAAAAATTTATGTTGCAGATGGTGCGGATCCAAAAGTTCTTAAATCACTAGGTATAATAGATAGTGATGCAATCGTTGTTGCAACCGGAGATAATGTAGAAATTATTGCTTCATTACAAGAAATTGGTGTTAAAAATATCATAGGAAGAGCAAACAGCGAAAGACATGCTAGAGTTTTAAGACAAATTGGAGTAAATCAAATTATTAGTCCTGAACAAGAAGCAGGAATTAAGACAGCAATCATTGTTGCAAATCAATCTTTTTTAAGATACTCTCAAGATTTAGAAGATATTGGTGAAGACTTTGTAATTGGAACATGTTATATTAAAAACGAAGAAATTTTTGATAAACAAATCAAAGATTTGGATTTAAGAAAAAGAAACGCTAATATTGTTTTAATTCAAAGACAAAATACAAGTTTTTTACCAGATGGTAATTTTAGAATTCAAAAAGATGATTTAATTACTGCTATTGCTAAAGTTGAAGATTTAAATAGTGTTTTTGACTGATTTTCAGAATACGAATAATTGTTTTGTATAATAATTAAAATATCCTTACAAAATAGGGTATTTTTTGTATTTAGGAGCAATTAAAAAATTTAAAAATTATTCAGCAATTATTTTTTTAAATTTTAAGTGTTGTTTTGTTATAAAATTATTAAATGTAATTTAATATTTTAAATTAGATGGTTAGGGGAAAAATGAAAACAAATTATATTTTTGTAACTGGTGGTGTAATCAGCGGTATTGGGAAAGGAATAAATGCAGCAAGTATAGGAAGATTGCTAAAATCACGTGGATTTAATGTATTTTCAATGAAGTTAGATCCATATTTAAATGTTGATCCAGGTGTTTTAAGTCCATTTGAACATGGTGAAGTTTATGTAACAGATGATGGTGGAGAAACTGATTTAGATTTAGGACATTATGAAAGATTTATTGGTGAAAATTTAAGTAAATTATCATCAGTTACAAGTGGAAAAATATTCCAAAAATTGCTTCACAAAGAACGTGATGGACAATTTGAAGGAAAAACTGTTCAAATTGTTCCACATTTTACAGATGAAATTGAAAAAATAATTTTGGATATTGAAAAAAATAAAAGTCCCGATTTTGCAATTATTGAAATTGGTGGAACTGTTGGTGATTTGGAAAGTAATTCATTTTTCTATGCACTTGCACAAATAAGATATAAAATGCGTGATAGAGTATTTTTTGTTCACACATCATATGTTCCATTTTTAGAAGCAAGCGGAGATTTTAAATCAAAACCTACTCAACATTCAATTAGTTTATTAAGGGAATTAGGAATAAATCCTAATCTTGTGTTTCTAAGAAGTCACAAAACTCCAAGTGATTATGTTGTACAAAAAGTAGCAAAATATACTTTTTTAAATGAAGAAAATATTATTCCAGTTCCTGATTTTAAACAGGTTTATAAAATGCCTTTATATTTAGAAAAACACAAGGTAAGCCAAATAATTTTAAAATATTTCAATATTAAAAATAAAAAACCAGATCTTAAAAATTGAAAACATTTTGTTTCATTAATTGACAAAAAATATGAAACAAAATTAAATATAGCAATGGTAGGAAAATACACAACATTTGAAGATGCATACAAATCGATTATTGAAGCTTTAAAAATATCAAGTGCGTATTCAAATGTAAATATTGCATTAAAATGAATTGAATCTGAAAAAATTCAAGATGATAAAGAAGCAAAACAAAGTCTTGAAAATATTGATGGTGTAATTATTTTACCTGGATTTGGTTCAAGAGGTATTGAAGGAAAAATTAAAATTGCAAACTACACAAGACAAAATTTAATTCCAACATTAGGAATTTGTCTTGGTATGCAAATTATGTCAATTAATCAAGCGAGATTAAAAGGAATAAAAAATGCAACAAGTTATGAATTTAAAACTGATAATAAAAATGAAGTTTATGTTTTAGATTACATAAGAGGAAAAGATTCAAATGATGCAATTGGTGGTACTTTAAGACTGGGTGCTAGCGATACAAAAATTAAAAAAGACACATTAGCATTTAATATTTACCAAAAAGAAATTGTTAGTGAAAGACACAGACATCGTTACGAAATAGTTGAAGATTATCGCAATATATTAGAAGATGGGGATTTTATTTTTTCAGGTGAAGAACCTAATACTCACTTGGCTGAAATTTGTGAATTAAAATCTCATCCATTTTACATCGGTACTCAATATCACCCTGAATTTAATGCAAGACCATTAAATCCACATCCATTATTCAGTAGTTTTATAGAAGCAATCAAAAAGGAAAAATAAAATGACAATAGATTATAAAAATACATTATTAATGCCAAATACTGACTTTTCAATGAAAGCTGATTTAGCAAATAAAGAAATTGAATATCATAAAAATTGACAAGAAATTAACATATATAAACAAATCTTAAAAAACAATGAAAATAATCAAAGTTTTATATTGCATGATGGACCCCCATATGCAAACGGAAGTATTCATGTTGGTCATGCTTTAAACAAAATTTTAAAAGATATCATTGTAAGACAAAAATCAATGCTTGGTTTTTATACTCCGTTTGTTGCTGGTTGAGATACTCACGGTTTACCAATTGAACACAAAATGTTACAAATTGCAAAGAAAAACCAACATGATTTTAAAGTCGTTGAATTAAGAGAGGCATGTGCTAATTATGCATTAAGCCAAGTCGAATTACAAAAAGAAGAATTTAAAAAACTATCACTTTTAACAGATTTTAGTGATATCTATGTGACATTGGATAAAAAAATGGAAGCTAACCAACTAAGACTTTTAAAAGAGATGATAAAAAAAGGTTTAATTTACAAAGACTTCAAACCAATTTACTGATCACCATCATCACAATCAGCACTTGCAGAAGCAGAAGTAGAATATGCAGATCATATTTCACCTTCAATGTATGTTGCTTTTAAAGTTGTAAATGGTAATGAATTTGTTAAAAAAGATGATTATATTGTAATATGAACAACAACTCCTTGAACTCTAATTGCAAATAGTGGAGTTGCAATAAATACAGAATTTGATTATGTGTTAGTTGCAAATAACAACAAAAATTACGTAGTTGTAAAAGAATTATTAGAAGATCTTGTTACATTATTTAAATGAGAAGATTACAAAATATTAAACACATTTAAAGGTGAAAAATTAATTAATATTCAATATGAATCACCAATAAATAAATTAATTGCACCAGTAGTAGAAGGACACCATGTTACTTTAGAAAGTGGAACTGGTTTAGTTCACATGGCACCATTATTTGGTGAAGATGACTTTCTAATTGGTAAAAAACACAATTTAGAAATGATTATGCACGTTGAAGATGACGGAAAATTAAATCACTTTGCAGGTGAATATGAAAACTTATTTTATGAAGATGCAAATATTCATGTCGGACAATATTTAGTTTCACAAAATCTACAACTTGCTTTCAAAAAAATAAAACACTCATACCCACACGACTGAAGAACACACTTACCAATAATTTATCGTGCAACCCCGCAATGATTTGTTAGTTTAAAACCTATTAAAGAAGATATTTTAAAAGCTATTGATGAAGTAAAGACTTTTAATGAATGATCTAAAAAAAGATTACATCTAATGCTTGAAGCTCGCCAAAGTTGAACAATAAGTAGACAAAGATCATGAGGTGTACCTATTACAATTTTTTATGACAAAAACAAAGAACCTGTAATAAATGATGAAATTTTAGATTATGTAATTGATTTAGTTGAAAAACACGGTACAGATATTTGATATAAATCTGAGGTTGATCAATTATTACCTGAAAAATATCGTAATTTAGGTTATACAAAAGAAAATGACATTATGGATGTTTGATTCGACTCAGGTTCAACTTCAATAGGACTAAAACCAGGTGGAATTGAAGCTCCTTTTGATTTATATTTAGAAGGAAGCGATCAATATAGAGGATGATTTAATTCATCAATGATTAATTCAGTTGCTTGAAGAAATACAAGTCCATACAAAAGCTTATTAAGTCATGGTTTTGTTCTTGATGGTAAAGGACAAAAAATGTCAAAATCAAAAGGTAATGTTGTAAAACCTTTAGATATTGTTTCAAAATATGGTGCAGATATTTTAAGATTATGAGTTGCAAATAGTGAATATACAAGTGATGTTACAATTGATGATAAAATCATGCAACAAAATATTGAAATATATCGTAAATTAAGAAATACATTTAAATTTATGTTGGGTGCTATTAGTGATTTTGAATATGAAAAAATTAAATTAGAAGGAATTCATCTTTTAATAGCTAATAGATTAGCAAAATTAAAAAATAAAATTATTGAAGATTACAACAACTATCGCTTTATAAATGTAATAAAAGATATTAATAATTTTGTAATCGATTTAAGTAGTTATTATATTTCAATTTCAAAAGACTCTTTATATGCTGATACAAAAAATAGTAAAGAGAGAAAACAAATTCAATTTAACTTATATCAAATAACTCACACACTAATGATTGCACTTGCACCTATTTTACCAACCACAAGTGAAGAGATTTATAAATTCTTCCCATTAAAAGACAAAAAAGAATCAGTACATTTAGAAGAATTTTTCAAAGAAGCAAATTTTGATGAAACAATAGAAAATAACTGAAAAGAATTTTTTGAATTAAAAGATTTAGTTTACAAACAAATTGAATTATCTATTCAAAATCAAGAAATTAAAAGACAAAATGAAGCTTTTGTAATTATAAATTCTAATTCTGAGTTTATAAAATCACTTGATTTAGTTAAATTATTAATGGTTGCAAAAATAGAATTTGGTTCTGAAACAAAAGTAATGAAATTAGAAGAATCACAAAAATGTTTAAGATGCTGAAACCATTTTGAAAAATCACAAATGTTTGAAGATGTTTGTTTAAGATGTAAAGCAGTTTTAGATGAAATGAATTAAAAATATTAACAAAGAAGAAATTAAAAATAAAATAAAAACGCATTTTAAACAAAATAAAAAGCAAATTATTATTAATGTCATAACTTTTGTAATATTTTTCGCTATTTTACTAGCTCTTGATTTAATTATTAAACAAGTATTTTATGTTCATGGTGAAAATATTAATTACGGCGATAAACGAGTTGTAGACTGAAAAATTATTGCTTTCGGATCATATTTACATGAAGGAACAACATTATTTGGGCAAAAACTACCAAACCCTGTTTTACATATTTTTAGTTTCATTGTTTTTGTTTTAAGTATTAGTGGTTGTTTATTTATAAAAAACAAAAAACACTTTCCAATAGTCTTTGCATTAGCAGCTGTTAGTGCTGGAACTTTTGGAAACATGATTGATAGAATGATGTTTCAAGGTGTAAGAGATATAATTTTTATTCCTTGAGGTAGAAATTGACTTCCTGGTGGAATATTTAATTTTGCCGATGTACAAATCACTCTTGGGGCAATATTTACAATTGTTTATATTATAATAATGACAATAATTACTTTTTATAATGACAAAAAACAACAAAATATCACAAGCATTGAAAATAATAAGGAAAATATTGAATTTAATCAAGAAAATAAGGAATAATAATATAAAATTTAATTATAACTTTGATAATTTTAATTAAGGAGAATATATATGATAAATGTTAATGAATTTAAACCTGGTATAACTTTTGAAATGGATGGAAATATTTATGTTGTTTTAGAATCACAACACTCAAAACAAGGGCGTGGACAAGCAACAGTTAAAGCTAAAGTTAAAGATTTACGTTCAGGTTCAACAACAATTAAATCTTGAACAGGTGGAGATAAAGTTAAACCTGCAAGAATTGAAAAAACTTCAATGAACTTTTTATACTCAGATGGAGAAAATATCATTTTAATGGATCAAAACACTTTTGAACAAGTTGAAATTGCTATTAATAAAATTGAATGAGAAATGAACTTTTTAGTGCCATCAACAAACGTTTTAGTAAGAAAATATGAACAAGAAATTTTAGATATTGAACTTGCTCCAAACGTTGAATTAAAAGTTATTGAAGCTCCAGAAGCAGTTAAAGGAAACACAACCAATAATCCACAAAAAAAAGTTACAACTGAAACAGGATTTGTTTTAGAAACACCTATGTTTATAAAAGAAGGTGAAGTTATTTTAGTTTCAACCGAAACAGGTAAATACGTAGGAAGAGCTAATAAATAATAAATGAATAATTTTATCAAAGTAAATTCAAAAATGAATATGTCTTACTATATACACCAAGATGTTTTAGTTGACACAATAAAAAAAATATTTTTGTTTTTAGAAAATACTCAGTTAGTTGATGATATAAATCTACAAATTGAAAAACCCAAAAATAACATTTCTTATTTAATTAAATATAAAATAAGAAAAAACAGTGATTTTGTTTTTGAAACAAAAAACTTATTATTTCTAATTGAACAAAAAATTTTTAGTTTATTAAACACAAAACCCACAAATATTACATTAAAATTTTGTGGAGAGTTCTAGCATAGATTATATCTATGCTTTTTTTATATTAAAAATTGAAAAAATAAAAAAATACTAAAAAAAATAATGAAAAAAGCGCTTTTTTCATTATTTTGTTGCAAAAGTTTATAAAATAAATATACACATATTAATTAAATTAAAAAAGGAGAGGAAATGACAAAAAAATTTAGCGAAAAAAGTTTTGTTTTTTATGGAATTAATTTTATTGTCGGTTTTGGTTTTATTGCAACTATTCAAAGCGTTATCAAAACCGGTAATTACAGTTTTTTAATTTTTGCAATAACATCTTTTATTGCAGCTGGTATTATGTTAGCTTTTGCACGCGGCACTCAATATTTTGGAAATCAAGTAGGTGGTTCTTATGCATATGCAAAAGAAGCTTTTACTAAAAGTAAATGATTTTGATTTTTAAATGGTTGAAATCAATTTATGCAAGCACCTTTATTTTCTGCAACTTCACCCTTATTTTTTTCATCAATAGCAAGTTTATTTGTAGAAAATGAACAATATCAGTTTTTATTATTGATAGTTTCTTTAGTATTTTTTATTACATTAACTATCATTTCATCATTTAGTTTGCATGTTTCTAAAAAATTTATTTTAGGAAGTGCAATTATTAAATGAATTATTTTTGGACTTATTTTAGGGGTAATAATTTATTTAGTATCGACACAACCTACCCCTCATCTTTTTGTTGAAAATAGTTCAATTCAAAAAATAACCCCATTTATTATTGTTAACTCTATTCTAAGTTTTATTTATGCTTATGGTGGAATAGAAGGTTTAGCAGGACTATCAACAAGTGTAAAAACTAAAAATTTTAAAAAGATATTATTTTATCTTTTTGGTTTTGTGATATTTATTTACTTAGTTTTCTTTTTATTATTTTCATTTATTCCATCGTTTCAAACATGACAAGGTGATTATGTTGCAACAATAATGAAAAATGTATTGGGAACAACTGGTTTAATACTTTTTGCAATTGGTCTTTTATTTAGACAAATGACATCATCTATATTTTCTATGGTTTATTATGCAAAAACAGTAGTTCCATTAGCATTAGATGGATTTTTACCAGCATCACTTGCAAAAGTAGCAAAAAACGGTCAACATAAAAATGCAATTAAATTTGTAACAATTGTAAGTATTTTAGCAATGATAATTTTTACAATATTACCTAAATTGTTAAAAATAAGTGATTCTTTTACAACTATTTTATTATCTGGTAATTTAGTATTTTTCGTTATTTACTTAATAACTTTAGTGTCTATTTTACATATTTCATTTAAAAGAAAAGAATTTAAAATACCTATTTGAGAAAAGATAATTTACATGATAACTACTTCACTAATAATAGCGATTATTTTAATTACACTTTTCCCTCCTATTGTTAATGAATCATACCAACCTTCACAATTATTAGTGATATTAAGTTATATTTCACTTATGGTTTTAGGATTTATAACTTGATTTGTATATGTACTTATTAAAAAAATAAATCCAATACATAGATACACAACTAACTATACAAAACTCACACAAAATAAAAAGACTTCATTAGAAGAATTAGAAAAAAGCGGAATAAAAAAAGTTGTAGAAACATTATTTATAAATACATTTAAAACACAAAATAGATTTATATTATTAACTAATCAAAGCGAATCTTTTAGAGATTTAATAATTCGTTCACTTGCTTCTGTTTTAAATTTCAATAACAAAAAAAATGAATTACCTTCACAAATTGTTTATAAACTAAACACAGAAAAATTAGCATTTACAAAAGATAAAAAAATTATGAATATTTTCTATAAAATGTTTTTTAGTTATCAAAATAAAAATTCTAACTTTATTTTATTTATAGAAAATATAAATTTATTAAATCAAGATGTTTTAGATATTTTAGAAAGAGCAAAAAATCATACTAATATAAAAATTATTGCTACTTCTCAAAACAAAATACTTGATTCAAAATATCAAAAAATATTTCACACAGTTTCTATTGATGAGTTAACTAATGATCAAAAAATAGCAATTACATTACATGCAAAAAATAAAATTCTTTTACAACATAATTTAATAATGGATAAAGAAGCAGAACAATTATTAATAAAAATGGTAAAAGATGGAATGTATATTAGTGATATTTTAAATCAAATTGATACAGTAGCAGCATATATACAAACTCAAAATAATCAATTATCTGTACATATAGACTCATTAAACAAAGAAAAAAATGAATTACAAATTCAAAAAATTAAATTACAAAATACAAATAATTCTAAAGAGGTTAATGATATAGATAAACAAATTGAAAATACTGAACAAAAAATCAATGAATTTAAAAATACTATTTTAGACGAAAAAACTATTGTTAATAAATTTATCTCTTATTTAAAGACAAAAAACTTATACAAACAAAAAATAAAAGATTACAAAGAAAATGGTAATATATCAGCTGCATTTATATTAGAAAACGAAATAATTGTTGAAATAGAAAAAGAAATTAATAAATTACTAAAAATTATAGAAAATTTAAAATTTTATGATGCAATCATAACAAAAGAAAAATTTACAAAAATAAACAAAAACATAACTATTGGATAGTTATGTTCAATCCTAAGGATTACACAGATATTTCTGTGTTTTTTTATAATTTTTCTTTAATTTGTTTTGCAATTAAAACAACATTTTTTAAAAATAACTCTTTTTCAGAATCACTTAATTTCTTTAAAATGCTTTGAACAAAGTGAAAATCATATTCAAAATTATTTAATTCAATAGATTCTAAAATTAAAAATGAAATCATATTTTCTTCTAAAGTTGTATTTTCTAAAACTTTTTTGTACCCATCATATCTTAGAATAATTCTAATTAATATTTTCAATAAACTAAGAGATAATAGATTGTCATAATAATTTATAAAAATTTCTTTTGTTTCATAATTAATTTTTTCATTATTTGTATCAGTTTTTGTTATTTGAACATCGAATTTCAGTTTTTCTAAGTATTTTATTAAAGTTTTTTCTAAACTATCATAAGAATATTGTTTATGAGTTTTTCTTTTAATTTCTGTTAATTGATTATCACCAAAAACAGGAATTAATGATACTATTTTCTTTTTAAAAGTTGAACCTATACCGTTTTTAATTTGTTCTTTTGTTTCATCATCTGCATTTTCTCATTCAAGTGGCTGATTTTCATTGTCTTTTACAATAAAAGTTTTTTCTTTGTATCCTATTATATACGCAGCTTTTTCGCCTTTTTTTATTTGAACACCGCGTTTTTTTCATTGATTAAAAGTTAAAAATTTATTAGCTTCTTTGTTTTGTTTAAATAAAAGTCATTGATTTGCTACATCATAAGGAAGAAATTTACTAAGCAATTTTAAATTTGCAATGACATTTTCAGTTGAAGCAAAAAAATTATTGTTTTGTTTTTTTATATATTCTAATCTTTCTAATAAATTTGCATTTAATTTCATATTTTCAAGATTAGAAATAGTAATATACTGGTACAAGATTACTCTCCTTTGTTTCGTTATTTCATTTATACGTGTTACCGTCTTTTGTTTTTAGTTCACCATTATTTGAAGAAGCTACTTTAACCGTTCCTATTATGTTTCCGATTGTCCCAAATGCTAACGGTAATATAGCACTTAAAAAACCAATAAAACTTCCACCTTCTAATTCAATTGCTTTATCATATTCCATTTCTTTAAAATTATCCATTTGTTCTATCCGATCTTTTCTTAAGAGTTGTATCTTGAAATTCTTTTAATGGTTTAAATAGATTGTTATTAGCATCTTGAATAATGATGTTGTATGCTTTGATGTGTTCGTTTAGTTTATCTTTAAAGTATTTTCCTCTACTTATATTCGGTGAATCTTTTATAGTTATATAAACATTTTTTAATATTTCATACATATTGTTTAATTTTTCTTTTTCTAAGCCTGTTATATTGTGAATTTCATTATCAAAATCTTCATCAGTTTTATTTAATAAAGTATTTATATTTATGTTATCATATATACTTTTAAATAAATATTTAGCCTCATCATTTGCAAAAAATAATCCTTTATCATTTCAAATGTCTGAAAAATGATTAATATTTTCAATCATTAATTGAATTATTTTTAATTTTTCATTTACTATTTCTTTTGCATAAGAATGTTTTGAATTTAAATATAAATTGTTAATTAGATCGTTTTCTTGACTTAATTTTTTTACTTGTTCACCTAGATTTTCATTTTCTTTTTCTAATGAAGAAACTCTACTTGTTAAAAATGTTATATTTTGCTTATTTTTTTCTATTTCTGCAATAAATGAAGTTCTTTGATTATTTAAATTATTTATATTTTCTTCTAAATTCATTTTTTGAGTATTTAGACTCAAAATATCAGATTTTAATTTATTTATTTCGTTAGTTTTTATTTCAATTTCGCTATTTAATTTTTCAATTTGCGAAATATTTGCAATTTTATCTAACTCAAGTTCTTTAATATTTTCTTGATATTCTTTAACTAAATTTTTTAAATTTAAAATATCAGAATTTTTATTTTCTATTAAAACTAATAGATTTTGATAATCATTATTTTTATTTTCTAATTCTAATTTCAATTCTTTTATATTATTTTTTAAATTTTCATTTATTTCATTTAAATTTTGTATATTTTGTTCAAGCAATGCAATTTGTTCACGATTTTTTTCTAAAATTGTGTTATTTATTTCTATTTGTTTTTTTAGTGATTCCATTTCATTTCTTAAATTTAAAACAGTTACATTTAATTCATTTAATTTATTTATATTAGCATTATTTAATTCAGAATATTTAGTCAAAATATTTTCAAAATGATTATTTAAATTGTAAATATAATTTAATACATCATTATGAAATGTTGCTATTACATTTCCATTTTCTAATAAATTTTCAAAACTATCATTTTCATCAACAAAATTTAAAAAATTAGTATATGCATCTTTTAATTCAAGATACCTAGAATCGTTTTTATAATTAAATTCCATTAAAGAATCATTTACTAAATAATTTGCATTTTTTAAATAAAAATCTTTTAAATTATCTATACTTATTTGATAATTATTAGCAACATCAATAAAACTATTTTTGATTTTATTTAATTCAATATTTTTTAATTCCAATGCTTGTTTTTCGTAATTAATTTTTTCATTTTCACTTGATAATTCATTATTTTTTAGTGTTAACTCATCATTAGCTTTATTTTTATTATCAATTTCTATTTTTAATAAGTTATTAGTATCAGTGATTTTGGAGTTTTCTGTTTTTAAATAAACGTTTTCTTGTATTTTTTCATTCATATCATTTTTAAGAGATACATTTTCAGTTTTATAAGCGTTATTAGAAATTAATATTTTTTTATTTTGATCTTTTATTTTTAAATTATCAATTACAAGTAATTTATTTTCATCAATTTTTGTTTTAATGATTAAATTTTTGTCTTTTATATTGTTTGATTTCACATAATTCATTTTTGTTAATATCAAACTTGGAATAGTTATAGCAGCAGAGGTTAATAAAATTAAACCTAGTATTAGGAATTTTTTATTATTTCTATTGCTTTTATTTTTTTTAACTTTGATAAAGTCAAAATGTTTATCTTTTGTATTTTGCATTTTCTCCTTTCACTATTAAAAGTAAAAAAGATTGCAAAAAAATAAAAAAAGATGTTTTTTAAACAAAAATAAATTTTGTTTGTTTACATCTTTTATTTTATTCTGGTAAATAATATTTCTTTTACATCAATTGGTTTTTTATCAAACTTTGTTTTTATATTTATTAATTCAAAATTTAATTCATTTATACTTAAAAACTCAGCAATTTTTTGCATATTATTTGGTAATACAACGCTCAACATAACAGTTGTGGCATAAATTCCGTTTAATAATGTATTTAAAATCACATTTAGTCTTGGTAAATTATCTTTTAATTTTCAAGGAGTTGTTTTGTCTATGTATAAATTTAGAGATTTTGATAAATTAATTGCTTCTTTTAAAGCTTTATCTATTTCAAAGTTATCAAAATAGTTTTTATAATTTTGAAAGTGTTTATCAATATCTTTATAAACTTCTAAATCAACTTCTTCTAAATTATTTTGATCATAAAAAGTTCCATTATCAAAACTTTGATTAATCATTGCTGAAGTTCTGTTAACTAAATTACCAAAATTATTTGCTAAATCAGCATTTAAACAATTTTTAAAAGCAAGTTCATCATAAATACCATCATTATGAATTGAAAGTTGTGACATAAAAAAGTATTTGGTTTGTTCGGCTCCGTATGTATCAATTAATTTATAAGGATCAATTACATTTCCTTTTGATTTTGACATTTTACCTTCATTTGTAATAATTCAACCATGACTTAATATTTTAGTAGGTAAGTTAATATCTAAACTTTTTAGGAAAATAGGTCAATAAATGCAGTGAAATCTAGTAATTTCTTTTCCCACAACATGAACTCTTTCAGTTCCATTTGCTCAAAATTTTTGATATAAACTATCATCTTCTTGTAAATAATTTAAAGCAGTTAAATAATTAAATAAAGCATCTAATCATACATAAATTACGTGTTTAAATTTAGATTCAAAAGCAACTTGAATACCTCAATCAAAACTTATTCTTGTTATGCTTAAATCTTCAAGTCCTTTATTTATAAAATTATTTAAAAGTTCATTTTTTACTTTTGAAGAACTAATAAAATTATCGTTATTTTCATAAAATTCTTTTATTCATTTATTGAATTTTTGCATGTTAAAAAAGTAAGTTTCTTCAGATATTTCAACCAATTCGTGTCCACTTGTTGGATGGTAGTACTTATTATCTTTTTCAATTGCTTGTGTCTTAGTTAAGTATTCTTCATCACTTATTGAGTATAAACCTGAGTATTCTCCTAAATAAATAAAACCTTTTTCAATCATTTTGTCAAATATTTTTTGAATAGTTACAACATGATTTGATGAAGTGGTTCTACTGAAAAAATCATAGTGTAAATCTGCTTTTTTTCAAAGATCTTTAAATTGTTCAGTAGCTAAATCAACAAATTTTTGAGGCTCAATATTTTGTGAATTTGCTGCTTTTTGAATTTTTTGTCCATGTTCATCAATACCTGTAACTAAGTAACAATCATAATTATTTAGTTTTTTAAAATTGTATAAAGTATTTGCAATTGTTGTTGTATAAAAATGTCCTATATGTAATTTACCATTTGGATAATATATAGGTGTTGAAATATAAAATGTTTTCTTTTCCATACTATTCCTTTATCTTAATTGGTTTATATAATTTTTTAACTTTTTGAGTGTATGTGTGATTATTTTTATTTTGAGGGTGTAAATAAATATTTTCTAAAAAATGAGTACCTCAACCAGTATTAAATCTAGCTTCTACTAAACAAAATTTTGCAATATCATTAGTTCTTGGATATACTAATTGAATTCTTTTTGGCTCAAAATTGTATTTTCGCATCAGTGTTATACAATCTATATATCTACTAATAGGTAACACTAAAGCCAAATAACCTTTTTGTTCTATTATTTTACTGCTTGCACTAATTAATTGTTCTAAATTTAAAGTAATTTCATGAGTTGCAATTTCTTTAAAATTGTTTGTATTTTTTCTTTTAATGTTATTTAATTGATTGTAATAAGGTGGATTTGCAACGATGAGTTGATATTTTTTAAAACTTCCATTACCTATTTTTTGACAAATATTTTTTGCATAATCATTAAAATCAGCGTAAATTATGTTAATTTTATCTTCAAGGTTATTCATTTTTACATTAAAATTAGCAATTTCACATGCTTCTTTTTGAATTTCTACTGCATCAATGTGAATTTTTGTTGCTCTTTGTGCAATAAAAATACTTAAAGCTGCATTATTAGTTCCAACTTCTAAAATATGATTTATTTTACGATTTAAACTACAAAAATTACCAAGTAAAATAGTATCAACTGAATAACTAAACATTTCTTTATCTTGATAAATTTCTAAACCATCTTGATAACCTAAATTATTTTTAACTCAACTAGATTTCATGAGTAAATTATAACAAAATTTGATAGTTTTTAAAGGTTTAAAAACTCAATAATAATAAAAAACCATTAACGAATGTTAATGGTAAATATTTTATTCTTTATTTTCTAAATCTTGAAGTTTTTTAAGAATTGTTGCTCCATCTGTAGTTGATAATGGATTATTTTCATTATCTAGTTTTGATAATTCTAATAATTGACTTGATATTTCTGCAATTAATTTAACAGATTTTGAATCACCAACATAGTTTGTGTCATGTGCTTCACCTGTTGCGAATTTTAGAAGTGATTCAAGAGATAATATTGCTGAATTTAAATTATATACAGCAGTAGATAGTTTATCTCTTTGTTCATCTCTTACTAAGAAGTTTTTGCCATTTTCACCTAATTCTTGAGCTCTTTGTTCAAATTTTGTTCTTAATTGTTTTTGATGTTCTTTTATTTTTGCTAGTTTTTCTTGAGTTAAAATAGCTTTTGTAGGAACAATATATCCTGAATTTTCAGCGATAAATATTCAGTTTTCAACCATTGTACCATCTGCTGATGGTGATTCTCCATTAAATAGGAAATTTAAAAATTTAATAGCTGCGTTGTTTGTTTCTTGATCATTTGTTTTAACTGCTAATAAACTTGATCCACCTTCTCAAAATACTTGCTTTGAATCAGTTGAATATTTATCTATAGAAGGTAAATATAACATATCTTCATCTTTTGTTCATAAATCATATTCTGCTTTATTTTGAGCTAATTTTGTTTCTTTATCAGGATCATCATTTTTAATTGTTGGTAAATGATATAAAACTGACATCATTGATTGTTTATTTCTTGCATCCCCTACAGCTGCCCCATAAGTTATTGCAGCTTCATAACGCATTAAATCAAATCCACCTCAATCAACATTATCATTTGTTTTAAATTGGATTGTTTGGAAATTAATTGGACTTCCTTCTGTTGTCGCTTTTGCTTTAATTTCTTTATGTTTTATTGATTGTTTATATTCATTTCATAGTGACACAAAATTTTTAACTTGTTCTGAATTATTATTTAATAAATTTTCATAACTAATTACTGATTTTTCAACAGGATCATTTTTAGTTTTTAAATTTCATAATTTGTCATTACTTTGAGTTTTTGAAACTAATTCTTTTAAAAATACATCACCTTGATAGTCGATTGATAATAATCTTGCATTTTTTGTAACATTTGCCATTTTTGTTTGATCAAATTCAGTATTTTCATAAATTTTGTTTATAAATTCTCTTACACCAGCAAATGTTTTAAATGTTTCGTCTGTAACATTCATACCATTTAATTGATTATTTGTTTTAGCTTTAATTGCATAAAATGGACTTCTTTGTGGAATTGAGTTTCCTTCCTTTGAAGCTTTAACTGAAGCATCATAAATTGAACCTGAAACAGTTCCGCCAGCTTCTTTTATTATTTCAAATAATTTATGCATAATGTCTAAGTTAAATTCTAAAGCATCTGTATCTGACAAATCAAAAGGAATGCTATAAATTTTTGATTTATCATTTATATCTTCACCTGGAAGAGTGCTGTGAATATTTTTAATTTTTTCATTAAATTCAACATTGAATTCACTTGGTAATTCTAAAAGTTTGTCATTTGATTTTAAAATATATGCACCGATTTGATTACCTAATAAAATATTGCTAATTTTTGCATCATTTTCATTAAAAGCTTTAACTGTATTTTGAACTAATGTTGTTTCTGAAAATGTTTTAACTTGTTCTTGTGTTTGTAAAACTACTGGTAAGAATCCTGGTTCATTTTTTTTAGATTCATTGTAGTAATTTATAATTGGCGCAATAGCAGTCATTAATGGTCAATATTTTCCTTGTGGTGCTGAAAAAATTACTGATTTTTTTGTTTGATTATCATCATTAGATTCTGATTTTGCACCTTCATTTGTTTCAGGTTTGTTATTTGAATCTTCTTTATAATTTGAATCATTGTCAGTTTCTTTTTTATTATCGTTTTTGGTTTCTTCTTTTGTTGTGCCGGTATTATTCGCTTGACACGCAGCAGCAAGAGCAGGAACTGAAATTAAAGAAATAGATGCTCCTAAACTAGCAAAAAGAAAAAGAATTTTCTTTGATTTTGTCATTTTTCTCCCTTAAAATTTTTATAATCTTTTGTAGAATTTTTGATTACATCTAAAATTATAATCCTAAATTAAAATTTAAAAATTAAAAAATGGCTTATTTTTTAGCCATTTTTTTCATTTTTCTAAATTATCTTGTTGATTTATTAATTCATTTAGAAAATATAAAATAAATACTTAATGGAATTGCAGAAGCAATAAAACTACCAGCAGCAATTATATTATTATATATATTTTTGTATTCAGTTGTAACTGGTGCTAAAAATCATTGAGATATGTTTTTATCTTCTGTATTTCTAAATAAATACATAGGTCATAAATAATCATTTCAAACTTGGATTATTGTAAAAATAATTAAAAGTAAATATGATAATTTTAAATCTGAAAAATAAACATAAAATATTTTTTCATATCATCTTAAATTATCATTTATTGCTAATCTTCCTTTTGTTTGACTAACATTTAAAGCTACCTTAAATGTATATGAAAAAATAAAGAAACTAAATACGCCATTACTTATTAAACTTAACCAATATTTATCAGTTAATTTTCAAGTGTTTAAATTATATTTAAGTGCTGAATATAAAACAAATTCAGGAATAACACTAACAATAATTAAAAAATAAATAACAAAGTTTTGGATTGATTTTTTCTTTAATTTTATTAGACCAGCTATTGCAAGCGAATAAACAACAACTCTTATTATTAATAAACAAAAAATCGCTGAAATCGTTATTGTAAATGCTTTTAGTAACTCTTTATTTCACACATTTTGAAAACTATTTAGTGTAGGGGTTTTAATCGTAATAGAAACAACATCATTTTGGATATCAATATCATTTTTAAGAGCCGTTAATAATAAATAATAAAGTGGAAATAATATAATAATTCCAAAAAATATCAAAACAAAAACTTTAATTACTTCTTTAGTTATTAATTTCCACATATTTTTTCCTTATTAATTTTGTTTTAAAATATTTTAAAAATTTATAAACCCTTTTTAAATTTTTAATTCTAAATAAATATACAAAAAGCATTAACAAAATAGCATAAGCAAATATTAACATACTAGAAGCATAAGCTCTTGAAATATTATAGTAAAATCCTTCACCATCACCTATTCCTAAAAATCTTAAAATATAACTACTTACAGTAAAAGCTTGGTGTTTTTCATAATTAAAAGTAGATTCTAAAATTGCATTAGGATACAATAAAAAAGCAAATATAAAATTAGTGATAGTAATTGAAAATATTGTCACTTTTAATTCTTGAAAAT
Organism: Mycoplasma zalophi; assembly: GCF_025486335.1. Classification (GTDB taxonomy): domain Bacteria; phylum Bacillota_I; class Bacilli_A; order Mycoplasmatales; family Metamycoplasmataceae; genus Metamycoplasma; species Metamycoplasma zalophi. The sequence goes on from NZ_JAOOPZ010000002.1 coordinate 173,854, forward strand.
AAACATATTTAATTTTTGATCAAGTTTTTAAATTATCTGTTTGCATTAATTTTTTATATTTTAAATTAGCTTTATTAATTGCAGCTGCAAATAAAATAATATTAAATGGTAAACTTCTTCAAACTTGAAACAAAACAAAGTATCAAACTATGTGAGTTTTTCCTGAAGTAAAACTGAATTTATTTTGAGCAAATAGTTTAAAAAAGACATTTTTTTCTCCAAACAAAAGAACAAAAGCAATACCAACTGCAAAACTAGATAAAAAAAACTGTGAATAAAATACTGTTAAAAATGCTGAACGAGCTACTTTTAAAATAAAAGACTCAATTAAAAAAGCTACAAAAAAAGAAATAATAAAACTAATAAAAGTTGCTACAAATAAAATAATTGTTGAATTTTTTATTGCTACTCAAAAATTATTGTCTTTTCAAACTCATTTAAAATTATCTAAACCTATTTTGGTAATTGTTAATTTATTTCTATAAGGGTGCGTTTCAAAAGCACCTTGCATTGATTGGATAATTGGTAAAATAGTAAACAAAATAATCAAAACAAAAAGCGGAATTAAATAAAATCAACCGACTCAATTTTCTGGATTTTTTAATCACAATTTGGTTTTACTAAACACGATTGCCTTCTTTTGAAAAGCGAAATACATCATCTTCTAAAAAGCTAATTTTTACTTCATCGTTTATTTTAAAATCTATATTTTTTGATAAAACATTGATTTCATAACCATTGAAATTAACAGTATAATTTACCGAATCTCCTAAATGTTTTGCAGAAATTATTTTAGCATTAGTTTCTTCATCAAAGGACATTGTAATTTTGTTATGACGAATATAATAATCATAATTTTCATCAGATTTTATCAAATTCACTTCTGGATAACCTATAAATTTAGCAACAAAAATATTTTGCGGGTCATTATATAAATCTTCAGGTGAAGAGTTTTGTGCTATTTTACCTTCATTCATTAAAATAATTTTATCCCCTAGCTTCATAGCATCTTGTTGATCATGAGTTACCATAATCATTGAAAGATTAAATTCTTTTTGTAATGAAACAATTCATTTAATGGTATTTTCTTTTATTTTTGCATCTAACGCACTAAAAGGTTCATCTAAAATAATAATTTTGCAATTTTTAATAATTGCTTTCGCAAATGCAACTCTTTGTTTTTGACCACCGCTTAACTGTGCTGTTTTTTTCTTTTCATAATCAAATATTTCTAATTTTGTACCTACTTCTTTTCATTGTTTTTTAAACATTTCTTTTAAGGATAAAATTTTAAAAAATGTTTTTATTTGTTTAAAATTTAAAGAAAAAGCATACAATCTCAACACAAAAAATATGTATTTAGAAAATATTTGTTGTGAATTATTAAATAAATTTATTAGTTTTTTAAATTTAATTTGGTTTTTTTCATCTAAAAAAGTTAATATTTCTTCACAAGCTTGAAGTCTTTTTTGTTTTACTCAATTCGGTGTATTTTTTGCACTAAGATAAACATTTAAAAATACCGAAATATTAGGATATACATTTTGTTCTTGCATGATATACCCAATTTCATATATTTTAGGATTATTTAGTACATCAATTATTCCTTTAGTGGGTTTTAAATAACCACTAATTAAATTTAATAATGTAGTTTTACCACTACCACTTGGTCCTAATAATACTGTAATTTTATCTTTTAAAATTTCAAGGTCATCAATATTTAAAATTGACTTTTTATCATATTTAAATTCCAAGTTTTTTATTTCAATTAAATTTTCATTTTTCATTATTTTTCTCTTAAAAATGGTGTAACTATCTTCATAAATTCTTCAAAATTTTCTTCAAACATCATATGTCCTGTTTTAGGGATATATGATGTTTTTATATTTTTTACATTGTCTTGAAAATATTTCAAACAAGTATCACGATCAATAACCCCATCTTTTTCACCTAAAACAAGTAAAGCAGGTACATTAATTGCATTTAATCCTGCTTCAATTTTATTCATTATTTGCATATTTGGCAAACTATAACCTAACTTCACAATTGTTTCATTATTAAAGTCATTTGCATCAAAAGATTCTTTGTTTTTTTTCATTCATTCTTTATCATTTGTAAATTTGCTAATATCGTAATATAATGCTTGTAAAAAATCTAAATATTGTTCAAAAGTTTTCGGAAAATAACTTTCTAAATAATCTTTTTGCTTTGCTAGAGATGTTTTATTCATAGGTGCTATATAAAGCATTTTTGAAAATAATTCTGGACGTTTTTTATATGCTAAAGAAATTGTTGCTCCACCCATACTATGACCAACTAAAATAACATTTTTTAAATTATTATCATCGATGAATTTAATTAAAATATCACTAAATGATTCAACACTTACTTCATCATAATCAAGTGGTTTTAAATTATTATTTCCAGGAAAAGAAATTGCATAATAATCATTTTCTTTTCAATTTTGTGCAAAAATATTAAATCTTGCGCAACTTGAATTAAAACCATGGACAAAAACGATTGGTTGTTCTGGTTTTTTATTATCTATAAATACATAAGGATATTTGTAATTTATCATATTTCTCCTTTTAATTATTTTTAATTTCACATATTAAAATGATATTATTTTTTTTAAAAAAAGTAAAAAAATGCCTTAAAAATAGCTAAAAATTAAGTTTTCATTTTTCTATTTTTTAAAAGATAAAAATCTATAACTTTTTTAAAAAATATGAAAATAAATTGCTATAATTTCTTAATTAATTGGAGAATACATGAAAAAAACAACAAAATTATTAATATTAACTACTAGTTTTTTAGCTTTAAGCGCAATTCCACTAATATTAACATCTTGTAAAAATGAACAAACAAATAAACCTAAAAATAATTTACAAATAAAAAAAGATACAGATAGCAATAATAAAGAAAAAAACACCGACTCAAAACAAAAAAATATTGAAAATAATAAACAAAATAATCAAATTGAAAACAAAAATACTCAACAAAATAATCAAGCTGAAAATAAAAAACCCCAACAAAATCAAGAAGAAATTGATTTTGAAAACATTTTTCAACAACTAAATTTAAGTTACAAAAATGCTCAAGATGTTTTCTTTGAAAATGTTTCTAGTGAAACAAATATAAATAGTTTATTATTTAATGAAATTGAAAATGTTAAATTAAATATTACAAACTGACAAAAAACAGAAAACTCATTGACAATAAGCTTAACATTAACAAAAAATAACCAAACTTCAAAAACATTTACAAAAGAATTTTTAAAATCTTCATTTAAACAACACACCAAATACAATTTTGAAGATTTAAATAATTTTGCAAGTTCTTTTACAGTAAAAAGTACCAAAAACACTGAAGATGCACTAACTGCTTTTAATAAACTTAAAGAAAATCCTTCAAATTTATTTTCTTATATAAATATTGGTCCTGAACTTTTTGATAAATATCAAATCCAAGCTGATTTTAAAAGTGCTAACGCAAACAATGGTCAAGGATATATAAAAAATATTTCTTTAGTGTTTACAAAACAAGAAAATCAAACTAAAAAAACCATAACCGTTAATGGTTTTAAAACAGCTAAAAAACAAACACAAACAAACTTAATTACAAAATTAGAATTAAAAGATGAAATAAAAGCACTATATCCTTCATTTGTTGGTTCGATGTTAGTTTTTAATGATAATAGTGCAAGTTTATTACCTCAACAAAAACAAGGAAACGATTTATTTAATTGAGAGTATTTTACAACTCACAGGGGACAAGGTTTATTTAAAAATAATTTAAATTTAAATTTCGCAATATTAAAAAATGAATTTTTTGAGGTAAATAAACAAAACAAAGAAAAATATGATTTTAAAATTGAAAAAGTAAAAGCTAATGATCAAAACGGAACATTAGGTATTGAATTAAAAATTACAAATATGGATGAACATAGTAATAATTACAACAAAACTCAATATGAATTCTTTGAATTTGAAGGATTAAGAACACTAAAATTAAAAGACAATAAACCTGAAGTATTTGACTTTTACATCCAGCAAGATGATTTAAAAGAAGCTTTAAATAAATATAAAATTATTGAGTTAGCTAATGAAAATAAAGAAAAATTAAACAATTTAAATCAACTAAATATAACTAATAAAATCGATAAAAATAAATTACAAGTTGTGAAAAACGCAATTTTCAATAAACTGAAATTAAGTACATTCAATTCATCAAATACTTATCAATTAACTGTAACTAATAATTATTTAAGTAACTTTAATTTCAAAAATAATAGCTCATCAATATATCCTTTATATTTAACAATTTCAAATAACATCATTAAAGACATTCAATTTAATTTAGTTAAAAATTCAAATAATTTAGTTGAATTAAAAGTTAATATAACATTATCTGTGTTTGGTTATGTTTCAAATGAATATAACGATTTAATTGAACAAGGAACAAACAATAACGAAATTACTTGAACAACTGAAAATTATGTAAATTTATAAAATAAAAGTGGCTTAGGCCACTTTTTTGATATCTATTTTTTTCCCATTTGTTCAGCAACTTCATCTGCAAAATTAACATGTTTAACTTCAATACCTTCACCAACTTCAAAACGTAGTGATGAAATTAATTCTAAGTTATTATCATGCATATATTGAGCAACTGTTTTTGAATCTTCCATTACAAATGGTTGGAAAACTAAAACATTATTTTCATTGTATGCTTTACGTAATTTACCTTGTAACATATCATTTTGTACTTTTTCAGGTAATTTATCGAATTTAGGATTTTCTTTTACTTCTGCTAATGCAGTTTCTTTTATTTTTGTTGCTAATTCTTCTGGTAATTGTGTTTCAAAATCATAAGAAGGATTTAAGGCAGCAACGTGCATTGCAACATTTCTTAATGATTCTTGATTTGAACCTTTAGCTAGAATAATTGTAGCAATTCTTTCGTTTGCGTGTGTATAAGTTGCAATAACTTCACCTTCATTTGGAGTTACTTTTTCAACTCTTCTTAAAGTAATTTTTTCACCAATTTTAGCTGTTGCATTGGTAATCATTTCTTGTAATTCTACGCCATCAACTTTTAATTTTAAAACATCTTCTAAAGTTGTAAATTCATTTTCTAATAGTAATTTTTCGATTGTAACTACTAATTCTTTAAATAAATCATTTTTAGCAACGAAGTCAGTTTCTGAATTTAATTCAAATACAACTGCATATTTATCATTGTGAGAAGCTTTTACAATACCTTCTGCAGCAATTCTTGAAGCTTTTTTAGCAGCCTTTGCTACTCCGTGTTCTTGTAGTCATTTAATTGCAGCTTCAATATCGTTATTTGTTTCTTCTAATGCTTTTTTAACATCTAAGAATCCTGAATTTGTTCTTTCACGTAATTCTTTAATTAATTTTAAATCTGCTGCCATTATTTTTCCTCTTTTTCTTCTTTAACTTCTTCAGTTCTTGGTTTTCTTACGAATCTTTTTGGTTCGTCTGAATTTTCTTTTTTAGGATCTTCAGGTAAAACTATATTTTCATCTGATTGGTATGCAAATAGTTGTTTTTCACCTCTACCTGAAGCAATAGCATCTGCTAAAACTGTTAAAATTAATGTTAATGATTTTACTGAAGCATCATTTGATGGGATTCCAAAATCAACATCATCTGGGTTTCCGTTTGTATTTAAAATTCCAAATACTTTAACACCTTTTTTTCTTGCTTCTTTAATAGCAATATCATCTACTAATGGACTTGCTACTATCATAATTTGTGGAGTTTGGTGCATGTAACGAATACCGTTTAGGTTTTTTTGTAATTTAGCGATTTTTTTATCAGCTTCTAAACCTTCTTTTTTGGTTCACCCTGGGTATCCTTGTGCTTGTCTTTGTTCTAATTCTTCTAATTTTCTAACACTTCTGAAAATTGTTTGTTGGTTTGTTAAAGTTCCACCTAATCAACGTTCACTTACGTATGGAGAATTAGTTCTTTTAGCTTGTTCTTCAATAATGTTTTTAGCTTGTTTTTTTGTTCCTACAAAAATAAATCTTGCTCCTTTTGAAGAAGCTTTTTGAATCATTTTGAATGCATATTCTAATGATTTTTGTGTTTTAGAAACATCAATAATGTGATTTCCGTTTCTTTTTCCATAAATATATGGTTTCATTTTAGGATTTCATACACTTGGACGACGTCCGAAGTATGTTCCAGCTTCTAATAATTTAGCACGTGAAATAATGTCTTGTGCTTGTTGTTTTACTTCTGTTTTTTCAACAGTTTTTTGTGTTGTTTGTTCCATGTTTTTTTCCTTTGTTTTATCGTCCTGCTGTTTCTAAATATTGGCATCATATACGACACACCCAATAAAATCCGCAACAGTGTTTAATTTCATTAATATATAAAAAGTACTTATAAATAAGTACTCTTTAATTTTAGCATATTATTTTTTTTCTTTAAGTTTTTTTATAAGTATATTAGCTAAGTTTTTATTATAGAAAAAATTATAATTGTATTTTTTTACATTGTTTTCATTGTTAATTTTTGTTTTTGAATACAGAGTAAATTTTTTATCAGTTTGGTTTTGTAATGGCTGCAACACAATAGATGAAACATTATTATCTATTGAAATTTCTTTATAAATATTTTCTATAAATGATGAAGATGAGTTAAGAATCATCAAAGTAAGTGTAATTTTTTTATATTGAGCTGAAAAATTGAAAATAATCATATGATCTAAATTATTTTCATAAAAATTTAATAAATAATTTTTAATGGTAGCATGAATATCTTCTGTTGTTATTTCAAGATCAAGAAAATAAATTCCCTGTTCGTGTAAATAACCCATGTATTCATAATTATCTTTTTTTAATCAATTTTGTAATTCAAATAGAAAATAATTATCTTCCATTGCAATATAAGAAAATCTTAATTTTTTTAAATAATCATACTTTTTGGGTCAAGTATATTGTTTAGAATTTTCAGATAAAAATTCAACTACATTTTCAAAATTATATAAATCTTCTGTAGGATAATCATTAAATGAAACTTGATATTTTCCAAATGGAGCAAGTAATTTAAAAAATGTTTTTAAACTATTTGCATAGTTAAGTGTTTCCATTGTATTATCAATAACAAAAGCTTCAAGATCATATTTTTTAGTTGTTTTGTTTAATTTTAGATCAAATTTTAAACCTTCAATAAGTTTATTGGCATCAATAGAAGCATAATCAGGAAGATAATTTTTTCTTGGTATTAAATGAACTTTAAAATTTTTATAACTATTTTCAATTCCTAATTTTATATGCATTAATAAAAGTGAATCATAAATGTTAAAATTATATTCAACTAATAATTCTCAGTTATTTTTATTTTTAAATACAGCTTTTCATTTAAGATTATCACTTCAACTAAAAGGATTTTCAAAAACAAAATCTTGTTTTATGGCAAATTTTCTTTCATATTTTTCTATTACGTTGTCATAAAATTCATTATTAATATTTTCATTAAAATTAGTAAAATCAGGAGCTGATGAAAATTTAGCAATGGTTTCTACCATTGGTAAAAAATGAATTGGTTTTTTATCTGAATTTTCAAAAATTAACTTTGAACTTTTATAAGCTTGATAATATTTATGTAAATGTAAATTATATTTTGTTAATAAATGGTAATATTCAAAATTTCTTTTATTGTATTTTTCAAAAGCATTGATTATTTTTAACATTTTTTCATCTTTTTGCATAATTTCATAAATATTAAACACAAAAGAAGCAATAAAATAAATTCCTAAAAGTTCTTCTTCAATATTATCTAAAATAATCTCTACTTCTGCATAGTTTTTAGACTTCATTAATTTTTTAATATTTGCAATGGTTTGTTCATCTAATTGAGTATATCTCTTTTGATTCATGGTTTTCCTTTTTATTAATTTTCTTCCGTTTCATCTTTATTTAATTCAATTCAACTATTTATCTTCATCATTCTATATTTTAAATAATAATCAGCTAATTTTGCATCAACGTTATTTTTTAAATATTTAGCTTTTTCTTCTGCTATTGCTTTAAATGTATTAATTGTTTGATTGTTGCATATTTCAGGTAATGGATAATCAAATAAAATACTTAAATCTTTAAATTCTGATTGTTTTGAGTAAATAATTTCTTTATTTGAAGAATTATTATATAAATTAACTTTTAATGTATTTATTTCATCATTTTGAGCACAAAAACTATTATTTAACATAGTTAATGAATCATTTCTTGCGTCAAACATTAAAACTTCAACTTGAACATGATTTTTATTTGTTTTGATATTTAAAATTTGGTAAGTTTCTTTTGAATATTCATTTACCCATTTTATGAAATTATTTTTAGTTTTTTCTACGTCATTTGTTTCAAAATCTAAATTTAAAACAACCAAGCCATTTCTATACAATAAATCAAAATAAAAATATTGATCGCTTATTTTATAAGTTTTTATAAAATTAGAAAAAATGTGTTTTTTTGTGTAGTTAAAATCTAAAATTTCACTTGAAACATCTTTTCAATCATGAATAATTTGGTTGTTTTTTAAATCGTTGAAGCTTCAAATTAAAAAATTTTGTAAACTTAGTAATTTATCGGTTTTTTTAAGATTTTCATCGTAAATTTTTATAATACTTTGATAATTTCCACATAATTTTAAATATAATGAAATGGTTTCTAAATATGCTAATTCATCTTCGTTGTTTAAATTATGATAAATTATTATTTTATGTCCGTTTATGTAATCTTTTTCATCAACATTAATTAAGATTTTTTTTAATATTTCATCTGTTGTTTGTTTGTTAACGATAGTAGGTATTGCATAAGGATTTGCAGAAATTATCATATCAATGTGATGATTTCTTAAAAAACTCTTTGCTAAATAAGTAAGTAAAATAAGTTCTCCGATTTCAAAATTAAAAGTTATTTTAGGTATTATTTGATTATTATCGTTTATTAATGAAACTTCTAAATCAGGGATTGTATTTATTGTGAAATTTAAGTGTTTATATTCTTTGTTGGTGATTTTATTTTCAAGTTCTTTTTTATAAATTTTTATTTCATTTAATAAAATTTTTGATATTTCATATATATAAGTTATAAAACTATGTCTAACATTGAAATAACTTGTAAAAGAATTATATAAACTTAATTGTGTTAAATAAAATTTATCATCTGGATAATTTTTTAATAAACGTAATAAAAAATATTTAGCGTTATAAAATTCATAATTTCGATCATATACAGCGCACATTAATTCATTATATGGTCTGTTGTTTTCAGGAACTAAATTAACAAGTGGTTCTGAATATTTTCTTGCTCTTTCTGGATAATTGTTGTTTAAACATATTCTAACCATTAAAACAACTAACTGTAAGTTGTGTTTGTATTCTTTTTCTAAAGTTTCAAAATATGCAAACAGTTTATCAAACTGTTTTTTTGTATCAAATTCCTGAATTGTTTTTTTTATCTGTTCTAAATTATTTTTATTAAATTGTTGATTCATACTAATACCTCATAATAATTAAAATTATAAGTTAAAAAATAAAAAAGCCAATTTATAAATGGCTTTTTGGTCACTTTTGTGAAATGGTGCGAACGAATGGACTTGAACCATCGACCTCACGATTATCAGTCGTGTGCTCTAACCAGCTGAGCTACGCTCGCATGTGAAAGTGGATATAATCCACTTATTATAATAATTAACGTTTTGAGAATTGTCTTGCACGACGCGCTTTACGTAATCCGTATTTTTTACGTTCTTTAACTCTTGCGTCACGTGTTAACATTCCAGCTTGTTTAAGATTTAAACGATATTCTGCATTTACTTCTAATAAAGCTCTTGCAATACCTAATCTAATTGCTCCTGCTTGTCCTGTTAAACCACCACCATTAACATTTGCTTCAATATCATATTGGTCAACTGTATCAGTTAATCCAAATGGTTGTTTAGCATCTTTTAATAAAATATCACTATTTAAATATAAATTTGCTTCTTTTTTATTAATTAGGAATTTTCCTGTACCAGGTTTAATGTATACTCTAGCCACTGAACTTTTACGACGACCTAATCCATAGTATCTAACATCTGCCATTATTTAACCTCGATTTGAACTGGTTGTTGTGCTTCATGTTTATGTTCACTTCCAGCATATACATATAAATTTTTAAATTGTTTTCTTCCTAATTTTGTGTGTGGTAACATTCCTCTAACTGCATTTTCAATTAAAGCTTCTGGTTTTTTTGTTCTTAAATCTTTAGCATTGATTTTTTTCAATCCACCAGGATATCCTGAGTGTGAGTAGTAAATTTTATCTTGTTCTTTATTTGCTGTAAGAACAACTTCTTTAGCATTTATAATGATAACATTATCTCCCATATCAACATTTGGAGTAAATGTAGGTTTATTTTTACCTCTTAGAATTGATGCAACCATTGCGCTTAAACGTCCTAAAACTTGGTCTTTAGCATCAATTACGTATCATTTTTTTTCTACTTCTAAGTGTTTTATAATTGTAGTTTGACGCATGTGCTTTTCCTTTTAATATCTTTATAATAAAATAATGCTTATTTATTATAACAAATTTTTTTAATATGTTAATAATTTTTTTAATTTTCATTTACTCTACTTAAAACATATATACAAGCTGTTTCAGCTCTTAGTATTGTTTTTGTGAGTTTTATAATTTTAAAGTTGTTTTGCAGCGCAAGGTTAACTTCAGAATCACTAAAGCCACCTTCGGGACCAATTACAAATAAACTATCACTCGGATATGATATTAAACTTGCAGCGCTAGATTTTTCGTGAGCTAGAAATTTATTTTTATATTCTAGTGATATTATTTTACCAAATTTTTCGCAATTATGCAAAAAAGGTTGTTTATTTCTAAAACTTTGTTGTGCAGCTTCAAAAATTATCTTCTCATATCTTTCTCTTTTTTTATTAAAATCTTCGACTTTATATTGACTAAACTCACTTGCAAATGGATAAATATCAGTAACTCCTAATTCAGTTGCCTTTTGTAAAACTAATTCAAAATTTTTTGGAACTATTAATGGAATTGCTAACGCTACTTGACTTTTAAATTCATGATCTAAATCAAGTGTGTCTATGATTTTAGCCATTTTATTTTCTAAAATACAAACATAAAATTTTTCTTCATATACACAAATAAATTGCTTATTAGTTTGTCTTGCAACTTTTATATGGTTTAGCGTTTCATCTGATAATATAAAATTTTTGTCATCATATTTTTTATCAACTATAAATCTCATCATGATAATAAGATTATACAAAAATCTATTATTTATCAGGTTTTTTAGTGTTTATTATTAATAATTTAAGTCATAAATTAATTACCGGAAATAAAAAATGGTGGAGATGCGGGGAGTTGAACCCCGGTCCACACATAAACTTACTTTAAAAATCTACAGTTTAGTCTATTTTTAATATTCTAATAAATATAAAATAGAACAAAATTTTTTATTAGAAGTAATATTATTTTCAATTATACCGCTATTACAAAAGCATAATCTAATCTCATATAACGACATTTACTACTGAGAATTAGTAAAGCGACTAGTATTTATTAAGCAAATAGTAGATTTTGTGATTTGTTTAACATAAAAGGTGAAACTTCTATGTTTTTGTTTTCGTTCTTTCCGTTTATTGAAAGCCTAGAAGCATTATGGTCTGCCAAACCACTGCATTTTAAAGGAGCTTATATCTGTCGAAACCATTACACCCCCAAAAGCAAAATAATTATAACATTATTTATAACTGTTAAGTATTTTTTTCATTTTCATTTCTTGTTCTTTTTTAATTATTTTTTGTCTTTTATCATGAATTTTTAAATGTTTAACTAATAAAATTTCAACTTTAATATGATTTTCTTTTCAATATATCATTGATGGAATAATTTGCAATGAAAGTTGATCTTTTTTAGACATAATGCGATAAATTTCATTTTTATGTAAAAGTAATTTTCTTGGTCTTTCTGAGTCACCTTTGACTAACATATATTGTGAAATATGCATATTATTAATTCACATTTCTGAATTTTTGATGCTACAAAAAGCATTTTTTAAATTTACATTACCTTGTCTTATGCTTTTTACTTCTCAACCTTCTAAACTAATTCCACATTCATATGTATCTAAAACATTATATTCAGATTTTTGAAACTTATTTTTTGCAATTATTTTCATAACACACCTAAACTAGTATTGCACTTATATTACCTTTTAATGGGTCTGTTTCAGTAATTTTAATTAAATAATTATTTCCTGCTAATATTTTTCTTGTTTTAGATTTAGCCTCTAAATTAGTAACTTGTATCATTTCCTCATTTTGCATATCTTCAAAACGAACTAAAATTGATGTTTTGTATTCTTGACTTTCAAAAAATATTCCAAATTTTTCAACTGAAACAACTGTTGCTTCAATTGTTTTATTGACAAATTTTTCAAAAAATTCTGATTTTTTTAAATCAACAACACTTCTTTCCACATTTAAAGCAACATTTTCTGATTCGCTATTTAATTCAGAAATAAGGTGGATTTTTTGACTTAGTATGTCTTTATCTTCTGCTTGTAGTTCTTTATTTGTAAAAATATAATTACGAATAAGTCTATGTAAAAGTAAATCAGGATATCTTCTTATCGGACTTGTAAAATGTGAGTAAAATTTACTTGCTAAACCAAAATGCCCAATATTTTGCTCAGAATATTTTGCTTTTTGTAAAGTTCTAAGTAAATACATTTTTATAAAATCATCGAATTTTACTTGTTTTAAGTTAAAAACCATTTTTGCAAATTCTCTACTATCACCTGAAAAAGGTACTTTAATATCGATATTTAAAAAGTTTAAAACTTGTTGTAAATTATAAAGTTTTTCATCAGAAGGAAGATCGTGGATTCGATAAATTGAAGGAATTTTTTTATCAAACATCATCTTAGCGACTGTTTCATTAGCTCTTACCATGAAGTCTTCAATCATTGTTTCACTAAACCCTGATTCTTTTAATTTAATATCAATTACATCACCTTCGTTATTCAAAATAATTTTAGGTTCAATAATTTCAAAATCAACATAACCTTCACTAATTTTTTGTTTTCTTATTAATATTGAAATTTCTTTTGCAACATTTAACATTTCATTAGTTTCATTATCAAAACTATGTTTGTTTTCATAAAATTCATTTACTTTTTCGTAAGTAAGTCTATGATCTGATTTGATTATTGAAGGATATATTTCAAAAGTTTTATTTAGCCCATTTTCATCTAAATCCATTTCTAAAGTTAAAGCCGCTCTTAATTCATGTGGATTTAAACTACAAATTCCATTAGATAATTCAAAAGGAAGCATAGGAATTACTTTATCGGGTAAATAAATACTTGTTCCTCTTTTTAAAGCTTCTTTGTCAATAAAACTATCTTCATGTACATAATGGCTTACATCAGCTATGTGTACTCATAACTTGTAACCTGAATTTGTTTTTATACAACTAATTGCATCATCAAAATCTTTTGTATCATTTCCGTCAATTGTAACAGTAAAAAGATTTTCTAAATTTTTTCTACCTTTATAATCTTCAATTGTTATTTCTTTAGGAAGATTTTTTGATTCATTTAATACTTCTTGTTCAAAATTAATGTCAACGTTGTTTTGTGCAATAATTTTTTTTTCAATTATTCTTTTATCGTCTGTTTTTCCAATGTATTCTAAAAATTCAAGATCTACTTTTCTTGCATTTTTTCTTGGTTTTAGTACTTTTACTTTTACAAATTGTTTTAAGTCGTAATAAAATTTTGTTGGTACATTTATAAAGAAATTTGCATTATCTTTTTCATCAGCGGCATCAAAAAATATTTGATCATTTTGATTTTTAATGAAATTACCCACAATAACTTGTTTTTTATGCTCAATAATATTTACAATATAAGCTCTATACAATATTTTTTCTTCTTGTGTGTAACTATATATTTCCACTTCAACTAAATCTCCATCTAAAACTGCATTTAGTTGAAAAGGTAATAATAATGCGGATTTATCTTCTTCAAAATCAACAAAACCTAATCTTTTAGATGAAATCGAAATATTATATGTATCTTTTATAATAAAGTTTAAAAAGAAATAAAAACCATCTTTGGTTTTTTCTATTTTATGTAAATCAGTTAGTTCAAAAATAATTTTTGATAAATCCTTGTTATCTTTTTTAGAAATATTAAGAGCTTTAGCAATTTCAATAAAATTTAATGGTTTAGATGAGTTTTTTAATAATTTTAAAATATTTTCTTTTATGTTTTCTACTTTAGTTAACATTAATTAAGGTAAGACCACTCTTAATACAATTGATAAAATTAATAACAAACTCCCTAGGGTTAACATAAAATATTTTAAAAACTTTTTAAACCCTTGTTCTTTTGAAACTTTAAATAAATCTAAATCACCGCTTCCAACTAATGCTCCACTAAATGCGTTAGAATCTGGCGACATAAGAAACGAAACAATTATTATTAAAATGCTAATTATTATTAAAATAACTAATAATGCTGCAGTCATAATATTCTCCTTATTTATTTATTTTTAAACTATATTCACTCAACTGAAATTCAGTAACTTCAGAAGGTGAATTTGATAGTAAATCAAGACCTTTTGCATTTTTTGGAAATGCTATTACATCTCTAATTGATTCACTTTTAGTAAGAATCATCAAAATTCTTTCCAACCCAAAAGCCATTCCACAGTGTGGAGGTAATCCATATTTAAATGATTTTAAGAAAAATCCAAATTTAGATTCTGTTTCCTTTGGACTTAATTTTAAGTGTTCAAACATTAGTTTTTGTAATTCATAATCATGAATTCTTACACTACCTGAACCTAATTCAAAACCGTTTAAAACAAGGTCATAACTTTGTGCTCTTACTTTATCATATTCTTTATTTTCTAAATGTGAATAAGTTGTTTTGTCAATCATTGTAAATGCATGATGTGCTGGTTCATATTCATTTAAATCTTCATTAAATTCAAACATTGGTCAATTTACAATTCAAAGGAAATTAAATTGATTATCATCAGCTAATTTAAATTCATCATTTAAATATGTTCTTATTGCACCTAATGATTTAACTACATCATTGTATTTTCCAAAACCAATAAATAAATATCCATTTTCAAAATTATTCTTAGAAAAAATATCACTTATTTTTTTATCGTCTAGTGAATTATTTAAATTGGTAATTGTTTTAATTTGTGTATCTTCAATTTCAACAACAATAAAATCTTTTGCTTGATTTTTTTTAGCTAATTCAAAAACTTTATCTATATTTAATTCAGGTTTTTTATCAAAATAAATTGCTTTATATGTATTTTGATCGCCGAAATTATCACTTATATCTTCTAAAAGATATTGATATCTTGTATCTGGCTTATCATTTCCATATTTATCTAAACTCTCAAAATAATCCATTCTTTTAAAAGGAATTTTTAATTCAAGACCAATTGAATTAAAAATATGTTTATAGTAATTTTCAACTAATTTAAATAAATCTTCTTTTTCAACAAATGACATTTCAAAATCTATTTGTGTAAATTCAGGTTGTCTGTCTTTTCTTAAATCTTCATCTCTAAATACTCTTGCTATTTGAAAGTATTTTTCAAAGCCAGAAGCCATTAAAAGTTGTTTATATAACTGAGGTGATTGTGGTAAAGCAAAAAATTTACCTTTTTTTCTTGTTGGAACAAGGTAATCTCTTGCTCCTTCTGGTGTAGATTTAGACAAAATAGGTGTTTCGATTTCTAAAAAACCTTCTTGGTCAAAAAATTTACGAGTTTCCATGGTTATTTTATGTCTTAATGCAATATTTTTTTGCATTTTTGTACTTCGTAAATCTAAAAATCTATATTGTAATCTTAAATCTTCGTTAGCAGATTCTTCTTTTGTTACTTCAAATGGAATTTGCTCTGAAGAATTTAAAATTTCATATTCAGAAACTAAGACTTCAATATCACCATTTTCAATTTCTAAATTTGCTTCTAGTCTTTTTTGTACTTTACCAGTTATTTTTAGTGCTGATTCTTTTGTTAATTTAGGATCTGAAACATTTTGGAAAATTATTTGAATAATCCCAGATCTATCACGCAAATCAACAAATAATTGTGATTTAAATTTTCTTTTTGTTGCTATTCATCCATATAATGTAACTTCAGAACCTTCCATTTGAGAAGTGACTTGATTATTAAAAATTGTTTTCATTGATTACCTCATTTATTTTTGTTTTAAAACTTTCAATATTTGTAAATGATAATTCTAATTCTTTATTTAAAGTTAAAAATTTAATTTTTATTTCATTAAATTGAGAACCTAATTCTTTGAATATTAACATTTTGGGTTTTAATCTATCTGACTTTTTAAACATTTTTTTAAGATTTAAATTTTCATAGTGAAGTTCAACTGAATATTCTTTTCTCAATTCCAGTGCAATGTTAATAATTTCATCTTTTTCATTTTCATTTAAATAACAAATAAGGATATCTAATTCATCGTCTAAGTTATATTTTTCTTGATTAAATAAAATAATTTCAACTAATCTTTCAACACCGAAAGCAAATCCTATACTACTTAAATCTGGTCCTGAAAATTGTTTTACCATTCCATCATATCTTCCACCAGCTAAAATGGTGCTTTTTGAACCTAAAGCTTCAGAAGTAGAAACAAATTCAAAAACAACATCATTATAATAATCAAGACCTCTTACAAGTGAAGGGTTTATTTCAAAATTAATATTATGTTGTTTTAATAAATTTTGTAATTTTTGAAAATCTGCTTGTTCTTGTTCTGATAAAAAATCAATTATTTGTGGTGCTTCAATAATAAATTTTTCGTTTGCTTGTTCTTTATCATCTAAAATACGTAAAACATTATTTTGTAGTCTATTTTTATTTATTTCGCTTAATTTGTCTTCGTGTTTTTTAAAATACTTAACCAATTCTTCATTGTATTTTTTTCTAGTTAAATCATTTCCTAAATTATTTATTTGTAAAATATAATTTTTAATTTGTAGTTGTTGTAAAAATGAATTAGCTAAAAACAGTATTTCAAAGTTTAGTTCTGGTGTTTTTGGTAACAAGTTTTCAACCCCACCTTGTCTAAATTCACGATAGCGACCTTTTTGTGGTCTTTCATAACGATAAATATTTCCATAATAAAATACTTTATGCACATGGTTTTGAGTTAATTTATTTTCAATAATAGCTCTTATTGCAGGTGCTGTTGCTTCAGGTCTTAATGCAATTGATTTACCACTTTTTGAATTAAAAACATACATTTCTTTATTAACAATATCACTAAATTCTCCGCTAGTTCTAACAAAAAGATCAGTAGTTTCAATTATTGGTGTTTCTAAATATTTGTAATTATATTTTTTTACTATATCAAAAAAAGTATTTTTAATAAACTCATAAGCTTTAGCTTCTTTTAAAAATATGTCTTTTGTTCCTTTTAATCTTTGATACATATGCATTCCTTACTTATTAAAATCATTAATTGACAAGAATTCTTGTTCTTCAATTTTTGAATCATTTCAATAAAATTCTTTTATTCTTCTATCTTTATTATGATATTTTCTTTGAATTAATAATTTTCAAATTACTGAAGTAAATGTAACATCTATAGTAAATAAACCAATAAGACCAATTAAGAATCCAGCTGGAATTAATAAATTGCTTTCACCAAATAAAATTAATGGTGGTATTGATGCTAATGTTGAAATAAAAATAATTACATAAAATTCATTAATTCTTTTTGCAAAAATTTTATTAAACATTTTTATTATTTCATCATTTGAAAAAATGTAGTTTCTTAATTGCGCATCTTTATGAGTGTATAAATTAATTTCAGATGAAGTGTTTAAGTGTGAAACAATTGTAATTATTGTTACTATGAAATAAACTACTACTAAATACTCATCGATTTGAACACGTAATGCAAATAAAGCTAACGTTGTAAATACTAACATAAAAATTTCTTTTATAAATAGGATAAAAGCACTGATTAGATCGTGTCTTATTGTTAAGTAAATTGCGATTAATATAAATGATGAAACAATTGGAATAAAACTTCAACCTAAGGAATTTAAAAATCCTCATGATGATCATTGATATGAAGCAACAGACACTGAATTCACATCAAAATTATTAATTGTTGCTAAAGTATCAAGAATTTGGTTTGTTGTGAAATTAAAATTGGTAGTAAATGAAACTAAAAATAGATTATTTAATTTTTGAGTTTCTAAAATAGTTGATTGAATATTTAAATTACTATTTTGTATTTTTTCATTAATAAGTGTTGCTGTGTTAAGATCAAATCCTAAATTATTGTTAGTTGTTAATATGTATGTTGCTTTATCAGAAATTGAATCTGATAATTTAATATTATTTAAAATATTTCTATTTGGAATAAATAATATAACAATAAATACAACTAAAACTACTGCAAACATTACAATTCTTCATTTTCAATGTTTAAAAATATCTGGATTATTATTTTTAAATAAAATATTTTTTGATTTTGCTGAAATTAATCATTTATATTTATCAAATGTTTCAATTCTAGTTATTAAATAGATAAATAAATTACCTAATAAAATTGTAATTACAGTTGTAAGAACCATAACTAAAAATAAAATACTTGAAAATGTTATAACAGGCAAAACACTTAAATAAATTGAGAATATTGATAAAACAACTAAAGTTGCAACAGTATCTAAGTTACTTAAAAATGTGATTTTTTGTCCTTTAGAAGCAGCTTTTACGACAGTTGAACCTTTATTTATTTCTCTTTTTATTTTTGACAATGTACGATTAATTAAAACAAATGAAATAATTATTGAAAGCACTATTCCAAACACTATTGATGGTGTTAAAACAGCTGAAAATGCAAAGATTATTGAAATTAATAAAATCGTCAATAAACTAATAAGCACAAAAATTATTGCACCTAATAAACGATATTTAATTGATAAAAATGCACCAATTAAAGCTAAAGTAACTGCAATAACAGTTGCTAAAATAAAGCTCCCTTTTGATGATACTTCATTAGGTACATAATCACTGACCGTTGATTTTACGTAATAACTGTTTACTAACGTTAAAGTAAATGGATTATAAGCAAAATTTATTTTAGAACTTAATTGTTTATCAGTATATGCTAAATGGTTATTTATTAAATAAATTTGTTTTGAACCTGCTTTTGGATTTGATAATGCAAAAGGAGTAATTGAAGTTAATAAATACTTAGATGCATTTATTTGATTTAACTTCAACACAGGTTCAGCTGCAGGAGTTTGATTGTTTGCATTTGGTGAAGGATTTACTGAATTTCCTATATATGCAAAATTAACAGGGTTTTGGTTTGCTCTGTTTCAGTCATCATTAAATTTTGTTTGTGCTATATTTACAAATTCTTCTAAATTAATTCAAATGTAAACTTTTTCACTGGAATTATAAAGATAGTAATCTAATAAATTTTTTCATTCTTTATTACCTTGTTCAGAAAATTCTAAACTAACTCTACCAGATCCAGAACCTGTATTTCAATTTGCAGGATTTGTAATAAAAGAAGGAGAAAAATTTTCTGATGAATTATCAGATATTAATCTTTCTAAACTTACACCACTATCAGAACCCGGTATAACAAACTTTCCTTTGTAAAATAATGGTGTTCCGTTTCGATCAGTAAAAGTTATAAATTGTTTTTTTGTTAATGTATTAATTAATTGATTTTTTTCATCATCAGTTTTTACATTATTATCAGTTACAGATATTAAATCTTGTGTGTAATTAATATCGTAGTTATGTAATGAACGCGAGAAAGTTAAAAAATCCTCAGTTTTTTTTATAACTTGTTGAGTTGAAATATTTTCCTCATGTTTATTTTGAGGATTATCTATTTTTAAAACAACTTTTGCACCATTATCAAATTGATTTGAATAATGAGCTGGATTTTTTAAACCAACAAATATACCGACGATTAATAAAATGAAAACGCTAAACATTGAAAAAAATGTAGCGAATCATCTTAATTTGTTATGTTGTTTTTTATTGTTGCTTGTTTTCATGTTTTAAATTATACAATATAAGCAAGATTTAAATATATAATATTTATTATTTCAAATGGTATTCATTTAAATAATTAACACCTTTTTCAGTAATTAATCTTCCTCTTGCTGTTTTTATTATAAATTTATGAAGAAGCAAGTAAGGTTCAACATCATTTATAATCGTTTGCCTATTTTCTTTTAAAATATTAGAAATACTATCTAAAGACACTGCTTTTTGTTCAAAAATATCTGCTAAAATCTTTAAATAATTAATTTGTAAATCATTTAAACCTAAATTGTACACCCCTAAATATTTAAAAGCTTGATTAACGATTTCTAAATTAATTTTTTCTTTATTTTCATATAAACAAAAATCATGAACTCTTTTTAATAAGTTATTTGCAATTCTAGGTGTTTGTCTTGCATTTTTTGCTATTTTTTTAATTGAAATATTATCAATTTTTATTGCATATTTCTTAGCGTTATTAATCAAAATTTGCTCAATTTCTTCAATTTTATACATATTCAATCTACCAATAAAACCAAATCTATCTTTTAATGGTTGTGATAACATATCAAAGTTAGTTGTTGCAGAAATTAAAGTAAATTTAGGTAATTTTAATCTCATGATTTTTTTGTCACCATCAACACCTAAAACAATATCAATACTTTGATTTTCCATAGCAGAATACAATAATTCAAACAAATTTTTATTAATACTGTGTATTTCATCTATGAAAATAATATTATTATCTTCTATACTAGAAAATAAAGTAATTAAGTCAGACTTTTTTTCTAAAAGTGGACCTTGAGCATAGACTATTTTTTGGTTTGTAGTATTAGCTATTATTTTTGCGAGTGAGGTTTTACCCAATCCTGGCGGACCATAAAAAAGAAGGTGATCTATAATTCTTTTTTGTTTGCTTGCAGCATCTATCATAACCATTATTGTCTTTTTTATATGATTTTGTCCAATAAAATCATCAAAAGTTTCAACATTAAATGACTGCATCGTGACTTGCTTGTGAAATTATTTTAATTGCTTCTTCAACTGATTTTTCCAAATCATTAACTGGATTTATTTTATCGATTGCATATTTAATTTGTTTTTGTTTAAATCCTAAAACTTTTAAGCTTTTTTCTAAATTTTTTAAATTTTCTGAAACGATAGGAGTTTCATTTTTATTAAAATTAAACTCGTTGTTTTGAGTATTATCATCTGTATTTTGAGTATTTTTTTCTAGTTTTTGTAAAATTCCTTCATATTTTAATTGAAATTCAAAAACTATTTGTCTTGCAGTTTTTGTACTTAAATAAGGTATCTCTGACAATTTTTCAATATTTGCAGTCGATATATAAATCATAATATTTTTTCAACCAACTGACAATATATTAATAGCTGTTTTTGGTCCTATACCTTGCACTGATAATAAATCCTCAAAAACAATTAATTCTCGGAAATTCCCAAAACCATATGTTGTTTTAAAATATTCAGAACTATATTCATGAATAAAAATTTTTGCAAATTCATCTTTTTTAAATTTTTCTACGTTAGGCATATAGATAATTTCACCAACACCGTTATTTTCTAAAATTAAATAATTTTTATTAATGTGAACAATTTTTCCATAAATGTATATTTTCATATTCCCTCCACCTATATTAAATAAGTATTTTTGGAGTTTTTTAAAACAAAGGAAAAAAATTAACACAATTTTAGGAATTTTTTTTAAAATTAAACAAAAGTGTAAAAAAAAGCAGCCGTAGCTACTTAAAGTTGATTATAATTGGAATTTTCAGTTTTTAACTTCATCCATATCTGTTCCATTTTCACGGATAAATTCTTTATGTGCAGATAATTTTTTATCCATTTCTTCAATGAAATCATCAGCTTTTTTACCATATACTGCAGCTGCTGCGGTTTTTGAAATATTAAATCTATCCATTTGACTCATTACTCTAATATCAAAACTAGTTGTTATATCTCCATTTTCACGATATCCATGAGCAAATAAATTGTGATTGTGACGACTGAAGAAAATATCTCTTAATAATCCTTCATAACCATGGAAAGCAAATACAACTGGTTTGTCTTTAGTAAAAATTTCATCAAATTCTTCATCACTTAATCCTCTTGGATCGATGCTTGGGTGTCTTAATTTTAATAAATCAACAACATTTACGTATCTTATTTTTAAGTTAGGATATTTTTTATTTAAATATGTAATTGATGCAAGTGCTTCAATTGTTGGTTCAGTTCCGCTTGATACCATCACTAAATCTACTTGGTTGTCTTTTGAAGTTGAAGCTCAATCAATAACTTTTAAACCTTTTTCTACTAATTCTTTTGCTTCTTCTACATTAAAGAATTGTTGTCTTGGTTGTTTAGATGCAACAATTAAATTAATTACATTTCTTTCTTTAAATGATTTATCTATTACTGCTAATAATGAGTTAGTATCAGCTGGTAAATATTCTCTTATGTAACGAGCATCTTTATCAGCTAAATGTCCTAATATTCCTGGATCTTGGTGTGTATATCCATTGTGATCTTGTTGGAATGCTGTACTAGTTGCCATAACATTTAAAGAAGGATAATCATTTCTTCATTCTAATTTATTAGCTTGTTTGATTCATTTCTGGTGTTGTGTTAACATTGAATCAACAACTCTTAAAAATGATTCATAACTTGCAAATATTCCGTGTCTTCCAGTTAAAACATAAGACTCTAAAAATCCTTCAGCTTGGTGTTCTGATAATTGACTGTCAATAATTCTTCCAGCTGGTGACATAAATTCATCAAGATCTTTATCTATTTTTTCAAGTCATTGACGACTTGTTACTTCAAAAGTTTTTCATAATCTGTTTGATTTTGTTTCATCTGGTCCAAAAATTCTGAAATTATCAGGATTTAATTTAATAATTTCTGCAAAATATTTACCTAATTCAATCATATCTTGTGCTTGTAATTCTGATGGTTTTTCAATATTTAAAGCATATTTTGTTCAATCAGGTAAGTTTAATAATCTAGGATTAATTCCCCCGTTTGTAACTTTATGTGTACTCATTTTTTTATCTTTTACAGGTGAAAGAACTTTAAATTCTTCTTTAAATTTTCCATCTTCAGTAAATAATTCTTCAGGTTTATATGATTTTAGTCATTTTTCTAAATCTGCTAATTTTTCTAAATTATTTGCATTAACAGGAATAGGAACTTGATGACTTCTAAAACTTCCTTCTAATGTTTCATTATTATATGTTTTAGGACCTGTTCATCCTTTTGGTAATCTAGCAATTAAAACAGGTCATTTAGGTCTTTTTGCTTGTTCAGCTGGATATTTACGAGCTTCTTTTTGAATTGATAAAATCTTTTCTATTGCTTCATCCATTTTTTTAGCCATAATTGGATGTAATTTTAGTGAGTCATTTCCTTCAACAAAAATTGGATCTCAACCTAGTCCTTCAAAATACATTTTTAGTTCTTTATCTGTTTTACGAGCTAAAATTGTTGGGTTAGAAATTTTACCTCCATTTAAATATAAAATAGGTAAAACTGCTCCGTCATTTACTGGATTTATAAATGAATTTGAAAATCATGATGCTGCTAGTGGTCCCGTTTCTGCTTCACCATCTCCTATAACTGTTGCAGCAATTAAATTAGGATTATCTAAAATTGCTCCTGTTGCATGTGCTAGTGCGTAACCTAATTCTCCACCTTCATGAATTGATCCTGGTGTTTCAGGTGCTGCGTGACTTGCTGTTCCACCTGGGAATGAAAAGTTTTTAAATAAATATTTTAACCCCTCAATATCTTGTGATGCGTTTTTGTATATTTCTGAATAAGATCCATCTAAATATGAATTAGAAATCATTACTTGTCCACCGTGTCCTGGTCCTTCGATATAAAACATATCTAAATCATATTTATTAATAACTCTATTTAAATGCGCGTAAATAAAATTTTGTCCTGGTATTGTTCCTCAGTGGCCAATTGGATAAACTTTGATATCTTCTGAAGTTAATGGTTTTAAAAGTAATGGATTGTTTCTTAAATAAATTTGACCAACTGATAAATAATTAGCCGCTCTAAATCAAGCATCCATTTTTAAAAAATATTCTTTTGTTGAAAAGTTATCTTTGCTCATATTTCTCCTTTATTTTTTATGTTGTTATTTTGTATTTTAATTTTATATGAAAAAGCTAAATTTATAAGTTTATTTTTTTATTTTTTTTATTTGTTAAAATATTTTTATGAAAATAAACATACAAGATTTAAAAGATAAACTTAAATATTCATACAGTCCATATTCAAATTTTAAAGTCGCAGCTTTAGCAATTGATGAAAACAATAATAAATACTACGGTGTAAATTGTGAAAATATTGCTTTTCCAAGCGGTTTATGTGCAGAAAGATCAGCTTTATTTTCAAGCGTTGTACATGGTGCAAAAGTAGGAACATTTAAAGAAATACATATTATAAGTAGTGGTAAAGATACTATTTTTCCATGTTCAGGTTGTAGACAAGTTATGCTAGAATTTATGGAACCTGAATCAATGGTTTATTGCTATGATAACGAAGGTAATTTGAACTTAGAAATAAGTTTAGAACAACTAAATCCATTTGGTGTTTGACCAAATACATTAGAGATAAATGAAAAGTAAATTTTTAAAAACACTTTTAATAAGTGGAATTTTAATACCTTCAGCAATACTTACAATATCATGTTCAACAAATACGGCCAACACAAAAGAAATTAAAGAAGATAATAAACAAGAAGAAACAAATAAACCAGCAACAATAACTAAAGAAATTAAAGAATTTATTGAGCAAATTGAATTAGCAATTAAAAATTCCAATGAATTTTCTTCAGAACAAAAAGAAGAATTAAATAAATTTTTAAATGAATATAAAAACAATCCAGATGAAAATGCAAAACAATTATTAGAACAAAAAACAATTAATTTTATTTTGCAAAACTTTAGTCAAACTAGACAAATCTTTTTACTTGCAAGTATTTTAGTTAGATTTGCAAACATAAAAAAAGATCCTGAATTTTTTGCTCGCCTTCAAAATGTTACAAAAAATTTCGATTCATTACAAAGCATAATTTCAATCATCAAAGAACCAAAATTAGAAATTAGTGAAGAGGATGCAAAAACATTTAATAATTTATATAAAACTGTTTTAGAAGAAATACAACTAAATCAATATATTTTAAATGATTCAACCATAAATCAATTAGTATTTAAACAAAATCCTAATTTTTCGTTATTTACTTTAACTGAAAAAGAAATAAAAGATATACAAGAAAGTGCAATATTTAATTTAGAAGACAATAATTTAAATTTTGAAGTATCACAAATTGTTGCAAAAAGCGATAATACAATAAAAAATCAACTTTCATTAAATATTAATCTAGAACGTGATTTAGAGATTTCAAAAATAAAGGATAATATTTTAGTTTATTCTGAATTTAAAACAATAGATGATGAATTTATTGAAGATAAAAATGATAATATCCAACTATCTCATTTTTATAATCAAGAATTTTTTAACAATAAATTTTTAATGTATTTAAGTATTAACGCTACTATATTAACTACACAAGATAAATTATTTACAATATATGAAGTACCATTTTCTATTGAAAACAACCAAATTATTAAAAAAACTAGATATATTTTTGACTCATATAATTTAAAAGACCTTCAAGGAATTGAATCTGATAAAGTATTAAGAGCATTAAAAGGAATTTATTTAGAATTTTCTAAAGATACAAATATTGATTCAATAATTGA
This sequence comes from Mycoplasma zalophi, assembly GCF_025486335.1. Taxonomy (GTDB): domain Bacteria; phylum Bacillota_I; class Bacilli_A; order Mycoplasmatales; family Metamycoplasmataceae; genus Metamycoplasma; species Metamycoplasma zalophi. The sequence goes on from NZ_JAOOPZ010000002.1 coordinate 199,781, forward strand.
ATAAAATAAAAACAACTGCAAAGTAATTTTAGCGGTTGTTTTTTAAATAATTTTTTGATTTATAATTATTATACAAAGTTAAAAAAGGATGGCATAGTGAAAAAAAGTAAATTACTATCATGCGTGTTAATTACTCATCTTGTTTTTTTACCTGCTTTTGTTGTTTCTTGTTCATCTAATGAAAGTACAAAAAATTCAGAAAAACCACAGTTATTAAATAGTACTCAAATAGAACAAATTAAAACAAGTTTTCAATTTGATTTAACAACAGAAGGCAAAGTTTATTTGCAAGATAAAGGTATTAATGAATTAAATAAAATAATAGAAAATCTTAACAAACAATACAAAAGCGATGAAAACGCTAAATATAACAATAGTGGAAATAAAATTCAAAATGATGATACATTTAAAAAATATTTTTATTTACAAGTTGTTGATATAAAAAAAATAAGCAAAAGTCATGATATTGAATTTCACTTTATTATAAATAATCAAACAAAATTAATAGTTTTAGAATATACAGTTGTTTGTTATGATTTCCCTGCTCCTGAAATTAAAAACGAACAAAAACCATTAGAACTTGACTAACTTTATTCAATATTTTCAAAAATTTTATCATCAAAATTAAGACTTAAAATTTCAAACATTACATTGAAATCATTATCTAAATTTGTGTGATTTATATTATCGTAAATATTAGTTTTTGCTTCATTATATGCAGATTGAAAAATCTGTATTTTATTTTGATTTGCTAATTCATTTATTTTTAATAATCTTATTTTTATTTCATTAATAAGATTGATAATAGGAATTTTAGAATAACTAAAAAGATCGGTGTTTAAATTTTTATTTTCAATATTTTCTAAGTAAAATTGTTCAATTTCTTGTTTTTCTTGTTCGATGTTATCTGAAAATACTTTATTTTCTAAGTAAAAATTTATATCCGATAGTGTTGTTCTTGTTTTATCATATAAAAAAACAAATTCTCATAAATATTTGGAAATATTTTCCTTATTAACTTCTTCAAAATACTCATTATAAAATTCTTGTAGGTTTTGTTTTAAATTAGCTAAACTTTGTTCTTCGATTAATGCACTTAAGTTTTCACTTACATAGTGATATTTACTTGCTAATAAAAAATATTTTTCATTAAAAATTCTCATTGCATCTTTTATTTTTAGAGTTTTTTTAACGACTTTATTTTCAAAATATTCTTCTAAATTATCATTATTTTTAGCTAAAGTAGCAGTGTTTTGTGTATAACTTAAACCACTTATAGTTGCAATGCTAGCTAAAACCACAAAAGAACTTCAAATTATTTTTTTAATCATTTTTTAATACCTACTAACTTTATTTATTGTTTTGAAAATTTTTAAAACCTGTTAATTTTATGTTAAATGTATAAAAAGGTTGTTCGTTTTCAGTTTTAAAATCAAAGTCTTGTTCGTTTATAAATTTATACATTCCAAATGTTAAATTAATTACACCATTTTCTTGTTTATTAATATCTATTAATTCAATTTTTTTTATTCCACTATTTATTTGATTAAAATCATTTTCAAGAGCATATTCTAAAAGATAATTATTTAAATATGCTGTTAAAATTTTTAAATTAAAGTTGTTTATATCAAGATCATTTACATCTACTTCGTGCATGTTTTTTCAAAATAAACGTGTTTTTTCAATTGCGTGTGCAACTAAATCATTAAATAAAGGAGTTTTTATAAATTCCTGAATAGAAATACCAGTAAATTCAGGTGAATTTTGTTCTCTGAAAATAAAATAATCTTTACTTTCTAGTTGATTTATAGGTGCATTTTTTATCGCTAAACCTTTTAATAAATGACCATGATCATCAAAATTTGAACTTAAAAGAACATAATTTTTAGTTGTTTTATCTTTTTTTGTAACCTTAATTATTGCTTTTACAATCTGACCTGTTTTATAATAATCACTAAATTTAACATCAACTACTTCGTATTTTTCATCTTGCTCTTTATAAACATCAGGAACTTCTAATATAATTTTTTGCTTTATATTATTAAATAAATAAACTATTCCTCTTGAATTTCAAAACTCTAAACTATCATAACCTTTAATAAATGCATTTATATCAGTACCTAAATTAAAATCATCATCAACTTTAATTCTTAGATAAGGATTTTGAACATAATCATTAAATAAAGGCAGTGATTCATTTAAACCACTTTCACCGACTCCAAATTTTAAATTGGTTGCATAATTTCTAAAATTATTAATATAAAATTTCTTATTTTTAATTAAATCATTTATGATACTTGTATTATCAAATGTAATGATATCTTCAATTGAAAATTCAATGAAATCAAATGCATTTGCACCATTTTTTTTAATTTTTGCTTTTGATCAATCTATTTTTATTTTTTTTATATTTAAATTAAATTTATTAACATACAAAGTTAAAAAATTAACAAATGCATCGCGAAATTCTTTGTGATCATCATCTAATCAACTTGAGGCTTGAATATATTCGTTTTTAAAAAGAAAATTTAATAAATATGGTTGTGAATCTTGATTTTCAAGTGATTGAGATCTTAAAAAACCTCTATTTTTTGATAAATCATCTACCATTCTAAAAATAACAGTTTGAAAATCAAAAAAGTAAGGATCTCTTATTCGATAAAAATCATTATGTGTATATTTATTTGCTAGAAAATAAAATCAATAATCATTGTATCCACCAATATTTTTAATGTCATTAAAATCATATTCAGTAAAAAAAGGATCAATTAATCTAGGATTATATTTATTTTGTTCATTAATTTTTATGTTATTGAATTTTGTTGTTTCTTGCTTTCAAATTTTTGAAGTTTCAAAACTTGGAATGTATTCGCTTTTTAAATTAGAAAAAACTAACCCGCTGTAATTATCATTGGGTTTTGCATCTTTTAAATATATTTTTTTACCATTTTTATATGTAAATAAAAAGGGTTTAAAATTTTGTAAATTTGCTATCTGAGTTAAATTTAACCTTTGAAGATATTTATTTGTAGTTATTTTTTCATTTATTTCTACTTTATTTGAAGCACAAGAAATTAAAGAAATTGATGCAAAAGGACTAATAAGTGTTGTTAATAATAAATACTTCTTTATCATATTATTCCAATTATGAATTTAAAAATATTTCTCCACTACCTTCAGTTTGTCTACCGTCTAAACATTTAATTTTGTAATAAAAATATATGTCTCTTTTTTCTTCACTAAAAGCAAAATAACAAAAAACGTTATGATTTCCAATAAAATACTCTAAATTAGGAATATAAACATTTAATTTTTTTTGAAATTCAGGATTTTGTAATGTTAAAGGGGTAAAACTATAGTGTTCTTGACCTTTTATTTTATAATCAACAAATCATTCTCTGATTTTTTGTCATAAATTGTGAATATATTTATCTTTTTCAATTACACTAAGACTTTCATATTTCTGTCTTGCTTCTTTACTCATTGTTAAAGTAGAATTTGTTTTAACTTCAGCAACTCTTTGAACTAATTCTTCACCAATTAATCCTTCATCACGGTTAACATCATCATTGTTAATAATGTTTTTATTTACAACTGGTTCTGAAGTCTTTTTTTCATTATTACAACTAATTGTAACTAACGAAACTGACGCAATAGAACTCAATGCAACTGCACAAAGTAAAAATTTCTTTTTCAACATAATTTGCCTACTTTCAATTAAATTATACTTTTTTTAAGCCTGATTTACTCCTAAATTGCACGTTCGCTATTGAAATGCTAAATTTTATATATTATAATTAAGGTATATGTTATAGATTTTTTTGTGTCTATAATGTATTTTTAAACACCATAATAAGGAAAATAAAAATGAAGAAAAAAGTTAAAATTTTATTATCACTTGCAGCATTAACTCCATTAATGACTGTGCCAGTAGTTGCAGCATCATGTGATAACAATACAAATAAAACAAATACAGAAAATAAACAAGATACAGAAATTACAAATAATTACATGAAATATGAAACAACAAAACAATTTAGAGATTTTTTAGAAGGTACACACGGTAGAAAAGCTGGTAACATATATAATTTTCAAGAAGATTCTCTAAGAAAAGAAACAGTACAAGCTTGACTATATGATAGAGAAACCAAAAAATTTGGTGCTAAAGATCAAGAAGCAATAACGGGTTTTAAATTAGAAGATAATCAATCATTAACTAGTGAAATTTTTAAACCTCGTTTCAGTATAAACTCTGAAGCAGATAAAAATGTTGATATTTACGGAAGTTGAAGAGCTTATGAATATTTAGCAAAAACAATTAGTGACATGGGTTATACAAACCACACAGGTAATGTTATTACTTATCCAGATCAAAACGTTCGTTCTGATACAAATAAAGGAACAAAATGAAACGCTGCTGAACATACACACCAAGATGGAGCAGTTACAACATTTAAAAATGAAGATAAATATGCTGATTTAGTAACAAAAATGAATGAAGATATTACAAAAGATGGTTTTATAGTACAAGGATTCTTATACAATAACCAAAGCAAAAGTATTAATAATATAGGAAATAATATAATTGTTACAATTAATCCAACACAAGAAACACTAAAAGCTAACGAAAATAAAACAAAACAAATTAAAGATTTTTACATTGTTTCACACTATGACTCAATAAACAATGTAGGTCCAACAGGAATTTCATGAGGAGCAACTGATAATGGTTCAGGAGTATCAGTAAACTTATCATTATTAAAACATTTTTCAGATGTAAAAAATAGAGAACCATTAGCAGTAAGATTACACATTATTTTTGTAGACGCTGAAGAATTAGGTAAATATGGTTCAATAGCATTTGTAAATCAATTTTTAACACCTAATAGAGAAGGAACTGATTTATTAAGAAATTCTGTGGGAATGATTAACATGGATACAGTAGCTGGTGGAGATAGAATGTATGTTCACTCAGCCGATTCTCGTGAAACTAATGCAAATACAGCAACAACAATTAGAGATCAAATAAATGCACTTTCAAGAATCAGAAGTTTAAACTTAAATGATCCATCACAAGAATTAGAAATTCACCCTCAATTTACAGCAGGTGAATATAAACCAGGTGAAACAGGGGACTGATCAGACCACGCACCATTTTACCAAAAAGCTAACTTGCCAATAGCATATATAGAATCAACAAACTTTGCAGTTAAAGCTAAAACAGGAAGTTATGATGGTTATGCACAAACAACAAATCCAAAAGCTTGAATTAAAAAATCTGATCATAAACCTATTGAAAGTTTAGTTCCTAGATTTTTAAATAATGGATTAATTGAAGTTTATGATTGACCAGAGGGAATGAAAAAAAATGACTTTGAAATAGCAGGTGATATTTGACATAGTGATTTAGATAGATTAGACTGAGTAGATAAAAACTTAGGAGCTAAATTCTATAACCAATTAGATACAGTATATCAAACTCTTGTAGCATACTTAACATCAATGTATGAATCAAATGATGATGGAATTGAATATTTCATTTAATAAATAATAAAAATCCACAACAACGTGGATTTTTATATTACTTTTGTATTTTTATATCTTGAAAATAATTTAAATCATTTCAAGCAATCGGTTTTGTAATATGTTTTTGATAAACTACTTTATAAAAACTGTTTACATCAATGTAATTATCTTCGCTAATTGTATAACTTAATAAGTTGTTTATTTCATTTAATAAATTGATTTGGCTTTCTGTATTTAAATTTTGAAGATATTGTTTAAATAATGGATTTTGGTTGTTGATTTTATTTGAAATTAAAAAATTACCAAGTTTTTTTATTTCAAAATATGTATTAGAATTTTTAAATTCAAAACTAGCTATTTTTAAGATTAGGCTATATAGATTATTATCAGAATTTTTAATAATATTTTCTAAATATTCAACTGAATTTCCTTCAAAAATATCAAAATCATTGAATTTATAAATTGTATTATTTTGTTGCAATAAAATTTTATATTTTTCATAATCATCAATTACTACAAATTCTACTTTTAGCTTCTTATGAATGGTATTAAATATTTCTTTAATTAAAGGTAGTTTAGTTTTTATAAATTCATGATTTTTGGTTGCATTTATTGGTATTGTAGCAAAAATATCATCACTAGATTTTGTATTTAAATAAAAGTTATCTATTATTTTATTAAGCTGTGTTTTAATTTTATCAATCCATGCAGATTTTAATTTATTAATTGTCTTTATATCGGTAATTTTAGTTAATTTATCTTTATTTTGAAATTGTAAAGTATTTTTAAATGCGCTTTTATCGAAGCTAAAAATTATTGGTTTTGATAAGCGAATATAAGCATCCTTTAAATCTTCATAATTAATCGCACTATCTATTGCTTTAAATACAAGATTCTGTGGAGCTTGTGAAAGTCAAACATCTTTATTGTCATTTATTAATGCATATTGGTTAATAATGTTGTTAAATAAACTTTGAAAAACTAAATTTTCTGACCTAAAATTAAATTCTTTTTCTTCTAATCCATAATATAATTTCATAAAATTTTTATTCATATATTGTGTATTAATGTTTGGATTTTGATTAATTATTATTTTGTTATTTAAAATGTATCTATTGAAATTTTTTTGATATGAAAAGTTATATTTTTCAAAATTATTTAAAATTTGTTCTTTATCTTCTAATGATAAAAAATCATAATCTATTTTAGAAACTATATTTTGTTTAAAAGCATTTAAAATTTGAGTTGAAAAAGTATTTTGTGAAATTGTAAACGGATTAAATTCAAGTTTGATTTTTTGCAAACTTTTTTCATTATTTTTTATATAAAAATCATTTTTTTCTAAAATTACATTATTAGAATTTAATTCATTTATGTAATAAGGTGAAGCATATAATCTATTTTGAAAAGTTTTTCCATAATTATAAAATCACTTTATATTTTGAAAAGGGTTATTATAATTTGCTTTAATGTATTCATAAGGTAGAGCATCTGTGTAATTTTGAATTATAAAAAGTATTTCAAATAAAGAACTTAAATCCTTGTAACTGTTGTCGTTTGTTTTTATAATTAAATTACTTGTATTTAATGTAAGAAGTTCTTTGATATCTATGTTATAACTTGTTAAAAAATTATATAAATCAAAACCATTAAAATATTCATCATTAACATGATTTTGTCATTTTTGTTCAAGACTTTTATCAACAATATATTTATTTCTAAATTCCTTATTTTTGAGTAAATTTGCAAATATACCTAATTTAAATGAATTTGCATTAATTTGATTATTATCGGTGATTTTTCCTTTACTATCTACTCAAACATTTTCTTTTTCAGGAATAGTTATTTTTATTTGATTTGTAGATTTTAAAACATTTTTAAAAAGAGAATTGTTTATTGAATTTAATTTATTAGATGGCACAAATAAAAATGGATTATTAAAACCGTTTCCCTTATCTTTTTTAGGATGAAAATTATTATCATTTTCATCATTTTCATAATCTACTATTTGTGTATCATCACTATCAAAAACATAATTTTTATCATCAGAAACAACCATTATTTGTGATACTCATTCAAAAGTATATAAGAGTTCAGAAGGTTTTAAAACGATATTATCTCTAAAATCAATAACAGGTTGATTTTTAGATTTTAATCTTATTAATTTTGCAGATGTTGCAAGGTTAATTTTTCTAATATTTTCACTAATAAAATTACTATTTAAATAAGAAAATTCTTTATAATCATTTGCTTTATTATTTTTTTCAACATAATAAAAACTATCATTATTAAAATTATTTACTTGACAAGAAACTAAAAAATAAGGTGTTATGAATAAAATTAGACTTAAAAATAATAATGATTTTTTCATAATTTTCCTTTTTAAAAGTTTTAACTAACTTAACTTATAGTATTTCTATAATATAATTTTATTATATATCACTTATGGTTTATAACATTAACGAAAATAATGTGATTGTTTAAATTATGAAAAAATGATACTTAATAAATGCAATTATGTTTTCTACAATTATATCTGCACCCGTTTTTACAATAAGTTGTAGTTTTGAAAATAAAAATAAAAAGGAAGTTTATCTGGACATAAACAAAATATCCAGAGTATTTTTAAATCGTCTTTCTTTAAATCAAATTGCTTCACTTGAAAAAGATGAAAACATTTTTTATTATTTTGATTATGAAGGTAAACATAAATTCAATAATGTTAAAATTGAAAACAATAAATTATTGCTTCAAAAACAAAATAAATGAATTGAATATGTTCCTGATTTTCCTTACAAAAATAACTGAAAACAAATAGATTCAAATAATGCAAATATTCGGATTTTTGATTCAAATGAAAAAAGCAATATAAATGATTTTTTAACAGAATATAATTTTGATGTAATTGATTCAGCAGGAACCGTAAATGATGATTGGTACACTAGTTTATCAATATTAAATAAAAAAGATTATAGCAGGATTGGTGATCCATATTTTGAAGACCTTCAAACAATTATTTTTAGATTAAATAGTGACATAAGAATTAATTATTCAATTATGAATTCAAAATATTTAATTAACACACACAACACAAAAACTTTATTTAATAACTGAATTCAGACTCAATATATTCAAGCATCTAGTTTTTTAAGTAAAGATAATAAAAATATGCGTGATGATTTTGCAAAAATTTTAAAGTTATATATAAATAAATTTAATGTAGATATTGCTAATATCGATATTGATTGATCTGATTCAAAAATAATTCATTCTTATTCTGATAATGGTGATTATGTAACTTTTAAAATAAAAAGCATAAGAGATTGAAATAATGAGGAATTATTAACTAAGGAAAATCAAAATAAAATTTTTTATTTAAACGGTTTTAGAAATTATGCAACTGATGGTAAATTTGGTGTAGGTGTTAAAGGTTTAAAAGAAGATTTACCACTTTTTACTGATTATATACAAAATCCACTTTTAAAAATGGATGGAAAAAACTACATAACTATTATTGATAACATTAATAATTTTATAAAATCATCAACATCTATTGAGTATTGAAACACAAAAGGTCTTATGAATTTACTTTCAACATTTAAAGATGATATTCTTTCACTAGATATTCCAAAACATAAACAAAATGAAGATTTAGAATACAAAATAATTGATTTCCAATTTACTAATTATTTAGATACAAATCAAATTTTTAAAGCAATAGTTCGCGTTACAAAAAAAGATAAAACATTTAAAGATTATGTTCTTTTAAGTTCTAATTTTGATGATCACGGGCACAGATTAAAAGGACTTATTTTAAAAAATGCTCCAAGTTACTTATTAAAACCTGGAGACATTTATTCATATAAACCAAGTAATAAGGGTATAAAAAAAGGGATTAAATTAGAAGATTTTATTACTGATGATAAGCAATCTGCATTTATGGAAGCTTTAAATAATGCAGCAGATAAAATAGATAATTTATACAAATATTGAAATAATGATTCAAGACAAAATTTTGATCCATTGATGCTAACAAATGATTCTTATCAAATAAAAATTTTTAATGCATATTTAAATAATTATTTACTGGCTTATGCTTTAGAAAACAATGAAAATGAAACACTAAGTGGAATAAAGAAAATAAAAATAAATGTTATTCCAAGCAAAAGTACAGTAGGAAGACTATATTTTGAGTTAAATTTTATCCCATTTGAAAATCAAAATGATTTAAATTATGAAAATGAAAATGAAAAATCAATAGCAACTGTATCAATGTATTGAAACAAATTTAAAGGTTATTCTAATAATAAAGATAGTAACTTTAATTTAGTTAAATTTGAAAGGAAAAATAATAATGTCTAAAAAAATACTTAAATATTTCATTTTTATTTCACCAATTATTTTTAGCCCTTTAGTTGTTTCTTGCATTAAATATCCTAATGATAATGAAGATTTAGAATTTCATGAGAACATTTTAAATAACAAACAAAAAGAAGAAATTGTTATAAAAAACAAAGATACACAAAAAATCAAGACTTTATATGAAGAAAATGTCTTAAATATTTTCATCGAAGTAAAAGCTATTTATAGACAATTTAGAAACCAATATTATAAATTAATAAAAAAAGCGCAAAGTCTTAAAAATAAACTTCCAGAACTTGTTTTAGACCAAGGAGATGAAGAAAATAAAACTCAAATTCAAAAATTTTATGATAAGTGGTTTCAAACAAATGAAAGTAACCCAAAACTAGCAACTACTTTAAAAAAATATGAACTTATTTTTGTTGATGTTGATGTAGTTTTAAGTGATGTTAATTTAGTATTTGACAATCTACAATTTTTAAAATCTTTAAAAATAATTGATCAAAGATTAAGTGGAATTGATATTACATTAGGACAAGAACAATCAGAAATAATTGCTGCATGAAATTTTTTAAAACTTAATTTATTTAACAAAAATAAAATAACAACATTAAATGATTTACAAAATGTCAATATTGAATCAGAAAAAAATTCACATAACCATTCACACGCAATAATTAATTTAATTTATGAATTAAGTTTATGACATAATATTTTAAAAAAAGAAATTACAAATGAAATAAATTTATTTGTAAATGATTTTGAAATAATGAAACAAAATGTAATTGATAATATCGGTCAAAAAAACTTTCAAAATGACTATGATGAAATAATAAAAATATTTAACCTCATAAAAAATTCAGACCAAGAAAACTCTTTAATAAATCAAGAATTAATTAATAAAACTGAAGAAACAATTAACAAAATAAAAACGTTATTAAATAAAATCGCACAAGAACAAGGAATTTTAAATCAAGTTAATTTAGATTAAAATCCTTTGTGCGATTTTTAATATTTTGGATTATAAGCACTTGCTAAATTTATTGATAAAAGTTTTAAAATTAAAGAAAATAACACTATGTAAACACTGATAATCAATAAATAAGAAGGGTTTTCTGAAAATAATGTTATTGCTTCACGTAAAACAGTTCCAATATTTAAATTATTAGTTTCAGATAAAAAATCTAAAAACGCCAATGATGAAAGCATCAAAATATTAATTGAAAATCTTTCCACTAATAAAATTAAAAGATTTGGTGTTACATGTTTAAAAATATGACTATAAGCAAGACGAATATTAGAAACCCCTATTGATTTTATTGCAATTATAAATTCACTATTTAATAAAATATTTATTTCTTGTTTTAATAAATTGTAATAAGACATCCAACAAACCAATGTTAAAATAAATAAAAGTGAATATCAATAAGTTCCTAAAAAAACAGATAATAAAAATATTCAAATTATTTCAGGGATAATAGTTAAAGAAGTTAAGGTTTTATCAATAAATTTAACAATAATATTGTGAGGATATAAATTAACTAATAATGCTAAATTAAAAGCTAAAAATATATTAATAAAAATAGCAAAAATAATTGATAAAAATGTTATTCATAATGTAACTATAATTCTTGAAAAAATATCAATTCCCTGAGAATTAGTTCCTAAATATAACCCTTTAGGAATGTTTATACTAGCATCATTTAGATAATTTATAGCTTTAAGTAAATTATATGGATTATATTTTAAAGTCACAATATCAGTGTAAATTGTTTGATTTCCACCTACATCTTTTGAAGAGTCAAAAATTATTGAAAAAATTACATCTCTGTGCTCATTTAATGCGTTTTTTTGATCTAATTCAGCTACATTTCTTATAAAATCTAACTCAGTACTTCTGTGAAAATTCTTTGTTATTTCTTGTGAAAATACTGAAGGCAAATTGTTTACTAAATTAGTATTTTCATCAATTGAAATAAATGAATTATTTTTTATAAAAAATGTACTTATTATCAAAGTAAATAATAAAACTAAAAATAACACAAATAAAATTTTGTTAATCTTTAACTTAAAAAACCTTTTTCAATACAGTCTAAATGAATTTGTAGGTATAAATAAACTATTGGTGTTTTGAGTTTGTTGGGTACTAAAAGTAAATAAATTAGACATTTATTTCCTTTCTTTTTTTAAAACTAAAATAAATATTGTTTTGTTTTAAAGAAGGATTTAATTTTAATAATATTAAGTGATTTATAAATAATAAAAAAGACAACAAAATAAAATTAAATGTAAAATAAAACATAATTATATCTATCTCACCTTTTTGAAATGCAAATGAAATTAAAATGCTTTGACCTGGTATTGAAAAAATTCTTTCAATAAGTAATGAAGAAGTAAATAAGAAAATATAAATGGTAAAAAATAAATTTAATTGTCCTAAGATAATATCTTTAATAATTATTTTTTTTAATAATCTAAAATCATTTATTCCTAAAGTTTTTGAAAAAAGATAATAATTAGAATTTAAAGTTTCAGAAGTTATTTTGCGAGATTTTGAAAAAAATATTGCAATTGTAGGAAATGAACAAATTAATATTGGAACAATTAAAGAAATATAACTTAATTTATTATTTGCAATAAATTGTGATGGATAACCTATAAAAGTTGAACTAACTAATGACAAAACACCAACAATTAATATAGGTAAAGCCGCTAAAAAAGAAATTAAAATAGAAACAACTCAATCATAAATTTTATTTAATTTATAAGCTGAATAAATTCCTAAAATATTTCCTAATAAAAAGCTAAATATAAATATTAAAAATGTAAATAGTAATGTTCATTTAAATTGTTGTAAATACAAATTTAAAATATTAGGTTCACTGGAACTTAGTTCATATGAATAAATTTTTCCGGGGTTAAAAGTAAATAAATTTGTAAAAAATATTGAAATTCTTGTGCTAAAATTTGTGGGAATTTGTTGATAAACACTAATATTTTTTTTGACTTGTGGTTCGATAAGAACATTTATTAAGCTAAAAATAATTATCAATATAACAAAAAAAATCGCAATATTAAAAAATATATTTTTCAAAACAAAATATAAATTTTTTGTTTGAGTATTTAATTTAATCATCAAAATCTTCAGCATCCTCTATTTTTTTAAATCCAATTAAAGTAAATGAATCAGTTGCTATTAAATTATCTTTATCTTTTACATTAATTCTTAAATGAATTATTCCTGTTTTATCGTGTGCATGAGTAGATTCTTCTACAGATAATGTTCATGAATTTGGAATTTCTGATTCAAAATAATTTATTGCATACTTTTGAAATATATTTTTTATGTCATTTCAACTAATTTGTTTTTTTAAATCCGCAACTACTTCAGATGCTTTTATATTAGTTTGGTTAAAAACATATTTTTCAATTTCTAAGCCATGTTTTAGTTGTTTATTCATGTCATTAATATTAGAAATTACAACACTCATTTGCGATGAAATTTTGTTTATATTTTCTATATCTGTATCATAATTTATAACATTTATTGTTTCATTTAAATCATCAAGTTCTTTTTTTATTCCTAATTCTTCTGCAAAAACATTAAATTTATAAATTTTTTCAAAATCGTCTTTGATTTGTTTAATTTTTGTTGATTTTTCAGTGTTTTCTTGGCTTTGTTTGCATGAAATTGCTGTAATTGGTAAAATTATAATTGAAAAAGATAATGCTGTTAAAAGTGTAAAAATTTTAATTTTTTTCATAAAATGCCTCACATTATATTTAAAAAAATTATAACAAAAAACAAGCACCATAGTTAAAAACTATGTAGTGCTTGTTATAAAATTACTCTTCATCTTTTATTTCGTAAACTGAAGCGTATTTTCTATTACGTCTTTTTTCAAATTTAACGATACCATCTACTAAAGCATATAGTGTATCATCTGATCCTTTACCAACATTTTTTCCTGGAAAAATTTTTGTTCCTCTTTGACGATAAATAATTCCTCCAGCTAATGTAAATTGTCCGTCTGCTAATTTAGCACCTAATCTTCTACCAGCGGAATCACGTCCGTTATGGGTACTACCCCCAGCTTTCGTATGTGCCATTTCTTACCCCTTAATTTCTTTAATTAATACTCTTGTATAAGGTTGACGGTGACCTAATTTACGTTTGTGTGTTGATTTTGGATTATGACGGTAAACAACGATTTTTTTTGCTTTACCTTGTTTTTCGATAACTCCTGTTACAGTAGCACCATTTACATATGGTGTTCCTATTTTTGAATCTAAAACAACGATTTTATCAAAAGTTATTTCTTGTCCAGCTTCACCATCAATTTTTTCAATAAAAATTGTGTCTCCTGCTTTAACAAGTAGTTGTTTTCCACCAGTTTCAATAATTGCGAACATATGTCCTCCTTATTTAGTGGCTCACCCTTAAGGTGCTATGCTTAAAAACCTTTTTGGAATGGTTACAACAAGTAACATTACTATTATACAAAAAAAATACTTTTTTTTAAGAATTAATCAATATTTAAAATATAAAAAAATTCAAATTTGTCAATATTTTTTAAATTAATTATTATATTTTATAATTTAGGTATGAAAAATTGAAAAGAAATTAAAAAATGAGCAACTATATCAATAGTTATTTCATCAACTATTGCAGTTGCATCAGTTCTGTTGCTTGTTTCATTTATTGCTGTTATTGTTATTGTTTTAACTAAAGAAACAAACATTTTGCAACCTTGATGAGAATTTTTATTATTTGCTATTGCATCACTAGCATTACTGATTTTTGTTTTATTATTTTACATTTCACCAATGCAAACAATTAGAAAATCAGCAAGAAAAAATACCATTACAAAATTAGAAGTAAAAGCAATTAAATATCATTCTTCACGACTAAAATTTGTAAGTCTTATTTATCATCTAAAAATTAAAAAATTGCTAACAGATAATGTTTTTAAAAATTAAAATTGAACAAATGTTCAATTTTTTTATTGCTTTAGTAATTTTATTTCCTTATCTGTTAGTTTTCTTGATTTTCCTACTTCTAATAAAGGGTCTAATTTTAAAAAACCAAATTCAATTCTTTTTAAATAGATTACTTCAAGATCAAAAAACTTCATCATTCGCTTGACTTGGTGAAATAAACCATTATAAATTGTTAAATAACAACTATATTCATCTATTTTTGTAAATTCATATTCTTTTATAATGTCTTTTTCATTTAACACAATCGGCTTATTATATTCAAAAACTAAATCAGGTATTTTTATATTTGTTTTTAAAAAATACTTTTTAGGTACATGATTTTTTAAACTAAGAAGCTTATGTGATAAATTACCATCATTTGAAATAATTAATAAGCCTTCAGTATCTTTATCTAATCTTCCATAACTAAAAAATTTATCTCTATTTAAATTCATTAAATCAAAAATAGTTTTATGTTCATTGTCATAATTTGCACACACATATCCTTGTGGTTTATGTAACATATAATAAGAATATTGTTCATAAATTATTTGTTTATCATCAATAAAAACGAGGTCATTTTCAGTAACTTGAATTGATTTTTTTATTATTTCATTATTTACTTTAATTCGTTTTTGGTTAATTAATTTCTTTATTTCTGTTCTTGAAATATTTAAAGAATCTGCAATAAATTTTTCTATTCTCATTAAATTTTAGGTCCTTTAGGAATTGATACTAATTTATGAATATTTTTGTTGTGTTGGTGTTGAATTTTTTGTCTTGTTTGTTTAGAAACACTGTTTTTATCTTCATAATAAGACTCAAAATCATCGTAACTAAAACCTAATTCATCTTCATCGTTTTGATTATCTCATAAATCTGCACTTGGTTTTTTTAAGATAATTGATTCCGGCACTTTTAATATTTTTGCCATAATATAAATATCAGATTTTTTTATATTAGCAAAAGGTAATAAATCACATCCACCATCACCAAATTTTGTAAAATATCCTAAATAAAATTCATTTAAATTATCAGTACCTAAAACTAAACTGTTTTTTTCCTGTGCTTTTGCATATAAAAAAGTCATTCTCATTCTTGCTTTTAAATTTGCAAGAACAAATGTTTTGGAAATATTTGTTGCTTTTTTATATTCTAAAAAAGTTTTAGATAAATTTGTATTATTAAAATCTACATTTAATTTTTCAAAAACTTCTTGAGCGTATTTATTTATCTTTAAATCATTTACATCATCTTGAATAGAAATTGAATAAAGGTGTAAATTATCTTTAAATACACCATGAGCAATAAAAGCTAATGTAGCTGAATCAATTCCGCCACTTACTCCTAAAACAAGTCCTGAAGCTTTTGCTTTTTTAACTTTATTTAGCAATCAATTTTGAATATTTTCAATTAATTTGTAATATTTTTCAAGATCATATTCTTTTTTTATTTCTTCTAAATTCTTTGTTTGTATTTTCATATCTTAATAATTTTAATAAATACTGAAAAAATGCATACAAAAAACTGTTATTTTATTATAATTTATATATTAAGTTTGAAACATTTTAAGGAGAAAATATGTCAGGACATTCAAAATGAGCGACAACAAAACATCATAAAGCAGCAATGGATGCAGCTAGAAGTAAAATTTTTCAAAAATTTTCAAAAGAAATTATGGTTGCTGCATCTTTAGGTGGGCCTGATCCAGACGCTAACCCTGCTCTTAGACTAGCAATAGCAAAAGCAAAAGCTCGTTCTATGCCAAAAGCAAATATTGAAAAAGCTGTACAAAAAGGTTCAGGAACTTCTAAAGAAGGAGCAGACTTTAAATCATATTTATATACAGCAACAGCTTTTGGGGGTACTAATTTTATTGTTACATGTTTAACTGATAACTTTAACCGTTTAGCTTCAAATATTCAATATTACTTCAATAAAGTTAATGGTCAAATGGGTAAAGGAACTATTCCATATACATTTGATGAACGTGGAGTATTAGCAATTAAAAAAGAAGATCTAAAAAATGATTGAGATGATGTATTAATGATTGCTATGGATAATGGTGCTGTTGATTTCAAAGAAGATGAAGAAGAATACACAATTTATTCAGAACCTTCAAGTTTTACTGAACTAAAAAAAGCACTTGAAACTGAAGCTAATATAGAAAATTTTTCAATCGCTGAAATTTCTTATATATCAAATACAGAAGTTGTGATTTCAGGCGATAAAATTGAAAAATTTGAAAACTTCTTAGATCTTTTAGAAGATGATGATGATATCCAAGAAGTTTACCACAACGCAGTTTTTGATGAAGAATAAATTTTTATTAATTTTGAGTAATTAACCTAATTAGTGCCTAAAAGGTACTTTTTTAATTTTTATAAATTAAATAACAAAAAAGTATTGAAGTAGTTTGCAAATTTGTAAATAAACCATATATGATGTATTGGAATTTTTGCAGTTTTATAACACAATTACACCCATAAACACAAATATAAAAAATAAAATTTCATAAATAAGTATAAATAGTTATTAATTTATAGTACGAATATGTTTTTTAAATAAAGTTTAACATTTACGCGCTTGTATTTTATTACTATTTTAAAATTAGTACTTGTTTTTTTCACGACAATAATGCACAATTCCACATATACATAGTTAAAAATCATAGTAATACTTATTTTTATTAGGTTGTGTAGATAATATTTTTCAATTTCTAATCACTTTTTGTAAGATATTTTTTGCCTTTAAGTAATTTATTAATATAATAAGCATAAATATGTTTATTTTTAAGATAACGATTTTTTAATTTTGTTTTAATTTATAATTTATATATTCTATAGAATAGATAATAATTTACAAATTGATATACACTGTAAATAGTAAGGAGATGGATAACTATGAAAATAGCTTCTATAAAACTTAAGAATTTTAGAGGATATAGCAATGAAGTAGAGTTTAACTTGAATGACATCACAGCAATAATTGGAAAAAATGACACAGGAAAATCAACTATTTTAGAAGCACTTGATATTTTTTTTAATGATGGAAAGGGACTTATTAAATTAGATAAAAATGATATAAATAAAAGCGAATATAAAAAGAATAATAATGAGATTTCTATAACTGTTTGTTTTAAAGATTTACCAAAAAATATTACTATAGATTCCTCGTTTGTAACGAAATTAGAAGATGAATATTTATTAAACAGTAACGGACAATTGGAAATTATAAAGAAATATTCAAATGCTAGTTCAAATAAAACTTATATAAAAGCAAAACACCCTCAAAACCCCAAATGTAATAATTTATTTTATAAGAAAAATCAAGATTTAAAAAAAATAATAACTGACGAAGATATAAAATGTAATAATTTAGCGATAAATTCATCACTAAGAAAAGCTATATGAAATTATTATAAAAATGAATTAGATTTAAAGGAGTGCGAAATTGATTTAAGCAAAGAAGAAACAAAAAAAATTTGAGAAAGTCTTCAAAAATTTTTGCCTGTATTTTCATTGTTTCAATCTGATAGAAAAAATAGTGACGCTGATAGCGAAGTCCAAGACCCACTAAAAGAAGCTATAAAACAAATTTTTAAAGACGAAAATATACAAAACAAATTATCAGAAATTTCAAAACTTGTTAAAACTAAAATCAGTGAAGTCGCTGAAAGGACATTACAAAAAATTAAGGAAATGGATTTGGAACTTGCAAATAGCTTAAATCCTAATATACCCGAATCCAAAGATTTAAAATGACAAGATGTATTTAAAAATGTTTCTATAACTGGTGACGAAGACATACCAATAAACAAAAGAGGTAGTGGAGTTAGAAGACTCATTTTACTAAATTTTTTTCGTGCTGAAGCAGAAAGAAGAAGAGAAAATCGTGAAAACACAAATATTATATATGCAATAGAAGAACCAGAAACTTCGCAACATACTAGCAATCAAATTAAGTTAATAGATTCTTTGAAAGAATTATCAAAATCAACTAAAACTCAAATTTTATTAACCACTCATAGCCCTAACATAGTAAAACAAATCGGTATTAAAAATCTAAGATTAGTGAGTGAAAACAACGGAGTTAAAGTAGTGAATACTGTAAAGCCAATAGTTCTAAATTCACTAAATGAAGTTAACTACCTTGCATTTGGTGAAATCAGCGAAGAATATCACAACGAACTATATGGTTATATAGAATCTGATAATTTGCTTAATAAATTTGAAGAACATAAAACTTTAAGAGAATATAAAAAACTTAAAAACAATTCTATAAAATTTGAAAAAGTAACGCTAAGCAAATATATTAGACACCAAATACATCACCCTGAAAATAAATTAAATACAAGATTTACAAAGTGCGAATTAAAAAATTCAATTGAAATGATGATAAATTTTTTAAAAGAAAATAGTGATAAGTCTAACATCTCTAAAAACCAAAAGGATTCATAACAAAATAAACATAACGCTTTTGAACGTTATGTTTATTTTGAAGTGATGTGTCAAACATAAGATTTATGCTTGATATTTTTATTATAAATAAATTGATTTTACTTTGTTTAAGGGGTTTTAAAAACCTTTTTTAAATCCTAAATTAAAGGTATAAATTCTTTTTAATTTTTTGTAACCTTTGCGCAATAGAATTTTCTTCTTTTGTAATTTCCTTATATTTTACTAATGCGCAATTCATATAGTTAGCTCATGCTTAAGGGAAACTTTTTTAACAACAAATCAAGTGCTCTACAATTTAATTTTTATTAATTGCATTGACTATAAATTACATAATTTAATATATCTTAATAAAAACGTTTTTTTAAAATAGGTAAATTTAATCTTTTATTGTCGAATTATAAATTCATCAAAATATATATTAAATTCAAATTTAATTATTAATTCATTATAAAATGGTACTTCTCATATTTTATATTTATTATCATCATCAAACTTAACAATAAGAACACCTTTTTCAGATAAACTTAGTAATAAGTTATTTTCATTTGTCTTTTTCAAATAAATGTTATCCTTTAGGCTTAATAAACACACAAACATATAAACCAATATTTGTGCTTATATCTTTATCTCTACTTAAAATCAACATAGTCTGGTTCAAACTTAGAATCATCTTCAAAAGCATAAATTCCGCTTGTATTTCATTTTTTATTAAAAAACACTTTCAAATACAGTTTTTAGCTGTTCTATCATTATAATATTATTCAAATATAATTGATACTCTGATTTAGCCAAAGTGTCAATCTAGAGTGTCTCCACTTCTCAATATTCATCACTTTTTTCGCGATTTAAATTTTTTATTTTATCAGCAAAAATTTCTTTATGTGTTTGTTATAGAATTTGTCTGCTAGCATTTATAATACTGGTTTTTTAAACTTGTTTATAATTGAATTCTCTAGTATAAATATTTTTTATATGTATTTATTAGATACTCACTATATTTATTAATTCATTTATATTTATTTTTTACATCTTTATAGTTGCTTTGGTTACATAATTTTTTTAAATATTTGTTATGCAAACAAATGTATTTAAATATCTTTTTAGTCATATAGATTCAATAATGATTCTATTTTTCTGTTTCTGTATTCTTTTGATCACCCGGAACAGGTAACCCAAATTTATATAAAGGTATATATTCAAAATAATAATCACATCCCACACTATGAATATAATCTAAAACGTCTTTATATCTTGGTTGCATAAATCAACTAGAAAGTAAATACATATATTCAACATCAATATTTGCTTTTGCTAATAATTTTTTGTATTGTTTCTTTTTAAAGTCACAGGTTTGAAGTTTTTCATCTGTAGAACCTGGAACATTTTGAAATTTACACTCAATAATATATATTGTATTTTTTATAATCACAAATATACTATCGTCTGGTAATATGCGTTGTGAAATTATATTTTTTCATTCAATTTTATATTCTTTTAAAAATTCATAAAAACCATATTTTCTAAAAATTCTAGCAACTTGTTCATTTTTATAAAAAACAGAATCTATGTTTTTACTTTGGGAAACAATTTTATAATCTTTTTGTGCACTGATAAATGTTGCTAAATCTGTCTTACCTTCAAAAACTAATCCAGTTTTTGTGTTTGCTCCACCCATACCATTTTTAATCATAAGTACTCCTTAATTTTTAAAATTTGTTACTAATATTTCATTAATATCACCACGTTTTTTACCATTTGAATTAATATATCTTTTTACTTTTATTCTATTTATATTAAATCCTGAATATAAATCATCAAAAAAATTATCATTTATATCTACATTTTTTGGGTCTGAATTACTTAATATAGCTTTTGCTTTTTTGTTATTAACTTTTTTAAAATAATTAGCTAATTCAATTTGTTCTAAATCCCCAAATGATGATGTGTTATATGAAATAAAGTTAGATGTTTTATTTAAGGGTCTATATGGGGGGTCAAAATAGACTAAAGTATTTTCATCTATAAAATCTATAGAACTTGAATATGAATCATTTATAATTTTTACTTTTTCAAGTTTTTTTGAAATATTTCTTAAATTTTCTTCATCATATATTTCAGGATTTTTATATCTTCCGGCCGGTGTATTGAATAAACCCTTACTATTTACTCTATATAAACCATTAAAACAGGTCTTATTTATAAAAATAAATAATGCAGAACCATAAATTTTATTTTTAATTTTATTTTGAATATATTCGTTAAATTCATTGCGCTTCACATAAAAATATTTATCTCTTTGTGTAATAGAAAGTTTCATGTACTCAGTTTTTAGCTTTTTTAGTTCATTAATTAACTCTTCAATATTGTATTTTATAGTTATATATGTATTTATAAGTTCTTTATTTAAATCGCTTATTAAAACATCTTCTACATTATAATTTGATAAAATATCAAATAATACAGCACCACCACCGACAAATGGCTCACAATATTTATTAATTGTTTCGGGATAATATTGTTTAATATATTTAAGAGCAAATGACTTTCCACCAACCCATTTTACAAAAGGTTTAATTTTGCCACTTTGTGTATTTTTTTTATTTAAATCAATAAGAACTTCGCCAGGAAGTATTGTATTGTTTTCATAAGATAATTCATTAAGTTCTTGAATACATTTTGTCATATACACTCTTTCTATTTATGATTTTATCACATTATTACATATTGAATATAAATTAGAAATTATACCAAAATGAAATAATAACTATAATAAATAAGTGTTGCATTTTAAACTACAATTTAATATTATTGTTAATATATTACAATGTTAATTTTTTATTAAGATAAACCAACATTAACATAAAAGTTAAAATATTTTTAACAAATAATCCAATTGTATTTAAACAAAAGTAGTAAATACGCATTTATTTTAAAAGTAATTATTAAATTCTTTACGTAATGTTATAATATATATAAAAACATTTAATAAAAATGCGTATTTACAACATATTATAAAATATGGAGGATATATGGAAGTACAAAGACCAAGATATTTAAATCAACTTATTGAAAAAAAGGATAATGGAAGAGTAAAAATTATAACTGGCATTAGAAGATCTGGAAAATCTTTTCTTTTGTTTGAACTATATAGAAAATATTTACTTTCTAATAATGTAAATGAAGATCAAATTATAATGATTGCACTAGATAGTATTGAAAATATTAAATACAGAAATCCAATAGAATTAAACAACTTCTTAAAAGAAAAAACTGAAAATAAAGAGCACAAATATTATATTTTCATTGATGAAATTCAATTTGTAAAAGAAATTTCTAATCCTTATTTAGAAGATTCTGATTCTATGATAACATTTGTAGATCTTGTATTAGGTCTTGTAAAAATACCAAATGTAGATATTTATATTACGGGTAGCAATTCTAAAATGCTTTCATCAGATATATTAACTCAATTTAGAGATCGTGGTGATGAAATAAGAGTATTCCCTTTTTCATTTGCAGAATTTCTTTCATTTTATCAAGGTAATAGAAATAAAGCATTTGATGAATATTGTATGTATGGTGGAATGCCTTATGTTACAAAACTAAACAGCCATGAACAAAAAAGTAATTATTTAAAAGATATTTTTACAGGAACATATATTAAAGATGTACTTGAACGCAATAAAATTCTTAAAGACGCATCAATAATAAATGATTTATTAAACATAATATCTTCATCTATTGGTTCTTTAACTAATCCAACAAAATTAGCAAATACTTTTATGTCTAAAAAAAATATAAAGATATCACAATTTACAATAAGTAATTACTTAGATTATTTTATAGATGCTTTTTTAATTGAAAAAGCAACAAGATATGATGTTAAAGGTAAAAAATACATATCATCTCCATATAAATATTATTTTTCAGATATTGGACTTAGAAATGCAAGATTAAATTTTCGCCAAAATGAACAATCACACATTATGGAAAATGTAATATATAATGAGCTCAGAATGAGAGGATTTAATGTAGATATTGGAGTTGTAGAATACAATTACAAAGATGAAAATAATAAAAGCATAAGAAAAAAATTAGAAGTAGATTTTATTATTAATAGAGGAAGTAATCGCTACTACATTCAATCAGCATTAAATGTTGATACAAAAGAAAAACAAACTCAAGAAACTGAATCATTAAGAAGAACGGGCGATTCTTTTAAAAAAATTGTTATAGTTAAAAATAACATTGTACCAAGATTTGATGATGATGGAATTTTATATATTGGTGTTGAAGATTTTTTATTAGATGAAAAAATATTAGACTTCTAATTAAAGTTAGATTTAATAAAAATGCGTATTTATACAATAATTTTAATAGCTCTTTTTTAAATAAAAAAACACCACTTTTTTGTGGTGTTTTTGACTATTAGAACATTTATTTTAAAATTTAAAACCTTGACCCTCGTGATAATATAAGTGTTCATTTACTTTTGTACTGTTAGCATTATCGCCTTTTGCATCTCACATTATTAGTTGTTTATACTCGTTATCATTAGCTTTGACATATAAATCTATAACTTCAAAATAATCTTTAATTAAATCATTTATTTTACTTTGATGTTCTTTATAATCTCTGTGAGGATAATTATCATAAGAAAAGCGATCTTCTTTAGGTAATTTATCTGCTTTTTCTTTAAATTTTCGATAAACAAAATTGTGTCTATTATCATCTTTTAAACCTTGCGGTAATTTATAAATTAATGAGTACACCATTTTTCTTACATATTCATTAAACACATAAGCTTTACCACTTTTATCACCTTTAAGTTGTATTTTGTTTCATTGATAATTTTTTCAATAATATTGTGAAAAATCTTTTAAAGGTCAATAACCACTATAATTTGCTGATGTTAAATTACCCATTTGTTTTTCAATATCATCCATAAATTTATAAATACTTCCTTCAGGTTTCGTTGTTTTAGTTTCAAAATTTGATTTTTGAAGTTCTACTATATTTTTATATAATTCCTTAAATCAAATAGTATGAGTTTCATTTGATAATATGTATTGAAAATTATCAAATTGTTTATACATATATGTACCTTTTAGTAAATTTTGATAAAAGGAATCTAATTTATCATTTCAAGGTTTATAGCTTGCTAATAATGGTAAATATCCATATAACTCTCTAAATGCTTTTACATATTCACCAGGTGTTTGATCATCTTTATATTCAACATATTTTTTTAATATATCTTTTAGTTTGTACATTTCTTGCTCATAAGAATTTATTGAGTTATAAAACATATTTCTTTGTTTTACATAATCTTCGATTGTTACTTCGTTATTATTATCTTTATATTTATTAACAAAAGCATTAAGATTACCATATAAATTTTTTGTTGAGTCTGAACGGGTAAATCCCTTTATAGCATTGAAGTTATTTGTTCTGTTGTTAAATCCATTTTCTGAATCGTTTAAACCTGCTTGTGTAATAAACTTTTCAGCATCTTCAGACAAGTCACTTAAATTTTTAGCAAAAAAAGTGCTATCAATTTTTGTTATATTTGATAATTCTTGATTTTTTACTTCTTTATTTTGTTTAATAGATTTATTACTGGCTTTGGCTTCTAGTTTTGCAATCTCATCTGCAATAGTTTGTTGTTTTGAATTAAAATGTTCTTTATCAGTTTTTAATGCATAATCATTACCTAAAACTTTGTCATTAATACTTGCTAAACTCTTTCCTCATGTTGGCAAAACGTCAACTAAATTTTTAACAGCCATATCAAATTGTTCTTTATACTTTTTTTGATTATTTATATTATTAATCGCTAATTCATGTTCTTTTTTATATTCTTGTTTATCATCATTAATTTTTTTAATGTTTTCTTTTACTTCATTGTAAAAATTTTGTATGTTAATTTGATATTTTTGATCTTCATAATTTATTTTTGAAAGATTGTCTTTTAATTCTTTTAATTTAGAATAGCTGTCTTTACTTTCTTCTATTCTATCGTTTTCAAATTCAGACAATAATTTATCAATAGCAACTATTATTTCTTTTGCTACTTTTTCAAATGAATCTTTTAATAATTTGCTATAAGAATTTCTAGCATCTATAAATAATTCATTGCTTAAAGTTTTATTAGTTTGAGAATGATGTTCAGATGCTTGTGATAATTTATTTTCAATAGTGTTTGATTCGTATTCTATAAATTTAATTACTTCTTTTATTGTTTCCAAATCACTAAAATTTTTTGTTATATTTGATTTTGCTGAGTTAAAAATATCTCTTGATATTTGCAGTTGTTTAATTACACGAAGGCGACTAACAAATAATTCATTTTTTACTTTATTATACTTTGTATTTAAAACATCAAACGAAGATTCAATCTTACTAATTGTTGGATTATGTTTTGGTAAAGCTACGCTATCTTGTGTATTTTTAGCAATAGCTAATTCCAATTTTAAATCTTTGTAGTTAGGGTCACTTAAAGTTTTATTAACATATTGACCAACTTCATCACTTAATTTTACATACTTATTATATGATTTTATTGATTCACTAGCAACATCTAATATTTTTTTAGCTTCTGCATATTTAGCAGGTGTTTTAGGATCAACTAATGTTTTATCAGCTTCTGATTTAGCTTTGTTA
Source organism: Mycoplasma zalophi (assembly GCF_025486335.1). Taxonomy (GTDB): domain Bacteria; phylum Bacillota_I; class Bacilli_A; order Mycoplasmatales; family Metamycoplasmataceae; genus Metamycoplasma; species Metamycoplasma zalophi. The sequence goes on from NZ_JAOOPZ010000002.1 coordinate 225,772, forward strand.
AATTCTTCATTATATTTTTGTTTTTGTTCTTCATCTTTGACATCAGAAATTTGTTTTTGAATTTCTTCAAATATTTTAAGTGATTCATCATAAAATAATTTTTCATTGTTAAATTCTTCTGCTTTTTTAGCATCTAAAGTTTCATTTAATGTTTCAATTGTTTTTTTAGCTGTATCATATGCTTCTTTTTGTTTTTGTTTATCTTCTCTTGCTTCTTGAAGACTAGTTGTTAATTGTTTATCAATTTCTGATAGTTCATTATCATAATATTCTTTTGTTTTAGGGTATTGGTCTTTTAATTCTGTGTCAGACTTAATTGTTGATTCAGATTTTACTTTTTCATACTCTTTTTTTGATTTATCTGATTCTGCTTTTCTTATTACTAATTCTAAGTTTTGTCTTTGAGTATTGTAATCTTCAATTGTTATAGAAGATGGATTGGTATTTTTCTTTTTATCTATAACATCATTTGCGGCTTCTTTTTCTTTATCTAGTGAATCAATTATTGCTTTATCATTTACATCATTGCTTTTTAATTTTTCTTTTAATTTATCTAATTTATCGATAGTATTTAAATAATCTTCTTCAGCTTTATTTAAAGCAATGTTATATTTTGCTTGTTTTAGAGCTTCTGTTGCATTGTCATATGCTTGTTTAATTTTTTCAGGATCATTATTTGCAGTAGCTAAAGCTTGTTTTAGTGAACCATTGTCACCTGTAATTGTTTCTATAACATCTTGATATTTTTTTAATGATTTTGGATAGTTATTAAACTCTGAATCTGCTACAATGCTATCTTTTTCAGTTTTGTAATTATTTTTAGAAGTTTCTACTGCCTTAGCATTATTAATTGCTTCTTGAAGTTTATCTTTAAATTCTTTATATTTTGTTGGGTTTAAAATATTGGCATCTTGAATGTTTTTTTGATCATAATTTTTTAAAGCATCATCTAATATTTTTTTAGCTTCTGTTTGGTAATCTGCTAAACTTTTATTATATTCTGATGCCTCATCATATTTATTTATATATCCATCAAATTTATCTTTTATTAAATTAAATTGTGGAATTTGTGATTTTATTATTTCAGTTGCATTTTCAATTTCTTGAGATGTAGAAGCAGGATTTTCTTTATCTCTTATATCTTTATGTGCTTTTAATTTACTTATTACAACTTCTTTAAGTTTTGTATATTTTGAAGCATTTTTATTATCTGTAAATTTATTTAAAATATCTCCATAAACTTTATCAAAATCTGATTTTGATTTAGCTAAGATTGCAGCATCATATGCTTGTTGTAATTTTGGAAGTGATTCTTTTATAATTTCAATTGTTGGTTTTGAGTTTGAACTTGAAAGCGCTTTTGGATCTTCTTGATCTTTTATGTCTTTTAATGCTTTTGCAATTTCTGGATATTCGGTATGTTTATTTATATTATCTTCATTATTTTCATCTAATTTATTTAATAATTCATTTGCTTTTCTAGATAAATTATCATAAGCATTTTGGAAAATATTGAATTCTTTAGTTTTTGCATCATTTAATGCATTTGTTAAATCTTCTTTTGCTTGGTTTATTGATTCTTGAGTTGCATCTTGTTTTGTTTTATTTGATTTTTGTAATTCAATAGCAGAATCTAGGTTTGCTTTTATATCATTTACTAATGATTTTTGTAATTCACTTGTATTTTCTTTTGAGTTATTTGCAAGCGCTTCAAAAAATTCAGTAGCTTGTTTTGCTATTTTGTCAAATTCAACTGATTGGTTTAAAATTTCTTGTTCTTGTATTAATGTATCTAGAGCATCTTCTAGTTGTTTTTCAGTTGAACCATTGCTTTCTTTTACACCTTTTGCAATTTGTAGTTTTAGTAACATTCTAGAAACTGAATCTTCATGTTCAGGTTTTGTAGTATAAGTTGAATTATTGTTTTCTTGTAAGTTATTTTTAATATAATCTTCAATTTCTTTAATTTTTGTTTGTAAATTTGTTTTACTTTCTTCTCTTTTTGCTTTGTTTGCTTTATATTTTGTATCAGCAGACTCCATTGCTTCTTCTAAAATATTTGTCTTTGTTTCAAAATTTTCAGATGTTTTATTATTATCTTTAAAAAATGTTTCTGTAGTATTAATAATATTTTCTAATGCGTCATATAATTCTTTATCATCAGGATTTTTTACTGGATTTACGATTTCTAATAGTTTAGTTTTTACTGCATTCAGAGCGTCATCATATTTATCTTTTCTGTTTTTTAGATCTTTGGCTTTTTCAAAGTCTGACTTTAACTTTGTAATTGATTCTTCAATTGTTGGAGCATCAATATCATCTTTTAATTCTACTGAATTAGTGTTAGAAGTTTTTTCCACAAGTTTAGACTCTTCATCTATAGAAGTGTTTAATGGGTCTTGAATAAATTTAAAATCAACAATATCTTTTAAATTTTGTTTTATAAAGTTTGTAGCTTCATTTTTTATTGCTTCAAATTCTTCAAATTTGCGGTCTTTTTCTTCTTTTGCTTTTTCAATTTTTGCATTGCTTAAAGCTTTTTGAATCGCTGAAATAGCTACTTGATAAGCTTGCAATTTTTCTTTGTCAGATAAATTATTGTTATGAAAAATATCATTAAGATTTGCCTCAATTGTGGTTATGTCACTTTCTAAATTTTGTTTGATATCATAGTATTCACCTAAAGTATTTTTATATGCATCAACTTCATCTAATCTTTTTTTGTATTCTTTAGTTACTTTTTCTAAATCAATTTGATCTTTTCTAGCAGTTACTTCATCTAGTTTAGTTTTTAATTCTTCTTTTGCTTGTTTGATTTCTTCACTTGTTGATTTAGTATCTTTTTTAGCAACAACTTCATAAGTTGCTTGTTTTTTTGTATTTAATTCATTAGATAAAGCTAAATATAAAGTATTTTTATTATCTAATTGTCTTAATAAATTATTAACTAAATTCACAACTTTATTGTAAGAATTGCTTTCGGATTCACGTTTTTCTTTTGTTTGTTCTACTCTTTCTTTTGTTTCTTCAAATTTAGCGTTTAATTCATTTGCTAATTTTTGTAATTCTGAAGCTTTTGTTAGATTTTCAACTTGTTTTTGAATATCATCCAATTTTGTTTGTAATTCTTGAATTGACCCTATGTCTTCTTGGTGTTTATGTTTGCTGATATAATCTTCAATATTTTCAATTGAAACATTAATATCTTTTTTTGCTTGTTTTTTGTTTTCAATTTTTGCTTCGTAATTTTTTAGAGCTTCTGTTGCATCTAAAATTTGTCTTGTAGTAGAATTAATGTTATTTTTTATTTTATTTTGTTTATTTATTAATTCTAAAATTTCTGTTACAATTAATCTAAAATTATGATAAGATAACTCATTACTTATTTTATCCAATTTTGTTACTTGAGCATCATAACCAGCTAGCGCTTCTGCTTTTTTAGCTTCTAAAGCTTCTATTATTTTATTTGCTGATTCGTATATTTTGTCAAATGTTTTTAAATCAGTATCTTGACTTTCGGTTGCTAAAATATCAGATACATATTTTTTAATTTCAGGATATTTACCATCACTAAAACTTTCTATAAATTCTTCAGCTAGTTTTTTACATATTTCAAGTGAATTAATTGCATTAGTTCTAAATGTATCATTTACTTGTTTTTGAATTTTTGTAGCATTTACATAATCTAAAATATTATTTATGCTTGCATATACAACTTCAAAATCTTCATTATTCATTCCAGTATCATATTGTTGTTTTGAATGTTCTAATAATAAATCTTTAGTTTTTACATCATCTGGAGTGGTTAATGTTTCATTTGCATATTTTGTAGCTTGGTCATAAACTCTTTGAAGTTCTTGTTTTGAAATTTCATGTGCTTTTTTAGTTGCGTCTTCAAGTTCTTGAATTAATTTATATTTAGACTCTAAAATATCACCTACGGAAGAGGTATTTATATTAATATCTTTTGTAATTTGATCGCGATTCATTATTTCGCCATCATACAAACTTTTATAAAATGTATGTATTGCAAGGGGATTTTTAATAAAATCATTTAATTTTCTTAAAGCTGTTTCGTAATCAGCATAAGCAATTTGTCTAATATCATTATCTTTAATTGCTTTATCTTTTTTTACTTTTTCATATGCCTCTTGAAGTATTTTTACTTGTTCATCAATCTCTTCTTGAGTTGATTCATAATTAACATGTCTATCAGTTTGTGATTTTGTATCTTCAAGTGAATTTTTTAAATCTTCATATTCTTTATATTTTAAATTGTTACTTATATATGTTTCGACTTCTTGATTTAAAGTTTTATACTTTTCAAAATTCAATTGTTTTGCTTTATTTATTATTTCCTTAAATTTATTTAAAGCAAACTTGAGATTATTAATTTTTGCTTGAACTTTTGAAAAATTGTCTTCAAAAAGATTTAAAACCGGATTATCATCTAAAATATTTTGAGCGATTCTTGTTAAAAAGTCATCATGACTTAAATTATTTACCTTAAAATTATTTAATTCTTTTCATAATTTATCTTGTTCTTTTATTAAGTTGCTTAATTTTTGTTCTTGAATAATAAAAGTACTAGATGTAGCAGCTAATGTCGTGGTAGCTACTGCTAAAAATGCAAGCATTAATTGCTTGTGTTTTTTATTCATATTTCTCCTAAATATTACTTTTTGTAATTAAATTTTTATATTAAATATGACCTGGAATATATATATATATATATATATATATATAAAATTGGCATACTTATGACATATTATTATACACTCTTTTTTAAGGTATTATTTTAAAAAAATATAAAAATTTGCAAAAAATAACATTTTTTTGCCTTTATTTAGCTTTTTTTTATTTTTTTAAAAAATATGAATTATTGCAAATAAAAAATGAAAATGGAAACTCTTCCATTTTCATTAGTCTATCTTGTATTTGTAAATTTAAATTCTTCTGGGATATTATTATCATCAAATCCATGTTGAAATAATCATGTATTGTTTAATTTATTAGCATCATGAAGAACCTTTAAAGCTTGACGATATGATGTTTTTTGATCTTTTCCACCACCATAAATTAAATCATATTGTGGTAGATTATATGTACCAAAAGCACCTTCATAATTAAATCCTTCAGATCTTAAAGCGATTACAAAGTCTGTTTTAGCCGCTGGAATGATGGTTGAATGTAATCCAACTATTTTATAATCTTGATTTCTAACACTTGATCCAGATGATCCACCCACTGCCACATAATGCCTTAACATATATTGAAGACCTGTGTTTAAATATTGCTTTAAGTGGCCGTTATCATATGTTTCATATAATTTACCACCTCTTATAGGTGAAACTATAAATGCATCATTTATACCTGGTTTATCAACAAATGAACGAAGACCTATTTGATAAGATAATCAATTTCCTCTTTTTAATCTTTCTTCATCAATATTTAAAGGACCATCTTCTCCATTAGTTTGTGCATAATAAAAACGATAATCTGAGTTTGTTCATAAACTATGATAGGATTGCTTAGTTTCAAATTCTTGATAATCTTCATATCTCCTTAAAAAGAAATCTTCATTTGAAACAGGGTATCCTAATGCAAATAATTCATCAACTTGCTTACTAGTTTCATTTTTATATTTTATTAATGGATAATCAATTTTTTCATAATTTTTTAAATAAGATTCAGAAATAAAATGTGATTTCTTCTTATCATCTAAATGATAATAATCATTCGTAACATCTTTAGCTAATTCTTGTGCATTATTATTTCATTGCACTGGTTGAAAATTTGCTGTTTGAAAAACTCCTTGTACATTTCCGTCATTTATTAAACCGTTAAAATCGACTTCAATAACAGCAAAATCAGCCATTTCTTCAATATTTTCATATTTAGATTTTAAATTACTTGCAAGAAAATCTTTAGGAGATGAAGTTAAATAATCAAGCGCATCGTAAACTTTAATTACATTGTTTTGTATATTACTACCTGAGAATAAAAATGATTTATAGTGTGTATCAAAACCTGTAATCCTCAATTTTGAATTAAGTCCAACATCTTTATTCAATCTTGTTAATGAAAAACCTAGGAATGTAGGATTTGACATTAATTTTGCAACGTGTGAATTAGTTGCAAAAAATCATTTAGTAGGATAAGATTGACCTTCGGGAATTTCGTAGTCAATTATTCATAAAGTACCGCTAGCGCTTTGAAAATTTCTTCCCGCTTGAGCATCTTTTTTAAATTGTTCAATTTTCTTTTTATATTCAGAAATAATAAATTCAAGAGTATAACCTTGTACTTTTTTAATTTCTTCATCTAGTTTAGCAATTTTAGCTTTATATTGATTTTCCAATGATTCTAAATCATGACGTTCTTTTGTTTGTTTTTTAGTTGATTCATATTCTAATTTTGCTGATTCTTTTTCAAAATTAATATCTTTAATAAGATTATCTTTATAATTTTGTAATTTTTCTGGGTATTTATCTCAACTTTCAACTTCTTTAATTCCTCGTTGATAAGCCGCTATTTGTTCTTTAAATTCTTCTTTATATGAAAAATTACCTATAAATGTTTGTAATGCAATGTCGCGATAAGTTTCATTTGTTAACATTCTTGCAAGACCAATTGATCTATTAGGATCTCTATCCTCAAGAAAATCAATTTTTGAAAATAATTCAGGCGATGATGAAGGGCCAAATGAAAGTCCATCCACTTTTCCATTAGCATCATAAACCGGTAAAGTAAATCCTTTATATGCACTATTTTCATATGTATCTAAACCAATTCTAGCTGCTATATCATTAAATTGTTTTGCGTGATTTTGGTCATATTTTAAATCACTTCTAACAACGTCAACACCTCTATTTTGAAATTGACCTTTTAAACCTCGCATGTATTCTGCATTATCTTTTTCAAATCTTTGTTTTTGATTTAAAGCATGATACTTTTCAATTTCATTTTGTTCTATTTTAACATTTGTATGTAAAGTACCATCATCAGAAACTCCAAATTGAGTAGTTTTAAATCCTGTTAATGGATATTGCTTATGAATAATATTTGAAGTTTGTTTTGATTTAATTTCAAATACAAAAGTTAAATTACCTGTTGCATTTGCATTGTCGTCTAATTTAACGTCTAATAATTTTGATTCAACTTCTGAATTAAAATTTGGTTTTAATTGAACATTTAAAAGGTCATCTTTTTGACGACTAATTGTTTCAGGGGTATAATCTTTTTTTGTTCCCCTTGTAAAACTAAGGTTAAATAATTCATCAAATGATTTTGCTGCTATTTTTCTTAATTCTTGTGGAACTAATGCAGTGTTATTTGTTGTACTAGTGTTTGTATCTGTTGAATTTTGATTTTGATTATTTTTATCTACTTGTTTATTATCTTTATTATTTTTATCAGTTTTTTTTGAATTTTCTTGTGTCTGAGTTTGTGGATTTGCACAACTAATCGCAACTAAAGGACTTAAAATTCCCAAAGTTACAAAAACAGTTAAAAAGTATTTTAAATTATTTTTTTTCATATTAACATCCTATGAAATTTCGTAACCATTATCAAATTCAACACTAAATCCAGCTGACTGTAATTTTGATTTTAGTGAATCATTACCAGGATCTAAAACTACTGTACCTGAAAATGAAGAATTACCATTATGTGCATATCTTTTAAATGTAACTAAGTTACTAATTGCTTCTGGACTTAAATCCTTATCTTTTATTCTAAATTTAGTTGTAGTTCTTCCATTACTAAATAGTATTTTTGGTTTTTCCATTGGTGAACCTGTGTCAATATTTTCTAATCCTGCTCCAATTAAGTCGTAATTAGAAATTTCAAATTCAGCTTTATTGTTGTAGAAAGTAACTTGTTTTACTTTTCTTGGTCTATTCGATGGTTTTATAATATCTCTAAATTCTAAACCTTTTAAAGTTTTTATTTTTGGAATTCTACTAAAGTCTAATAAAGTTGGATAAAAGTTATTTCCTTCATTGTGGTCAGGACTTAATCCGGGACCAAATGAACCTTGGAAAATAGGTTCATTATTTCTTGCAAAATATGCCATTCTTAAACCTAGATTAATACGTTTTCAGTGATCTTGATCATTTTCTAAATAATCTTCTTGATCGAATGCTAAAGTATTAAAGGTTATTCTTGTAGCAATATCTTGATTGCGTCCATAATCAGCACTTACATTGTAATCATTTGTATTTACTCATGCTGTATTTCTTAATGCAAATGGATTAATTGATCATTCATCTTGAAGTGAATTTCCAAGAGTATATAGAGATAATTCTTTAATACGTTTATTTTCAAGGGCAATTAATGAACTTGTATTTGTTGCTTGAGCTGAGAAAAATAATTCTAATTGTGGTATATCATCAGGAAGAGCTCTTAAAATTGGTTTAAATGCTTGAGCAGATGAGTTTTTTCCCATATTTTTAATTCTATAAGAAACTACATTTGCTTTTTGATCTTTTAGTTTATTAATTAAATCAAGGGTTTTTTTGTATCCTGCTTCATTTGCAGCATCAATTTCAATAACATAACCTTCGTTAATTTGACCTGGTTCATTGGTTGGTTTTTCTCTTTCCATATGCAATGCTTTGATTCCATCTCCAGATTGAATTATTCCTTTGAAAATTTCATCATTATTTGCATTCCGTTTTTTTCAACCAGGATATTCACCATTAGCTATAGCATCAGGGCTTCTTGTGTAGTAAGAATCATAACTAAACACTCTTCTAGTTGAATTATCTCTTGTTAAACGACTTGTAACTGAATTAAATCTATCAGGTTGACCATATGAATGTGAATCTAAACTACCATCTGCATTTATATATGCATTACGAGGATCTAAAACATATCCTTCTTTTAGTTGTTTTTCAGCATTTGAAGATAGTTTAGTAAATTTAGTTCAATCTAGATTTGTATACAATCAAATATATCTATGATCTCTTGAATTAAATTTCATATCTGGATATTTAACTTTTGCATCTTCTTTTAAGAAATTTGACACATTTGGTGAATCAAATAATCTTTCAAATTTATAAAAAGTACGTACTCAGAAATCTCTATTTTGGTTTAATCAAGAATCTAATTTATCAGGTTCTTCAGCTAAAACTTGATTTGCCATACCAGTCATATCTTGATATCATTTTGAAGCTAATCCAAGTGTTTCACCTTTACCTATAACGTCATTAACAACTTTATCTCTTAATTCTTGGGTAACAACTATACTTTTTAATTTGTCAGTACTGTCATTTATATAAGGAACTCTATTTGTAATTTGATTATCTCTGTCATATGTTGCAATATTTCTTGGTTTTGCTCTTTCAATAGTAGCAGACACCTCTACACCAGATACAATTGCTTTATCTGTTAATTCAGGTTTTGGTTTTTCTGGCTTAGATTGAGGTTTAGGTTCCGGTTTAGGGGGTTCGGGAATCGGATCTGGTTTAGGAATTTCAGGTTCTGGAACCGGTTGAGGTTTTGGCTCTTCTGGCTTAGGTTCAGGAATTGGCTCGGGTTTTGGCTTTTCTGGCTTAGGTTTTTCTGGTTCGGGTTTTGGTGGTTCAGGAATTTTTTCTACAACAGGTGGAATTTCAGGTGCTGGTGGTGGTGTAGGGTCAGGAATTTTCTTCAAATTAGAATCAGAATTAGAAGGAACTGTGTTATTAAGATCAACATTATTTCCTTCAACAAAATTATTTTTTGCATTATTATGAGCATTATAATACAAGGTTTGTTTATGATTTTTGTTTGTAAAATAAATTGCAAAAGAAGCAGCCATTGAAGCTGCAAAAATTGAACTTATAGTGACTAATAATATTTTTTGTTTTTTTGTTTTTAGAAACTTCATAGTCACCTCCTTTGTTGATTGCTTTTATTATAACCCAAGTTCTTTATCCGTTGGAATTTCTAATGCACTTCCAATGTATGCAAAAATTTCTGGACTTTGTTTTATATATTCACCATTTAAAATTTTTCAAACACTTTCTACTGTGTCTTGTATTTTTACAAATTGTCCTGGTTGTTTAGTAAAATGTTCTGTCATGAAAAAGTATTGTGTGAAAAAGTTTTCAAGTTGCATTGCTTTTTTAACAATAATTTTGTTTTCTTCATCTAGTTCATCAAATCCTAAAATTAAAATAACATCTTCAAGATCTTTATAAGCTTTTAGAATTTTTTTAGTTTCTAAAATTGCTTCTAAATGTCTTTTACCAATAATATTTTCATTTACTGAATTTGAATAGCTTTTTAATGGGTCAAAAGCAGGGAAAATATTTTTTGCTGTTTGTGCTCTTGATAAAACTAATGTTGCATCAAGGTGGTTAAATACAGCAACTGCTGATGGATCATTTAAATCATCCATTGGTAAGAACATTGTTTGGAATGATGTTATTGAACCATTTGCATTTTTATACATTCTATTTTCAATATTTGCTATATCACTTTCAAGTGTAGATTGGTAACCTCCAACTGATGGTTTTTTTCCTAATGTTGAAGATACCTCATTTTCAGCTTGTATAAAACGATAAATATTATCAATAAATAATAAAACATTTTCTTTTTGTGTATCTCTTAGGTATTCGGCTGCTGTTATTCCAATTGGAACAATTGACATTCTAGCTCCAGGAGATTCATTCATTTTTGAAATAAACATAATTGAATCTTTTAGTAAGTTTGATCCTTTTAATTCTTGGTATAATTCAATACCTTCTCTTGAACGTTCTCCAGAACCTATAAAAATATTAGATGTTTTTGTTTGTTGTGAGTTAACATTGAAAATTAATTCTTTCATTAAAACTGTTTTTCCAACTCCAGCTCCTCCGAAAATTCCAATTTTGTAACCTTTTATAATTGGAATAAAGAAATCAATTGCTTTAATTCCGGTCTCAACAATTTCTTTTTTATTATCTAAGGTTTTTTCATGATTAATAGTTGAATCCATTTCAACATAATCAATTGATTTTTTTGTTTCTAGTAAAGGTTTTCCTTCAAAAGTATAAATATTATTTTTTGAATTATTACCAACTGGAACCATAAAACTTTTTTGAGTATTAAATACTTCATCATTAATTGAAATTGGTTTAAATGAATAAATTACAATTGCTCTAACTGTTTCAAAGTCTAAAATTCTTTTAACAAGTAAATAAGTTTTTCCATCATGAAGTGTCAAAATATTATTAATTTTTGGTAAATTATCAGATGAAAATTTAATTTCTAGCACATCTGAATTAAATTTAACGATTTGTCCATTCATTATTTATCTCCTAATATTGATGCAATTTGTTCTAAATAATCTTTATCAAATTCAATAAATTTATTATCAATTTTGACATTTCAACCTAATGATAGAAATTCAGAATATTGTTTTAGAGCAAAAGCAAAGTAATTTTTTGTTAATTTATCATCATATTTTTCATTATTTAAAATAGCGTTGTATAGTTTTTTAGCTTCTTCATCTGTTTCTATTAATATATCAATGAATTTCATTGCTTTAACATCATCTTTAATTTCACTAAATAGTCCTCAAGCAATAATTTTCGAAGTTAATAAAATTAATTTTTCAGAATAAATGCTAAATCCTCTTTGGAAAAACATTTTTTCAATCATTTTTCCTCTGTAAATAAGTTGTGAAGTTTCTTGAGTAAAATCATAATCTAATGATGCTAATTTCAATTGACGACGATATTTACGGTAAAGTTTATTAATTTCAGATGCAACTTTTGTTATTTTTATATTTTGAACACTTGAACCTGTTCTTGATACTGATAAATCTATATTAATTGCTGGTAATTTTCCTGCATTAAACATGTCAGTACTTGTAACAATTTGACCATCTGTAATTGATATTACGTTTGATGAAATTAATGAAGTAATATCTCCGTCTATTGTTTGTAAAATAGGTAATGCTGTAATAGTTTTTGAATTATTGAAGTTACCTGCTCTTTCTAAAAGTTGTGAATGAGCAAAGAAGATATCTCCTGGCATTGCTTCTTTTCCAACTGGACTTTCTGAAAGCAATGCAATTTCTCTAAAGATATTTGCATGTTTTGTTAAGTCATCAAAAACAATTAAAACGTCATTTTCAGCTGATAAGTTTTCAGCATGTGCCATACCAACATACGGTGCTAAATATTGATCATATACTGATGATGAATCTGCTTCAATTATTATTGTATTTTTCAATGCGTTGTGTTGTTTTAAAATTGAATAAACAGTTGAAATGTTGTCACGTTTTTGCCCTATTGCTACATAAATACACTTAACATTTTTATTAGCTTGATTAATAATTGCACTTAAAGCAATGTGAGTTTTTCCTGTTTGACGATCTCCAATAATTAATTGTCTTTGACCTTTTCCAATTGGAATTAATAAATCTATTACATTGATTCCTGTATATAATTGTTCATTTAGCGTTTTAACACTCATTAAGTCATGAGCTAATTTAAAAATTGGACTTGATTTTTGTTTTTCATCAAAATTTGGTTTAATTTTAAATTCTGGATTAATAATGTTTCCAGCTATATCGATGATTTTACCAAAGTAATTTTTATCAGTATAAACATTGAAGTTTGTATCAATTAATTCAATTTCATCACCAATTTTTAAACTTGAAGATTTGTCACTTGACAATAATAAAGCTTTGTTTTTAGAACCATTTATTAGGATTAAATTTACATCAGGGTGATTTGTAGATTTAAACATTTGTTTTTGTTTGTATTCAAATTCACCTGATACTTCAACTATATAATCAAAAATGGCAGTTATTTTTGGGTTTTTGTCTGTGTTTTTCATAATTTTTCCTTATATTATTAGTAATACTATAGATGTAATAATTAAAATAGTTGTAAATGTAAAGAATAAAATATTTGTTAATAAAATCTTTTTATTTTTAAGTGTTTTTCTGAAAATTGTCATCAATGTAGCATTTGTTATAAATACTATAAAACTAATTGCAAGAATAATGCTTGATATCATTGTTTTTTTGGTTGCTAAACTTGTTTCTTGCTCAAGTACTATATTTTTTGCTACTTCAATTGCTTCAATAAATTTTTGTTTATTTTCTTCTGTTACTTCATTGATTGTAACAATATCACGAAATTTTTTAAAATTACCATTTATTTTTGCAATTAAATTTGTGTAATTATCAAATCAACTAATTTTATTTATTGTTTTTGAATTTGAAATACCTACTAATCTAAAAATATCTTTTTCAAGAGCTTTCATTATTTTATCGATTATATGAAAGTCTTGATTTGCTGTTTGATAATTTTTTAAAATAATTTCCTTGTTAAATCTAAAAAATTCTGTTTGGTAAATATCTAAAACTCTTTCATAGGTTTTTGCAATTGTATATCAAGGGTTGTAACCATTAAATTTCATTGCAGATGTTATATCTAAGAACAATGAATCAATGTATGTAGATGAATCACTTAAAATAGAAGATTCATTGTTTTCAAAATTATTATTATTTACTACATTTTGTATAAATTGTTCTTGTTCGTTAACGTAGTTATTAGAATGTATTAACTTAGTAAAGGCATCAACTAAAGAAAATACATTTGAAATTAAGTTTTCTTGTCCTAAATTTTCATATTGTAATTTATTATCTAAATCCAGTGCAGTATAGAATTTAGTCATTAATTTTTGAACTGAATTAATTTGATTAAAATACAATTTTTGGTGATTTTTGTATGTTTGTGAATTATTAATTGTAAAAGTTTGTTTATAAACTCTTTCTACACTAGGATTATTTACATCTCTAATTGAAATTGTTGCAATGTTTTCTTTGTTATTTTGCGCAATAGAATTTACTTTATACTCATAACGAATATTAATTGGATTATTAAAGAAAAATATTTCTTCAGTATTTTCTTGTAATTTTGCTTGCAATTGTCCAAATGATAGATTTGTAAATTCTGCTTTTATTTGTGGATTTAATGCAGGAATTGCCTCAATTATAGTATCAACAGATTCAGGCTCAACTGGTTCACCTGGAATTAGTGGTGTAGGTAATTCAGGTGGTTTATTTTGTTGTTGCTGTTGTTCTTGTTGTTCTCTAAATTGTTGGTTTTTTTGTAAATCATATTCCAAGAATCTTGGTTTTATTTTGTCAATAAAGTAATTATCTCAACTGTCATAATCTTTTGGGTTTGTAACAAAGAAACCATTAACTGTTGCATTATTTGCTTGAATATCTTTATTTTCTAAAGCAATTTTATCATCTAAGTATAATACATCATCACCATTAAATACTATTGCTTTAATTTGTTCTAATAAGTCCTTGCTATATGCATTTATTGTTTCTTCGTATTCTTTGTCTTCAACATAGTTTAATTCTTCAGATTCTTTTACAGAAGCTTCTTTACCTAATGCGCGGTCATATTTAGTTTGTTCATCTCCTCCAAAACCAAATACAATGTTATTGAATTTTTTATCATTTAATGTTACAGAACCTACTGCATGATTTTTTTCTCGTGATAATACGTGAGGAAAAGTGATGTAAAAACCATATTTATCGGGATTAGACATAATATCATCTTTATGTTTTTCAAAAAAATCATTTAATTTTGCAAAATAAATTTGTTTAGATAATTTTTCTTTATATTCAGTTTCTGTATCACTTTCTAGTTTTAAAAGCTCATCTTTTAGAAACCCTTGAACAATTTTAATTGCTTGATCTAGCATTTGTTTTTGTACACCTTCTCACATCTGTTTAAATGTTGAAAAATTGTCACTAATTTTTTTAGGTTTTTCTGTTTCTACAGGTGTATTGGGTGAATTAGAATTACTTGCAGAATCTGAAGAAGTGTTAGAATCGCCTGCTGCAGCAACTACACTAAATGGTAATGCTGCTACAGAAAGAGTTGATAATGATAATAAAATTTTTAATTTCTTATTCATTTATATCTCCTTCATAATTTACTAAATAAAAAAGTTGTTTTAGTTTTAATTGATATTGTTTTGATTCTAGGGAATTTAATTTTATTAATTCTTCAAGCTCTAGTCCTAAATTTTTATAAGCTTCATAATATTTTATTTGGTGAGAAAGTTCTTTTAAATTAGCTTTATTTTCTTTTGAATTAAAGTTATTTTTATCAGAAACTAAAATATTAATGTTTGATAATGTGCTTATTTCAATTTTATTATTTCTTATAATGAAATCACTATTTGTTAAAAATACATAAAATATTTTGTTGTTAAAGTGATTTTGAATCTTGATTAAAATATCTTTATAACTAGCAAGAGCATCGTTATCAAGAGAACTTCATTGATCTTCTTGATTTAAATTTATAAATAAGGTTGCTTTTTTAAAGTGAATTGTGTTTGTAGAAAGTGAAGAAATAGAAATTTCAAATGATTTAAAGTTTTCTTTCATTAGTTATCACTTCTTTCTTTAGATTTTGTAAAATACATAACAATATCTTCAATTTCTTTTTCTCTTTTTGCCTTAATTATATGCTTATTCATCTTGTCAATTTCTTCATCAAGTTGATTAATAATTTGATTTGATGTAATTAAATTATTTTTAGCATTGAAAAAGTTAGATTCAATAATAAGTGATTGTAATGCATTTTCTAAAAAGATATTTACTTCATTTTCAACAAAAATTGTTAAATCAGGATAAATTTTAAATTTCTTAATATCACTTTCTAAAAACATACTTTCTTTATTTATAAGTTTATTAATGTCAAATTTTTCAAGTGGAAGCAATGTAAATTCTTGTTTTTTGTTTTTATTAGTATTTATTACCACTTGTACTGAAGAATATTTATTATCTAAATACAAATGTTTTACGATGTAACTTAATTTAAATGCCAGCTTGTCATTCTTATCTTCTTCTGAAAAACTTTTTATTACATTTAATTCATTGTCATGGGCAAATTCATTAGCTCTTTCACCTATTACAATAAAATCATTTTGAGAATTTTTTATTTTACTTAAAATTAGTTTTTCATATCTTGTATATGAATCTGTTTCATGTTTTTGGGGTTCAGTTAAATAGATTCATAATTTTTTTTCTTTGTTAAAGATTTTTGACAATTTATTATTTTTGTTTGCAAAAATTAATGGTTTTGAAGTTATAAATGAATTTTTTATATTATATTCATTTTTAAGAGCCATTAATGTATCTTTATTAAATAAAGCTTTACTTACATAAAATTGCATTTTTTTATTTAATTTTAAAATATCAATTAGCAAAATATTTTTTTTGTTGTTAACGTCTTTATAAATTCTTTCGAGATTTTTTTTACGTTGTTTTTCTTTTTCTAAATACATTTTTAAAGTCTTTCAACAACTTTTTCACTAAATAAAAGTTTTAAATTACTTGTTTCTTTTGATTTAAAAATTGCTAATTCTGGAAATATTTCAACAATAAAATTCTTTTCAATTAATTTTGTTAATTCATCATTAAATAAAGTTAAGAAATTATTTAATGTATTGTCTTCAGCACTCATGAAATTAATTGTTCTGTGTGCTGATTGTTCTTCGTTAATTAATAAAGGACTTAAAACATCACTGCTAAATTTTAAGTTTATATTAAATGAAATAATAAAATTTTTAAATAACATATCTCATTTATTTTCTAATGCGATTTTGTATTTTTCAACAAATTCTTTATATATATTTGATTCAAAACCTAAACCCATTTTGATTAAAATTTCAGCAGATAGTTGTTCAAAAGAAATAAATTCTTCATTTTTAATTATTTCTTTATAATCCTTGAATAAGTCAATATTTTTTTTATTTTGAACTGGTTCTTTTTTATTTATTTTTAATTTCATGAGATACCTCCACATTTTTTGGCGAATATTTAGCTATTTTTCCAAATTCAACTCAGAATTTAATTGATTTTAAAATTAATACTAAAACACTAAATGCAAGTAAAATAAGTGTAAATATTTCATCTAGTGCCATATTAGCTGAAATGTAATTAAAATTATTATTGTTGTAACTTTGCATAATTACATTGATTACATTTATAAAAATTATGATATTAATTAAAACAAAATAACCATAGTTGATAATTAAATTGTTTTTAGTTGAATTGTAAGAGTTTTTAAAATGATTAATTGCAAAAGTAATAATTACTAATATTAAAGTTGCAAATAAGATAATGTTAGTAATTAATTTATTTTCAATTAAAAATGTTTCCAATCAATAAATTGCTCAAAAACTGATTTGTAATACTCAAAAGTATACTGAATTTATTAAATTACTATTTGTATTCATTTTTTTAGTAAATGTAATAACTAAGTAAAAAATGAATAATGTAACTGGAATTATTAATAGTAATAAATATAAATAATTTGGTGCAATTGTACTTGAATCAACATAACTAGATGGTGTTTTAACTTTTGAAAAAGTTGTTATTATTCAGAAATTTAAAGCAACAAATAATCCAAAAATTAATGTTAAATTATTTTTTAAAAGAATATATGCTTGTTTTTGATTAAATAATATTCAAAAAACATTTATAAAACTAAATAGTAAAGAGAATGAAATAAATAATATAAATGCAACTACTATAAGTAAGTTTTGAATGCTTTTTATTGTAAATGTATCAGTTACAAAACTATAAAAACTATTATTTTCTACAAGTAAGTAAAACGTCTGTCTACTATTTGCACTAAATCTTCATGCCAACATTGAAGCAATTACAAAAGCAACTAAAAGAAATTTGAAGATTAAACTTATTAAAGTTCAACGAATATTTTTGTTTTGTTCTGGGTTAATTTTTTTGTTTACAAAGTGAATGTAAATTGCATAACTTCCATCAACTACATAAAGTGCAATTAAACTAAAACTTAAATATAGAATGTTTAAAGTATATTTTTCAAACACAAAAAATAATACAAATGAAGCTATTGACGCTGAAATATATAAAATAAATCAAGGTAAATATTTTTTTATTTTTTGTTTATTAAACGAAAGATCTAAATAGGTTTTTATAAGCGGGTAAAAGAATAATATTGCTAAAAATAAAAATCTAATTAAAACAAGTAAGTTACTTTGTGCTAATAATTCATGTTTAAAATCAAAAAAGAAAGCAATTGAATTATTAGGTAGTATTTTAGATGCAAAAATTGTTTTTTCTGCAAAAATGAAGATTAAAAGCGCACCCACAAATAGAAAAAGTTCTACAAACCTTTTTAAGATTTTATTTTTTTGAAATGTAAAACTTAACATTTTTAGAGATTTTTTGATTTTAATATTATCTTCTGTATATGTCATATTTTTTTGTTTCATAATATCTATTATCTGTCCTTAAATTTAAATTCTTCTGGGATATTATCTTTAGTAAAACCATTTTTGAATATTCAAGTATTAGATAGCCTATTAGCGCTTGCTAACTTTTCTAATGCTTGTCTATATGATGTTTTTTGATCTTTTCCGCCACCATAGATTAAATCGTATTGTGGTAAATTGTAATTTCCAAATGCTGTTTTATAATCATATCCTTCAGATCTAAGAGCAACAACAAAATCAGTTTTTGCAGCAGGGATAATTGTTGAATGATATCCTACGATTTTATAATCTTGATTTCTAACACTTGAACCTGATGAACCACCAATTGGTACATAATGTCTTAACATATATTGAAGACCTGTATTTAGATATTGTTTTAATTGTTTATTTTCATCATATGTTGAATACAATTCATTTCCTCTAATTGGTGAAATTAAGAATGCATCATTTAATCCAGGTTTATCAGTAAAAGTACGTAACCCTATTTGATATGATAATCAGTTTCCTTTTTTAAGTCTTTCTTCTTCAATATTTGAAGGTCCATCTTCTCCATTAGTTTGTGCATAATAGAAACGATAATCAGAGTTTGTTCATAAACTGTTATATGATTCTCTTGATTCATATTGTTTATAATCTTCATATTTCCTTAAGAAGAAATCTTCTTTAGATGAAGGATAACCTAACGCAAATAATTCATCTACTTTTTTACTTGGATCTTTTAAAATTGGAAAATCAATTTTTGAATAGTCTTTTAAATATGAAGTAGATAAGAAACTTGTTTTTTTGTTATCCGGTAAAGCAAAATAATCATTAGTTACTTCTTTTGCTAATTGATATGGATCATTACTTTTTGGTAATTGTTTACCAAATTCAGCTAGTTTGTAAATTGATTGTGTAATTGATGAATCTTCAACTAAAGATTTAAAATCAACTTCAATAACAGCAAAATCAGCCATTTCTTCAATGCCATTATATTTAGTTTTTAACTCACTTGTTAAAAATTGACTTGGTGAAGAATTTAAGTAGTCAAGTGCATCATATACTTTTGTTACATGTTTTGATATATTTTCACCATTAAATTGGAATGTTTTAAAAAGTGATTCAAAGCCTGATGTTTTTAACTTAGTATTAATTCCTACACTTGGATCTAATCTAGTTAATGAAAATCCTTGGAATGTTGGGCTTGACATTAGTTTTGCAACGTGTGAATTGGTTGCAAAAAATCATTTTGTAGGATATTCTCCATTTTTTGGAATTTCATAGTCAAGTATTGATAAAGTTCCTGATCCACCACGGAATTTTGCATCTGATGCAGCATCTGCTTTATATTTTTCAATTTGATTTTCATGCTGTTTTATAATTGTTTGTTTTGTATAAGCATCGATTTTTTTGATTTCATCATCAAATTCTTTATTTCTTTTTACATATTCAGCTTCTAATGATTGAATATCATGAGGTTCTTGTGTTTTTTCTTTTCTTGATTCATAGTCATATTTATATATTTTTCTATTTTGCTCAACTATTTCTTTTAATTGATCTTTATATTTTTTTAATTCAGGACCACTTTCATCTCAAGATTCAACTACTTGTTTAGAATTTTCAGCTTTTTTAATTTCTTCAACGAAACCATCTCTATATGAAAAAGTTCCTATAAATGTTTGTAGTGCAATATCTTTATATGTTTGATTTGGTAGCATTCTAGCTAGTCCAATTGATTGAAAAGGGTTTCTTCCTAAAAAATCAACATCAGAAAATACTTCTGGATTAGACATTCCGGTAAATGAAAGCCCTTCAATTGTTCCATCGTTATTATAAACAGGTAATGTTAAACCTTTATAAGCGTTATTTTCATATGTATCTAAACCAATTGTTTTTGCAATTTCATTGAATTTTTTAGCTTGTTCTGCGTTATATTTTAAATCTTTTCTAACTTCTGAAACACCTTGATTTTGATATTGTCTTTTTAGACCTTCCATGTATTTTTCATTATCTTTTTCAAATCTTTGTTTTTGATCTAATGAATTATATTTTTGCAATTCATCTAGACTCTGAATTGAAGGATTATATTGAATTGTTCCATCATCTGAAGTACCCATAAAAGTTGTTTTAAATCCTGAAAGTGGGTAGGTTTTAATTGTTTGTGCATTTGAAGATTTTGATTTAATTTCTATTACTAGACTTAATCTACCAGTTGCATTAGCATTATTTTCTAAAACTACATCTAATAATCTAATAGAAATTTGAGATTCAAAAGCAGATTTAGGTTGAACTTCTAAAACTTCTTGAGTTCTATTTTTTGCAGTTTCTGGTGTTATATCAGTTTTTTGACGATTATTTAAAAAGTTTAAAGTAAATAATTCATCAAATGATTTATTAGCTATTGTTTTTAATTCTTGTGGAACTTCTGTTTGTTGTGAATTTGTTCCATTTGAATTATTTGTATTAGCATTATTATTTTCAGTTGTAGGATTATTTTTGTTTGTATCTGAATTAGTATTATCTTTTTTAACTGGTTCTGCACAACTTATAGCAACAAGTGGTGTTATTGTTGATAAAGTAGCTATTATTGATAATAAATATTTAAATTTTGTTTTTTTCATATTACTCCTTTTTATGAAATTTCATAATTGTGTTCATATTCAACTTTAAATCCTGCTGATTCTAATTTTAATTTTAATGTTTCATTTCCAGGGTTTATTACTACAGTTCCTGAAAATGATGGGTTTTCATTTTGAACATATTTTTTGAATTTAACCAAATTACTAATTGCTTGTGAAGTTAAATCATTTTCTTTTATTCTAAATTTTGTAGTTAAAGATCCATTGCTAAATGCTATTTTTGGTACACCAGCTGGTGATGGTGTAATCATATTTTCAAGTCCAGCTTCAAAAAGATCTTTTTCAGAAATTTCATATGTATCTTTATTATTAAAGAATTTAACTTTTATGATTTTTCTTGGTTTATTTGATGGTTTATACTCATCTTTAAACACAAGACCACTTAAACTTCTTATTTGTGGTACTCTACTAAAATCTAACATTGTTGCATATGAGTTATTTCCTTCATCGTTATCAGGGTTTAGTCCCGGTCCAAATCCACCTTGGAAAATAGGTTCATTATTTCTTGTGTAATATGCCATTCTTAAACCTAAATTAATACGTTTTAAATGATCCTGATCATTTTCTAAATAATCTTCCTTATCAAATGCCAGTGTATTAAATGTTATTCTTGTAGCAATATCTTTATTACGTGCATAATCAAAGCTTACATTGTAATCATTTGTATTTACTCACGCAGTATTTCTTAAAGCAAATGGGTTAATTGATCACTCATCTTGAAGTGAGTTCCCTAATGTATATAATGATAATTCTTTAATATGTTTATCTTCAAGCGCGATTAATGAGCTTGTATTTGTAGCTTGCGCTGAGAAAAATAGTTCAACTTGAAGAATATTATCAGGTAATGCTTTTAAAATTGGTTTAAATGCTTGGGCTGATGAATTTTTACCCATATTTTTGATTCTATAAGAAACAATATTTGCATTATTTGCTTTTAATTTATTAATTAATTCAATAGTTTTGTTGTATCCAGCTTCATTTGCAGCATCAATTTCAACAACATACCCTTCATTTATTTGGTCAGGATCATTTGTTTTTACATCTCTTGTCATATGTAAAGTTTTTATTCCATCACCAGATTTAATTAACCCTTCAAATATAGGATCATTATTCGATTCTCTTTTGGTTCAGCCTGGATAATTTCCATTTTCTACATCGTATGGACTTCTTCATCAGTATGAATTGTAGCTAAATACTCTCTTTGTTGAATTATCCCTTGACATACGACTGGTTACAGAGTTAAATCTATCTGGTTGAGCATATGAATATGAATCTAAACTTCCGTCTTCTTTAATATAAGCGTTGTCAGGATCTAATACGTAACCTTTTTTAAGTTCTGCTTCTGCATTTGAAGATAATTTAGTAAATTTAGTTCAATCTAAATTTGAATACAATCAAATATATCTATGATCCTTTGATCTAAAATGCATGCCAGGATATTGAGATTTTACTTCCTCTTTTAAAAAATTAATAACGTTATCAGAATCAAATAATCTTGATCATTTTTCAAATGCTTTACTATATACATTTCTATGATTATTAATATATAAATCAAATTCTTCTGGTTTTTGATTAAATGCTTCTAAAGCATCAGCAACTATATTTTTAAATCAAAATGATGCGAGCCCTTCTTTTGTACCTACTCCAATAGCTTTATTTATTGCTGCTGTTCTTAATTCATCAGTAACTGTTATACTATTTAATCTGTCTGTACTATCATTAACATATGGAACTCTGTTAACTATATTATTATCTATATCATAAGCTTGTTGTTTTCTTGGTGGTTTAAGAGTTATATCAGCTTCAACCTCTACTCCAGCAACAACAATTTTACTATTTGATTGTGGTTTTTTTGGTTTTGTTTCAGGCTTCGGCTTTGGTTCTTCAGGTTTTGGTGAGGGTTTTGGTTTAGGAGCCTCAGGAATTGGTTGTGGTTCAGGTTTAGGGGGTTCAGGAATTGGTTCGGGTTTCGGCTTTGGTTCTTCAGGTTTTGGCATAGGTTTTGGTTTTTCTGGTTCAGGTTCAGGTTCTGGAATTTTTTCAATAACAGGAGGAACCTCTGGTGCTGGAGGTGGAGTTTGTTCAACAATTTTCTTTAAATTAGAATCTGAATTTGAAGGAACTGTATTTGCTAAATCCACATTATTCCCATCAACAAAATTAGTTTTTGTTTTACCTTGTGAGTTATAATACAATACTTGTTTATGTGCTTTATTTGTTAAATAAATGGAAAAAGAAGCAGCAATTGATGCCACAAAAACAGAACTCATAGTGACAAACAAAATTTTTTGTTTTTTGGTTTTGAGAAACTTCATATTTCACCTCATGATTTATTAATTTTGAAAAATTATAGACCGTTTTTTTTTTTTTTTGAATAAAGTTAGTTTTTTGGTCAAAAAGTAGCATTTTTTAAACGTTTTTAAACAAAAAACAACAAAATGTTGTTTTTGAGTATTTATTTTTGTAGGTTTTTTAATTGTGGGAATAACAATACTTCTCTAATAGAATCGTTTTCAGTTAACAACATAACTAATCTATCAATCCCTATACCACATCCACCGGCTGGTGGCATTCCATATTCTAATGCTTCAACAAAATCTCAATCTATTTCATTTGCTTCTTCATTTCCTGATTCTTTTTCTGATAATTGGTTTTCAAAACGTTCCAATTGATCAATTGGATCTGTTAATTCAGTAAACATATTCGCGAATTCTTTTGTGTTAATGAATAATTCGGCCCTTAGAGTAAAGCGTGGATCTTCCGGTAATTTAGTTGCTAATGGTGAAATTTCAATTGGGTGACCTCATACAAATGTAGGTTCAATTAAATCCTTTTCAACATATAATTCAAATAATTCATTGATAACATGTCCTAATTTAAAATATTTTTCAACTTTAATTCCATGTTTTTTAGCTAATTCAATTGCTTGACCATCATTTAATTGTCTTACATCTTGTCCTATTTTTTCACTAACAGCATCAACCATATTAATTCTTTTAAATGGCCCTTTAAGTGAAATTTCTTTTCCACCAAATGTTACTTTTTCAATATTTAATTCATTACATAAATATTCAAATAATTGTTCACAACGAAGCATCATACCTTCCATATTAGAATAAGCTTCATAAAATTCTATTGATGTAAATTCGGGGTTATGGGTTGTGTCAACACCTTCATTTCTAAAAATACGTCCTATTTCATAAACTCTTTCTAATCCACCTACCAATAATTTTTTAAGTGGTAATTCAGTTGCAATACGTAAATAAAAATCACTTTGTAATGCATTATAGTGAGTAATAAAAGGTTTAGCAGCTGCTCCACCTAAAATAGGTTGTAAAACTGGTGTATCCACATCTAAATATCCGATGCTATCGAAAAATTTTCTTACCGCTGAAATAATTTTAGAACGTAAAATAAATGTATTTCTTGTTTCTTTGTTAACAATTAAGTCAACATATCTATGTCTATAACGTTCTTCTTGATCAACTAATCCATGGAATTTATCAGGTAAAACTTTTAGTGATTTGGTTAATAATTCAATTTTTTGAACTTTTATCATCAACTGTTCTGTATGAGTTTTTGAAACAACTCCTTCTGCAAAAATAATATCTCCTAAATCTAAATTTTTAAGCACTTCTTGTTGCAATTCATCAAGTGATTTTTTGTCAACATAAATTTGTATAGTATTATCACGGTCTTGAAGAACAAGAAAAGGTCCTCTCTTCGCTATTATTCTTCCATTTATTGAAATTATTTTATTTTGATTCTCCAATTCTTCACGTGAAAAATTATCAAATTCTGAAATAATTTGATCTGTTGTATGTGTAGCTGGAATTGATAATTCAAAAGCTCTTTTATTAATTTTTTCAAAATTTTGTATTTTTTCACGTCTTATAATTTCTTGTTCAGATAATTTTCTTGTCATTATTCTCCTTAAAATATGTAAATAAAATAATTAAATTAATTTTAATACAAAACATGCAAAATTTAACATTATTTTTTGAAAATAAGTAACAAAATTTTGCAATAATGTAAAATAATAATTAATATTGACTAAAAAAGGAGAAAATGATGCTAGAAGTACAAAATTTAAGTAAAGTTTTTAGTGATAAAAAGTTATTTCAAAATGTAAATTTAAAATTTTTAGAAGGTAATACATATGGAATAATTGGAGCGAATGGAGTTGGAAAATCAACATTTTTAAGAATAATAAGCGGACAAGAAGAACCAAGTAGTGGTGAAATAATTAAATCAAAAGGTTCAAGAATTTCAGTACTAAGTCAAGATCAAAATGCTTTTGATGAATTTAATGTAACAGATGTAGTTATCATGGGTAATGATGAACTATATAAAATACAAGTAGAAAAAAATGCTATTTATGAAAACCCTGAATCAAGCATAGAAGATTACGAAAAAGCTAGTCTTTTAGAAGAAAAATTTGGAGAAATGGGTGGTTGAACTGCAGAAAATGATGCACAAATACTTTTATCCGGTTTAGGAATAGATGAATCAAAATGAAATCTTCCAATGTCAAAATTAAAAGCCATTGAAAAAGTTAAAGTATTAATTGCGAAGGCACTATTTGGTAATCCTGATATTTTAATAATGGACGAACCTACAAACCACCTTGACTTAAAATCAATTAAATGACTTGAAAACTTTTTAATTGAATATCAATATATAGTTATAGTAGTTAGTCATGATAGTGATTTCTTAGACTCAATTTGTACTCATACAGTAGATATAGATTTTAATGAAGCTAGACTATTCACAGGTAATTATAGTTTTTGAAAACAATCAAGCCAATTAATTTTAGAAATGCAAAAACAAGCTAACTTAAAAAAAGAAGAACAAGCTGCTAAATTAAAAGAATTTATTGCTCGTTTTAGTGCAAATGCTTCAAAATCAAAACAAGCAACAAGTAGAAAAAAAGCTTTAGAAAAGATTGTGATTGATGAAATTAAACCTTCAAGTAGAAAATATCCTTTTATTCACTTTGATTTAAATAGAGCACCAGGGAAACAAATTTTAGAAGTTAACAATTTAACTTATATAAATGATAAAGGTGAAACTTTATTCAAAAATGTGTCATTTGTTTTAAAAAATGGTGAAAAAATGGCTTTAATTGGTGATGACGACATAGCCAAAACAAAATTTTTGGAAATTTTAATGGGTATTGAAAAACCAACTTCAGGAGAAGTTAATTGAGGTATTACAATAAAACCTAATTATTTTCCAAATAATAATGCAAAATATTTCCAAAATGATTTAAATATTATGGAATGAATTAGTCAATGACCACTTGAAAACTCTACACAAGAAACAAAAGATAACTCAGACCACAGAATGAGATCTTACTTAGGAAGAATGTTATTTAGTAATGATTCAGTATTTAAAAAAGTAAAAGTCACAAGTGGTGGTGAAAAAGCAAGATTGATGTTTAGTAAATTAATGCTAGAAGAATCTAATTTTTTAGTATTTGATCAGCCAACTGATCATCTTGACTCAGAAAGTATAGATTCATTAGTAGAAGCACTTGAAAAATATCAATCAGGTATAATTTTTACAACATATAACAGAGGACTTGTAAAGGCTGCTGCTAATGTTATTTTAGAAATTAAGTCTAATGAAAGTTTTTTATATTACGGAACATTAGATGAATACGAAGAAGAAATGGGATATTAATGGTTAAATCTTTTTTAAAAAATATTCCACTTTCTTTATCAGGAGTAATAGCAGGAACAATGGGCTTTGCAATGTTTATCGCTTCATTTATAGAACATTATGCAATAAAAAGTACACAAAATATTGCATTTTTTTTATTACATTTTAATTTATTTATAATAATGCTTTGCATAATTATTGCAAGTTTGTACTGTTTTTTATTAGTTGCAAAATATATCATTGATAAAAATCAATTTATAAAAGATATTAAAAATCCAAAAACTTCAGGTTCGGTTGCAATAATTTTTTTATCTATTTGCATAATTTTAAATGCTGTAGCGTGAATTATTAATCACTATACCAGTGATTATTCTTTAAGATCTAATTTACTAATTTTTCCTTCAATTTTGTTGATTTTTGTTGTTTGTTTGCAAATTATTTTTGTATTTATATTTTTAAAACACATTATTTTTAAAAAAGAAACAATATACAAAGAAGCATATGGAAGTTGATTTGTTGTTTTAATTGGTTTAACAATTAGTTCAGGTTATTCAAATAATTTTGGTGACCATATTAGTTTATATTTCTTTCAAATAGTGTGACTAATAGGTTTTGTTTTCTTTATTTTTGTGTTTCCTTGAGTATTGTATAAATTTTTATTTTTAGGTCATAAAGATGCGCAAGACATACCTTCAATGACTATAATTGCGGGCCCTGCAAATATTCTTATTGTTGGATTTTTTACTTCATTTGACCCAAAAAGAAACTCAATAATACACAATATAAATGAAAAAATAATGTTTTATGATACTTTAAATTTGACCGTTACTCCACTAAACAATGAAGCATTTTTTAATACTATTTCACCATTTTTAATAATAATTGCTGCATTTAGTTACATATTGTATTTTATAATTGGTTTTAAAGTTATAAGACTTACAAAATATAGTCAGTTTTGAGCACCATTAACCTTTCCAGGAATTGTTGTAGCTAGCGCTATTTTTAAAGTTAATCATTATTATTTTATTGAAAATTCACCTATTTATATAGTGTTAACAATTCTTATGCTTGCTATATTTACATCTGCAGCTTTAATAACACTTTGAGTGAATATAAAACATATTTTATTATTAAGTAAATTAATGAAAAAAATAAAGGTGGAGATATATGCAAAAAACATGGAGTAATTTTTTAGAAAATATACCAAAACCTTCTTTAAATTTAGCATTAAGATTTATGAGCATTATAACTTTTTTAGTACTTATAATTGAAAAATTTAGTTTAAATGCATCAGAAATGGCAAAACAAATTTTATTATACTTTAATCTTATAGTATTTAGTTTTGCAATAATTTTAAGTTTATTTTATGAGTGTTTAACTTTATTAAAATACAAAAAAATAACCCTTTTAAAAAGTGATTTAAAAGATAAAGAAAGCTCAATTTCAATTTACATGCTTTTTTTATTACTTACTATGCAAACAAACGCTTTTGCTTGAATAACAAATCATTTTTTTGAAAGTAATCAAAAAATAATTTTAAATGTTTTGTCGATAATTATTATTTGTATATTTTTTATGCAATGTATTTTTTTACTCAAATATTTTTTTATGTTTTGAATTAAACAAAAAAACAACAATCAACAAAACGGTTTTTCAGAATTAATTGTTATTTTTAGCGGTTTGAGTCTTTGTTCTACATATTCAATTAATTTAGGTGATTTTATTTCATTGTGATTTTTTCAAATAATATGGTTAATTTCATTTATTTTAACAATATTTTTATACTTATTTAAGGTGTATAAATTCATTTTTTTAAGTTATAAAAATGAAAAAAATATTATTCCAATTGCAGTTTTCACAAGACCTATAAATTTATTGTTTTTAGGATTTGTAATTAGTTTTAATCCAAACAGATTATTTTTTGTCAACAACATAAATAGTAATTTATTTATTATCGAAAATTTATCTTTAAAATTAACCTTACTAAATAATTTTGTTTTATATTCAACACTAATTTGAATTTTGATTAGCTTATCAATTTTTACATATGTTATTTGTTTTGGATTAAAATGAAAATACTCACAAAAAAATAAACAAGATAAAAAATATATTTGACTAACTTTACCTGGTTCAATTACATCAGCATTTATTTTAAGATTTAATGACTGAATATATATAAATAACTTTGTTTATTTTTTAATTACGGGATTTATGTTTGTTACTTATATACTTACTTTCATAGATACGATTAGATTAAATATAACAAATATACGAATATTAAAAAATGCTATAATTTAAATATTAAAAAGGAGAATTATGATAATAGATAATATTATGCTTGAAGAATTTGAAAAACGTTTCAATTCTGATAAGGAAGCAAATGTAATAAAAAATACAGTCGCAAAAAATGGTATTTATGCTTCATCTTTTAATAACGATATTTTATCAAAACATAATCAGGAATTTTCAAACGAAATAAAAACTGGAGAAATTACTAATCAAAAATCCTCTGGTCGTTGTTGAATTTTTGCATCTTTAAATATGGCAAGAATCAGCGCAATGGAAAAAATGCAAGTAAAAGACTTGGAATTTTCAGAAAATTATTTTTATTTCTTTGAAAAAATTGAAAAAGCCAATACATTTTTTGAAAATATTATTCAATTTGGTTTAGATTTGGATTTTAATGATAGATTAATGCAAATTTTCTTAAATAATCCAATATCTGATGGAGGATATTGAGAATGATATATTTCTTTAAATAAAAAATATGGAATAGTACCTAAATCTGTAATGAATGAAACATTTCACTCAGAAAATACTGCTGTTTTTGAACAAAGTTTAAACTTAGTAGCAAAAAAACATGCATTAAAAATGATAAATGCTCACAAGCAAAATAAAGACAACATTTTACAGGATCTAAAAAAAGAAGCTCTCTATGAAATTTATAATATTTGTGTAAAAGCTTTGGGTATGCCACCAAAAACTTTTGATTTTGAATATAGAGATAAAGATGATAAATTTTACCGCGAAACTAATATAACACCTATTGAATTGTATAATAAATTTGTAGGTGATGAATTAGATCAAAAAATCACTTTAGTAACAGACCCGCGTGAAATTTATCCTTATGGTAGAGTTATTGAATCAAAATACTTTAAAACTTCAATTGAGGGGAAAACAAACTATACATTAAATGTTCCAATGGAAGAATTAAAAAAAGCAACTATTAAAAGCATTTTAGATAACAAAAGTGTTTGATTTGCTTGTGATGTTTCACAATTTATTGATAGACAAACAGGAATTTTAGATTCTGAATTATATGATTTAAACAATATTTTAGGTTCAGAAGATACTTTAACAAAAGCAGAAAAATTACAATTAGGAATTGTAGTTCCTAATCATGCCATGAATTTCATTGGTGTTGATCTTGATGATAATGGAAATCCTATTAAATGAAAAGTTGAAAACTCTTGAGGAGATAAAACTGGTAAAAAGGGAATTTTCAGTATGTCAGATAAATGATTTGAAGACTTTAACTTTGAATGTGTTGTGGATAAAAAATATGTTGATGAAAAATATCTAAAAGGTTTAGAAGAAGAGTCTATATTATTAGAAGCTTGAGATCCATTAGCATAATGAAAAATATTGATAATAATTTATTAAAACAACTAAAAGAAAGTTTTAATAAAAATAAAACCAATAAAGTAATAGCAAACGCCATTGCAAAAAATGGAATAAAGAACGCTTCTTTTAACAATGACATTTTAAAAATCCACAACAATGTTTTTAGTCATGAAATCAAACAAGGTTCAATTACAAACCAACAATCATCAGGAAGATGTTGAATTTTTGCTTCTTTAAATATGGCAAGATTAGAAGCAATGAAAAACCTAAACATAGAAGACCTTGAATTAAGCCAATCATATTTATATTTTTTCGATAAACTTGAAAAAGTTAATACTTTTTTACAAAATGTTATTGAACATGGAACTAATTTAGATTTTAATGATCCATTATTTAAATATTTTATGGATGGTCCTGCTGATGATGGGGGATTCTGAGAATGATTTTTAGGTTTAATTAATAAATACGGAATTTTACCTAAATACTTAATGCAAGATACTTTTGACGCAAAATCATCAGGTGAATTTATTGAAATTTTAAACGTTAAAGCAAAAGAATATGCATATAAAATAATCAAAGAAGCAAAAAATAATGCTACAGAACAAAAATTACAAGCCATCAAAGTTAATGCGCTTGAAGAAATTTACAATATAGTAACAAAAACTTTAGGTACACCACCGGAAACATTTGATTTTCAATATCGCGATAAAGACAAAAACATTCAAAAAATTACAAATATTACGCCGCTTGAATTCTATAAAAAATACATAAAAAATATATTAAACGATAAAGTTAATTTAGTTTCCGATCCTCGTAAAAATCATCCCTATGGAAAAGTTCTAAGTAGTAAATACTTTAATAGTGTTTATGAAAGCCCAAATAACTTACAATTAAATGTTCCTATGGAAGAATTAATTGAAGCAACTAAAAAATCAATAATGGATGGTGTTTCAGTTCCATTTGCTTGTGATGTTTCTAAATTCCATGATAGAAAATTAGGAATTATGGACTTAAACATATACGATTACAATAACACATTAGTAAATTTAGATTTAAATAGAGAACAAAGATTAAATTTACACCAATCAATGCCTACACACTTAATGAACCTAGTTGGTGTTGATATTGATGAAAATGGTGAAATTATTAAATGAAAAGTTGAAAATTCATGAGGAGAAGATATTGCTTTTAAAGGTATCTTTAGTATGTCAAATGATTGATTTAAAGAATATAATTACCAATGTGTAGTTGATAAAAAATATGTTGATGAAAAATATCTAAAAGGTTTAGATGAAGAATATATTACTTTAGATTACACAGACCCATTAGCATATTTACATTAAAAACAAACCACGTTTTGCTGTGGTTTGTTTTTTTAAAAAATATTTAAATACAAGTTAAAAATTACTTTATTTTAATGCTTATTAAATAAATTATTGTTTATAATTCCACTTTTTTTATACCTCTATACCTTACTTTTTTTTACATTTTAATAGTAAAACATACAAAAAAAATAAAATTACAATACAAAAAAAATTCCATTTTATTTTTTTTATTGTATAATAATTTTATTAAATTTTAAGAAAGGTTATAAAATGAAAACATCAGCTTTTAAGTATTCAAAATTTGCTTTTAATACTGTGTTTAAAAAGAAGAGTTCAACAGTTTTACCTGTGTTGGTTTTAATTATTTCATTAACACTAGGTTTAGTTTTTAAATTCGCAATAGAAGAAAGATATTTAACATTATCATCATATCTTTATATTTTAACAATTCTAATAATAACAGTATTATTTGCATCAATAAAATCGCTAAATATTTTTAAAGATTTTGAGCAAGAAGGGTTAGAGCTAGTTAGTTTAGCTAAACCCATTTCAAGAAACAATATAGTTATAGGTAAATTATTTACCTTAACTTACTTTGGATTAATATGATCAGTTGTATTATTTATTTCTGCACTTTTATCATCTTATCCAATATATAACAACATAAATCTTTTTACATACTCATTATTGATATTTTTTGTTGGCTTAGTAACATATTTACTTGCAGGTTTATTAACTTCTTTAATAAGTTATAAATTGAGCCAAAAATTATCTATTACACTGCCACTAGTATTTTTTATACCGCTTGCACTTGGAGGTTCATTATTATCTGCAAACGCAACTACAAATATAAATAATGCGGCATATTACATTAACAAAAAATACCCATATCATTTTTCAGGTAATGAAGCAAACGTAGAACCATTTTTCATGAACAATGATAAAGATGAATTACTGCTACTACCTAATGGCTTAGAAAATAAACAATTTACACAAAAACAAACAAATTACTTACAAGAAGTCATGAATATAGCAAATAATTCATCAAAAGAATGACAAGTATATTCATGATTATCAGTTCCTTATCAATTACTTGATATTTTTAACTTTAAGGATCAAAATATTTTTGATTCAATTACTAAAAATAATTTTTCAAATTTAGATGGTTATATTTATTACAATAATCTAGATAGTATATTATTTAAATATAAATTAGATAAAAATCCAAATGTAACAAAATATTTAACTTCAAACAATGAACAAAAATACATAATTCCTGGTTTATTAAAATCAAATTCTGTAATACCTAATAGTATAAATACAGGAATAATTTATGCAAGAGAAGGAGCAGAAGATATAAATTCTAAATTTCCTGAAGATAGTTCACAATTTGCTGCTGAAAACAATATAGTTGGTAAATTAAATTGAAACTTTGTTTATGAAGTTTTACAAGATAAAACTTTTAATATTATTGCTAAGAAATTTATTGAAGAATTCAATAAAAATAAAAAATCTACTGATTTACATCAATTAAACATTGAATTATTGGAAGAAATTTCAAAATTTGTAAATGATGAAAATTCAAATATAAACACATACTCAAATCCTAATCTAGTATTATTTAATGAGCGTTCAGTTCAAGAAAAAAGGTTACAATCTGAAATTGAAAGAAAAATTTATTTTGCAACAGTTTTATTAAACTTTATTTACTTCAATTACCAAGATACTAAACTATATCAAGCAATGATTAAAAACCCAAATGATGACAACACATTTGGAAATAGCCAATTTAAATTAGAAATTGCTGGTTTCAAATATCTAATAGGTGGATATGATAAATTTGAAGCAAGATTTATTTTGGTAGAAAAAGATAAAGATGTAATTATTAGATATAAATTAACACCAAGTGATAATAATTACTTATTCCAATCACAAGATCAGTTATTTGCAATAAATAGAGAAAAACAAATTGTAAATAAAAATATTTATTATATTTTATGAATAGTACTAATTATCGCTTTATACGGAACATCATTTACAATTTACAAGAGAAAGGACTATAAATAGTTATGGAAAAAATTTTAGAAATAATTAATTTAAACAAAATATTTCCAAAAACACATAGAGGAATTCAAAATATAAGTTTTTCTGTGGAATCTGGCGATTTTCATGCTTTTATTGGTGAAAATGGTGCTGGTAAAACTACTACTATAAAAACTATAATTGGTGCTTTTGTAAATTATGAGGGTGAAATTTTAATAAACAATATTAACATAAAAAAAGCAGAAGCAAAAAACATAATAGGTTATGTACCGGAAATCGCAATTTTTCCTAAAGAATTAACGGTATTTAATTATTTGCGTAATTTACTTATTCTATCAAACGTAGATAAAAAAGAAGCGGATGAAAGAATAAATAAATATTTAAAATTATTTAATATTGAAAATTTAAAAAATGAAAAACCTTATACTTTTTCAACAGGTCAAAAGAAAAAAGTTTTATTAATTCAAGCTTTACTTCACAATCCTAAATTACTTATTTTAGATGAACCTGCTGCTAATTTGGATCCAACAGCAAGATTTGAATTATTTTCATTATTAAAAGAAATAAATGAAAAACAAAAAATTACTATCTTTATTAGCTCTCATGTTTTATCTGAAATTGATAAATATGTAAACACTATAACACTCATTCATAATGGACAAATTTTATATTCTGGTTCTAAGAAAGAATCACTAGAAAAATTATTTTATGAAAAAGTTATTTCTAATTAGTTTAAGCTCTATATTGTTACCATTAAGTGTAGTTAGTTGTAGTTCAACTCAAGAAAATAATAATGATTTTAATTTTCCTAAAAAACAAAAAAATGATTTTGACAAAAATCCAATCATAAATAATTTGCTTGATTTTTTTTCAAATAACAACAGCAATAAAAAACAAATTTATGTATCACAACAAATTAACAAATCTGATTCTAAAAATACAGAACTAAAGTTTTCATTTGTGTATAATCCTATTTTTATTTTTGATGGTGGGATAGTACAAACTAAAGTTGAAGACTTAAGGAATACTTCAATAAAAATTATTAAAAATACTTTAGAAAATGACTGATACTGAACACTTTTTAATTTAGCAAATTTCCATTATATTTTTAGCCCTTATGGAGATAAATATACACCCTTAGACAATGAAAAAGAATTATTCGATGAAACAAAAAATTTTTTTGGTTCAGTTTCATTAAAAATAAATAATTCTAAACCAAACAAATTAATAAAATTACCTTATAAAGAGATACCTGAATTAAAAAAATATAGTGCTTATTCAGAAAAAGAATCATGATATTTAATTTTCGATAACAACAAAGCAATAAAAGTTTGAAAATATAAAGAAAATGATGAACCAAAACTAAGAATAACTTCTGACTTATTAGTTTTTAAAGATACAAACAACCTTGAACAACAACTAGTGGAGTTAGAAAATCAAATTTATAGCCAACATTTAAATGAATTTGAAACAGATTATGATAACTACAAAAAATATTACGCAGATGAAGATGAAAATGAATTTTTAATGAAAAGAAATGATAAAAAATATTTGGAATTTCAAGCAGTAAATCAATTTAATAATGATTTTGTAAATGCTTTGAATGAAATTAACAAAGATGGAATAAAAATATTTAGATTTACAATGAGGGATATAAATGAAAAAAAATAGTAAATTATTTTTAACAATTTCAATATTTACTGCTATTTTTAGTGGTTTATCACTTGTTTCATGCGCCACTACTGAAGATAGTACAAAATTAAAAAATAATATTCCAACAGGTTTAAATTATTATCCAAATATAGAAGATCCCAAAGAAGCACAAACTCACAAGTTAATTGATAATCTTGTAGTAAAAGTTTTTGGTGATGATGGTTATAAAAAAACAGAATTTTTAAAATCTCAAGAAAGAGAAACAAAATTATTTACTGAGTTAAAAGAATTAACACAAGAATTTAAAACATCACAAAATGCTAATAAATTAAAACAATTTTATAGTAGAAATTGATTATTTATAATTAAAAATATCAAAAAACTACAATGAACATTTACAGAATGATGAAAATTTCCTAATTTTGAAAATGCTAAACATACAGATGAATTTTTAGAAAATTTAAATTCGCTACCTAAGCCTAATGATTTTAAATTTAATGATAACAATTGAGATCAATTTAAAGAAGGAGATGAATCATTTGAATCAAGTGATAATATTTTTTATTTAAAAAAGGATAATTTTATAATAAGAATTTATATTTCACGAAATGAAGATAAAACAGTAAATTTCAACCATATAATTTTATTTCCAAATTCTAAAATAAAAAATATTTCAATTCAAATAATATCTGATGCAGTTCATAATGCATTAATTCACAAACAACAAAGTGGATTTAACTCGTTTGAAGAAGCTGCTAAAAAATTATTTGGTAATGGAGCAATTGGATTATTATTATTAAAGGATGATGAACAATAATGAAAAAAAGTAAAAAAATATTAATATTTTCTTCATTACTAGTAACTTCTTTATTGCCTGTTGTTACTCTGTCATGTAAAAATGCAGATGCAGTTTCAAGTAAATCTAAGGAAATAAATTTTGTTAATGAAAAAAATATAAAAGAACAAAATTGAGATGTATTTTTAAAATATGAATATGTAGATACTTTATTAAATTTAGCTTTTAAAAATGAAGACGAAAAACAAAAGTTTGTGGAAAATCAAAGAAATATATCTGATGATTATTTAACTTCAATTAAAGATTATTTACTTTATAGTAATAACATAGTTATCGAATATCACCCTAACTCAATTTCAGGTGGTTTTAGTGGGGGATTATTTGGTGGTGGATTATTTGGTAATAATAAGAAAAAAACTAAAAAAGTAATTGCACACTCTGAATACAAAGATAAATTAGATAAACTTTATAAAGAAAACTGACTTTGATTTCTTTTTAATTTAAATAAATTTACTTTTGCATACAATGATGATACTAACTTTTTTGATATTGGTACAGATTCAATTAAAACAAACATACAACAATATAGTTTGGAATACACACCATTTATTACTTTAAATACAAATGAAGTGATTCAATATTCAGTATTTAATCACAATACTGACGAAAGTATACAAAAAAGAACAATGTATCTTTTAACCAAGCAAGGTATTATTTTAAGCATTGAAATAAAAATAACGAATGAAGATGATCAAGAAAAAATTGAAATTGAAGCTTCACCATTTATAGAAATTTATCCACCATTGCTACAAAGTAAATCTGCAATTAATAATTTTGATTGACCAACTTATGTTCGTGCACAAATATTATCAAAAAACGTCGGTGAATCATCAAGATGAGTTAAAATGCTTTTTGATGATAAATATGGTGGTAAACCAAAAAGATTTACTCTTGTTTATTTAAACAATAAATAAAATATTAATTTCATAAAATCAATATTTAAAAATATCGAGCTTCATTTATTAGCTCGATATTTTTTTACAAGTTTAATATTTTATGTTAATTTAGTAAATTTAACAATTATTGTTAATTTTCTTTAGTTATTAAGCTTATATCTAAATCTTTTGGTACTTCTATATAAATTCCTTTTAATAGTTTTAATAATTTAGAAAATTCTTCTACACTTTTTTCTAATTCTGCTACTTTATTTTTTTTGAAAATGTATCTATTTTTTCAAACCATTTTGTCATTTTCAATAGAAAATGGTATTTGATATATTGTAATTAATTCACCATCTAAAATTAATATATTTGGAGCCTTATTTAGAAATATTAATTTTTTGGTTTTAAAAAATTCTTTATTATAGGAATTAGATAATAGTGTTGTTTGTTCTTCTGTATTACTATTTTCAGTTGTTTTTTTAAATTCAGAATATATTGAAAAAATGTTATTTTTAATTATTGATGGTTCTAAATCTTGTTTTAAATTCATACTTAATGCAATTTGATTTTTTATTGTATTATCAGTTTTTGCAGCAATTTCATACATCTCTAATCTTAAATTATTATCTTTTAACTTAAACACTGAACTTTCTAACATATCATTTACTTCTTGTTCTGTTAA
Source organism: Mycoplasma zalophi (assembly GCF_025486335.1). GTDB lineage: Bacteria > Bacillota_I > Bacilli_A > Mycoplasmatales > Metamycoplasmataceae > Metamycoplasma > Metamycoplasma zalophi. The sequence continues at coordinate 263,391 of NZ_JAOOPZ010000002.1, forward strand.
TGTAAATAATGAAAAAAGATAATTATCTTTAAATACTAATTGATTAATTTTAGTTTCATCTAATATGTATTTATTTAATCTTATTTTACTTAAAATCGTTTTATATAATTCATTAAAGAGTTTTTTATTTTCTTCACTTATAGTTACTATAGGGTTTTTAATAATTGAAATTATATTTTCTAGTGAATCAAGACTTTTTGTAGCTTGTTTTAATTTTTTAGTAAGTTCTTCATCATTAGTAATTTTTACATAATTTACTGCAATTTTTGTTAATAAAAATATCTGTCTAGTTTCACTAAATTTTTGCAAAATAACATTAACTATTTTTTCTTCTAAAGTTCGCTTTGTTGTAAGATTTTCATCTTGTTTAAATTCATTTACAAGTGAATTTAATTCTTTTTTAATATCATTAGAAAAATAATTTTGTTTTTGAATTTCAAGTTCAATATTATCAGTAAATTCTTTATATATTGATTTGTTTGAATTTGTTTCAGGAGTTGGTTTTTTAAGTTCTACTGAATCATCAGTAGTTTCTTTTTCTATTTTATCAACGTTAGGTTTTGAAGAATTTGAATTATTTGATTCTGGAATTTGTTCTTTAGGTGGTTGTTTTGAATTATTAATACTTTTTTTATCTGTATTTTTATCATCATTAGATTCTGAAGAAGAATTTGAATTATCTGATCCTGGTGTTTTATCGTCAGTTTTAGGTTTTGAATTATTTGGTTGTGAAATAACTTCTTCTGTTTTAAATTGATCTTTATTTATATTTTTTTCAAAAACTTTTGAAGTTTCTTTATTTGTAAATAATTTATATTTTACTAAAACACCACTATCAGCTTTTTGTGCACTTATAAATTTATAAGAAATAGTTGCTGTACCTAATAAAATTTTGATTTTATCTGCAGATATTGTAGTTGGTAATTCTGAAAATTTTATTGCTTTAGAATTTTCATAAGATACTTTCACCGCTTCATTAATAACTTCAAAATCTGTCTTTTGGGTGTTTTCCTTATAACATGAAATTGTTACAAAAGAAGGTAGTAATACGCTTGAGCTTAAAGATAATATTGAGAATAAAATTTTATTCATATTAAAATGTCCTTTCATGGTCTTAAAATCGTAATTTAGAGAAAATTATACACATTTTTACTGAAAATGTACTGAAAATTTTTTATTTTTTTAAAAAATGAATTTTTAAAAAGCTGGTTTTTTGGAGTAAGAAAATAAAAAAAATTAAAAAAAGTAATAAATTTTAATACAAATTTAATTTTTTAAAAAATTATTAATAATAATTACAAAAATAAAGCTATAAAGAATAATGAATATAAATCATTTAAAACTATAATAAAAAATAAAATTTACAAAACTTATACATTACATACATGTATATATGTATATATCAAAAAATACTAAACTCATAATAATTGAGAAACATTAAATATTTTTTTATTAATACTCACAGTAATAAATTAAATATTTTTAAACACTTAAATAATTGAATTTAATTTAATTTTGGTTTTTGTAAATTATATTTATTTATATAAATATAAAAAAAATATACAAAAAACTTTATAATAAAAATACCGAGTTCGCGAAATTAAGCTCGGTATTATAAACTTATTAGCACGCTTATTTTTTAAGCGTGTCTTTTTATTTTAATTTTTGGCAAAACAATTTAAATATTTTATTTATATTTATTTTCATACTGCTAACTCTATTCGATGATAACTAATTCTGGTTTAGCTTGTTTTTCTGCACCTGGTTTAGCTTGATTTTCTGCACCTGGTTTAGCTTGTTTTTCTGCACCTGGTTTAGCTTGATTTTCTGCACCTGGTTTAGCTTGATTTTCTGCACCTGGTTT
>NZ_JAOOPZ010000003.1 GCF_025486335.1 Mycoplasma zalophi
TTGTGTCATTTATTTTTACGAACGGTATTTTACCTTTTTCATAAAATATTTTATTTGTAGAATTTGGAGTTCCACCTTCTGAAGCAAAATTATAAAGATTTTTTGTCTTGTCTTGAAACCAATCGTTAGTGAATTCTTTAAATCTTATTGAAGGCACTAAACTTTTTTTATCATTCATTTTATTTGCCTTCTAATAATTTTATTAATTCTTTTATTGCTAACGCATCAGATTCATTTTCAGCTTTTAATTCTTTTAATAGAGAACTTAATTCTTTTTCATTCTCTTTAATTTGAGTATCTAAATCTGACATTGTTTCGTTGTATTTGTTGTGTAAATTTTTAAGATTTGAAATAAATTCATTTAAAATTTCATCTACTTTATTTGAAATTTTAGTAAATGAAGTTTCTGTTCATTTAACATATAGTAAATTTAAAAATTCTTCATTTGTTAAGTTTTGAATTTTTTCATTTAAATTAGTTGTAATTTCGTTTGTTAAAGCATCGATTGTTGTTTTAATTTTTTTAGCTTGAGTATCTAATGCTTTTATTTCTTTGTTTATTTTGTTAATTTCTTCATCTGAATCATTTTCAGTTTTGCTATCTTTTAGTTCTGAAATTTCTGAAGCTAATTCTTCTTTTTGTGCATTTAATTCATCAATTTCTTGTTGTTTGTCTAAAAAGAATTGATTTATTAAAAATTCTTTTTTAAGAATGGTTTTGTTTTCATCTTTTTTAGATTTTTTTTCAATATCTTCAAAGATTTCATCTTGATTATCTTTTGCAAAGTTGTCAGTTACATTAAACTCTGAAAGAATTTGTACATCATCTAAAACGGTATCATTTATTTGGTGAATAATTTGATATAGTTCATATTTATCAATTAAATCCAGGTGATTGTAACTTCTAAAAAATGAATCATCAAATTCTTTTTGGAACTTGAATTTTTCTACAGTTGCAAATGTATGTAAATTACTAAATCTAGATTTAATAAATTCTTTTAAGTTTGATAAATTATCATTAAAATCATTTAAATAATTTTTAACTTCTTCATCTTCTAATATTAAACTATCTAATGAATCAACATCTTTAAAGACACTGTAATTTTTATGTTCTAAATCTTGATTGAAGATTTTGTTTTTTAAATTAGGAAAAATATTTCAAAATTGAGAAAATTCATCAATTTCTTTTTGTGGTATTTTTGCATTTAAAGAAGCAAATAAATCAAATTCTTTTGGTGTTTCAAAGTTTTCTATGTATCTTGAAATATTTAAATTATAATCATTAGCTTCGATTTCTTCTAAACTAACAACTCTAGAAAAGTTTTCAATATTAGTTTTATTTATAATTGCATGTGAAATCTTTTTAATATGTGAAATATTAAATTTCTTGAATTTATCTTTCTTTTCATACAATTGTGAAGCATCAATGAATTGAATTGAACCATCTGTTTCTTTTTGATCTTTTTTAAGAATCATAATAATTGTTGAAATATTGGTATTAAAAAACATGTTATCAGGTAAACCAATAATGGTATCGATTGCATGATTTTTAATTAATTGTTCACGAATACTTTTTTCACTATTTCCTCTAAATAATACTCCATGAGGTAAAACAATAGCCATAATCCCATCTGTATCTAAATGGTGATATGAATGTAATAAAAACGCAAAATCAGCTTTAGATTTAGGTGCTAAACCATAGTTTATAAAACGAGGATCATTAGCTGCATTTTCTGGATCTCAGTTTAGTGAATAAGGTGGATTTGAAATAACTGCATCTAATTTTTGTGATGTATTCATATCAGTTATTTTATCTTTTATAAATGGTCAATCTCTTTTTAAAGTATCTCCCATGCTTACATGAATTTTACTAGGTTCAATTCCTGACATTAGTAGATTCATTCTTGTTGTTGTATATGCTTCTTGTAATACGTCTTGTGCATAATATGTGATGTTGTTTTCATTTCCAGTCATTTTTTGGTAAGTTTTACCAATATTTAAAAGTAATGAACCTGAACCTGAAGTTGGGTCATAAATTGAAATTTCTTTACGATCTTTTAAATGATTTGAAATTATTTCAGACATTAAATCAGATACTTCATGTGGTGTATAATATTGACCGTCTTCTTTTGCTGATGTACTTGCAAATTTTCCAATGAAATATTCATAAATGTAACCTAATAAATCATAATCTTGTTTTCCTGTGGGAATTTCATCTATTTTTTTTATCAATTGTTTTAAATTATTTTCAGTTGCACGTTTATCACTTGCTGTTGTTTGTTCATAATTATCTCTTAATGGTTTTAAAATTCCATGATACAATTGAATGAAATTATCATCTTGTGTATCTCGCACACTTTTTTCAAATGAATCTAATGCAGATTTAAAAAGATCTATTGAAAGTTGTTCATCTTCACTTGAATTATTAATTCAAGTATGAAATAAAAATTTATAAGGTATATAATAACCTTTTTCATCTAAAATTAGTTTTTGAATATTTTCATCTGGAGAATTGTCAAATTCTTTTATTTCTTCATATTTTATGCCTTCATTTTCTCAAAATCAATCAATAATTGTTTGTGAAAGAAATTTATAAAATATCAAACTCAAAATTATATCTTTATATTTTTTTGAATCAAAATTTTTTCTTAATTCATTAGCTGAATCTCATAGTTTACTAGCTAATTGAGTGGGTGTCATTTTGTATGCCATAAAACTCCTTTATAATATAAAATTATATATAAATATTCAAAAAATCAAAGTACAAAGCAAATAAAAAATCCCGAGAAAATCTCGGGAATTATGATTGGTTTTTTATGTTTCTTAAAAACTTCTAAGACATCGTTTTATTTAAAGAAATCAAATAAACCTTTGTTATTTTCAGAATTATTTTCATTTTCTAGAGTGATATCTTCTTCATCATTTTCGATGTTTTTATTGTGTAAAGATTCTAATGATTTTTCCATTTGTTGATTAACTTCTTGTCTTATTGCTTGAGTATCTTTTTTAAATTCTTCTTTGATTCCAGCAGCTATAATAGTTACAACAAGACTATCGTCTTGTTCTTTATTTTCACTTTCGATTTTATTATATCCAAATATCATATCAACTTCTTTATTCATGATTTTATTCATGAATTGTGATACATCACTAATATCTTTTAGTGTTGCATTATTTCCTACAGAAATATGAACTATGCATTGTGTTGCACCCATAATATTTGATTCAATAATAGGGCTCTTTAAAGCATGTGAAACAGCTTTTTCAGCTTTATCTTTTCCTGTTGCTTTTCCAATTCCAACTACTAACTCACCTGGATTTTTCTTAATTAAATTTTGTAAATCAGCAAAATCTAAATTGATATATGAAGGTAATACAGTAATATCAATAATAGATCTAATTAATTGTTTTAATGTTATATTTGAATATTTTCAACTTTCATCGATTGGTAATTCACCAAATGCATTTAAAAGTTTTTCGTTACTTACTATAATATATGCATCAACTTCTTTTTTTAGTTTTTCTAACCCTTCTATTGCAACTTCTGTTCTTTTTCTACCTTCAAAAATGAAAGGCATTGTTACAACTGCTATTGTTAATGAACCGTTTTCTTTAGCTATTTTGGCAATTTCTGGTGAAGCACCTGTTCCAGTTCCTCCACCCATACCAGCAGCTATTATTACAAGTTCTGTATTTTTTAAACGATCTTTTATATCATTACGTGCATCAATTGCTGCTTGTTTTCCCATTTCAGGGTCAGCTCCTGCTCCACGTCCATGTTCATCACCTATTTGTAGGCAAATTTCTTTGTTAGGAAATTCTTTTAAGGCTTGCTTATCAGTATTAACTGCAACAAATTCAACCCCAGGTAGTTGCACATCCATTAAACTTTTTAATGAATTATTTCCAGCTCCACCTACTCCAACTATTTTTATAGAAGCAGTGGCTTCGATGGTTTCTGATAATTTATTTGATTGTGATGTTTCCATTTTTTCTCCTACACTGTGAATATTCTTTTAATAAAATTTTTAATGATCGTTTGTTTTTTAAATTTAATATTTTCAATAGTTTGAGTATTAATTGTATATGTATTGGTAATATCTTGATCAGAGATATTTAATTTTAAATAATTAACTAAAACTAAATTATTGAAATTTTTATATTTATAAATAGGTAGTTTATAATCTTGAATTGTTTCTACTTTATTATTGGGATTTAATAAAGATAGTATTTGTTGCGAAGTTGTTTGGTTTAGAATTTTAGATTCTAAAATAACAAGTTTTGTATTTGAAAAGTCTAAAATATTAGATAAATTAAACACACAAGCTATTTTTAAGGAAATTTTTTTATAAAATTCTTTTATAAATTTATCAATAACTTGTAAGGTTTTATCTTTTCTAAATAGAAAAGGTAATTGTAAATCATTTTCTAAATGATTGTAATTTGCAATTAAACATTGTGCTTCATAAGAAGTTATATTTAATTCATTTGCTAATTTTGAAATTAAAATATTTGTTCCAAAGTTAAGTGTTATTTTTTCTTGAATAGCTTTGTTTGTTACAGAAGATAATAAAACATTATCTTCTGTAATATTTATAAGAATTTTTTGATCTTGATTTTTTAGATTAGAAACATAAAGAGTTTCTAATTGTGGACCAATAATCATTTTTTCTATATTTAAAGATAATTTTTTAGCTAGATTTTGTGCATTTTTATATGCATTTTGTTTAATAAAATATCTAGTTATAGTTGCTTTTAAAGATTTTATTTCCTGTGAAAGTATTAATTTTAAATCTTTTGTTTGTAATATGCTATTGTCTTTTTTTATTACTTGAATATCATTTACTTGATAACAAGCTAAAAAATCGATTGTGTCTTGCTTAAATTGATTTATTATTGAATTTAAATCAATTTTGCTAAAATCAATAAATTTGTTATTTAAATTTAAAGCATACTTATTTGTATAAAAATAATTAGGATCATTTATTAAATAAATTATATTTTTAACATTACCACAGGTAATATTTTGAATTTCTTCAATATAGTTTTTAAATGTCTTAATTATTTTTTCATGTTCTTGATTTTTATTAATGGAATGAGATAGTATTATTGCAAAATCACCATTTATACTTTCAAAAGCACAAATAGTAAATTTTGCGAAATTTTCTTTTATAACAACAATTACTTTTCTTTCCATCTTAATTCCATTAATCTATTAATTTTTGAAGTGTTCTTAGTATTGCACTTCTTGAACGATAGTTATCGTCTTTTTCTTCATCAGAAACAATAATTTTTTTCATCTTATAATTTTCTTGCATTTGAATGGGCAATTTATAAGTTGAAGCTTCCAATTTTAAAGAGTTAAAAAATGTTTTAATCACTTTATCTTCAATAGAATGAAAACTTATTATGGCTAAAATACCATTTTTATTTAGCATTTTTTCCACTTTGGATAACATAATTTTAAGTGATTCAAGTTCTCCGTTAACTTCTATTCTTATTGCTTGGAAAACTGCTTTTAAAGGATTTTTTTGTCTTAATAAATAAGCTGGATAAGCATTTTTTATTATATTTGATAATTGCAAAGTTGTGTCTATAGGTCTATTATCACAAATGGCTTTCGCAACTTTTCATGCAAGCTTTACATCAGCGTTATTTTGTAATAAATGTTTTAAAGTTTGTTCTTCGTAATTATTAACAATATAATGTGCATCTAATTCTTGTTCTTTATCCATTCTCATATCTAAACGAGAATCTTTTGAATAACTAAACCCTCTTGTGAAATCGTCTAGTTGCGGACTAGATACACCTAAATCTGCTAAAATACCATCTACTTTTAAAATATTTAATTTTGCTAATTCTTCATCAAAATTTCTAAAATCTGATTTGATCAACGTAAAATTTGGTGATATTTTTTCAAGTAAAGGTTTTGATTCATCTATTGCTTGTTGATCTTTATCAAAACAATAAAGATGTCCTGTTGACAGTTTTTTTAATATTTCTTGACTATGTCCTGCGCGTCCTAATGTTAAATCAACATATATACCATCTTCTTTTATATCTAAAGCATCAATGCTTTTTTTAAGAAGAACTGGGATGTGTTTTATAATTTAGCACCACTTTCAAAAAGTAATTGCGCTAGATTGTCAAATTCTTGTGTTTCATCGATTGATTTTATATCTTGTTCGTATATTTCTTTTGCAAATATTTCAGATACATTACCAACTCCAATGAAAATAATATCCTTTTTGATAGCAGCTCGTTCAAGGAATCTTGTAGGAATTACAAAGCGACCACTTCTATCCAAATTTATTTCTTCTGTATTTGAAAGAATAAAACGATTAAATTGGCGCATGTTTTTATCTAACATGTTATTTTCTGCTAGCTTTTTGGTTAATTTATTAAATTCTTCTTGACTCCTTAAGGTAAGAGAATTATCTAAACCAAAAGTAATGAAAAAATTATTACCTAATTCTTCACGGAATTTAACCGGAACAACTATGCGGTTTTTTTCATCTAAAGTACGCTCGTAATTTCCATACATTCCCACTCCTCCCCACTATCACCTAAATTATACAAAATTTAAAATTTTATTTTCACATTTTTTATGTTATTTTTATAATTGCAAAAAAAATATATAAAAAAGCACCAGAATTTTCTGGTGCTTAATTTTTGGATTATTTATCTTGTTTAGCTTTGAAACCTTCAACTTTTTTACCATTGTAAAAACCACAGTTTTCACAAATTCTGTGTGGTAAAACTACTTGACCACAATTTGAACATGAATTAAATGTATTTTTTGTTAAAGCATGATGTGAACGACGTAAATGTTTACGTTGTTTTGATGTTTTTCTCTTTGGAACTATAGCCATAATATTTCTCCTTAATAATTAGTAGTAATTTAAAATTAGTTTATAAATTATAAATATTAAACTAATTGTAAAATTGCCATTTCAGATCCATCACCTTGACGGAATCCTTTTTTAATTATTCTGCAGTATCCACCGTTACGATCTTTATAACGAGGTCCTAAAACATCAAATACATATTGAACTGCGTCTTTATCTGCTGTTGCTTGAATATTTCTTAAATAACTTGCAACTTGACGACGAGAAGCTAAAGTATTTTTCTTAGCTTTTGTAATCATTTTATCAACTTTACGACGTAGTTGTTTAGCTCTTGCTAATGTAGTTTCAACTTTACCTTTAACTAAAACATCGGTTACTAAAGAACGTTCCACATGGTTTCTTCACTCTGAATTACGTCTGTATAATTGCACAGGATTTGCCATTATTCGTCTCCTTTATTTAAATTTTCTCTGAAAGTATTAATTTTCTTAACTATATCATCAACTGATTTTTTACCTAAATTTTTAATATTAGATAATTCATCTTCAGTTAAATTTAATAGATCATCAACCTTATAGTATCCTGCACGATGTAATGCATTTTTTGATCTAATAGTTAGACCTAATTTTTCAATATCCATTGAACGCATTTCATTATTTTCTTTTTCTTGTGCAACATCTTCAAATAGTCTAATTTCTTGAATATTATCAACATTTCCAATAATTTGTAAATGAGCAATTAATATTTGTGATGCTTGTGATAATGCCTCAGCTGCTGCTATTGTCCCATCAACAGCAACATGTAAAATTAATTCTTCTTCAATAATTGTACTTGAACTATTTAATTCTTGTACTTCGTAACTAATTTTTTTAACAGGGCTAAAATCACTATCAACTGTTAAAATTTGTCCATTTGTTATTTTACTATCTAATTTTGATCCTAATGCTGCAACAACTTTTTTGTTTTCTTCAAAATCAACATATCCTCTACCGCTTTTTATAAATAGATCAACTTGCAATTGTCCACCTTCTTCAATTTCAGCGATATATAAATCTGTATTTACGATTTCTAATGCATCAGTTTGAATATCTCCGGCGTAAATTATTTTTTTACCTGAAAAATTAAATGAAACTTTAACTACTGTGTTAGGTTCTTCAAAAAGTTCTTTATTATATTTAAAACGAATATGTCTTAAATTACCTAATAAAGTAACAATATCTTCTCTAAGTCCACTTAAAATTTCAAATTCGTGGTGAACATTTGCTATTTTTACTGCAAAAATAGAGCATGATGTAATTGATGATAATAATGTTCTACGTAATGCGGTTCCTAATGTATCAGCAAACCCCCTTGATAAAGGTTGTAATGAAAAAGTACTATCACATTCGTTAATTTTTTCAGTTGTTAATTCTGCGTAATGAATTTTGGTCATTTTTTCCATAATTAATTAAGTTCTACTTTCTTTTTAATATTTTTTTAGGTGGACGTGTACCATTGTGAGGAACAGGTGTAACATCTTTAATTTCTTTAATTAATAAACCTGAAGCTTCAATTTGTTTTCTAGCTGTTGATTTACCAGCACCAACACCTTTAACAAGTATTTTAACTTCTTTTAATCCAAATTCTAATGCTTTTTCTAAAGCTGCTTGAGCAGCTAATCCAGCTGCATAAGGTGTTTTTTTCTTTGTACCTTTATAACCAATTGCTCCTGAAGATGATCAAGCAAAAACATTTCCAGCTTCATCTGAGAATGAAACAATGGTATTTTGGTAAGTAGAATGGATATGTGCTATACCACTGGTAACAATTTTCTTTTGTTTTTTAGCCATTATTATTTACCTTTCTTACCTGCTACGGTTTTGCGAGGTCCCTTTCTTGTACGAGCATTTTTTTGTGTTGATTGCCCACGAACAGGTAATCCTTTACGGTGTCTTAAACCACGATATGATTTAATTTCCATTAAACGTTTAATGTTTAATTGGGTTTCACGACGTAAATCACCTTCTGTTAAGTATTTTTTAGCAATGTCACGAATTTTGGTTAATTGTTCTTCACTTAGATCTTTTACTCTAATATTTTCATCAATATTAGCTTCTTTTAAAATATCTTCTGATGTAGAACGACCGATTCCTAATATGTAAGTTAAAGAAATAACTACACGTTTATTATTAGGAATTTCAACGTTTAAAACTCTAGCCATATTTTTTTATCCTTGTCTTTGTTTATGTTTTGGGTTAATACAAATAATACGATTTGTACCATTTCTTTTTATAACTTTGCAATCTTTGCAAATTCGTTTGATAGAAGCGCGAACTTTCATGCGATTTCCTTTCGTTATTTATGACGATAAACTATTCTTCCTTTTGATAAATCATAAGGGCTCATTTCAACATCCACAGTATCACCATTAATTATTCTGATGTTGTGAAGTGCCATTTTACCACTTGTTGTTGCTTGGATTTCAATTCCGTTTTCAAGTTGTACAATAAAATTTTTTGTTGAATGAACTTTAGTTACTTTACCTGTCATTTTGATTGCATCTTTTGCCATTAAATATTGTCTCCTGTTAAAATGATTGCTTTATCATTTTCAATAAGAATTGTTTGTTCATAATGACTGGATTTCAATCCTGATGAACTTACTACTGTTCAGCCATCTTTTAAAACTTTTGTTTTGTAGGTTTTTTGTAGAATCATTGGTTCAATACAAATTACCATACCATTTCTTATTAAAGGTCCGGTATCTTTTTTTCCGTCATTATATACATAAGGATCTTCATGTAAAGAACGACCAATGCCATGACCCGTATATTCTAAAGGTGTATAATATCCTGCTTCTTTGATTACTTTACCAATTGCATGACTTATATCACCTATTCTTTTACCGACTTTAACCTCTTTAAATCCGGCCATAAAAGCATCTTTTGCCACTTTTATTAAATTTAAATCTTCTTCACTAGGATTATCTCCTACATATTTAGTAAAAGCACTATCTGAATACATTCCATTTCAAATTGCACCCATATCAACTTTTACCAAATCACCATCTTTTAAGATTCTATCACTAGGAATACCATGGATTAATTCTTCATTAACACTAATGCATAAGCTGTATTTAAATCCATATTGTCCTAAAAAAGCAGGCTTTGCATTTCTTTTTTTAATTTCTTTAAAAGCGATGCTATCTATTTCTTTTAAAGAAACACCTGGTCTTATGAAGTTTCATAAGATGGTTTTTACTTCTGCCAGGATAGCACAAGATTTTTTGATGTCTTTTATTTCTTGAGAATTTTTAATTAAAATCATTTTGTATCGATTCTATTAGTTTATTTTTAATATCTAAATAAACATCTTCTATATCTTGATTTGCATTGATTTCAATCAAATTACCTTTTTGTTTATAGGTATCAATCAATGGTTTTGTTTGTTGTGTAAAGACATCTAATCTTTTTAAAATAACATCGGGTTGATCATCTTTTCTTTGTATTAAAGGATTTTTACATTCATCACATATATTTTCTACCTGAGGTTTTTTAGAAATTAAGTGATATGTTGCGCCACAATTTTGACAAATTCTTCGATTTGTTAATCTCTCTAAAATCACATCTTGTTCAATATTTAATAAAATAACATAATCTATTTTAGTAAATTCAAGTGATTCTAAAAAATTTACTTGTGCTAATGTTCGTGGATAACCGTCTAAAATGAAATGTTGATTAAGAGATGTTAGTTTATTTAATTTTGCCTTAATAATTTCATTTACGATATCATCACTTACATAATCACCACGACTCATAATAGCTTGCGCTTCTAATCCAAGTTTGGTTTGATTTCTAATTTCTTCTCTTAGTATCTCACCAGTTGAAACTTGAATAAATTCATCATTTAATACTAATTGATTTGCTACAGTACCTTTTCCAGCACCAGGTGCTCCTAAAAATATTAAATTTAGATCTTTATATGTTTTTATCATAATAAATCACCTTCTTCTCCATTTTCAAGACTATGTAGAATTTTTTTACGTTTTCTTGATAACTCTTGGGTTTTGTAACGGGCTTGAACTTGTTGTAACGTTTCAATTGTAACTGAAACCAAAATCATTAACCCCGTTCCTCCAAAAGCTATATTAGCTGGTAGGTGTAGCATTTCTTCTACATAACGCATCGCACCAATAATAATTAAATATATACTTGAAAAATAACTTAAATTTAAAATTTTTGTAATTAAGTAATCTTCAGTTTGTTCACCTGGTCTAATACCAGGAATAAATGTTGAGCTTTTTGCAAAGTCTTCTGAAATTTTATCTATTTTTGATTGTTGTAATCCCATTAACAAAGTAAATGCAAATGTAATTACAATAAATAGAAAGAAACCAACAGGTTGTGTCATTTGAAAATTAGTATAAATTCAATTGTAATATGAACTTGTAGCAGGATTAAATAATCCAGCAATCATTGTTGGTAGACTTAGTACCATCAATGAGAAAATTACCGACATAATACCTGCGGGGTTTGCTTTTAATGGTAAATAAGATAATTCTTTTTCATTTTTAGAAAGACCAGCTCCTACTTGTTGAATAGGGATGTGTCTTTCTGCTAAGTAGAAATACCCTACAACAAATATAACTAAACTATATGAAATTAAATAAACACTAAAGTTAATTAATTCTTTAAATACTAATGATTCTGTTTTTGAACTTGTTACAAGAAATTCAAAAGCATTTTTAAATGTTGGAATTAAATTGGAAGCAATACCTGCAAATATTATTAAACTAGTTCCATTTCCAACACCTTTATTTGTTATTAACTCACCTAAAAATAATGCAAACAAGCTTCCGGCTATTAAAATTAAAGGTAAGATGAAATAAGCATAAGTATTTGTATCTAATTCACTAATAATTCTGATCCCAAACCCTGTTTTGGGGTTTTTTAAGGCTTTTGTTAACACAATTGCTTGAATAATTGCAAATATTAAGGTTGCGAATCTTGTAATTATATTAATTTTGATTCGCCCTTGGGGACCGGATTGACTTAGTCTATATATTGGTGGAAATATTTTAGTTTGTAAAATCATCATAATTAAACTAGCGGTAATAAATGGACTAATTCCTAGAGCTACAACACTAAAATTTCTAAGCCCTCCACCACCTACTAAATTTAAGATCCCTAAAAAATCTCCTCCATTTAATTTATCTTGATTTACTAAATGGATACCAGGAATAGTAATTGTTCCTGCTGCTACAAAGATAGTTAATAAGAATATAGTAAAAATTACTTTTTTTATTAAATCATGATTTTTTCAAAAATCATTATAACTATTCTTAAATTTAACAAACCTAGAATCAAAACTTAATTTTTTTAGTTTTTGAGACTGAGTTTTTTGATCTTTGGTAGTTTTGTTCATTATTCAACCTCGATTTTTCCTCCAGCTTTAACAATTGCGTCTTCGGCTGTTTTAGAAATTTTATCAATATCTGTTAAAACTAGTGGTTTTGTAATTTCTCCACGTCCTAAAATTTTAACAGGTTGATCATAATGTTTAATTAAACCTTTATTAAATAAAGTTTCAAAACTTACTGTTTCATTTTTTTCAAATTTAATTTCTAGTTGATCTAAATTAACAACTTGAAATTCAATATGATTTACATTTTTAAATCCTCTTTTTGGTAAACGTCTGAATCATGGGTTTTGTCCCCCTTCAAATCCTAGACGTACATTGTTACGTTTTGTTTGTCCACTTTGTCCTCTACCAGCTTGTTTACCTTTACCAGCAGCATGTCCTCTACCTACACGGTGTTTATCTTTTCTTGCGCCTTCTGTATATTTAAGATTATTTAATTTTTGCATTTTTTACTCCTTAAATACTATAAATCACTTACTTTAATATCTCTTAATTCAGCAATTTCTTTAGCTGTTTTTAAGTTTTTTAAGGCTTTAATTGTTGCATAAACAATATTTTGTTTATTTCTTGAACCGTAAGTTTTTGTAGAGATATCTGTATATCCTGCTAATTCTACAACGCTACGCACTGTATTTGAAGCAATGATTCCAGCCCCTTTACGTGCAGGACGTAGTTGAACTTTAGAAGCTAAAAACTTAGCTTGCATTTCGTGAGGAATTGTTCCATTAACAATAGGAACTTCAAAAATGTTTTTATGCGCATCTTTAACTGCTTTTTTAATTGCATCTTGAACTTCGTTTGCTTTACCGTGTCCAAATCCAATTTTTCCTTTTTTGTTACCAACTGATACATAAGCTGAAAAACTAAAACGTCTCCCCCCTTTAACAACAACAGTAACACGAGCTATATTAACAACTTTTTCTTCAAATTCTGAATTTACAGTGTTAAATTCTCTAGGTCTTCTTGTTGATCTTCTTGCATCTTTATCTTGTTTATTAAAACGAGAATTTGGTCTTTTTTCACGTCTAAATTCTGTTTTTTCTTGATCATTTTCTTTTGCTTTAAAATTGTTTTTGTGTGTGTTTTTAACTACTTTTGTTGTTTCTTCGTTTGTTAAAACTTGAGTTTCTTCTAAATTATTTGTCATTAGAAATTAATCCCTTCTTCACGTAGTGTTTCAGCAAATGCTGCCACTTTACCATGATAAATATATCCTGAACGATCAAAAACAATTTTTGTAACATTTTTGTTTTTTAATTTTGTTGCAAAATCTTTTGCTACAGTTTTGACTGCTTCAATATTATTAGTTGTAAGAGATAATGCTTTTGTTGATGAAGCTGCTAAAGTTGTATGTGTTTCGTCATTTATTAATTGTGCATAAAAATTGTGTAGTGATTTAAATACAGTTACACGTGGAACATCAGCTGTACCTTGTAAATGCATTCTAATTTTCATGTGTTTTGTAACACGTCTATCTTTTCTTGATTTTTGCATAATATTTTACCTTTCTGCTTATTATTTAGAAGCAGTTTTCCCTTCTTTACGACGAATTTTTTCACCTTTATACATAATTCCTTTTCCTGAATAAGGACTTGGACGACGAATATCTCTTAATATTGCTGCGAATTGACCAACAGCTTGTTTATCAATTCCTGAAATAGTAATGTAAGTTGGTTTTACAACTTTAACATCTAAGTTTTCAGGTATATCAACTAATACTGGGTGACTATATCCCGCAATAACTTCGATTTGATTTCCCTTTTGAGTTGCTTTGTATCCAACCCCGATAATTTCGATTTCTTTTGTAAATCCTTCACTAACACCTTTTAACATTGATGCTAGTAAAGAGTTTGTGGTTCCGTGTAATTGTTTAGTATGTTTTTCTTCATTTTTACGTTGAGTTGTTACAGTATTATTTTCAACTAAAACGCTGATTAATGGATTAAATGTATATTCTAATGTTCCTTTAGGTCCTTTTACTTGTGCTGTGTTATTTGTGATAGTAATTTCAACATTAACAGGTATTTCTAAAATTCTTTTTCCTACTCTAGACATATTATCAAATGAAGGCGATTACTTCTCCACCTACATTTTCCTTTCTAGCTTCTTTATCGGTTAATAAACCTTTTGATGTTGAAATAATTGCGGTTCCATATCCACTTAAAACTCTTGGAAGCGTTTTAGCACTTGCATAAACTTTAAGTCCTGGTTTTGAAACTTTTTTAAGTCCATTAATAACACTTTGTGAACCTGTAAAACCTTTATATTTTAATGATACAACGATATGTTTGTGGTTATCTTGCATTGTTTCTTTGAAATCAACAATGTATCCTTCACGTTTAAAAATTTCTAAAATAGCTACTTTTTTAAGTGAATGAGGAACAATAACATCTCTCATTTTACGAGCTCTTGCATTGTTAATTCTTACAAACATATCTGCTATTGGATCAGTTATAATTGCCATAATTATCAACTCGCTTTCTTAATTCCTGGTAATTTACCTTCATGTGCTAAATTTCTAAAGCAAATACGGCAAATTTTATATTTTCTTAATACTGCATGTGGACGTCCACATAATTCACAACGTGTATATGCTCTTGTTGAGAATTTTGGTGTTTTATGTGATTTAACGATTAATGATTTTTTAGCCATTATTTATTATTCTCCTTTACCAAAAGGCATACCTAAACTTTTTAGAAGTGCATATGCTTCTTCATTTGTTTTTGCACTTGTTACAATGATTACGTCTAAACCTTTTAACTTTCTTACTTTATCGAAACTAATTTCTGGGAAAATGATTTCTTCTTTTATTCCTATTGCGTAGTTTCCTCTACCGTCAAAACTCTTTGGATTAACTCCACGGAAGTCTCTTACACGAGGTAATGCAACTTCTAATAATTTTGTTAAAAATGATCACATTTTTTCTCTACGTAAAGTAACTTTTGAACCCATAGGCATTCCTTCACGTAATTTTCAACTTGCTAATGATTTTTTAGCAACTGTTTGTGTTGGTTTTTGTCCTGATATTAACATTAATTCATTATTAACTTCTTCGATTGCTTTTGAATTAGTAACTTCGTTTCCTGCTGTCATATTTAATACTATTTTTTCGATGTGTGGTATTTGCATTGAACTTTTGTAATTAAATTTTTCTTGAAGTTCTTTTCTAGTTACTTCTAAATATTTTTGTTGTAATTTATTCATGATACTTCCTTAATTTAATTAAAATGTTTTATTTGTTTTTTTAACAACTCTTTGTTTTTTGTTGTTTTTATCAATGCTAAATCCTACTCTTGAATATGTAGCAGGTGTTGAAGCTGTACCTTTTTTCACTAAAATAGCAACGTTTGAGATATGAATTGGAAATTCTTTAATTTCAATTCCACCGTCTTGATTTTGTTGATTTGGTTTGATGTGTTTTGTTTTTTTGTTTACGTCTTTTAATGTTACTAAATTATTTTTTGGATCTAAAGCTAAAACAGTAGAAACTTTACCTTTATGAGCACCACTTATAACAACTACTGTATCGTTTTTACGAATTTTTTGACTAGCCATTATAATACCTCCGGAGCTAAAGAAACGATTTTTAGATAACCTTTATCACGTAATTCACGTGCTACAGGCCCAAATACCCGTGTTCCTCTTGGCGTTTTATCATCTTTTATAATTACTACAGCATTATCATCGAAACGAATATATGTTCCATTTGATCTTTGTAGACCATAACGAGTTCTAACAACAACAGCTTTAACAATTTGTCCTTCTTTAACCATTCCATTAGGAATTGCTTTTTTAACTGAACAAATTACGATATCTCCAATATTAGAAAATTTTTTAACAGATCCACCTAAGTTACGAATAATTCCTACTTCTTTTGCTCCTGAGTTATCAGCAACATTAGCTCTTGATAATTCTTGTATCATAGATTATTCATCTCCTTCTTGTGATTGTTCTAAAACTTCAACTAATCTAAAGTGTTTTGTTTTTGAAAGTGGACGAGTTTCTTGAATTTTTACAATATCGTTTAATTTAGCTTGATTGTTTTCGTCGTGAACTGCAAAACGTTTTGATTTTTTGAAACGTTTGTTATATTTAGGGTGTTTAATATATGTTTCAACTAAAACGATAACTGTTTTATCATTTTTATTTGAAACAACTTTTCCTGATAATACCTTACGGTTATTTGTTCTTTCCATTATTTTGTTTCTCCTGATGACATTTTTTCATTTAATGCTGTTAAAACACGAGCAATATCTCTTTTGATATCTTTAATTTTGTGGTTTTGTTCTAATTGTCCTGTTCTTGCTTTAAAACGTAATGTAAAAAGATTAGCTTTATAGTCAGTAACTAAATTATTTAATTCTTCAATACTTTTTGATTTAAGATCTTGGTATTTCATTAGTTAACTCCTTCTTCTTTTTTAATAATCTTTCATTTTACTGGTAGTTTGTGACCACCTAGACGTAATGCATCCATAGCAATAGCTTCGCTAACACCTTTAACTTCAAACATCATTGTGTCAACTTTTACTACTGATACTCATTCTTCTGGGCTACCTTTACCTGAACCCATACGAACTCCGATAGGTTTAGATGTTTTTGACATATGTGGGAAAATTCTGATAAATACTTGTCCTTCACGTCCCATACGACGAGTAATAGCGATACGGGCTGCTTCAATTTGTCTTGCAGTTACTCAAGCACTTGTTTTTGCTTGAAGTCCAAATTCTCCAAATGAAACTTTATTTCCACGTCCTGCTTTTATTTTGTCGTGACGAATTCTAAACATTTTACGGTGTTTAGTTCTTTTTGGTTGTAACATCTTTATCTCCTTGTAATTGTTTTTCTCCCAATGATACTCAAACTTTAATTCCTAGAGCTCCGTATGTTGTTCTTGCTGTTGCGGTTGCGTAGTCTACATCTTGACGTAAGGTATGAAGTTTCATTTCACCTTCATTATATCCTTCTTTACGTGCCATATCAACACCGTTTAAACGACCTGAAACTGCGGTTTTAATACCTTTAGCTCCAGCTTTCATAGCTAAACGAATAGCAAATTTTTGTGCTAATCTAAAGCTTCCACGGTTTTCTAATTTTTCTGCAATACCTTCAGCTAATAATTTTGCATTTAAATCAGGATTTTTTAATTCAACAACTTCAATGTTTAAATTAATTTTTTTATTACGAAGATATTTTTTTAATTTTAATGTTAATTCTTTAACATTATCTCCATTTGTTCCTAGAATAACTCCAGGTTTTGCTGTGTGAACTTTAACGATAACATGTTCTTTTTGATCTCTTAAAATTTGTACATTTCCAATTTGATAATTTCTAACTAAATTGTTAAAGAAACGGTAGATTTTTTGGTCTTCAATTAATTGATCTGCGTATTTTGCTTTATCTGAATATCAGTTTGTATTGTGGTCTTTAGAAATTCCGTATCTAAAACCATTTGGATTAACTTTTTGTCCCATAAATTTCTCCTTAGTTTCTTTCGCTTACTTCAATGTAGAAGTGACTTGTTCTTTTTAAAATTGGAAATGCTCTACCTTTTGAGTGTGGTTGGTAACGTTTTAATGTTGGTCCTTCATTCACTAGAATTTTTGAAATATATAATTTTTGTCCATCTAATCCATGGTTGTTTGTTGCATTAGCTATTGCGCTTTTTAATAATTTTAAAATTATTTTTGTTGCTTTTTTATTGGTTGTTTGTAATATAGAAATTGCTTCTTGAGTATTTTTGTTACGGATAAGGTCAGCTACTAATCTTGCCTTGTAAGCAGAAATTCTTTGAACTTTTACACTTGCTTTTGCGCTATTCATTATTTCTTCTTCCCTTTATCTGCACCATGTCCTGTATATGTACGGGTTGGTGAGAATTCTCCTAATCTATGTCCTACCATATCATTTGTAACAAATACATCATTAAAAATTTTACCATTGTGTACTTGGAATGTTAGTCCAATGAAATCTGGGAAAATTGTTGAACGACGACTTCAAGTTTTAATTGGTTTTTTTGGTGCTTTACCATCTAAAATAGCTTGAACTTTTTTCATTAAATGTTCATCTACAAATGGACCTTTTTTAAGTGATCTAGCCATTATTTATTCGCCTTTCTTCTTCTGATAATTAATTTATTTGATGATTTCTTAGTTGAACGTGTTTTAACTCCAAGAGCTTTTTTACCT
The DNA here is from genome assembly GCF_025486335.1 of Mycoplasma zalophi. GTDB lineage: Bacteria > Bacillota_I > Bacilli_A > Mycoplasmatales > Metamycoplasmataceae > Metamycoplasma > Metamycoplasma zalophi. Next base: position 18,434 of record NZ_JAOOPZ010000003.1, read on the forward strand.
CATGGTGTAAGTGGTGATTTACGTCCGATTGGTTGACGTCCTTCCCCTCCCCCATGTGGGTGATCGTTAGGGTTCATTGCTGACCCACGAACTGTTGGTCTAATTCCTAAGTGACGATTACGTCCAGCTTTTCCTATATTAACTAATGAATGTTCTTCATTTCCTACAATACCAATTGTTGCTCTACATTCTGCTAATACTTTTCTTACTTCTCCACTTTTTAGTCTTAAAATTACATATCTTCCATTTTCTTCCTTACCTAAAACTTGTGCACTTGTTCCTGCACTACGTGCAATGATTCCACCTTGTTTAGGTTGTAATTCTATATTGTGAACAAATGTTCCATCAGGAATGTTTTTTAATGCTAAAGAGTTACCTACTTTAATATCAACATTTTCTCCTGAAACAACAACATTACCTACATTTAATCCTTTTGGTGATAAAATGTAACGTTTTTCTCCATCTTTATATACTAATAATGAAATATTAGCACTACGGTTTGGATCATATTCTATTGTTTTTACAACAGCTTCAATGTTATCTTTATTACGTTTAAAATCAATTAAACGATATTTTCTTTTGTTTCCACCTCCATGGTGACGAGTGGTAATAATACCACTATGATTTCTACCAGCGTGTTTTTTTAATGGTACTAGTAGTGATTTTTCTGGTTTATGTCCACTTAAATTATTTTTATAATCTAAGCTTGACATATTACGTCTACCATTAGAAGTTGGCTTATAATGTTTTATAGCCATTATTACTCCTTGTACTTAAAAATATTTTTTTCTTTTAAGTTATATTAATTTTTATTAATTGTAATGTAACTAAAATAATTATTTATTGTCTTTTTCTTCAGTTACTTTTTTAATTTTAGCAGCAGCTTTTTTTTCTGCTTCTGATAATTCTTTTGTAGTTTCTTCTTTTGAAACATTTACTTCTTTTTTATTTTCTTCTTCATTTGGGAAGAATGAAATACTATTTCCATCTACTAAATATACTAATGCTTTTTTGTAAGCTTTTGTAAATCCTTGGAAACGACCAATTCTCTTTGGTTTTTTAGAAACTTTTATAATGTTTACTTTTTCAACTTTTACATTGAAAATAAATTCAACTGCTTTTCTTACTTCAACTTTATTTGTTCTTCTATCAACTGCAAATGTATAAACATTTTGTTCGTGCATTTGTTGATATGTTTTTTCAGTTAATACTGGATACTTAATAACTTCATTAATATTCATTATTTAACCAAACTTTCTAAGATTTTTAAATCTATTTCACTAATTAATAAGCAATCTGTTGCTAATAATTCTTCAACTGATAAACTTGTTACTTTTAATGTTTTTACATTTTCTAAGTTTCTTGCACTTAAGAATACGTTTAAATCACTTGTTACAATTAAAACTTTATTATTATCTAATTTTAATTCTTTTAATTGTTGAGCTAATGTTGAAGTAGAAGGTTTTGCAAGTTTGAATTCATATTCAAATACTTGCTCAGCTTTTGCTAATTGACTTAGCGCACTTCTAATTGCTAAGCTTCTTACTTTTTTGTTAACTTTTAAAGAATAGTTTTTAGCAGTTGTTGGTCCAAAAGCTCTTCCTCCACCTACGAAGATTGGTGAACGTAATGAACCTGCTCTTGCTCTACCTGTTCCTTTTTGTTGTCATGGTTTTTTACCAGTTCCAGAAACTTGTCCTCTGTTTTTTACAGCGTGAGTTGAAAATCTACGACTTGCTCTATCACTTAATACAGTATCAAATATTGCTTGAGTGTGAACTGTTTCTAATCCAAATAATCTATCATTTAATATTTCTTTATTAAATTTTAAAGTTTTTGTTTCAACTGGTGTATTGGTTTTTTTAACAGCTACTGGAGTTTTTTTAACTTCAGTTGTCTTTTTAGTTGTACTTTTTGTTGTTGTAGTTTTTTTAGATGTTGTTGGTTTTTTAGTTGAAGAAGTAGTTTTAGTTGTTTTTTTAACAGTTTTTTTGGTTTCTTTAGTTTCTGCCATGATTAATTTTCTCCTTCTTCATTATTTTGTGCTTCAGCAGCTTTTTCTTCAGCTTCTTTTAATAATTGTTTCATTTCATTGATTGACATAGTTGTTGCAAGTTCAACACCATATTTTTTAGCTTGTTCAAATAGTTCATTTTTTTCTAAAGCTATTTTTAAATCAACTAATGTAATAGCTTCTTTAGCAGGTAACCCTTTAACGTTTTGTTTAATAGTTACAAAAGCTTTTTTAGGTCCAGGTATTGAACCTTTAACAATTAATAAATTATTTTCAACATCAACATAAACAACTTCTAAGTTTTGAATTGTAGATTTAACAGCTCCTAAATGTCCTGGCATTGTCATACCTTTAACAACTTTATTCCCTGAAATATCCCCAATTGAACCTGTTTGACGAACTGGTTTAGATCCTCCACCACCACCATGTGATTTAGGTCCTATTTTTTGGTTGTGACGTTTAATAGTTCCAGCAAAACCTTTTCCTTTTGAAGTTGAAGTAACATCAACAATTTCTCCAGCTTCAAAAAGAGATGCGTCAATTGTTTGACCTAATTCATAACCTGTCATGTTACGAATTTCTTTTACGAAGCGCTTAGGTGTTGTGTTAGCTTGCTTGAATCTATTGATTTCAGGTTTTTTAATTCTTGATTGTTTTTTATCTTCTACAGCGATTTGAGTTGCAACATAACCATCATGATCAGCTGTAAGAACTTTAGTAACAACATTTGGTTTAACTTCAATTACTGTAACTGGAATTTGTTCACCCATGTTTGTGAATAATTGAGTCATTCCAACTTTTCTTCCTAAGATTCCTTTCATAATTTATCCTTTCGTTTTTTCTATAACTAAATATAGATTTTTATATATAAAAATAAAAAAATATAACTGTTTTTATTTAACAGTATTTATTGTAATTTGAACACCTGCAGGTAATTCAATACGCTTAAATTGATCTAACAATTTTTCAGAAACGTTATCAATAATAATTAAACGTTTATGAGTTCTAGATTCAAATTGTTCACGAGATTTTTTATTAACGTGCACTGAACGTAGAATTGTGATAATTTCTCTTTTTGTAGGTAATGGAATAGGTCCACTAACTACTGCATCTTTATCAGTATTAGCTAAAGTTACAATTTTAACAGAAGCATTATCCACTAATGCATGTTCAAATGATTTTAGTTTAATATTTAATTTCATAATTTGTTCTCCTTGTCCATATTTTTGGATCAGATTCAACATAAATTGATTAATACACGAGAGAACAACTAAGCTCGGTGTATCATAACCTTATGTATCATAATCTAATAGTTGCTTTAATATTATAACAAAAAAATAAAAAAAATCAGTTTTTTTATCATTGTTTTTTTAATAAGAAAAACTGAAAATTAAACTGATAATTATGAAAAGAATTAAACTAAATCATGTTAATATTTTGAAATGAAATTGACCATTTTTCCAATTTATATAATGATAAGTTGTGCAAGCAAAAGTTGTTAAAATGCTGCTTATTGTTCAATAAGAAATAAATATACTAGATTGAAAATAATTTTTATCTGATAAATATTTTAAAAAAATAATAAGAATACTAAATAAAAAAATTATAGAAACATACAAAAAAAGAAATTGGAGAAATTTAATAATTTTATTTTTTAAATAATTCTGTTTAGTATTTATCCTTATTTGTTTCATAATTAAAATTATATCAAATTATTATGTTCTTATGTTTTTTTATAAAAAAGCAATAAAAAAAACCACATAAGTGGCTAGATCTCTGAAAACTGAATAGAAAACTTGTACATTTACCAACATAAAATATAAACTATTAAACCATTGAATTTATTAGTACTGGTCAGCTGAATGTATTACTACACTTACACCTCCAGCCTATCAACCTCATAGTCTATAAGGAATTTCATAGGGAATATTCATCTTTGAGGAGGCTTCCCGCTTAGATGCTTTCAGCGGTTATCCTTTCCGTACTTGGCTACCCAGCTATGCTTCTGGCGAAACAACTGGAACACCATCGGTACGTCCACTCCGGTCCTCTCGTACTAAGAGCAGCTCTCATCAATATTCCAACGCCCACATCAGATAGGAACCGAACTGTCTCACGACGTTCTGAACCCAGCTCGCGTACCGCTTTAATGGGCGAACAGCCCAACCCTTGGAACCGACTCCAGCTCCAGGATGCGATGAGCCGACATCGAGGTGCCAAACCTTCCCGTCGATGTGATCTCTTGGGGAAGATAAGCCTGTTATCCCCGGGGTAGCTTTTATCCGTTGAGCGACGGCCTTTCCATGAAGTACCGCCGGATCACTAAGTCCTGCTTTCGCACCTGCTCGACTTGTAGGTCTCACAGTCAATCACACTTTTACCTTTATGCTCTACATACAGTTTCTGACTGTATTGAGTGTAACTTTGAACGCCTCCGTTACCCTTTAGGAGGCGACCGCCCCAGTCAAACTACCCACCACGCACTGTCCTCCTACCAGATAATGGTAGCAAGTTAGAATTTCAAATTAACAAGGGTGGTATTTCAAGGATGACTCCACTTGGACTAGCGTCCAAGCTTCAAAGTCTCCCACCTATCCTACACATGTTAAGCCAAAATTCAATACGAAGTTATAGTAAAGCTCCACGGGGTCTTTTCGTCTTGATGCGGGAACCCAGCGTTTTCACTGGGACCATAATTTCACCGAGTCCAATGTTGAGACAGTTAAGAGATGATTGCGCCTTTCGTGCAGGTCAGTATTTAGCCGACAAGGAATTTCGCTACCTTAGGACCGTTATAGTTACGGCCGCCGTTCACCCGGGCTTCAAATCAGTGCTTCGCATAGCTAACACATCATCTTAACCTTCGGGCACTGGGCAGGCGTCACCCTATATACATCGTCTTACGACTTAGCATAGAGCTGTGTTTTTGATAAACAGTTCCCCCTCACATTTTACTGCGGCCAATATTTCTATTGGCATCCCTTCTTGCGAACTTACGGGATAATTTTGCAGAGTTCCTTAACATTGGTTTTCTCGCTCGCCTTAGAATACTCATCTTGGGGACGTGTGTTCGTTCTCGGTACAGGTCCCTTAAAGCTTAAGTTAGAAGCTTTTTTAAGAAGCATGGAATCACATAATTCATTACTTTGTTGCCATTTCACTATGCATCACATCTCAAGGTTAAGTTACTAGGGATTTGCCTCCAGTAACCCTCTAAATGCTTACCCCACAATCCGATAAGTGGTAATGCTATCCTTCTCCGTCACTCCATCACACTTTAAGGAAGTACAGGAATATTAACCTGTTGTCCATCGGCTACGCCTTTCGGCCTCGTCTTAGGTCCTGACTAACCCTGGGTGGACGAACCTTGCCCAGGAAACCTTCCCCAATAGGCGTCAGAGATTCTCACTCTGAATCGTTACTCATACCGGCATTCTCACTTCTAAGCGCTCCACTAGTCTTCACAGTCTAGCTTCAATGCCCTTAGAACGCTCTCCTAACGCATTTACATGCCCGTAGCTTCGGTATTGTGTTTTAGTCCCGTTAAATTATTGGCACAGGATCTCTCGACTAGTGAGCTATTACGCACTCTTTAAACGATGGCTGCTTCTAAGCCAACATCCTAGCTGTTTAAGAAATCCCACAACCTTTCTCACTTAACACAATTTTGGGACCTTAGCTGACGATCTGGGTTGTTTCCCTCGCGAGCATCGACGTTATCACCGATGTTCCGACTGCATAGCAATACATAATGGTATTCGGAGTTTGATTATAGTCAGTACAGCTAGGCGCCGCCATTCCATATTCAGTGCTCTACCCCCATTATTTAACACTACACGCTAGCCCTAAAGCTATTTCGAAGAGAACCAGCTATCTCCAAGTTCGATTGGAATTTCACCCCTACCCACAAGTCATCCGGGCACTTTTTAGCGTACTACGGTTCGACCCTCCGCTTAGTTTTACCTAAGTTTCAGTCTGCTCATGGGTAGATCACCTGGTTTCGGGTATATAACAACATACTAAAGCGCCCTATTCAGACTCGATTTCTCTACGGCTTCGCTTTATTCTACTTAACCTAGCATGCTGTCATAACTCGCCGGTCCATACTGCAAGATGTACGCCATCACCCATTAACGGGCTCTGACTAACTGTAAGTAATTGGTTTCAGAATCTATTTCACTCCCCTCTCGGGGTTCTTTTCACCTTTCCCTCACGGTACTAGTTCACTATCGGTGTCTGGTTAGTATTTAGCCTTACCGGATGGTCCCGGCAGATTCAGACAGGGTTTCACGTGCCCCGCCCTACTCGGGATTCAACTAAGAGATTCATAAATTTCGCGTACGGGACTTTCACCCTATATTGTGGAGCATTCCAACTCCTTCTGCTATCTATGAATTTTGTAACTCTATGTAAGTTGTCCCACAACCCCAACAACAAGTGTTGGTTTAGGCTCTTCCCCGTTCGCTCGCCGCTACTCAGGGAATCATTATTTATTTTCTTTTCCTGTTGGTACTAAGATGTTTCAGTTCTCAACGTGTCTCACAATTCTAACTATGTATTCATTAGAATGCAACTAGAGATTAATCTAGTTAGGTTTCCCCATTCGGAAATCCCCGTTTCATAGCTTATTTCCAGCTCCACGAGGCTTATCGCAGGTAATCGCGTCCTTCATCGACTTCCAGACCCAAGGCATCCACCAAAAACTCTTACTTATTTAATAGTATGACCTATTGTCCTAATTTAAAATTAAGAATTAGATATGATTTTGTATTCTATATTGGTTGATCAAAACGTTTGAAATATTAATATTTACAAATGTCTTTTCTATTCAGTTTTCAAAGAACTATAAGAGAGATAGAACTCTCAAAACTGGATATAAATTTTCATAAATCTTTTTTTTGTAACTGTTAAATGAACTTAAAAAAGTTCATGGTGATATGATTATTATTTTAAATAATCTTATGTACTCCGTAGAAAGGAGGTGATCCATCCCCACGTTCTCGTAGGGATACCTTGTTACGACTTCACCCCAGTCACCAGTCCTACCTTAGACAGTCGTCTCCGAAGTTAACTAACCGGCTTCGGGCATTACCAGCTCCCATGGTGTGACGGGCGGTGTGTACAAGACTCGAGAACGTATTCACCGCAACGTTGCTGATTTGCGATTACTAGCGATTCCGACTTCATGAAGTCGAGTTGCAGACTTCAATCCGAACTGAGATCGGCTTTTTGAGATTTGCTCCACGTCACCGTATTGCATCTCTTTGTACCGACCATTGTAGCACGTGTGTAGCCCCACTCGTAAGAGGCATGATGATTTGACGTCATCCCCACCTTCCTCCTGGTTACCCAGGCAGTATTTCTAGAGTTCTCAGCATAACCTGTTAGTAACTAAAAATAGGGGTTGCGCTCGTTATAGGACTTAACCTAACATCTCACGACACGAGCTGACGACAACCATGCACCATCTGTCATTCCGTTAACCTCCACTATATCTCTATAGCTTTGCGGAAGATGTCAAGAGTGGGTAAGGTTCTCCGCGTATCTTCAAATTAAACCACATGCTCCACCGCTTGTGCGAGTCCCCGTCAATTCCTTTAAGTTTCACTCTTGCGAGCATACTACTCAGGCGGATCATTTAATGCGTTAGCTGCGTCAGTGAATCATCCACCGACTAATGATCATCGTTTACAGCGTGGACTACCAGGGTATCTAATCCTGTTTGCTCCCCACGCTTTCGTCCCTCAGTGTCAATATAGACCCAGTAAGCTGCCTTCGCCTTTGGTGTTCTTCCATATATCTACGCATTTCACCGCTTCACATGGAATTCCGCTTACCTCTATCTAATTCTAGTTTGTCAGTATCTAATGCATACCGGGGTTGAGCCCCGGGCTTTGACACCAGACTTAACAAACAACCTACGAACGCTTTACGCCCAATAATTCCGGATAACGCTTGCGACCTATGTATTACCGCGGCTGCTGGCACATAGTTAGCCATCGCTTTCTGATTGGGTACCGTCAGCTAAAAAGCATTTCCTCTTTTTAGTGTTCTTCCCCAATAACAGCACTTTACAACCCGAAGGCCTTCATCGTGCACGCTGTGTCGCTCCATCAGGCTTTCGCCCATTGTGGAATATTCCCTACTGCTGCCTCCCGTAGGAGTCTGGGCCGTATCTCAGTCCCAGTGTGGCCGTTCAGTTTCTCAACCCGGCTAAACATCATAGTCTTGGTAGGCCATTACCCTACCAACTAACTAATGTTCCGCGCCCTCATCTTTTAGTGAAGCCGTAAAGCTCCTTTCATAATAAATTCATGCGAATATATTACATATCCGGTATTAGCAAACGTTTCCGTTTGTTATCCCAATCTAAAAGGCAGATTAAGCACGTGTTACTCACCCATTCGCCACTAGTAGCAAGCTACTCGTTCGACATGCATGTATTAGGCACACAGCCAGCGTTCATCCTGAGCCAGGATCAAACTCTTAATAATAAATTGAATTGACGATTTATGGTATTTATATCCAGTTTTCAAAGAACTATCACATTTTTTGTTAAATGCTTTAATATTATACACTATTTTTTATTATTTTTTTAAAAAAAAGCATATAAAAACAGAATTCATTTTATTTTTTTCTAGAACTCTGAAAACTGAATAGAAAACTTGTACATTTACCAACATAAAATATAAACTATTAAACCATTGAATTTATTAGTACTGGTCAGCTGAATGTATTACTACACTTACACCTCCAGCCTATCAACCTCATAGTCTATAAGGAATTTCATAGGGAATATTCATCTTTGAGGAGGCTTCCCGCTTAGATGCTTTCAGCGGTTATCCTTTCCGTACTTGGCTACCCAGCTATGCTTCTGGCGAAACAACTGGAACACCATCGGTACGTCCACTCCGGTCCTCTCGTACTAAGAGCAGCTCTCATCAATATTCCAACGCCCACATCAGATAGGAACCGAACTGTCTCACGACGTTCTGAACCCAGCTCGCGTACCGCTTTAATGGGCGAACAGCCCAACCCTTGGAACCGACTCCAGCTCCAGGATGCGATGAGCCGACATCGAGGTGCCAAACCTTCCCGTCGATGTGATCTCTTGGGGAAGATAAGCCTGTTATCCCCGGGGTAGCTTTTATCCGTTGAGCGACGGCCTTTCCATGAAGTACCGCCGGATCACTAAGTCCTGCTTTCGCACCTGCTCGACTTGTAGGTCTCACAGTCAATCACACTTTTACCTTTATGCTCTACATACAGTTTCTGACTGTATTGAGTGTAACTTTGAACGCCTCCGTTACCCTTTAGGAGGCGACCGCCCCAGTCAAACTACCCACCACGCACTGTCCTCCTACCAGATAATGGTAGCAAGTTAGAATTTCAAATTAACAAGGGTGGTATTTCAAGGATGACTCCACTTGGACTAGCGTCCAAGCTTCAAAGTCTCCCACCTATCCTACACATGTTAAGCCAAAATTCAATACGAAGTTATAGTAAAGCTCCACGGGGTCTTTTCGTCTTGATGCGGGAACCCAGCGTTTTCACTGGGACCATAATTTCACCGAGTCCAATGTTGAGACAGTTAAGAGATGATTGCGCCTTTCGTGCAGGTCAGTATTTAGCCGACAAGGAATTTCGCTACCTTAGGACCGTTATAGTTACGGCCGCCGTTCACCCGGGCTTCAAATCAGTGCTTCGCATAGCTAACACATCATCTTAACCTTCGGGCACTGGGCAGGCGTCACCCTATATACATCGTCTTACGACTTAGCATAGAGCTGTGTTTTTGATAAACAGTTCCCCCTCACATTTTACTGCGGCCAATATTTCTATTGGCATCCCTTCTTGCGAACTTACGGGATAATTTTGCAGAGTTCCTTAACATTGGTTTTCTCGCTCGCCTTAGAATACTCATCTTGGGGACGTGTGTTCGTTCTCGGTACAGGTCCCTTAAAGCTTAAGTTAGAAGCTTTTTTAAGAAGCATGGAATCACATAATTCATTACTTTGTTGCCATTTCACTATGCATCACATCTCAAGGTTAAGTTACTAGGGATTTGCCTCCAGTAACCCTCTAAATGCTTACCCCACAATCCGATAAGTGGTAATGCTATCCTTCTCCGTCACTCCATCACACTTTAAGGAAGTACAGGAATATTAACCTGTTGTCCATCGGCTACGCCTTTCGGCCTCGTCTTAGGTCCTGACTAACCCTGGGTGGACGAACCTTGCCCAGGAAACCTTCCCCAATAGGCGTCAGAGATTCTCACTCTGAATCGTTACTCATACCGGCATTCTCACTTCTAAGCGCTCCACTAGTCTTCACAGTCTAGCTTCAATGCCCTTAGAACGCTCTCCTAACGCATTTACATGCCCGTAGCTTCGGTATTGTGTTTTAGTCCCGTTAAATTATTGGCACAGGATCTCTCGACTAGTGAGCTATTACGCACTCTTTAAACGATGGCTGCTTCTAAGCCAACATCCTAGCTGTTTAAGAAATCCCACAACCTTTCTCACTTAACACAATTTTGGGACCTTAGCTGACGATCTGGGTTGTTTCCCTCGCGAGCATCGACGTTATCACCGATGTTCCGACTGCATAGCAATACATAATGGTATTCGGAGTTTGATTATAGTCAGTACAGCTAGGCGCCGCCATTCCATATTCAGTGCTCTACCCCCATTATTTAACACTACACGCTAGCCCTAAAGCTATTTCGAAGAGAACCAGCTATCTCCAAGTTCGATTGGAATTTCACCCCTACCCACAAGTCATCCGGGCACTTTTTAGCGTACTACGGTTCGACCCTCCGCTTAGTTTTACCTAAGTTTCAGTCTGCTCATGGGTAGATCACCTGGTTTCGGGTATATAACAACATACTAAAGCGCCCTATTCAGACTCGATTTCTCTACGGCTTCGCTTTATTCTACTTAACCTAGCATGCTGTCATAACTCGCCGGTCCATACTGCAAGATGTACGCCATCACCCATTAACGGGCTCTGACTAACTGTAAGTAATTGGTTTCAGAATCTATTTCACTCCCCTCTCGGGGTTCTTTTCACCTTTCCCTCACGGTACTAGTTCACTATCGGTGTCTGGTTAGTATTTAGCCTTACCGGATGGTCCCGGCAGATTCAGACAGGGTTTCACGTGCCCCGCCCTACTCGGGATTCAACTAAGAGATTCATAAATTTCGCGTACGGGACTTTCACCCTATATTGTGGAGCATTCCAACTCCTTCTGCTATCTATGAATTTTGTAACTCTATGTAAGTTGTCCCACAACCCCAACAACAAGTGTTGGTTTAGGCTCTTCCCCGTTCGCTCGCCGCTACTCAGGGAATCATTATTTATTTTCTTTTCCTGTTGGTACTAAGATGTTTCAGTTCTCAACGTGTCTCACAATTCTAACTATGTATTCATTAGAATGCAACTAGAGATTAATCTAGTTAGGTTTCCCCATTCGGAAATCCCCGTTTCATAGCTTATTTCCAGCTCCACGAGGCTTATCGCAGGTAATCGCGTCCTTCATCGACTTCCAGACCCAAGGCATCCACCAAAAACTCTTACTTATTTAATAGTATGACCTATTGTCCTAATTTAAAATTAAGAATTAGATATGATTTTGTATTCTATATTGGTTGATCAAAACGTTTGAAATATTAATATTTACAAATGTCTTTTCTATTCAGTTTTCAAAGAACTATAAGAGAGATAGAACTCTCAAAACTGGATATAAATTTTCATAAATCTTTTTTTTGTAACTGTTAAATGAACTTAAAAAAGTTCATGGTGATATGATTATTATTTTAAATAATCTTATGTACTCCGTAGAAAGGAGGTGATCCATCCCCACGTTCTCGTAGGGATACCTTGTTACGACTTCACCCCAGTCACCAGTCCTACCTTAGACAGTCGTCTCCGAAGTTAACTAACCGGCTTCGGGCATTACCAGCTCCCATGGTGTGACGGGCGGTGTGTACAAGACTCGAGAACGTATTCACCGCAACGTTGCTGATTTGCGATTACTAGCGATTCCGACTTCATGAAGTCGAGTTGCAGACTTCAATCCGAACTGAGATCGGCTTTTTGAGATTTGCTCCACGTCACCGTATTGCATCTCTTTGTACCGACCATTGTAGCACGTGTGTAGCCCCACTCGTAAGAGGCATGATGATTTGACGTCATCCCCACCTTCCTCCTGGTTACCCAGGCAGTATTTCTAGAGTTCTCAGCATAACCTGTTAGTAACTAAAAATAGGGGTTGCGCTCGTTATAGGACTTAACCTAACATCTCACGACACGAGCTGACGACAACCATGCACCATCTGTCATTCCGTTAACCTCCACTATATCTCTATAGCTTTGCGGAAGATGTCAAGAGTGGGTAAGGTTCTCCGCGTATCTTCAAATTAAACCACATGCTCCACCGCTTGTGCGAGTCCCCGTCAATTCCTTTAAGTTTCACTCTTGCGAGCATACTACTCAGGCGGATCATTTAATGCGTTAGCTGCGTCAGTGAATCATCCACCGACTAATGATCATCGTTTACAGCGTGGACTACCAGGGTATCTAATCCTGTTTGCTCCCCACGCTTTCGTCCCTCAGTGTCAATATAGACCCAGTAAGCTGCCTTCGCCTTTGGTGTTCTTCCATATATCTACGCATTTCACCGCTTCACATGGAATTCCGCTTACCTCTATCTAATTCTAGTTTGTCAGTATCTAATGCATACCGGGGTTGAGCCCCGGGCTTTGACACCAGACTTAACAAACAACCTACGAACGCTTTACGCCCAATAATTCCGGATAACGCTTGCGACCTATGTATTACCGCGGCTGCTGGCACATAGTTAGCCATCGCTTTCTGATTGGGTACCGTCAGCTAAAAAGCATTTCCTCTTTTTAGTGTTCTTCCCCAATAACAGCACTTTACAACCCGAAGGCCTTCATCGTGCACGCTGTGTCGCTCCATCAGGCTTTCGCCCATTGTGGAATATTCCCTACTGCTGCCTCCCGTAGGAGTCTGGGCCGTATCTCAGTCCCAGTGTGGCCGTTCAGTTTCTCAACCCGGCTAAACATCATAGTCTTGGTAGGCCATTACCCTACCAACTAACTAATGTTCCGCGCCCTCATCTTTTAGTGAAGCCGTAAAGCTCCTTTCATAATAAATTCATGCGAATATATTACATATCCGGTATTAGCAAACGTTTCCGTTTGTTATCCCAATCTAAAAGGCAGATTAAGCACGTGTTACTCACCCATTCGCCACTAGTAGCAAGCTACTCGTTCGACATGCATGTATTAGGCACACAGCCAGCGTTCATCCTGAGCCAGGATCAAACTCTTAATAATAAATTGAATTGACGATTTATGGTATTTATATCCAGTTTTCAAAGAACTATTTTACATAATTTGCAAATAAAATTATACTACAATAATTCAAAATTTTTTTAAAAAAAATAATTTTTTTGTAGATTATTTGTGGATCAATTACTTGCTAATTAATCATATCATATTTTATATTTAATTTTTAAAAAAAATAATTTTTTTTAAATTATTGTCTTGGATTTTTTAAGTAATATATAGAAATTTACTTGCTCTATAATCATATCATAAATAAATTAAAAGCAAGTAAAATTACTTGCCTTTTTTTATATATTTTTTATATATATATTATTTTGTTCTTCAGTTAAAGAATAATTGTTTTCTTTGTAGTGATTTCAGATTTTTAAAACTAGCTTTTTATAACCTTCATCAAAATTTAAAAATACTAATTTACGGTACTCTTGTATACCTTCTCAAGCTCTGCCAGCACATATTTTGTCAGCTACATAAACTATCTTAGATAATGTTGACATAGAGTAATTTAATGTAGTGTGATACTCTATTGCTTTTAATATTTGAGAATTTTTTATTAATAAAACATTTTTTAAATATAAATACCCTGTTTTTTGATGAAGTTGATGATCTTCTATTTTTTTTTCATCAATATTATATCTTTTTAGAAAATTACGATGTTGATCAATAGTTCATTCTTTTGTAATATCATGAAGTAATCCTGCATAATATGCTACTTTTTTAGAATAGTTTAAATGATCTGCTAATTTTAAAGCAAAATCTGCTGCTTGTTTTGAATGTTTATATCTATTAACTGATAATGTATTTCTTAAAATATCTTCTAAATATAAATAATTGTTTGCTATATAATTTTGAACTTCTTTTGTAACCATAGATATATTGCCTTGCCTATATGTAGTAGAAGAAAAATTATATAAAGTATTATTCATCATTTTTATATTATATTTTTTTAAATTTATTTTATTTATATTATTAGAACGACGGTAGCAAACCAATTGCGCAAAATTTTTAAATTCATCAATATTTTTTCATTTATTGATTGAATTTAAATTATCTGAGCCGAATAAAAAGAATAATTTATCATTAGGAAATTTATTTTTAAAATATTTTAAAGTTTCGATTGTATATGAAGGACCTTTTTTGTTGATTTCAAACGCACTAACTTCCATCTTATCTTCTAAAATAAGATTTATCATATTAAATCTATGGTTACAATCAACAGATTTTTGTTTTGTTTTAAAAGGATTAACATAAGCTGGAATAAAAATTAATTTATCTAGACTTAAATTTTCAATTGCATGTTTAGCAATTTTAATATGTCCTTTTGTGATCGGGTCAAAAGTTCCACCATATAAACCTATCTTCATATTTCCTCACTTATATTTTTATTTTATTTTTTGCAACATTTTTATAAGTTTCATTTACAAATTTTGTATTACTAATTTTAGATTTATCTTTATTTTGTAAATCTTTTGCTATTTGCAGAACTTTCTTATTAAACATATAATTAATATTGTTGACTATTTCTTTAGGAGTCTGCTCTTTTCTTTTTTGAAAAAGATCTAAACTCATATCACCATATGATTTTAATTGTGCTACAGTTACTCCAACTCCTCGAAGTGGATTTTCATTTCAATGTTCCCAAAACAAACTACTTATTTGTTTATAAATATCTTCGAAATCAAAAATATTATCATGAATGTTTTGCTGAAAAGAAATTCATATTCCATCCATTTGTCGTAATGATAATTTTACAATAGAACCAAAATTATTATTTGATTTTAATCTCTCAGCAACTTTAAAGGATAAATAACGCAATTGTCTTAAAATGTCTTCTGCAATAAATAAATTATCCATTTCAAAGGTTAAACTATTACCAATAGATTTAACTGTGGTCATAATTTTTTCTTTTTTTATTACATCATTTCCTGAAATTTGCTGTTTAAGAGATCAAAAATTATTTCCTAAATGTTTTTTTAAAATATTAAAATTATCATAATTCACAAAATCTTCAATAGTATTAATACCTTCACTTATTAATTTTTGAGTATTGTGTTTTCCAATCCCAAAAAAATTATTAATAGGTAATTTGTAAAAATGTTTTTTTATATCTTCATTTTTAGTAATTAATATACCATGAGGTTTTGCTAAATTAGTTGACATTTTTGCAAGAAATTTATTGTAACTTATCCCAATTGAACACGGTATTTTAAATACTCTTTTAATTTGTTCTTGAATTTTTTTAGCTTCGTTATAAGCATCTTCATAATTTTTAACTTTTAAACTCATATCGATATAGCATTCATCTATACTATATATTTCTAAATCTTTTGTTACATTATTATATATATAATCAAAAATTCGATTACTAATTAAGTTATAAAATGGTAAGTTAGGTTTTACAAGAATAATATTAGGTATCAAAGTTTTTAATTGATAAACAGGCATACCAACTTTTGCACCTAATTTTTTTGCCTCATAACTTAAAGCGGATGCAATTGATCTTTTTGTATCTTTTGCTATGGCAACAGGAGTATTTCTTAACTCTTCTTTTACTATCCTTTCACAACTTACAAAAAATGAATCCATGTCGATATGAAAAATAATTTGCTTATTCAATATTTAGAGCTTTTTTAAATGATCTAGAAATAATAGTTGCACATTCAACACGATTCATATGAACTCTTACATTTTCAAAAATAATTAAATCTCCCAATATATCAACATTATTAATTTTTGAATTGAAAATCATATTTTCATATTCATTAATTATTAATTTAATTTCATTGATAGTTTTATTTTTTAAAATATCAATCATAATATCGCTTGCGGCCATAAAAATAGAACAACCGATACCATTAAAAGTTGCGTTTTTTAAAATATTATTTTCAACTTCTACATTTAAAACTAAATTATCAGCGCACCCTGTATTAGAATGATCTAAAATGCTTTTTGCATCTTTATGTTCCGAAAAATTGTTTGGTTTTTCATAATGTGAATAAATTATTTCTCTTTTTTCTAAATTGCTATAAGTAGTCAAGAAAATCACCTCCTGTTTTTAATTTATCAATTAATTTATTAACATCTGATTCATCGTTATAAAATCCTAATGAAACTCTTACATAAGTACCTTTTACTTCGCTTATATTTTCCATAAATCATGCACAAAAAGTTCCACTTCTTACATAAATTGAATTATTCCCTAAGTAACTTGCAACATCTTGACTTGCTACATTTTTTACATTAAACAAACAAATTACATCACCTGGTTTAGAATATAAAACAATATTATCAAGCTCTTTTAATTTATTATGTAAATAATAAGAAATTTTAGTAACTTTTTTATTTATATTTTCAAGTCCAATTTCATTTACAAAATCAAGTGCTGAATTTAATTGAAATATTCCTGCAAAATTTTGTGTACCTGCTTCAAAAGCAAGTGGTGATAATACATCTGTGTAATTTAGATATTTTGAAGCTCCACCACCAAATTTTTTAGGTCTTAATTTATTATAAAGTCGTTTTGAAAAAATCATAGAACCTAATCCTGTAGGACCATAAAATTTATTAGCTGACATAATTATTGCATCACAATTTGCAATTGTAACTTTTTTATATGCAATTGCTTGAGCAGCATCATTTATTAAAAACACTTCATTCTCTTTACATAATTTATAAATTTCATCTAAATCGTACTTAACATTAAAATTATTTGTAATTTGACTTAAACAAATAATTTTTGTTTTTGGATTAATCATATTTAATAATTCAGTTTGATCTGAAAAATATTTGTAAGTAACATTTTTATTTTGTAAATAGTAAAAGAAAGGGAGAACATTAGAAGCATGGTTAAATAAAGAAAATAATATTTCGTCGCCATCTTTAACTATATCAGCTACCATCATAGCTATTTGATTTAAACTCTCTGTTGAACCTGATGTAAAAATAACATTTTCTTCATCAGCATCAACTAATGAAGCTAATTTTTGTCTTGTTTGTGTTATAAATGCGCTTGTTTTTAGTCCTAACTTAGAATCCTTTGTTCTGGTTGATATTGAATATTTGGTATAAAAATCATTTCCTGCTTCACAGACTAAATCAGGTTTTAATGCTAGTGCACCATTATCAAAGTAAACTAAATCTGGATTATTTACTAACATTGGAAAACGATTCTTATAATTCATATTTTCACCTTTCATTATATTTTTGTAAATAGTGCAAGATATTCAATATTTTTTGATTTATTTCCTGCAATTGGACTTTTTGCTATATTGTTAAATTGAAATTGGTTTTCTAATGCAAAACCTTTAACTTTTTCAATTAAATAAGGATGATATTGTTCATCAACATATCCACCTGCTTCAACATATTTTGAAGAAGCTTCAAATTGTGGTTTGATTAAAACTACTATTTGCTTTTGTGGATTTAATAAATTTTTTGCAACACTAAAAACATATTTTAAACTAATAAAACTAACATCACAAGTTATTAAATCTAATTCTTCATTAAAATAACTAAGATTTAAATCTTTTACATTGGTCTTTTCATAATTTACTACTTTTTCATTATTAATTAGTGAATTATGTAATTGTGCTTTTCCTACATCTACTGCATAAACTTTTTTTGCATTGTGTTTTAATAAAACATCAACAAATCCACCAGTACTTGCACCAATATCTAAACACACAAAATCTTTTAAATTAATTTTAAATTCTTTAATTGCTTTTAAAAGTTTATAAGATCCTCTTGATACATATTCCTTTTGATTTATTATTTCAATTTTAGAATCTTCTGAAAATTTTAAGGAAGGTAAAAATATTTTGTCACTATTTACTAAAATATTTCCGCTTCTTATTTGCATTTCAGCTTCTAAAATTGTAAATTCAAACTTTTCACTCACAATAATATCTAATCTTTTCTTGACTATTTTACTCATTTTAATATTTGCTTTACATAAAAATTAAAGTTACTACTTGCTTTTTCTAAACTTTCAGAAAATTCGTTAAAAAGTCTACGTTTTTCTTCGTTCATAGTGGTTTCACCACCAATAATAAAAATGTTAGGAACTTTATGTTTTTTATCATAAAAGTAAGTTGAAGTTTGAAAAATATAATAAAGGAATTTTGCAAAACTTTCTCATTTGCAATTTATAAATTGTTCATTAAAAGTAGATTTGTTGTCCATAAAAATATCAACATACATATCTTTTAAAAAATTTTTTTCTAACAATTCATATTCAATTTTTATTAATTCATTTAAAGAAAGTGAACTTTCAAAAAGCAAAAATATTTTTGAAACTAAAAATTGCATTTGTTTATGTTTAAAACGTGATATATATTTTAATGACTTTGGATTTGTATATAGTAATAATTTAAGTTTTCTGATGTTATTGTTAATTTTTTTAATGTTTTCTTGTGTCATATTATTTTTTAAATTTATCTAAAATACTATTAACAAATTTATATGTATTACCTGGACTGTATATTTTTGTAATGTTTATCATTTCATTGATAACCAAGGCCGGATCATTAAAACTCATTTCAAAAACTCCATAAATTAAAATTGCTCTCACTAATGGTTCAATTTGTTCTCATAATCGATCATTTGTGGCTAATTGCAATAAATTTTTAATTTTTGGTAAAGTATTTTTTAATTTTTCTATTGTTTCTACTTTATTTTCATTGATAGTAAGATCATTAAAAATTTTTTCAGTATTTATATCAATTTTAAAAAGTTCACATTGATATAAAACTGTTATATATTCCATCCTTTTTTGCATCCTATCATATGAAAAATTAACGGTTTTTTTAATTTTATTAATCGAGTTCATAAAGTATAAAGTCCTTATTCTATAATATTTATTAATTTTATTTCTTGTTTATTTTTATCTTTTGTCAATTTAAAATAAATAGCATTAATGTGACATGAATTTGGAGAAATTTGGAATTTTGCTCTTGATCCATAACGCATTTTTTCATAAACCTCTTTGTAATTTGCACCAATCGCTGAATTATGAGGTCCACACATTCCAACATCAGTACAATAATAAGTTCCATTAGGTAAAATTCTTGCATCGTTTGTTTGAACGTGGGTATGAGTTCCTAAAACAGCCGATACTTTTCCATCACAATAAAGAGAAAAAACATTTTTTTCACTTGTTGTTTCGCCATGAAAATCAATAATTACAAAATCAGGGTGATGATCATTTAAAATTTCATCTATTTTTGCAAAAAAATCATCTGCAGATTCTTCATTTCAAGGATTCAATAAAATATTAAATTGAATACCCATAATAGATACAATTCCTATAGTAAAATTTTTTACCTTAAATTCACGATATCCGCTTCCTGGATATGTATTTTTTATATTTGCAGGTCTTATTATATCATCGTTATCAATAATATATTTAATTGATTCTTCTGCTCAAACATGATTCCCCAAAGTAAATGCATTGATTCCAATTTCTTTTAATTTATGATATTCTTCAGGTCTAAAACCCTTTCTCCCTGAAACATTTTCGGCTTGCGCTATCAAAAAGTCAGGATTATATTTTGTTTTTATTTCATCCATGTATTTTTTAACTACATTAATACCTGGATCTCCAAAAATATCTCCAAAAAATACTACATTAATTTCTTCATCACTATTTTTTCCATACATAATAATATGATTATAATTTAAAATTATAATAATATATCATAATAAGATATTTTATTTATTCATTTGATATTTTTTCAATTACAAATTCGCTAATTTCTTTTAAAACATCTTCGTGTTGAGCAAGATATATTTTTAAATTAGATTTTCCTTGTGCAATGTTTTGTTCATTGTATGAATATCATGAACCTTTTTTAACTAATATTTGATATTTTTCTGCTAAATCAATAATTTCACCAATTTTATCAATACCTTTTGAAAAAATTATTTCTACATTAGCAGATTTAAATGGTGCAGAAAGTTTGTTTTTTACTATTTTAACTTTAATAGCATTTCCACTTATTTCATTGTTATCAGTTATATTACTTGCTTTTCTTACTTCTGCTCTTATTGATGAATAGAATTTCAAAGCTTTTCCACCTGGTGTTGTTTCTGGATTTCCAAAAATAACACCTACTTTTTCTCTTATTTGATTAATAAAAATTACACTAGTTTCATTTTTTGCCAGACTTGCTGTAATTTTTCTTAATGCTTTTGACATTAATCTAGCTTGACCACCAATGGTTTGATCACGCATTTCTCCTGAAAGTTCTGCTTCAGTTACTAATGCAGCAACAGAATCAACAACAATTAAGTCAATGTTCCCTGATTTTGTTAAAATATCCACTATTTCAAGCGCTTGTTCTCCACTATCTGGTTGTGAAAGAATTAATTCATCAATTTTTACTCCTAAATTACAGGCATAAATTGGATCTATAGAATGTTCTGCATCAATAAATGCAGCAATTCCACCTTCTTTTTGTACTTCTGCAATTGCATGTAATGCTAAAGTAGTTTTTCCACTACTTTCAGGTCCATATATTTCTATAATTCTACCTTTAGGTCAACCATTTATTCCTAAAGCTTTATTGATTGTAAGTGAACCGGTTGAAAATGTTTTGCAACTTAAATTAGGTTTTTGTCCTAAATACATAATTGATTCTTTACCGAATTTTTTTTCTATTTCTTTTAAAATAGATTCAATTTGTGTTTTTTCCATTTTGTCCTCCACTTATAATAAGTAAAAAATCAATAAAAAATAAAAAAAATTATTTTAGTAATTACAATTTTAATATAGTAATTATACATTGTTTTTTTCTGTGGGTTAGGAAGGAAATAATGAAAAAAAACGAAATTTTATTTTATAAATACTTTGAAAATTGAATATCAATATATAAAAAGGGGTCAATTAGAAATATAACGTATTTAAAATACAAATTAACACTGGATTGACTTATTAAATTGGTTCCAAATTTGAGAGTATGTGATATTGATAGAATTACTTATCAAAAAATATTAAATGACTATGCGGTTTATCATGAAAAGCAAACAACTTTAGATTTCCATCATCATTTAAAAAGTTGTATCTTAGATGCTTTTGATGATGGATTAATTTTAGTAAATCCCACAAGAAAAGCAGTTATTAAAGGAAAGTTCCCAAGGGAGAAAAAAACAAAATTTTTAAGTCAATTTGAATTGCAATTACTTTTAAAAGAATTAAAACTAGAAGATAAATTGAATTTTGATTGATTGATTTTTTTAGTTGCAAAAACCGGAATGCGTTTTTCAGAAGCATTAGGAATTACTCCAAAAGATTTTGATTTTACAAGACAAACTTTAAGTGTAAATAAAACATGAGATTATAAAGAAAATACTGGATTTGCACTAACAAAAAACAAAACTTCAAATAGAAAAATACAATTAGATTGATTAACTAGTTCAAAATTTGCATTTTTAATTAAGGATCTTGAAATAGACAAACCAATTTTTGTTTTTAAAGAACGCATTTTTAATTCAACCATTAACGATCGATTAGAGCGCTGTTGTAAAAAAGCAAATATTCCAGTAATTTCTATTCACGGTTTACGTCACACACATGCATCTATTTTATTATATGCAGGGGTATCTATTGCGTCAGTTGCAAAACGTCTAGGTCATGCAAGCATGAATACAACTGAAAAAATTTATCTTCACATTATAAATGAACTTGAAAATAAAGATATAGATCTTGTAATGAGATCTATATCCAATTTATTTTAATATTATATAACCCACAAAACAACAATTATTGTTGTTTATTATTTATCTTTTTTTCAAAAAAGTATCTTATACATTTTATTTTTGCTGAGTTAGATTTTTCTATATCTTTTATATCAGGGAATTCAACTTTACAGAATTTAACTAAATTATCAATATGTTCTTTATCTTTAATTAATCGAAAAATGTATTTATATTTTAAAATCTGTTTTTGACTTAAATCCATATCTTTATAGTCTTGAAAATCCTCTGCACTAATTCCTGTTAATTCTAAAAAATAATTTATATCATTTTCGCGTTTTTTATTTTTATATTTATCAATATATATAGAAATTTCTTCAAAAATATTACTAAAAAATATATCGTAATTCTCAATTACATAAATATTATCATTAATTTCTTTTATTAACTCTTTTATAATCATCTGATCATTATATTCATATCATTTTTGCTTTTCTTCTAAAATATCAATTATTTTATCTTTTGTCAAAGGTTTTTTTAAATTTTCTAAAAAGTTTTCATCCACTTTCATATTAAAGTTTGAATCAATATTGTTTGAATTATTTTCAAAAATTTCAAAATTTATTATGCTTCTTTCATCTATTTTGTTAGGATCTGAAGTTTGTTTTATTAAATTAACTAAATCTCGATATCTTTTCTTTAAAATATAAAACCATGTAATATCTTCTATTTTTTTAGAAATTACAGGGGATTGATGGAAATTTTCTCTTTCAATTTGATCTAAATAATATCATTTTTTTCTGTAGTTAAAAAGATTATTAAATGACTCTAAAAATTTTGTAATATTATCTTTTGTTTTTTGATCTAGATTTTGATATTCTGTTTCCATAGTATTAGTTGGAATTCTGCCATAATCTTCAGGAATATTCAGTTTTTGACGAATATTTTCAAGGTTATTATATTCTTGTAAAATTTTTGCAAAAAGTTTTTTAGGTTTGTATTCTTCAATAAAACCATTAAATTGATCTGGTGTAACATTTGCATACATTCTTAAAGCCATTTCTAAGTTATTTTTCATTTGAATTGGTTTTTTAAAGAAATGAACTTTTCCATAATTTTTATTTGGATAAATTCTATTTGTTCTGGAAATAGCTTGAATTATTGAGTATTTTTGACTTATTTCTTTATCAAAATAAATGGTGTTTACAAATTTAGAATCGTATCCTGTTAATAATTGATCAACAACAATTAATAAATCTAATTTTTGTTCTGAATTTCCTTTATCTTTTATTGTTTTGGTGATATTTTCTTCTTTTATATCTTGTGCTAGTCTTTTTTCAATATCTGTTTTAAATGTACCATCTCTTAAATGATCGCGAGCATTATAAGCGGTGTTGAAATCTTTATTATATTTATCTAAAAGTTCATTTAAAAATCGCGTGCGTTCTTCAAAATTAGCAGAATCAGAAGAAAGTGAAAAATCAAATAAAACTGATACTTTTATTTTATTTTCACTTTTTGACTTTGCAAGATCTTGTTGAAACTGTTTGTAGTATCAAATAGCTTCTTCGATGCTTGATGTTGCAAAAATACCGCTTCAGATTCTGGTTTTATTATCTTGTCTATCAGCAATTATTTCTTCTACTATTCATTTTTTATAATTATCACTTTCAAAATAACCAAGTGACTCTAATTTGTTTTCTAATTTTTGCTTTAAATCATTATTTTGTTCATTTTCTTCTAATAAACTTAAAAATGTTTGTCTTGCATTATCAAAATCATTTCGTGAAAAAATACTACTTCAAGAAGTTTGAACATATGTTTTATAAAATTGCGTTTTATCCCTTAAAAAACACTGAAATTTTTCAATATTATCTTGATGTTCCAGTGCTTTTGATTTCATTGAGTCTAAAACTCCATAAAATTCTAATAATTCTTTTCGATAATCTAATTTAATAGTAAAAGGTAGAACTTTTTTGTCACGAATTCCTTCTTGCATTGTATATTTATGAATTTCTTCACCAAAAATTTGTTGAGTTAAAGTTTTTTGTGATTCTTCATCTTCTTCATTTAAAATTGGTGTACCTGTAAAACCAATAACCATGGCATTTTTGAAATTTTGTTTGAATTGGATAAATCATTCTCCATCTGTTGAACGGTGTGCTTCATCAAATACAAATATAAATTTTTCAGTTTCAGCTTGGATAGTTTTTATTTCATGAATCAATTGAATTGAAGTTATTATTATTTCAGCATCTGGTTTTGATTCTAATTTTCTTTTTAAGAATTTTGAATTATCAGGCTGTGAAATTTTTATTATATATTTATCTTCTGAACTATCATCATTTGCATATTTTTGAAATTGAAATTTTGTTTGTTGATTTAGTGATCTTCTGTCAACTACATGAACTACTCTACGATCTGGGTATTTTCTTTTTAATAATTGAGCAAGTTTAAAACTAGTAAAGGTTTTTCCTGAACCTGTTGTATGTCAAACATAACCAATTTTATTTAATTGGTGTTCTTTTTGGCTTTCAATTACTTCTTCAACGTTTTTTAATGCTGCTTCAATAGCGTGAACTTGATAACTTCTTAAAACCATTAATTGGTCATTGCTTATGTTTGCTGCTGTGTATCTTGCAATTAAATGATGAGTAAGAGGAATTTGAAAAAATGTTTTCACTACTTGTTCATAGCCATGAATTTTTGAATTATCTTTATTTGTTCAGTTAAATCATTCGCTTGGTTTTGAACTTATATTTTGTGGATCTGTTTGATTTGGTGTATAAATCATTTCATTTTCAGACATTGCAACTAAAATTTGTACAAATTTATACATTACTTGATGCTTAGCATCATCATAAATTTTTCTTTTAAATAATTCTTCACTGTAATTTTTTAATTGATTTACAGCTTTTTGAATATTAGATCTTTCTTTTTTTAATTCAATGTTATAAATTGGTAAACCATTAATTAGGAGTAAAATATCAGTTCTTAATTCACTTTTTAATTTATTATCTGTTTGGAATGTTGTTTCAGTTGCTATTTGATAAATTGCATCAGGATTATCAAAATGAGCTTCAAATTCTTTACCTTTAAATAATTTTAAGTAAATAGGCTTGTTATTTTGAAAATAATCATAAGCCGGTAAAGTACCGATTTGTAAAAGATCGTGAATTTCAGTAACTGTTTGTTTTGCTAATTGACCTAAAATAATCTCGATATGACTTATATTTAATCTTTTATCTTTTAAAATATCTTTGTTAATAATATTCAGTATGTCACATCAATTTCGCTTTAAATCTTCATTATTTGCGTTTTTTATAACCTTTGGTATTGCATTATTATTTTGTGATTCTTTATTATCTCTGTAATGTATTTTTAAAAGTTCAACAATTCTATTTTGTAATTCGTATTCTGATTCCATTATTTTCCTAAATTTGATAAAATTTTATACATTTCAAAAAAACTTGTTGAATCTAAAGATGCATTACCAACTAAAAATCCTTTAATTTGCTTAATTTCAAGCAAATGTAAAATATTTGAAGGTTTAGCAGAACCTCCATACATAAAAGTTGTATGAGGCAATTTTTTTTCTAAAAAATCATATATTTCTTTTAAATGTTCATTTGAAGATACTAATCCAGTTCCAATTGATCAAATTGGTTCATAACTAACTATGATTTTTTCTGGATTTTGAACATCCTTTAATGCTTCTTCTATTTGATAAGTTAATGATTCAATTGTTTTATTTTCTTGATATTCTTCTTTTGTTTCACCAATACATAAGATAACATTTAAATCATTTTCAAGTGCATTTTTAATTCTTATGTTAATTAAAGATGGGTTATCTTGAAAATGTATTCTACGTTCTGAGTGACCTAATATTGTAAAATCTACCG
Source organism: Mycoplasma zalophi (assembly GCF_025486335.1). Lineage (GTDB taxonomy): Bacteria > Bacillota_I > Bacilli_A > Mycoplasmatales > Metamycoplasmataceae > Metamycoplasma > Metamycoplasma zalophi. The sequence goes on from NZ_JAOOPZ010000003.1 coordinate 44,413, forward strand.
ATAAATCTTTTACTTGAGTTGCAGATACTTCACCAGTATATGCTCCTTTTTCATAAATTGAAATATTTTGTGATCCTAACTTTAATTCATTTAAATCGACTACGCTTTTTAAAGCTAAATTACTTGGACTCACTGAAATACCAACGTATATATTTGAATTTATATTTTCCTCACTTAATTCATTGAAATTTTTAACAAATTTTTGTTCTTCAGAAAATGTTAAATTCATTTTGTGGTTACCAATTAAATAATATTTATCCATTTTTTATCCTTTTTTATTAAATTTTAATTTAATTATAAATTAAAAATAAAATACTCACAAAAAATGCGAGTATTTTTGAGTTATATCATATAAGGTATTAATGATATTTGAATAAATATTGTTATGAAAATAAGTGTCCAAAAAATAAAACTTGATGATTTATATTCTGGTTTTCCATGGATTTTTGATTCTTTTTTAGGTTTTTGATTTTCTAATTGTTTTAATTCATATTGTGACATATTCCGTTTTTTTAACATCTCATTTTGCTTTTTAAAATTAAAAGTATCAAAAACATTTTGTAAAATCTTTTTTAAACCTGACCCAAAACCTTTTCTAATCATTAAACTAAGTACATTGATGCTAAAAATCATAACATTAGCAACAGTTAATGAATCAGAAATAGATTTTGTGTTTTTAAATGTATGTCTTACATTATTTTCATCAATTAAAATTGAGTCTTTTAACCAGTAGGCAAGAGTTAAAAACACGAATATATAAATTAAAATGTTTATCACTAAAAAAGAAACAGTATATAAATTAAACCCCTTTATTATTCAAGTTTTTAATTTATTATAAAAATTTTTAAAATGGTTTTTCTTCATTATTTTTTTGATTATTTAATTTAGTGTTTCTTGTTTTTCTAGCTTTTTCTAAATCTTCGAAACTTAATGCATCTTTTGTTTCAATTTTTAAAGTTTTTATTTCTTTTAAAACCTTTGTTCAATCATGTACTTGTTCATTAGTTCCGTATACATAATGCTCATCTTCAACTTGATATGTTTTTGGAATATTTGGGAATTTTTGTTGTTCAAGGTAGTCTAATTCAAAGCTAACGTTTTGGAATTTTTCATCAGCATTTGAAATTTTTGGAATAGCTTTGAATAAGTTTTTAGTATAAGGGTGAACAGGGGTGTCATAAATTGCTTCTGTTTTTCCACTTTCTACTATTTTTCCAAGGTGCATAATTTGTACACGATCTGCAACATATTCAATCATACTTAAATCATGAGCTATAAAAATTAAACCGATGTTTTTTGATTTACATAAATCTTTTAATAAGTTAACAACTTGAGCTTGAATTGAAATATCTAAACTTGCAATTGGTTCATCAGCCACAATGATTTTAGGTTCAGTAATTAAAGCTCTTGCAATAACAATTCTTTGTCTTTGTCCACCTGAAAATTCATGTGGATAACGGTATGCAAATTGTTTTAATAGTCCTACTTGTTCTAAATTTTTATAAATTATAGTTTTATATAATAAATTTTTAACACGATAACGAATAAATACATTTGTGTATAAAAATTCATATGCATTTAAAAGTCAAGGTGCTTTATTTTTAAGAATTTTACTTACAAAAGTTTCATTAATTCCTAAAAGTAAATCAATATCTGCAATATCTCTTAGTAAATATTTATATTCAATGTCAAAAGTTTTTTGGGTTTCTAGTTTATTTGTAACTATTGTACTATAGTTTAAAACAGCGAATTTACGTTTGTTTTTTTCTTCTTTTTCAGTTAATTGTTCAATTGATTCTTCAGTGTAAAAACTACTTATTGGTGCTTTTTGAATGTAATTTAAAAATTCTTTATGTACTTCTTTGAATTTTGCAGATAAATTAGTAATTTTATCTCTTAAACCATAATAAGTAGCATTAACATCTTTAATTTGTACATCTAATTCATCAATTACAGTTTTATTTTTTTCAACATATTTTTTAACTTCCTGAGCTTGAATATCTTTTGCTTTTTGTAGATTTTGTTTAATTGTTTCTAACTCTTCATTAGTAATTAAAGGTTGGTGTTTTTCTTTTAAAATTAAATTTAATTCATTTATTTTTTTGTCGAATTTTGCGAATTCATCTTTTATTTCCTGAATATTAGCTTTATTTTGTTCAACGTAATCATCATAATTAAAATTAAATGATTTTTCAATTGTATGATTTATTTTTTTTGCTAATTGTTTTTGGTAAGGAAATTGCAATTCTTCATTATAAAAAGCTAAAATATATTGTTTTAAGTCATTTACAAATCTTTTTACTTCACTAAATCCTAAATATCTTAGTTGAATTCTGGTTTTTTGTAATAACTTCAGTGCTTTTTTGTTTAAAAGTTCTCTTTTTAGGTTGTAAGCGTAATAATCTAAATCAGTTGCTAAAAGACGTGAATTTTTAATTAAATCTTTTTCGTTTTTAAATTCTTGATAAAAGTTTTTAAAAGTGTTTTGGTTAATTGTTTTGTAATCTTTTATATCTTTTGTAAATTTTGATTCTTGCGCTTTTATTTTTTCTACTTCATAGTATGCATCTAATTGTTGTTGAGAATATTTAACTTTTAAAAGTCCTTCATTTAATAATTTAGTTTGATTATTAACTTCAATTTCATCATATTCTAAAGTATTATCACGAAATTCTTTTTGTTTTTGGTAGTAGTATTCAATTAATTTAGTCGTATTTGAATACATTGCATTAATAACTTCACTTTCCATATTTTGTTTTTCTTCTAGATAAGCAAAATATGTGTTGAAATTATCTTCTAAATTAAGATTATTATCGAAATGAATATTATTTAATTCTTTTTCTCAATGTTCAACAAATTTTGTTGCAATTTTATTAAATTCATTTAAATTTTCTAATTCTAGGGTTTTTGTTTTTTTAGAAAATGTATATTTAAACATTTTTGTTACTTTATTTCAATCACTAAAAATGTCATGTAATTTTTCTTTCATTATTCCATTTACTACTAAAGGTTCTTTTAGTGTTGAATAAATAGTTTTTTGTCCATTTAAAGAAGCATGTGGATCTTGGAAAATCATTTGCATGTTTCTTCTTAGGAATTTATTACGACGTTTAGAAATTTTCTTACCACTTATAATTCTTCCATCTAAACGAACAAAACCATTATAATTATCATAAAGTCTAAGTAATGATCTACCGATTGTTGTTTTTCCTGAACCTGATTCACCGATTAATCCAACAACTTCACCTTCATGAACATTGAAACTAACACCATTTACCGCTTTATTTATGTGTCCATTATTTATAAAGTATTTCTTTAAATTATCTATTTCTAAAATAACTTTTTTATTATTATTGTTCATCTTTGTAAAATACCTTTCTAAATGATTCTAAACGTTTAACTAAATCTTCTCTTAAATGGACTTTTGGAGCATCAGGGTGTAATAGTCATGTTGCAGCTGAATGGGTTTTTGAAATTGGTATCAATGGAGGTTCCTTAATAAAATCAATTTCCATTGCATATTCATTTCTAGGTGCAAAAGGATCTCCTAAACCTAAATTAGCCATATCTGGTGGTGTTCCTTTAATTGAAAATAATCTAGCTTCTCTATCTTCTGGAACTGCACTTATTAAAGCTCAGGTATAAGGGTGAGCTGGAACGGTAAAAATTTCTTCTTTAGTTCCTCTTTCAACAATTCTTCCTGCATACATAACATAGATATAATCACAGAATTTAGCAACAACAGAAATATTATGACTAATTAAAATTATTGAAATTCCCATTGTGTTTCTAATGTTTTCAAATAATGCTAAAACAGATGCTTGAACTGTTGGATCTAATGCTGTTGTTGGTTCATCGGCGATAATAACTAGTGGTTTAAGAGCTACTACCATAGTAATAACAACTCTTTGTTTCATTCCTCCACTTAATGTGTGAGGGTACATGTAAAAAATTTCTTCTGCATTACGTAACCCGAATTGTTTTAAAAGACCAATTAAATATTCTTTTTTGTCTTTTAAAGAACGTTTTTTTCACTCTGGGTTATTATTAAGTGCATCTAATAATTGTTTTCCTATTTTTCTTGTTGGATTTAATGATGTTAAAGGATCTTGAGGAATATATCCAATTTTTGATCCTCTTATTTTTGTTCATTCTTTTTCTTTTTTAAATTTAGATAAATCAATATTATCAATAGACATTGTCTTAGAAGTTGTTAAAGTTCTTTCATTAACATTAATTAAAGCTTTTGAAGTAACAGACTTTCCAGAACCTGATTCACCTACTATACCTACTATTTGACCTTTTTTAATTTTAAGGTCAATACCTCTTATTATGTGTAATAATTGTTTTTTACCTAGCTTAAAACTAACATGTAAATCTTCAACATCTAAAACAGTGTCTTTTGTGTCTTCAGTTTCAATTTTTTCTGTATAAATATTTAAATCATATTCTTGTTTATTTTTCATGATTTTCTCCTATTTTTTAGATGTTTTAATAACTTTAGGATCTAGAGCATCATGAACACCTAAAGCAATAAATTGTAGTGATAATGATAATGTTAGTAGTATTAATGAAGGTAATAATAAGACTCAGAAATTATCAGGTGCTTGAGGAGTTGCATCAAGTAGTAATTGTCCTAAGTTTGCAGTTTCTGCATTTTTATAAAATCCTAAAAACGCCAATGATGCAATTGAAAGAATAATTCCTGGAATTCTTTGCACGAAACTAGTTGCTATTTTACCTATTATTGCAGGTAATGCGTGAGCAAATACTTGTCTTGATGTTGAAGAACCAATACTTTTTGCAGCAGTTATATATTCTTCATCTTTAACTGTAATTATAAACATACGAGTTCCTGAAACAGGTCATGCTCAACCAGTTATAACTAAAGCTGTTATTAACGCTGTATTTGAAACTCCCATAATTGAAACAAATAGTAGTAATCATATTAATGATGGAGGAGCTAAAAATATTTCAATAACTCTCATGAAGATTGTGTCAATTCACTTACCAACATGGAATCCTAAATAAGCTCCAATTGCTACTCCGATAAGTGTTTGTAAAGTTGCTACTATTAATGCTATTTTAATACTTTCAGCAGTGGCTGCTCAACTATTTGTTCAAATGTCATAACCATTAACATCTGTACCTAAAAGTGTATTAACTACTGGAAATGTTGAACGTATTTGAGAAATTTCTGTAGCAGTGAAAACATGTGAAGGATCAGCTAATAATATGTTTGAAACTTCAATTTTTAATAAATAAGCATCAAACATTATAAATGTGTTGTAAGTTACTGGGTAACTTTCTGATGCTGCTTGTAATTCTCCGACTTTAAAACTATCTAATAGAGGTTGAAAATAAGGTTGAAGATCTGCATGATCTCTTACTAAATTTCTAATATCTAAAAATGTTTGAAAGATACGGTTATTTGGTTTTAATAATACTGATTTTGTTTGTAAATATTGTGGAGGTAATAAAGTAATAAATTCTTTATCTACTTTATTTATAGGTTTATTTGGTGTATATTGTGTTGTTAAAGGAATAATAATTGAACATAAAAGTAAAACTATAAATGTAATAAATGCTAAGGTAACATAAGGATTTTTGAAAAATCTTTTTACAATTTCTACAAGCATTTTTTTAGGTTTACCTGCAATGTTTGAAGAATGTAATGAATCTGGATTGCTTACATATTTAATTTTTTCTTGTAAATTTGTTCCCAGATTATAGCGATTATTAAATTCATTAGCTTGCATCTGCTTCTCCTTTATTTAATAAATTTTCTTGTAAAAATGATTTTTCTATTTTTTTTCTTTCAATGTATGCTTGTAGATATGCTAATCTGTTTTTTCCACTTGATGATGAATATTTAATACGTGGATCTAATATTGCATAACTTACGTCAGTAATTATTTCTGTTATAAGTGATAAAAATGTAAAGAATAAGGTACTAAACATAACAACATTTCTTTCACCTGATGGGAAGGCTTTTGCTATTATTTGTGAAGTTCCTGGAACATTTCAGTATACTTCAACAATAATAGATCCTGTTAATAAAACAACATAAGAAGGGAAAACAATACTGAAAATAGGAATAGAAATATTTCTAAAAACGTATTTTCTAAAAATTTCTAAATTACTTAATCCTTTTGTTTTTGCAATTAAAACATAATTACTTGTTAAAACAGTTATAACTTGGTTACGTGTATAAGAAGTATATCCAGCTAATGATCCTAATGTAACAACAAAAATAGGTGTTAAATATGACTTAATAACAACACTCATAGGTTGTCCATCACCTGGTTTAAATACCGTTGAAGGAAGCCCTGAATTAATTGCAATGTTTATTGCAATAGGAGCAATAATAAATGAAGGCAATGCGATAAAAATTAATACAAAAATATTAATTCCACTATCTAATAATGTTCCTCGTTTATATCCTGCAAAAGTACCTAAAATTATTCCTGTTATTGCACTAACTATAAAAGCTGGTAATGATATCATAATTGAATATTTTAGTGGTTTGAAAAATAGTTGTGGCATTGTGGTTATTTCTGCACCAAATGGATTGTTTTGTCCATTAAACACAAAACCAAAATCACCACTTAAAAATTTACCAATATATGTAAAATATTGTGTTAAAACATTTTTATCTCACCCGTATTTCATTTCTTGTTCTTTAACAAATTGTTCAATGTTTGGAACTTTATTGTTAATAGCAAGTTCCCTAAATGGGTTTGTAGTACTAAAAGTTGCAATTAGTACATATGAAAATAGAGATATTATAAATAATGTAAGGATAGCAAAAGCTATCCTCTGTAAAATATATTTTGACATGGTTAATACCTATCTATTAAAGTTTTATTTTTCAATCTGCGTAATGTTCTATACCACTTTGTTGTAATGGAGATTCATAACCTTTTTGTAATAAGAAAGGTGCAAAATCTTCAGATGATATTGATTGATTTGAATCAAATTGTGCTGGTGATAAGTAGTTTGATAATTCTACAGCAAGTTCAATTAAATCTTCATTTGTTTTATTTAATATGTAGTTTGTTCAGAATTGTCCTGAGAATGTTCCTGTTGAAGTTTTAACCCCTTCAGATAAATCAACTACTGCTGACGTTTGTATTTGGTATTTTAATAATAATTCAGGTAATTTAGTTATATCTACTGTTCCAAATGATATTTTGTTTTGTTTTAATCTTTCATTTGTGTATTTTACTAATGCTTTAGCTGCATCTACCATTTGTGGGAATGAAGTTTGTAATTTACCTTGTAATTCTGCTGATTGACCAATTGCAAATAATTGTGGAATTAAATTACCTTGTCATGAAAATCCATCGAACCCTGAACCTATTGTGTTAAGGTCATATCCTCATCCATTGAAATCAGTTCCTGATCCTCATATTAATTTATAGAATTCTTGAGCATTTGTTGGTGTTTGTAATTCAGTATCAATACGAGAATCTAAAGCTTTAACAACTTCAATTGCATTTCTTGTTGATTGTAAGTAAGCATTTGAAGGGTTTAAATATGGATAGAAGTAAGTAAATTTAACTTTTTGATCAGCGAATGTTGGATTTTGTTTGTATAATTCATCCAATAATTTTTTCATTTGAGCTTTTATTTGTTCAAAACCAGCTGATTTATATTGAGCTAATTCTTCTGATGTTCCTTTGAAAGTATCATAGTTATTAGCGGGAGTAATTTCATTTCCTATATTTGTACCAAAATCAATTTTTGCTAAGTTTGAATCTAATGCAAATAATGAGTTAACTTTTTCATAAGCTTCACGAACTGTTTTTAATTTAGCACTAGTTTGATCTTTTCCAGCTATACTTGCATCTGGTGCAAGGTGAGCTAAGTATGGTTTACCAACTTGTGAAGTTAGCGCATCAATATATTTTGATCAGTTTATTGCTGCTGAAATTAATGTTCTAAATTGTAATCCTGTTCCTGCTATGAATGTATCTAAACTCTTAACCTGTCCATCTGCTATTTCACGTAATGAACTTCCTCACATTAATTTTGCATAAACATCATTAAATGAGTAATATTGAGCTGGATTTGTTGTTGTTGGAACCTCTAATTGTTCAAATGAAGCCGGTACTGGTTGTAGTAATAATCTTGAAATAAAACTAGTTTTATTTAAAGATTGTAATGAACGTAATCCATATTCTATAGGATCTTTATTAATTGTGTTTTTTGCTTGTTGGTTTAGTGATGAATAAGGAATTCTTGTTGTTGTTCCTTCACGGTATTTTGCTCATTGTCTTTGGTCAAATATTCCTGCATCCACTGGTGCTTGTTGATAAATACTTTCAATTACTTTAATACTTTCAGTTGAATTTACTCATTCTTGATTGAAGAAGTGTGGGTTTTGTTTATATGTTTCTTTTAATGATCTGAATCCTTCTGCATAATATGGTCCAGCATATAATGTATTTTCTGCAGGATTCATTCCGTATCAGAATATTCCAAATTGACCAACTTTAGTGCTTAAGAAAGTATCTTGTTTAATTTTTTGTAATAAGCTATTAGCACTAGTTTCATTATATGAAACAATTTCCATTGTTTTATCAGCTGTTTTTTCTTTAATGTAATCACTAGGCGCTGCTATAAAGTCATTTGAATCACTAAATGATGTAAATAATTCTGTTCCTAAAATATTTGTTGTGTCATCTAATGGTGTAAATGTTAGAGCTTCTTGACCTTTATATTCATTTTCACCTTCAACACTTGTTATAAATTTAGCTCTATCGTAGAAATCTGATGATTTAACATTGTAAAGTTCATAAACATATTCATTTGGATATGTATCAGATTTAGTAAATGTTGTTGAACCAGCAGGTAATAAGCTATTCATTTCTTGTTCTAATTCTTGAGTTGAACCATTTGCTAAACGTGTTTTTTGTGAGTGTAAAACTGTTCTCATTCATGAGTAGTAGTAGTCATCTGCTTTTGTGGTGTATTTTGTTTTTTCACCATTTGATGTTACTCATGGAGTTTCTCTTACAACTACTTGTAATTTTTTAATTTTGTTTAGGCTATTTAAAAATTCTTTTGAGTTAATTGAACGTGAATCGCTTGAAAATGCTTGAACGTATAGTGATGAATATGTTCCATCAGTATTTTGTGAATCGGTTTGTGAATTTAAATCATCAATTTTATCATTATCATAAACCTTAACAGTACCATCTGCTAATGTAACTACAACAGCTTTCGCTCCCTCAAATGTATATTTTCAGAATGATGGTTTATTAATTTTTGTAACAACTTTAAAGTTATCATCTTGAGTTTTTGAAAGCTCTGGTTCATTTAAAGGTGTAGTTCTTAAAAGTTTTAATGATACTTGTAAGAATTTAGAAGTTTGAATTTCTGAACCATATGATCATGAACCGTCGTAATCAAATCCATTTAATGAGTTTGCAGTATTATATTCATATGAATATGTTTTACGTTGCGCAGCAGTTACAATACCACCAGTTGAAGTTGTGTTAATATCCCTTACTAATGTATTGAAAGTTAAAACATGTTTTTTATAATTACTTGATGCATTATCTAAAACTTCTTGTAATTTTTTAGCATCTTCATATAAAACTTTTGATTCTAAAGTTTCCATTTCTTTTTGTTCTTCAGCACTTTTATCTGCTTTAGCTTTTAATGTTGTTAATTTTTGAGTTTCTGCTTCTGTTAATGGAGTAAATTTATTTTCCAAATCTTTAAATTCAGCTGTTTCTTGATCTGTTTTTGGATCTTTTTTTGATAATGCTTTATATTTTATTAAAGCTTCATTATATTCAAAAACAGTTAAATTATTTTTTGTTCCATATGTTGTTAATGCACTATTTATTGAAGTTAATTCTTTTTCAAGAGTAGTTTTTAATCTTGAAGCTAAATTTTCTTCACCAGTTTTACCTTTATCATTATATTGTTTTACTAATTTATCAGTTTCTGATGAAAGTGATTGTAGTTCTTGTTTGTAAAATTCTAAACTTTTTACATAACTATTTTTTGCCTCATCTGAAACCTGTTTCTCCTGAGTTGTTGAAACGGTTTCTTGTTTAGCGCAAGCAGCAGCAACCGAGGCACTTAAAACAGTTACGGCAGCACTTAGCGCTATTCCCGAAACAAGAAATTTAAACTTTTTTAAATTTTTCATATCTCTCCTTAATTTACAATTTTGTTTCTTTGAAGTAGAAATTTAATTGATTTTTTATAATTTATTTACAAAATTTATTAAAAAAAGCTAACAAAATAAACTTTTTCAAGTTTAATTGCTAGCTTAAATATACTTTTAATTCTGTTATCATTACAGTTATATTTTTTTAAGAAATTTTGCAATCAAATTTGAAAGCTATTCATTTTTTCATATTAAGTCACTTAATAATAATATACATGCTAATAATGTTCATAGCTTTAAAATTTGAATAGTTAAAAAATGACCCATTATTTGTGTCAGAATTATTCATATTTTTTCCATTAAATAATGTATTTATTTCCATAACTATCGATATAATTATATCACTTTGTAAAAAAAATCTACTTTTTTAATTTATTTTTTCAAAAAACTTTTAACTCATAATATAAAAAATAAAAATAAAATTTTTCATGTTTTTATGATATAATAATTTTGATTCGATCACACAGTGATTGGATTTATTGTAAATGTCTAACCGAGGAAAATCCTTATTTCAATGAATAATAGTTAGCACAGCTGCGGGGGTTGCTAAATTTTTTATTATCTTGTGATACAATTAAGAAATGAAAAAAATATTTTTAACTGAAAATGGTAGCTTAAAATGAGATTATTATTTCATGTCACTCGCTAAACTTTCTGCTATGCGTTCAAAAGATCCAACTACAAAAGTAGGAGCTTGTATAGTAAGTGATTCAAATCATGTTATTAGTGTAGGATATAATGGAATGCCAAAAGTTGTTTCTGAAGTATCTGAAACACAAAATATTGATAATGATAAAATTTTTAGCTGAGATAGACCTAAAACTAAAGATGATATTAAAAATTCTAAATACACTTATGTAGTTCATGCAGAAGCAAATGCAATTATTAACGCTAATTTAACAAATAGTAATATTAAACCTAATTCCACCATTTACATAACTCACTCACCTTGCTTTAATTGTGCTAAATTAATTGTTCAATCAAAAATTACAAGAGTAGTTTATGCAAATGAATACAGAAATGACTCAGAGGAATGAGAGAGTAGTTTATATATTTTAAAGTCTATGGGTGTGGAATTAATAAAACTAGAAAGAGATTTTGATATTAACATAACTGAAAAAGAATAAAATAAAAATCAAGCGCGCTTGATTTTTTTATAAATTATTTATGTATGAAATAACCTCTGGTATTTGTTGGTTATTTTTAATAATAAAACCGCTTGAATTATGATGACCGCCGCCGCCAAAACGAATTGCTATTTTTGAAACATCAAAATTTCCTTTTGATCTTATTTCGACACGGTAATCACCTTGAGTTCTTTTTAAAAAAGCAATTGCAATTTCGGTTGTTGTTATTTCTACAAATTTAGCAACTAGCGGTCTTGCTAAATCATTTGTGACAATTTCTTCAGAAACAACTCATGAAACATTTTTTGAAATATATTTATTTTTACAGATTTCAAAAATAAACTCTATTTCTTGTTCGTTTAATTGCATTTTTTGTAACAAAAAACTATAATTTAAATTTCTTTCAAAAAGAATTTGCATCGCCTCAAATGTCTGTTGTGAAATATTTCTTTCTTTAAAAAATTCAGTGTCTGTTAATATAGCAGAAGCAGTGGCTTCTAATGCTAAATCATTAGTTTTTAAATTTAAATACTTAATCAACATTGCAACCAATTGTCCAGTTGCGGGTCAATTATCACCGCCTATTTCAAATAGTCACTCATTTTCATGTGGGTGATGATCAATTTTAATAGCTTCAGTCGTTATTACTCTTTGATCATATATTCTTGATTTAGTTGATGTATCAACAACAACCTTTAAACTTTTTTTAAAAAATGCATCTGAAACTAAGCGAGGTTCAAAATCAACTAAAAACATCAAATTACGCGGATAATCTTTTCCTGAAATTTGAACTTCTTTAATTTTTGGAGAATTTAATAAAATTAATTCTTTTAGTGCAACAGCACTGCCTAATGTATCGCCATCTGGTTCAACATGAGTAAATAAAGTAATGTATTCAGCATCTAAAATGTAATTTCAAAATTCTTTTAATTGTTTTTCTAACATATTTTAAACTCTCTGCGTTTTACTTTCAAAGAATTTTGAAGTTGATTTATCATAAGCTCTTAATGCATATTTTAATTTTTTAAATATTTTAAAATTATTTACTTTACGTGGATTTTCTTTTCAATTATTCATAAAAGCATTTTTTTGAATATTTTTTAATGTTTTAGAAATTGTTTTATATTCTTTACGTATATCTTGTTTTTGTTGTAAATATTCCAATAATTGTGATTTTGTAGTCTCATTATATGTTGTTTGAGTTAAAAAATATTTATTAATATTTTCACCATTAAATTTTGCAATTTCAAATTTTGCATTTCTTAAGTCGTAAATAAAGGGCATTTTATTTGCAGTTGCAATTGCAAGTGATTTAAGTAAAGTTTTAGTTCTTAAATATTTTTTTATACGAACATTTTCTTCTAAGAAATAACCGTTAATTATTTTTTTTCTTAAAATATTAGAAATTTGTTCAATGATTAACAATAAAACAATTGTAAATATTAAATATGAACTTAAAGAACTTCAATAACGAATATCAGCAGAATAAACAATGATTTGATAACCATAATTACATGCTCCCACGGCTCCTATAACAACTGTTGATTTAAAATTAATTTCAATTCTGTATAGGAAATTAGATAATGTTTGTGGTAATATTTCTTTTAAAATTCCCACTCTTATTTTTGTTCACATTGAAGCACCAACACTATCAAGTGACTGGAAAATTTTATCATCTATTTTATCTACACTTTCAGTAATTAATTTACCAAGCATTCCAATACTATGAATTCCTAAAGCTAGAGTTCCTGCTCATATAATTGAATCTTTTTGTCATAATAAGAAAATAAGTGCATATGTAAATGGTGGAATTGCTCTAATTGCAATTATTAAGAATTTAAATAATAATGAAATAAATAATCCAGTAACTTTTCTTGAAGCTAATATCCCTAAAATTAAACTTAAAAATAAACCTATTACACTCGCTAAAACTGAAATAGCTAAAGCTTCCATTCCTAAAATAATTGGATTATCTCCACTATCTCATCTAAATAATGATCAATTTGGATTAAATAATTCTTTTACTCCTTCATTAAAATATGCTAATCCACCAGGACCTGCTGTTTTAAATTCAATTGAAAATAATGAAGCAATAAATAAAACAAACACAAGAATTGATACAGAAACCTTAATGTAAATATTTTTAGGTTTTTGAGCTTTTAATTGTTGTAATTTTGTTTCAAAATCTGCAGTTTCATCAATTTTTGGATGTTTTGCAGAATAATCAAGAATTCATTTTTTAACTAAAAATGTAAAAATTTCTAATAATATCATAAACCCGATAAGGATTCAAATTGCAATTGATAAGTGACCAAAATGGTTTGGAACAGCGTATTCATCTGCCATTAATTGTCCAATTGTTGCAATTCCAATAATACTTAAAATTGCAGCAAAACGAACAACCATTTCAAAACTATAAAATCCATAACTTACAATTCTTTTTATTAAGTATGGAAGAATAGATTTTTTAAATGCTATTCATTTTTTATTACCAATTGATTGAAGGCCATAATAGCTACTTACATCATAAGTATCTAAATCCTCATAAAGTCATTTTGCCATTAGTGAAGCTACAAATATTGAAATAGAAATACTTGCAACTAATGATGGTGACAAAATGAAATAAATTATATAAGCATACACAACTGGAGGTATTGTTCTTAAAATACTCATAAATGCACGCATTGGTAAATATATTCACGGTGTTTTAATAAAGTTTTTAGAACTCAATAAAGCAATGGGAACACTTATAAAAATACCCAAAATTGTTCCTAAAATAGAATAAGAAATTGTTTGTCATAGTAATCTAAAACTTTCTACAACAGTATCTGAAACAGTTATATCTGTTTTACTTCCAATTTCTGCATTGCTAAAATTAAAGAAATTTGCTATCAAAGTTCCAAAAGTTTTTGAATTTTGAAAATCAGGTTTAACTTTATTAAAAAGTAAAATTATTACAATAACACTAATTATTAAAGTTCCTACAAATAAAAATGGAAATTTTTTAACAACTTTTTGTCCATTTATATCAATAAATTTAGGGCTAAAATAATTAACTATTGATTTTTTAGCTCTTTTTAATTTAAAACATAGGTTTTTAAATTCAAATAATTTTTTTTGCATTATTTAAATTCCTTAATTTTTGTTTTAATTTCCTCTTGAATCATTTGTCTTTTTCTTTTAGTTTCTTCAAATTGTTGACTATCAAATTGTTCTAATTGCTCACCATAAATATTTTTTAATACTTCTAAATTTACTTTATTTCAGCTGTCATCAAAAACAACCATACCTTTTTTAATACCAATAATTCTATCAGCATATTGTAGTGCTAAATCAACATGGTGTAGGTTTGCAACAACAGTTATTTTATCCATTTTATTTACCAATAAAAAACCATCCATAACAGATTTTGCCATAATTGGATCTAATGCCCCAACAGGTTCATCAGCTAAAATTATTTTTGGTTTTTGAGCTAATGTTCTTGCCAACGCAACACGTTGCATTTGTCCACCACTTAAGTCTTTTGCTCTATCATAAGCATTTTCTAAAATATTAACTTTAGCTAAACATTGATATGCAAAATTAATATCTTCTTTTTTATATCAACCAATAAATGATCTAAATGAATTCATTTGTGGCAATCTAGCTGCTAAAACATTTTGTAAAACACTAATATTATCAATTAAGTTATACCCTTGAAAAACAATTCCCACTTTGGTTCTATATTGTCTTAAAGCTTTACCTTTTAAATCATTTACATTATATGGACCAACTTGTAATGTTCCAGTTGTAATTTCATTTATTTTATTGACTGTTTTTAATAATGTAGTTTTCCCTGCACCAGAAAGACCAATAATTGCAACAAATTCTCCTTGTTTTATAGAAAGATTGACGTCAGTTAAACCTTTCTTACCATTTGGATAGGTTTTATTAACATCACGTCAATCTATATTTCAATCATTTGTTGCAATAATTTCAGTATTTTCTAAACGATTTTTTTTATTTTTGAAATATTGCATTTTAACTTCCTAATCTTTAAATGATTTAAATCCTTCAAAGTGTTTTTTGAATCATGCTTCTGGGAAAATATATGATGCAGAAGATGTTGTTGAAGTATATGCAAATGAAATTAAATCTTTTACTTCACTTCATGGTAATTTTCAGTTATTACCTTGATTTTTTAATGCTTCTTGAATTTTTTTAGCGATTGGTGAATCTTTTTTAGCCATAATATATGAACGGTAAAATCCAACTACTGGTAATGAACCATTTCCTGCTGTAATTAATCCATCTACAACATCTTTTAGTGTTTTTGAATAACCATTTTCAGCATCAACAGCTTTGGGTGCTTTATCAGCTTGTGCAGGAATGTATAATAAATTTTTTTCTCCTGCGGCAATATTAAATGTTTTGTAACCATTCATTGCATCGATTAATATTTTTTCATCTTGAATAGCAGGTGTAGTTGTATTTTCAATTGATAAGTAAGGATCAACAATTTGAACTCCTCTTCCTGCTACTAAAATAAAGTTAGTTCCTTTTCCCTGTTGTGCTCATGAACCTGCTGGTAAAAATGCCAAGTCTATGCTTTTTTCTTTTAAAGCAGTAGCTGCAGTATTGTATTCAGTTGCAGTAGTAATTTTTACATTGTATCCTTTTGTTTTTAAGTAATTTTCTAATGCTTGTGAAGCAATTCTAACTTCAGCTGGGTCGTTTGAAGGAATGAATTGCATTTTAAATGCTTCTGAATTTGCTTTTTGAACATATCCATTTTCTGTTTTTTCAAAATAATCAGATCCATCAACTAATGGAGTTTGATAAGCATTAACTTTTGTTCCTTTAGTATCTACTGCAATTTTTGCATTTTCAGCAATTGTTGAATAATCGTTGTGGTTGTACACTTTGAATACAAATTTATTTTCACCATTTGTACCTTTAATTTGTAATTCTTTTGCTTCTCTGTCTTTAATTGCAGCTTTTAAAATTGCTTGAATAGCTTCAACATCGCCCCTTTTTAAATCTGGTCTTACTTGTACACCATCATTTGCAATAACTTCTGTTGCACCAACAACTACTAAGTTACTTCCATTTGAAATTAGTGATCTTGTATCACCTCATCCACCTGCTAGAGTTGCAGTTCCTAAATCAAGTTTTGTCATTTGGTCTGAATAACCATTTGCTTTAACTAATAAAGAATTTGTATCATTTTTAGCACATGAAGCAGCAATAACCGGCATTGATGCTAATGCAGCCACTAATCCGAAAGTAGCAGCTGAAAATAGTAATTTTTTATTTTTTTTCATTGTTCCTCTAAATATGTAATATTGTAATGTAATATAGAAAGTATTAATAAGTATTAATACATTTAAAAATTTAACACAAAATATAAAAAAACACTAAACAAAAAATATAAAAAAATATATTAACAAAAAAAAATAACCTTTTATTATCTAAAAAAACATAATAATTTAAAAAATGTTCAAAACGTTCTTTTTTTTTGCAAATTATTACAAAAAAAGCCATAAAAATTAACTTTAATTTTATTTTGTAAAAAACAAAATAATCAAAAACCTTATAATTATTATGTAATAAAATAAAAAAGGAAGAAAAAATATGAAAATTATTTTAATTGGTGCAAACCATGCTGGAACAAGTTTTTTAAGAACTTTAAAAACTATTAACCCAAATGCAGAAATAACAGCATATGATAGAAATGATAATGTTTCATTTTTAGGATGTGGAATTGCAGTTTGAGTAAGTGGAATGTTTGAAGATCCAAAAGGTTTATTTTACTCTAATCCAGATATTCTAAAAAATGAATATGGTGTTAATTTAAAAACAAATCATGAAGTGGTTAAAATTGACAGAGAGAAAAAACAATTAATTGTTAAAGATTTAAAAACAAATCGCGAATTTAAAGATACATATGATAAATTAGTGTTTGCTGGTGGAACTTGACCTATTGAACCTAATTTTCCAGGAAGGGAATACAAAAATATTGTTTTATCAAAATTATTCCAACATGCTCAAGAAATAGTACAAAGAGCAAATGACGATAAAATTCAAAATGTAGTAGTTGTTGGTGCTGGATACATAGGAGTTGAATTAGTTGAGGCATTTGTTCAAAAAGGAAAAAAAGTTACTTTAATAGACTTACAAGAAAGAGTAGCACCAAATTACTTTGATAAAGAGTTTACTGATATCATGGAACAAAACATGGTAAAAGATGGTGTTAATTTACATTTAGGTGAATCTGTTAAAGAATTCAAAAGTAAGGATGGAATCAATGTTTCAAGTGTTATAACTAATAAAGGTGAATACGATGCTGATTTAGTTATTTTATCAATTGGATTTAAACCAAATACAATTGCGCTAAATGATGTAGAAAAACTACCAAGTGGTGCCATTGTTGTTGATGAATTCAATAGAAGTGTAACAGATAAAGACATTTATGCAATTGGTGATTCATGTGCTTTATTAAATAAAGTAACAAATAAACCAACTCATACTGCATTAGCAACAAACGCAGTAAAAAGTGGTTTAATCGCAGCATTAAATTTAGCTAATGTAAACGTTGGATTCCCAGGAGTTGTAGGCACAAACGCTATTAATGTGTTTAACTGTCACTATGCATCAACTGGTTTAACAAAACAAATGGCTTTAAAATCAGGATTTGGTAGTGAAGAAGTTGCTGAAGTTTACTGAGAAGACAATGATAAACCAGAGTTTATGGATAATTTTGAAAAAGTCGCATGTAAAATTGTTTACAATCCAAAAACTTTACAACTAATAGGAGTTCAAATCGGTAGTTGAGGACAAGCAATTCACACTGAAGTTATTTATATGTTCGCTTTAGCTTTACAAAAGAATCTTACTTTACCTGAAATAGCTTTAACAGATGTTTATTTCTTACCACATTTTAACAAACCATTTAACTTTTTCTTAGTTCCAATGTTAAAAGCACTAGGTATAGATTATAAAGCTTAAAAAATAAACTAATAAAAATTCCCTATTATAGGGAATTTTTTAATCATTATTTTGTAATTTTTGTTCCTGTTTTTTCATTAATAATATCTTCAAGGTCTTTTAAATCACCGATAAATGCTGCTTTTCCACCTTCATTTACGAATTTAATTGCAGCTTGCACTTTTGGTAGCATACTTCCGGGTGCAAATTGTTTTTCTTCGATATATTGTTCTAATTCTGAAACAGTAACATTTTTAAGAGCTTTTTGATCTGGTTTATTGTAATTTACCATTACATTGTCAATAGCAGTTAAAACAACGAAGTAATCTGCCTGGATTAAACTTGCTAATTTTGCTAATGCAAAGTCTTTATCAATAACACCATCTGTACCATCTATGTAACCATTTTCATCAGCGATTGTAGGTATTCCACCTCCGCCACCAACTACAACAGTAGCACCTGCTGAAATAGCGTTTTTAATTTGGTTAATTCCAACAAAGTTGATTGGTAAAGGACTAGCAACTACTTTTCTAAATCCTCTTCCCGCATCTTCAACTATAACTGAATTAGGGTTAGATTTTTCAGCATCTTCACGAGTTTTGTAAAATGGTCCTATTGGTTTAGTTGGATTTTTAAATGCTGGGTCATTTTTATCAACTAATGTTTGAGTTAAAATATATAATGCTTCTTGATTTGTTAATCCTTCATCTAAGAAAGCGTTTGTAATGGCACTTATCATATGGTAGCCAATATACCCTTGACTCATAGCTCCTGACTCCGGTAATGGAACCAAAGGAGATTTTTCATTTACTGAATGAGCACTAACAAATCCATTAAAAATCATTCCAACTTGTGGTCCGTTTCCGTGACCAATAATAACTTCGTGTCCTGCTTTAACTAATTCAGCAATTTTTTTAGCTGGTAATTTAACTAAATCTTTTTGTTCGCTAGGTGTATTACCTAAAGCGTTTCCACCTAATGCAATAACTATTCTTGACATATTAGTATCCTATTGTTGCTAGAATAATAGCTTTAATTGTATGCATACGGTTTTCTGCTTGATCAAATGCTTTATTGTGTTTTGATTGGAATACTTCATCAGTTACTTCCATAGCTCCTGTAGCAACTTCTGGGTATTTAGCTCCGAATTCTTCTTTAATTTGACTTGAGAATAAAGTATGATCATCGTGGAATGCTGGTAAACAGTGTAAAAATACAACGTTTTCTTTAGCAGCTTTAATCATAGCCATATCAACTTGGAAATCTCTTAATTGAGCAATACGTTGTCCAAAAATTTCAAATGGTTCTCCTAATGATACTCAAACGTCTGTATAGATAACATCAGCATCTTTAGCAGCTTCTAATTTATTTGCACTAAATGTAACTGATCCACCATTACGTTTAAATAATTCTTGTGTTTTATCAAATACTTCTTTGAATCCTTCACCATTTTGAATTAAGTCAAACATTTCTTCTGGTCCACATAATACTACATGTGCTCCAACAAATGCTCCACCAATCATAATTGAACGTGCAACATTGTTTTTGATATCTCCCGCAAAAACAACTTTTTTACCTTTCATATTTCCTACATGTTCTTCCATTGTCATGTAGTCTGCGAACATTTGTGTTGGGTGTTCAGCATCTGTTAGTCCATTTCATACTGGAACTCCTGAGTATTTAACAAGTGCATCAACATCACTTTGTTTGAATCCACGGAATTCAATTCCATCGTAAAATCTTCCTAAAACTTTTGCAGTATCTTCGATTGATTCTTTTTTACCAAAGTTACTTCCTGCAGGTCCTATGTATGTGCAACCTGCACCTAAATCAAATGCTGCTACTTCAAAAGCACAACGTGTTCTTGTTGAGTCTTTTTGGAACATTATAGCAATATTTTTTCCAACTAGTGGACGATTATTTGTGTGTAATCCTTGTTCTTTAGATTTTTTTAAGTTTTTAGATAATTCTAAAACGTATCTCACTTCTTCTGTTGTGAAATTTAAAGCTGAGTCTAAACTTCTACCTTTTAAATTAATAGGCATTTTTCTCCTTAAAAATTGATTTTAAATTTAATTTAGTATATTCATAGGTTATACCTATAAATATACTTATATTTTACAACATTTTAAATCTGAAAGCAAGAAAAAATACCCTTTCGGGTATTTTAATAAAAATTAACGAGCAACTTCAAATGTTGAAATTCTTAAGTTGTTAAATTCTTGTAATTCTAAGTATAGTTTTCTATCTTCTTCTGATAGATTTTCACTTAATTTTCTTTCATATAAAGCTTTTTTCTTATTGACGATGAATTTTTCTATTGGAACCATTCCAAACATAAATAATGCAAATACTGGTAGTAAAATACTTGTTACTAATTGACCAATAAATTCGTTTGATAATGTTTTTGTTCCTTCTACATACATTCCACCATTTGATGATAATAATCCTAAAGCAACATATGAGTTTAATCCGTAAACAAATAGAGCTGAGAATACAAGGGTAACAGCTGTTCATCCAGCTCACACTGTGTGTTTTCCTTCTTCAACTTCAATTCATCTACCTTTACGGTTTTTAAGAGCTCCAAAAATTGATAGAGCAATGAATGCGAATGCTATAACAGCTAATCAGTTAGCCATTAAGTCAGCAAATCCTAAGTTAGAACTAAAGTGTTTTCCACCATATCCTAGACCATCATAATCATCTGGGAAGTAAGCTAATGAACCTACAACATTAAATGCAAATACTACTGGTATAGAAATAATAATTGAGTAAATTGTTCCTACTAATGGAGTTTTAGCAACTAACATTTTTTTGTAAATTCTGTGTGGAACTCATAGTTCCCCTTCTTTTACTAAATCCTCAACGAATCTTGTACATCACATAACAAATCCATTAATGATTCCTAGAATTCCTATTGAAATAAACATGTTAATTATTCCAAATAGTCATCCTGATTTAATATTTGCTAAAGGATCTGCAAATCCGTAGAATCCACCTTCTGTAGCACCTATTGTCATTGAAATAGCTAATATTAAGTAGATAGCTGTAACTGATGATAATCCTAAAACTAATGCTAAAGGAGTTTTTTTAGGTTCAGCCATTTCTGATTGAATACCAGCTGTAACATAGAATCCATCATAAGCAAAGAAAATTCCTGCCATTGAAGTAAATAGACCAAATATTGGTGATAATCCTTTTAATGATGAAGCTTTAGCATCTCATCATGTAATTTGCATTAAACTTTGTCCAACAGTTGTAGTTGAATTTTCAGCAACTGGTTTACTTAAAGCTCCTCCCGCAAATACTAAACCAATAACAGTAACAACGATTAAAGGTATAAATTTTAGAGATGTAACTATTCAGTTTTGAATGTTACCTAATCATGAACTTAATCCCGCTGTAAAGAAGAATCAAGCTGAGATTCCAAGTGATAGAATCATCATGATAATTCAATCATTTTCTCCAAATGCTTTATTTATTAATTCACCACCACCAGCAACGAATCCTGATGCAGCATCTTGCATTTGAATAATAACATATAAAGGCATGAAGTAGAAAGTAAATGGTAGATATAAGAATGTCATAAATCATTTACATCCTTTATATACATAAACACCATTGAAGGCTTTATTTCATCCGATCATACCAAGGTTATCGTTACGACCTGAAGCAACTTCAACTAATGCTATAGCCATTGTAACAACTGCAAAAGCAGCTAATGTTCAAGCAAAAATTGATCAGAAAATATTTCCACCAGATTCTCTAAGAACTTTATCTGAACGTAGGAATATTCCTGCTCCAACTGATCCACCGATAACAATTAAGATAGCAGAAAAGAAACTAATTTTTTTCTTTTTGTCGCTAGTCATAACTAATTGTTCGTCAGACATATTTTTCCTTTCAAAAAATTTGAGAATTAGGTCTTCTATACATTAGAATATATAAAGACTCAATTTAGATTATAAGGTATAACAATATATAATTTGTTAAATTTCTTGTAAATAATTATTATTTAAGATCTTTACGAGATAATGGCATTGACATGCAACGTGCATTTCCCATTCCTAGTGATAATTGGTGACCATGGAATGGAATAACTGTAATTCCAGCTTTTTCTAAAGCTGCATTTGTTTTAAAGTTACGTGAATATCCAACCACAACTCCTGGAGCTACTGCTAAGTAGTTTGTTCCATCAAAGTGTGTTTCACGTTCAACATCCATTCTTGAAGCACCTTCACCTGCTATTGGTATTAAAATAGGTTTTTCATGAATGATTGATTCTAATAATTCTTCTAATGGTAATCCGTTTTCTTTAGGTTGTGGATTTTCTTCTGTTAAATCGTAATCTCAGAATTTTAACACATCTAATAAAATAGGTGAGTATAAGAATTTATTTTTATCTAACATTGTTAATCATGTATCTAAGTGCATTAAATTTGTTCATTTTGGAACATTAACTGCAACGATACGTTTAAATTCAACTTCCTTATTTTGTGAAATATTTTTAGCTAATAATGTTACTGTTTCTAAATCTGTTCTTTCAGAAACCCCAACAACTAATGTTTCATTAGTATAAACGAATACATCTCCACCTTCGATTGATAATTTTTGTGATGGATTGTAGTATCATGGTGTATTTACTAATTTAGGGTGATTTTTAAATACAAAACGTGAGAATAATGTTTCTCTTTGTCTTACTACATAACGCATGTAGTGGATTGTAACACCATTTCCAACTGATGCAAATGGATCACGTGTGAAGTATAAGTTAGGCATTGGGTCAATAACTAATTCTGGCCCTTCTTCAATTCCTAAATCATATTTTGTAATTCCACTCATCATGTATTCGATTTTTTCTCTAGTTGCTTTTGTAGCTAAAAAGCTTCTTACTAGTGCTTTATTTTCTTCTGTTAATACAGGAACTGCTTCTTCTAAGAATTCTTCTATTAGTTGGTCTTGTGTTTCTTTTGAAACTAGATCAAATGTTTCAGAAATTAAATCTGTTAATTCAACAACATTAATTCCTCTATCTACTAATGACTTAACGAAGCTTTTATGTTCTTTACGTGCATCATTACTTTCTAGAATAGCTGAAAATAATAATTCATCTAATCTAGATGGAGTAATGTAGTCGATTTCTCGCCCTGGTTCATGAACTAGTACAGATTCTAATTCACCGATTTCACTGTAAACGTGAATTCCGTTAAAGTTTTTACTAAAAACTGACATTTTTTTACCTTCTCTTTTTTTTATTATGAATTTTTTAAATATTTTTTAGTATATAAACATATTTAATAATTTTATGGTATAATTCTTTTGATCTTTTTTTCTTATAAGAATAAAAATGATCTCAAAGGTACTATATTGTGAAATTATTATCGTATATTTATACAATCAAAATTATATTACTTATTTTGCAAATATCAACTATTTACATACTTAAATATAAATAATAATTTAAAAAACAACTATTTCCTTACAAAATTTATATATTTCTTTTTTCTTTCTATTTTCTCAAAATCATTTTTTAATTGTCTATTATATTATTTTTTTTAATTTCCTTTATTTTCTTATGTCTACAATATAATATAATATGATCAGATAAATAGAGATATTCAAATCTATAAAATTGAGGTATAAATTATGAATAATGAAACAATGTTAACCGTTTCAATAAAAGCTTTTTCAGATAATAAAAAAGAAGAATTAAACTTCGAAACCATTTTTCAATATGTAAAAAATCATTTTATAGAAAAATGAGCAGTTGAAAATGATGGTGTTTTATCAGAAGAGAAACTTTTAGAAAAAAAACGTGGAGAATTATACAAACTTTTAACTGTTGATAAAACATTCAATCGACTTGCAGATGGCAACTGACTAATTATCCACAACAATTAACAAGCAATTTTGCTTGTTTTTTTGTATTTTTTTTACTTTATATAATATGAAAACAAAAAAACAGTTGTGATGATTATTTATCTTTTTTCAATATATTTTTTTATGCGCTAATGCTACAAGTTGTTTTTATTACCAAAATAATGCTAATCTTAAAAATAACCAAAACAAAAATTTTTATTCCTTAACAAAAGAAACAATTAAAGAAATAATTGATGGTGATACTTTAAAAACATCAAAAAATGAATTAATTAGATTACAAGGAATTGATACACCTGAATCAAGAAGATGATTAAATGATACTTGAATACCAACACATGGAATAGAAAATAGCTGAGCACTAAAGGCAAAAAATTTTTTAAAACAAATAATATTAAAACATAAATACATAATTTATGTAGATAGAAAATTTCAAAAGTGTGACCATTATAAAAGGACGGTAACTCAAATATTTGATTTAAACAAAAAATCAATTAATTTAGAAATAATAAAAAAAGGATTAGCAAGAGTAAATTATATTTCTTTGAATTATAAAAGCATATACTATACAAGTAATACAAATTATTATTTTCAATTACTAAATAATGAACAACTCGCTAGAAAAAATAAATATGGTTTTTGAGCACAAAATGAAAAAATAAATCAAATATTTAAATCTAAAGCAATAAAAAATTAAAAAAAAATAAAAATGTGATAAAATAACATATACAAAGTCAAAAAGGAGTAACTTTAATATGAAACAAGGTATTCACCCAGAATATAGTCAAATGAAAATAGCTTGCTCATCTTGCGGAACAGAACATGAATTTGGAACAACAGCTAACAAAATATCAATCGATGTTTGTTCAGGTTGCCATCCTTTTTACACAGGAAACAGAACTTCTGCTAAAGCTACAGGACAAGTTGAAAAATTCAATCGTAGATTTCAAAAATCTCAAGATAAAAAATAACAATTCGAGTGACTTTATTAACTAAAAATCACAGCTAACTGTGATTTTTTTATATCTTAATTTTCATTTTCCGGCTCAATAAGATTTACAAATTCAGAAATTAAATTTTTTTTGTTAATTTTCTTTTCTAAATAAAAATTTATATAAGGTATCAAAATGAAAATTAAAAACATCAATATGTTTAATAAAAATGGTAAATAATGTTTAATTAAATGTGAATTAGTAACTAAAAACAAACCTCACTTAGCAGGATTTATAAGCGAAGTATCAAATAAAAATGTTATTGTCGTAATAAAATAACCAATTTCAGCAACTAATATTCCAGTAATCGCAATAAAAGCCATTAAATAAAATAGATAGCTGTTAATTTTTTTAGTTTCAATAATATTTTTTCGTTTTTTTGCATACAAAAATATTATTATCATATAAATCATAAAAAATATAGCTACAACAAAATTAGTATAAGCATCAATTAAAATATCAGTATTCAAAATTAACGAAGGAATAAAAATAAAAATTCCTCACACCATTTTAACAACTATTGCAATTAGTAAAGTTGTTTTTTTATTTCCTAATTTATTTATTAAATAAGTTGAATTAAATATTAATTTAGCATTAACCATGTTTTCGATTTCACTTACAAAAGCGCCAGTTAGGCCATTGATAACACCTAAAGTTGAAATAATTAAGAAAAATAAAATTATATTTAAAACCAGTTGCACATTTTTTATTTTTAATGAGTCTAAAATAAGTTGACTAATTGTACCTTGATTATGCAATATTGAAGAAACGGCAATTAATGTATATAAAATTGTTACAATTGACATCCCCAAAATAATTACCTTAGGAAGATTTTTTGTGCTATTTTTTACTTTATTACCTATTGAACCAGAAACTAAAAACGCATCATATGAAAATAAAATAGCAGGTAAAATAACAACAACTGCTTTAATGGAAAATGATGAATTATAAAAAGCATTAAACCCCATTATATTATGTTGAAATGGAAAAATTATACCAACTATTAAAGCAAATAATAATGGAATAAATTTAATAATTGTTACTATTGTTTGAAAAAATGCGGATATATAAACTGAAAAGAAATTTAAAAATAAAAAAAATGTACTGAAAAATATACCTACTAAAACATGCATTCAAAGAGGAAATGTTGAAATAAAATTCAAATTAAAGGTTTGTGATAAAAAATAGAAAAATATTTCTGAACCAAAAATCCCAATAACAGAAATTAAAATTCCATAATAAAATAATGCATAAGAATTATTAACAAAATAACCTAATTTATTACCCGCTATTTTGTAAGTTCAATTACTTATTCCAGATAATTTTGTATGCTTAAATGAACCAATTTCACCAAAACAAACAGCAGAAGATATTGAAATAATTCCACCAATAATTCAAGCTAATAATCAAGTTATACCATTATGATTAGTAGCTTCAGCAACCGAATTATTTTTAAAAAATATTCCTATTCCAACAACTGATCCTACCATCATCATAATTGAAAAGAAAACACCAATTTTTTTAACTTGATTTTGCATAAATGTCCTTAAGTATAATTTTTTATATATATTTTATAACAACAAAGCTAAAAAATAAATTCTTTGCCGTTTTTTTGACAAAGAATTTATTTTATTTATTTTTAAAATGATTTTTTACAATTGGAATTACTTTTGTCCCATATAATTCAATTGCTTTCATAACATCTTCATGTTTTAGCGATCCAATTGGTAAGTGTAATAAAAATCTATCAATTTTTAAATCTTCAATAAAGTCAATAATTTTTTTTGCAACTGTTTCAGGACTACCAACAAAAAATGGTCTTTTTTCTCCTAGACCATGTAAATAACCTTCATGGGTCAATGGTCTTCATTTTGGTCTTTCTGTTGCAAGTTGATCTACTAATAATTTAGTTGGATAAAAATACTTATCTTGTGCCTCTTTATCAGTTTCTGCAATAAATCCTCATGAGTGTGTACCAACTTTAATATCTTCTAATTTGTGTCCAGCTTCTTTTGCTGTTGTACGGTATTTTTCAATTAATGCAGCTCATTTTTTTCAATTACCTCATATTATTGCATAATTAATAAAATGTCCTTGTTTTGCAATTTTATAAGTTGATTCAGGCGTTCCTCCTGTTGCTACTCAAATTGGTAATTTTTTATTATTTGCTACCCTTGGATAAATTCCTGTATTTTTTACAGTTTGAGTAAATTTACCTTCTCAATCTAAAATTTCATTTTCATTAATTGCATCTAACATTTTTGATTTTTCATTAAATAATTCTGAATAATTTTCTAATTTATATCCAAACAATGGGAATGATTCAGTGAATGATCCTCTACCCGTCATAATTTCTGCTCTTCCGTTCGAAATTGCATCTATTGTTGCATATTGTTGATAAACCCTGATTGGATCAATTGAAGAAATAACAGTAACAGCAGAAGATAATTTAATATTTTTGGTGCTTGAGGCTGCTGCAGCTAAAACAATTTCAGGTGCTGATACTGCAAAATCTTTTCTATGATGTTCACCAATGGCATAAACATCTACACCTAATTTATCTGCTAATTGAACTTCTTCAATCATGTCTCTAATTCTTTGGTCATGTGATATTGCTTCTTTTTGACCTTCAATAACTGTTGTTTCACCAAATGTACTAATTCCTAATTCTATTTCCATAACTACTCCTTTAATTACATTCCTGGTTCTCTTTTTTCTTTATCTTTAAAATATTCTCTTACTTTTGGTGCTACTTCTTTTCCGAAAATTTCAATAGCTCTCATTACATCTTTATGTTCCATTGAACCAACTGGAATATGTAAATAAAATCTATCTATTCCCAATAATTCCATTGTTGAAATTATTTTTTTTGTAACACGTTTAGCATCTCCTACAAAGATAGCTCCATCATCTGATACACTATTTAAATATTGTTCTTTTGATAGTGGTTGTCAATGTGATCTTTCTTTTGAAATTTGATCTACTAATTGTTTTGTTGGGTGGAAATATTTATCAATTGTTTCCTGATCATCATCACCTAAAAACCCTCATGAATGTGATGAAACTTGTAACTGTTTATCTGTAAATCCAAATTGTCTACCAATTGAACGATAAGCATCTACTAAACCTTTAAAATATTTTGGTGAGCCACCAATTATTGCATAAGAAATCGGTAATCCTTGTGATGCAATACTTACTGTTGATTCAGGATTTCCTCCTGTTGCTACTCAAATTGGTAATTTTTTATTATTAGCAACTCTAGGATAAATTCCCGTATTTTCAACTGATTGAGTGAATTTTCCCTTTCAATTTAGTATTTCATTGTCATTAATTTGTTTTAACATTTCTAATTTTTCAGTAAACAATTCTGAATAATTTTCTAATTTGTATCCAAATAGCGGGAATGATTCAATAAATGAACCTCTTCCAACCATAATTTCTGCTCTTCCATTTGATATTGCATCTATTGTTGCAAATTGTTGATAAACTCTAATTGGATCAATTGATGAAAGAATTGTAACTGCTGTTGATAATTTTATATTTTTAGTTACAGCTGCACCAGCCGCTAAAACAATTTCAGGTGCTGATACTGCAAAATCTTTTCTATGGTGTTCACCAATAGCATAAACATCTAACCCCACCTCATCAGCTAATTTCATTTCTTCAATCATATCTCTTAATCTTTGGTCGTGTGATATGGGTTGTTCTTTACCTTCTATTATTGTTGTTTCTCCAAATGTTGTAATTCCTAATTCTACTTTCATTTTTACTCCTTAATCTATATTATTTTTATATTTTTTGTAATAGTTTATTTAATAATAAAATTTCTTCTTGGTTTAATTTTTTAAAAATATTTTTTGTATTTAATTTATGAATTGGAAATATTTCTGATATTAATTTTTTACCTTTTTCAGTGATATCAACTCAGAAAATTCTTTTATCTGTACTACATACGCTGCGTATTACATATTCTTTTTGTTCTAATTTATCAATAACATAAGTTACACTACCACTTGTTAGTAAAATGTGTTTTCTTATTTCATCGATATTTTTTGTTCCTTTGTGGTACAAGTATTCAAGAACAGCAAATTCACTTTGATTTATATCATAATTAGATAATGTTTTTTTTAAATCTAATATAAGTTTATTATTAGCTCTCATAATACCTATAATACTTTTTAACTCGTTAATAACTGCCTCCTAAATATCTTGATTTCAAGATAATTATACAACTATTTTTTATTTGTGATTAAAAAAAATAAAAATGTTGTTTTTTTTACAAACAACATCTTTTTTATTCATTAACTGTGTATTTTTTAATTGGGAAATCTGCAGATAATTTTAAAATTTCTTTTTTAATTATTTCATGTAATACATAATTTTCTGGTTCAGATAGTGCTTTATGAATTAAGTTAGCAATTATTATAAATTGGTTTTCTGTAAATCCCCTTGTTGTCATAGCAGCAACTCCTAGACGAATACCACTTGCAACAGTAGGTTTTTCTGAATCATTAGGAATTGTATTTTTATTTGCTGTAATTTTAATACTACTTAAAATTTCTGCTGCTTTTTTTCCTGTTAAACCATATGACGATTTGACATCTATTGTAAATAAATGATTTTGTGTCAATCCAGAAACTATTTTTACACCTTTTGACATAAATTGACGACAAAAAACATTTGCATTTAAAATAATTTGTTGAGCGTATTTTTTAAAATCTTGACTTAAGGCTTCTTTAAATGAAACTGCTTTTGCTGCAATTTGATGAACTAGTGGTCCACCTTGATAACCTGGAAAAACTGAACGATTAATCTTTTTAATTATATCTTCTGAGTTTGTTAAAATTATTGCACCTCTAGTTCCTCTTAAAGTTTTATGTGTAGTTGTCATAACAACATCTGCATAAGGAAACGGAGAAGGGTGCTCACCAGCAACAATCAATCCTGCAATGTGACTTATATCAGCAAATAAATAAGCTCCTACTTTATCCGCTATTTCTCTAAATCTTTTAAAATCAATAATTTGTGAATAAGCACTATAACCTGTAATTATCATTTTAGGTTGAACTTCTAAAGCTATTTGTTCAATTTTATCATAATCTAAAAGCCCATTTTCATCTACTTCATAAAAATGTGTTTCATAAAATTTACCACTAAATGAAATTTTATATCCATGTGTTAAGTGTCCACCAGAAGAAAGTTCAAGACCTAGAACTTTATCTCCTTGGTCACATAATGCCATATAAACAGCTGCATTAGCAACTGAACCACTATAAGGTTGAACATTTGCATAAGCACAACTAAATAATTGACAAGCTCTGTTTATCGCAATATTTTCTATTTCATCAACAAATTCACAACCATCATAATATCTAGCATTTGGGTATCCTTCTGCATATTTATTTGTCAAACATGTTCCGATTGCTTTCATAACATCTTCTGAAACATAATTTTCAGAAGCGATTAATTCAATATTATCATTTTGTCTTTGTGCTTCTTTATTAATTAATTCTGCAATTTCTTTATCTTTTAACTCTACTTTTTTATACATAATACCTCCAAATTTTGATATTATTTTGATAATATATTATTATACTTTATTTTTTATTGCAACAAAAATTATTTTTGTGATATATTAAATATATATGCATCATTAGCTCAGTTGGTAGAGCAGGAGACTCTTAATCTTCGGGTCACAGGTTCGAGCCCTGTATGGTGTACCATATGTTATTTCACCTAATAAAACTCACATTAATAAATTGAGTTTTATTTTTTTTAATAAAAAGATAAATTAAAAAACTTAGACTATTTAAATAACATAATGTCTAAGTTTTTTTAATAAAAATTTTCAATAATTATTTTCTAATTTTTAGTTCTTGAATTAGTTTTAAATAAGCATTTTGATCATTTGATTTTAAGTATGCTAATAATGATTTACGGTGGTTAACTTTTGCCATGAATCCACGCATTGAGTGTAAATCTTTTTTATTTGTTTGGAAGTGATTTTTTAATGATTCAATATCTTCAGTTAAAATCGCAATTTGTACTTCAATTGATCCTGAATCTTTTTCATTTTTTCCAAATTTTTTAATTAATTCAAGTTTTTTTTCTTTTGTTATCATTTATTCTCCTTTTAAACCCAGCATAAAAAAATTTTTTAAACCGAGCAAAAAATATTAATTTGCAATATGCAAAACTATTATACCTTATTTTTAAAAAAATTAATTGCTTCTCTAAAATCAGACTTAAAAATCTTGTTTTCTGCTATGTGATTTATGTTTCTAAAATTTTTAATAACTTCAATAAATAATTCATCAAAAAATAAATTATCTTCTTCTAAATCTAAAAAGACAACTTGATTTTCTTTTGATTCATAATTTATAAAAATAAATCCATGGTATTCAATATCTTTATACACTAAATTACAAAAATAAATTCCAGCAGGTAATTTTACTAAATTTTTAGGAAAATCAAATTTATAATTTTTAACTGATGTAATAAATGCATAATCTTCAATCAATAAATTATTAGCGACTTCTAATTTACCTTCTTTTATTAATTGCCTTATGATTGTGCTTGAGATTTTTGTATTATTAACTTTCTTTTCTTTAATCACATGAACAATAAAGTGTTTTTTTAAAAGTTCATTATTGCCTTGACGATTAAACCCAAATCTAAAATCCGATCCTGAAATTATTATTTTTACATTTAATTCTTTTAATTTATTAATAAAGGTAAGTTGATCAATATTTTTAAAATTTTCATCAAAATTTATAACTATTGTTTTTTGTACTTCCAAATGCTCTAAAGTATAAATTCTTGATTTTAATTGAAAAATTTTTTCTATATTGTGTAGCTTATTTTTAAATAATAAGCAAGCTATCTGATAATTTTCATTTTGTTTTTTTAACTGTTTTGCTAATTTAAATAGTTCATAATGACCCAAATGTAGTGACTCAAATGCGCCTAAAACCATAATGATTTCAGGTTTATTATCATCTTCTTTATACTCAATAGGTCAATTATAAACATCCATATTTAATCTATAAATCCTTTTTCTAATAAATATTTATAAGTTCCAAAATCATCAACATGATATGCGACATCATCTGCAATCTCTTTTAAAGTTTCTTCGGCATTTGCCATAGCAACACCCAATCCTACTTCTTCAAGCATTTCACGGTCATTACCAGAATCACCAAATGCAACAACTTGATCTAATGTCATGTTTAGCTTTTGAGCTAAAATTTCTAATCCTTTTGCTTTATTAACTCCTTTTGTAGCAATAAAAATACCACCTTCTCAATTTGCTTGAACTGTAACATCTAGGTTGTGTCATTCAAATAAATTTTCATAATATTTTTTTGTTAAAGGAATTTCTTTTGAAATTACTGTTATTAAAAAGTTAGATTTATCTTCTGCTTTAAAATACTCTGAAATATCAAAAAAATCATTTTTAAATGGTTCATAAAATCAATGATTAATATTGAAGTGTTCATTGTAATAACCTTTGTTTTTTCCCACTATTGAAAAAGCTATTCCTAAATCTTTTGTATTTTCATAAAATACTTTAAAATCTTCAACACTTATTTGCTTTTCAAAAATGTATTCTTTTTTTTGTACATCTAAAATAAATGACCCGTTACCACCGATAAAATAATCAACATAAGGAGTATCTAATTTATTTCCGATAGTAAAAATATCTCTAGCTGTAGAAAAAGCAATAATAAATCCCTTTTCTTTTAGTTTTTTAAACATCTTTTTAATTGTGTCAGATAAAGGTAAATTTTTTTCACCATCTTTAAATGGTAAAATAGTTCCATCAATATCAAAAGCAATTAATTTATATTTTTTATTCATTATTGATCTCTTTTCTCTATTTCTTTTAAAACTTGGGGTCAAAAAATTTTGATAATATTTACTTTATTATCAAAAAAATCTGCAACGGCAACAATTTTATTATTGTATGTAATTAGTCTTTTGCCATTTTCTTTTTCATTTGGAGAAATAGTTTGTGTTTTATTTAATATATTTAATTGTGTATTATTAATTTTATAAGAAAATAAACCAAATAATTTGTAAAAATCAATAATTTGGTAAAAATCCTGATTTTTAGTTATTTCAATATTACCAATTTTTGTTCTAAATAATTCAGTCATAATTGCATCTGTTTTTAATTCAAGACCTAAATCATGAACTATTGAACGAATATAAGTTCCTTTTGAAACTTTTGTTTGAAATTTTATTATTCCTGTTTGTAAATTATATTCAAGTAAATCTAAAGTATATATCTTAATATCATTGGTTTTTAAACTAAAATCTTCATTATTTCTTGCTAATTTATAAGCTCTAACCCCATTTATTTTTTTTGCACTAAAATTTGGTGGAATTTGTTTTGTTTGTTTTTTGATTTTTTCAAATGCTTGCTTAAGTTCTTCATAAGTTATTAATGTTTTCGTTAAATAAGTTATTTCTTCTTCTGAATCATAAGAAGCACTTGATGCTCAAAGTTGCATAGTGCAAATGTATTCTTTGTCTTGTGTTATTAAATAATCAAGTAATTTTGTATCATTTTCAGTTGCAACTATCAACAATCCTTCTGCAAGAGGATCTAAAGTACCTGCGTGACCTATTTTTTTTATGTTATGAGTTTTTTGAAATTCTCTTATCATTTTAAAAGAACTTATTGACTTTTTTTTATTTAATGCATAAAACATATTTTCTCCTAGCATTTAAATTGTAAACTATTATTACAAATAATAAAAAAACTGCTAATATAAGCAGTTTAATTATTTTACTTTATAACCTGAACGGTAAATAGATTTTATTTCTTCGCCGTTTACTTTTTTAAGTATATATTCACCTTCTTTTTTATTTCTAAAGTATTTATAGTATGCAACGTCACCATTTGCATAATAAAATGTTGCAGGTCCTTCTAAATAATCATTTGTATAATTAGTTATTTCTTTATCGCCATTTGCATAATAGAATGTTGCTTCACCATGTTTTAGATTATTTACATATGTAAAAACTTCTTTATCGCCATTTGCATATGTCATTGTACCATTGCCTTCTGCCTTACCATCTTTATATGTATAAGTAGCTACATCACCATTGGGAACTTTTAATGTTGCAGGTCCTTGTTTTAATCCGTTAACATAATTATAAAATTCTGTAGTACCACATTTAAAATAAAAAATTGCTGGCCCATGTTTTTTTCCATCAACTATATCTACTTCTTCTCTAAATTCGTACATAATTCCTCCTATGTTTACTATCTAATTTTAAAACAAAAAAAATAAAAAATTAAAAAAAGCGTAAAAAAAAGGCTAAAAATTCACTTTTTGCTTTTTTGACATTGAATTTAATAAACATAAAAAAAATTGCCTAGTAGCAATTTTGGACTTTTGCAAGATTTGGTGCGCGAGGAGGGACTTGAACCCTCACGCCGTAAAGCACTAGTGCCTAAAACTAGCGTGTCTGCCAATTTCACCACTCGCGCAAATGGTGCCGCCTATAGGACTCGAACCTACGACCTACTGATTACAAGTCAGTTGCTCTACCAACTGAGCTAAGGCGGCATTTATTTAGTTTGCTTATATATTATACATTAAAAAAAATAATTTGTTAAAAAAAATTAAGGTTATTTCACCTTAATTAATTTTTACTTTTGAATAACAACAAGAGCGGGTTTTAAAACACGATCATGTAATTTATATCCTGCAGATTTTACTTTTAAAATTGTTTCAGTTTCAACTCCCTGATCATCAAAATCAAATACTTGATGAACATTAGCATCAAACATATCTCCGATTTGAGGATCAATTTTAGAAATTCCATAATCTTCTAATGTATTTTGCATTTTAGTTAATAGCATTAAAAACCCTTTAGTATAGGCTGAAACTTCAGCATTTTGAGATTTTAAACCAACATTAATAGCTATTTCTAAATTGTTTAAAGACATCAGAAAATCTTCAAAAAAGTCCTGTAATGCATATTTTTTAATTTCTTGAATTTCTTTTTTGTTTTGTTCAGAATTTTGTTCTCTAAATTTATTTATTTCAACTTGTGCTTTAGCTTGTAAATCTGATGCTATTTTTTTAAATTCTTCTTGTTTTTTATTTAAATCTTGTTCATAAGAAAATATTTTTGTAATATATTGAGCAATTTGTAAATTTTGATCATTTATTTTTTGTTTTAAGGTTTGAATTAATTTTCTTTCTTCTGTTCTACTTTTACTTGGTGAAAATACTTTTAATATTTCAATTGTGTATTTTGTTTTTGTTTCTTGATCCTCTAAATCATATTTTTTATTTAATATTATGTTTTTTGTTTCTAATAAGTAATTTTCTATAAATAAATCAATTTCATGAAAACCTAAAACTATTTTTTTTGTTTCATTAGATGCTTTTTCATTTTCTTTTGTAGTTGTTAAATTTAAAGTAATATTATCAAATTCTTTTACAATTATTTCATTATTTTTTATCATTATAAGTCCTTTTTAAGTAATTTTTCCACTGTGTCTAATGTATCAAATGCTTTTGAATAGTCTATTCTTGATGAACCTACTATAGTTATTTCTTTGATGTTTTTTTCATTTTCAAATTCTATTTTTTTAGATATCAAACTTATATTAGGTTGTTTAATGTCAAATCTTATACTGCTATCTTCATCTAGTTCGTTTTCAAGAGCTTCTCAAACTGAATGATTTTCTACAAAGTCCAATATTTCAACAATTTTTTCTCTTGAAATATCACGACTTAAAATTATTTGGTTTTTATTATATATTTTAGCTACATTTTCTTCTTTAAAAACAAAAATATTTTTAATAAATTCTTGAATTATTAATTCATAATTTTTAACTTGATTTGAAAACATTGGAATAAGAGCATAAGCACGAGCAGAAAGTTCAATTAATGGCGTATCAATTAATCTATCTTTAAATAATTTAACCGCTATTCTTACATCTTCTATATCAATTTTTTTAGCATCAAAATTAAACATTTTTGATTCAACTCTTCCTGTGCTTGTAATTAAAACAATAATTGCAGAATAGCTATTTAAAACAGTTAATTGAATGCTTTTTAAAACTTCTGATGAGTTATTTGAAGTAGTTATCAAAGTTAATCCAGCAACCTCACTTATAACATTTGCAGCTTGTTCTATGGTTGTGTCAATATTTAATCTTCTTTTTGCTAAAATATCTTGTAATTTGTCTTCTAAATATTTTTGTGGATTATATGCTAAATATTTTGCATAATATTCTAACCCTTGAATAGAAGGAATTCTCCCACTACTTGTATGATTTTTTTGTAAGTAACCTTTTTTTTCTAAATTGTGCATTAAATTTCTTATTGTTGCACTAGAACATTCCATTTGAAATTTATCTGCTAAAAATTGTGAACCTACAGGCTGCCCTGTTTCTATATAAATTTCAACAATTTTTCTTAAGATATCCTGCTCCTTAAAATTAATTTGTTCCATCGTTACCTCTTTATTATGCTTTTTAGATTTTATATTAATATTATAACAAAATTAGCAATCTATTAGCACAATTTAATTGTGACTGCTAAATTTATTTTCACTATTGCTGTATAATTATATTTATGGAAAATAAAGATAATTTAACAAATGAAAGAATTCTTAAGTATATTGAACAAAATTCAAATAAATTTGTAAAAAAAATAAAATTTGCAACAATTTTACAATCAGTTATAAATTTTGCTATTTTGCTTCTTAATTTATCAGTTTTAATCTTAAGTAGTTTCACAATAAAATTAGGGGTGGAGTGACTAAAAACAGCTCCTAAGGAAGAAGCAAATAACATCATACTTACTATTTTTGTTTCAGTTTCAACAATCGCTTTATTCATTTTAGCAATTGTGCAATCAATTTATAAATCAAGAGCAAAAACATATAGTTATAAAAAAATTTATGAATCATTATTTTATATAAATATGTGCTATACAAATGATATAAAATACACATCAAATGAATATAAAAAACAAAAAGAAGAAATCATTAAATTAAAAGATGATAAACCAAACCAAAAAATTAAAGATATTATTATAAATGTTTTAGTAGGTAAAAATGATAACAAGTAACCCAATTGAATTTGTAAATGATATAAAAGATAAATTAGAAAAAAAATTATGAATATATTCATTTTGATACTATTTTTTAAATGTTGTAATTATGCTAATTTCTTTAACTATTAGTATTTTGGGATCAATTCAGTTATATAACGGATTTGATGGATTTGGTGATTGAAACAAATATCTTTTAATAACAACTGGTATAAGTGCTGCTATTACTTTTTTAACATCTTTAATTAGTTTTTTTGTTTTAAATAAAAAGATTAATAAATATAAAATAAGAATTAATAAGATTAATTTTGAATCATTATTATGAAAAGAAAAAATAGGAGAATATAAACACAAAAATAGAGATTTAACTTTCTTTAAAAAAGTTGCTGAAATCTGTAACCTAAAATGACAAGGAGTGGAAAATGGAGAATAAGGATGTTTTAAATTTTGAAGAAATAAAAGATTCTAATGAAAAAATTGCAATTTATCGAAAAAAATTTATTATAAGCAGATTAATTTATATTTTAATTGCATTAACAATTATGATTATTTCGAGTTTACAGATACTTCTAAACTTATTTGCAATTCGTTGAAATAGTGAACCAACTTTAAAACTATTATTTTTAGTTATTGCTATCATTTCTACAATTGTTGTTTTTTTACAATCTGTTTTGCTTTTCTTTGATTTTAAAAATTCAAGAGAAAAAAACCTAGCAAAATTAAGAAGCATTCAACAATTAAAAGAAAATTATTTAAAAAATCCTGAAGAATTTAATATATCACAAATGGCAAATGCAATTTATGATATAGATAAAGAAAATTAATAAAGTCGTCATATGACTTTATTTTTTTTAATAAAAAAAGCAACATATTGTTGCTTTGGTCAATTTCTTGAAATGGCGCGCCCGGCAGGAGTCGAACCCGCAACCTTTTGGGCCGTAACCAAACACTCTGTCCAATTGAGCTACGGGCGCACATTGGAGCCACCAACCGGATTCGAACCGGTAATCGAGGTGTTGCAGACCTATGCCTTGGCCGTTTGGCTATGGTGGCAACACATAGCTTCTAATTTATGTATTAATATTATATATATAAATTTGAATTTTGTTACAAAAAAATAAAAAATCTAATAAAAAATGAAGCACTTAGCTTCATTATAATTTTATTAATTTATTTAATGTTTTAGCAACACCAGATTTTTTGTAATTAAATCCTATTTCTGTTGCTATATTTTTAAGTTCCTGATTTGAATTTTTCATTGCAATTAATCCACCTAAATGATTTGCAGTACTTGCATCATTTAGACTATCACCTATGTGGATAGCTTTTAATGGGTCTATATTTATTAGTGAACATATAAAACTATTTGCTTTACCTTTTGTTGCATTAATATCAGTAATTTCTAAGGCTCTATTATTTCCAATTGAAACAACATTAATATCAATAAATTCTCGCAATAATTTATTTTTAAATTCTTTTAATTTATTTTTTTTAGATGAAATAACTAATATTTTAGTAATATCATCTATATTTTTTGCTTGTGAATTTTTTTGTACTGTATATTCTTTTTTAAAAAACTTAATAATTTTTGATATTAAAGTATCAGAATATATAATTTTTTGCGAATTAATA
The DNA here is from genome assembly GCF_025486335.1 of Mycoplasma zalophi. GTDB lineage: Bacteria > Bacillota_I > Bacilli_A > Mycoplasmatales > Metamycoplasmataceae > Metamycoplasma > Metamycoplasma zalophi. Next base: position 83,282 of record NZ_JAOOPZ010000003.1, read on the forward strand.
AAAAAAGAAAATTTTTCTTTTGACATTAAATCAACAATATTTAAATATGTTTTTTTATTAATTGCGTGTTTTTTTATTATATTTCCAACTTTATCAAAAATTATTGCACCATTTTGAGCGACACCATAATTTAAACCTAACATATTAGTAGTTTCTAATAAATTTTTGCTAAATCCCCGCCCTGTAGAAATAAAACATGGAATTTTTTTATTTATATTTTGTATGGTGTTTATGTTCATGGTACTAATGTTATTGTTTTTTAAATCGACTAAAGTTCCATCTAGATCAATAAATATAGCTTGCGGTCTAAATTCCATATATTAACCTAAAACTAATTTTTCTAATTGTGGTAAAGGAATGAATCCAACTTTTGAATCTACCATTTTTCCGTTTTCAAAAATGTAATAACTTGGTATTGAAGTAATTCCATAATCTCTTGCTAATTGACGATTTTCATCAACATCGACTGAGTAAACAACAACTTCATCATGTTTAGCTACAAATTCTTCTACAACAGGTTTAAACATTGAACACATACCACATCATGTTGCAGTAAATAGTACAATATTTTTTGGTGCAGATAGATCTAAAGTTTCATCTTTTTTAACTTGTTTTATCATTTTTTCTCCTTTAATTTTTATATTTAATATTATATAGAAATAATAATTAAATTTTAAAAAAGTAATTTTTTTATGTTTTTTTATACCATTAATAAGATTTTGCAAAAATTACATTCCGTTTTGTTTCTGTTCCATTTATAACACAACTTGATTTTTTATTAATTTTTATTGGATCCTTAAATGGAATACAACGTGCTGTAGCTCCTGTTTCTTGTTGAATAAATTCTTCAGCAGTTTCATCTCCACAAAAAGGAATCATAACTCATTTTCCTTCGGCAATTTTTTGTTTAAATTCTTGATAGTCATTTGTTGTAACAATATTATCAATCATTCTTTTGTGAGCTTGATTATATAAATTTTTGTGAATATTGTCAAATAATTTTTTAATAGTTGTTTTTATTGATTTATCAAATTTTATAGTTTGTTTTTCTAATGTATCTCTTCTTATTACAATAACTTCACCAGATTCAGCTTCTTTTGAACCAATTTCAATTCTTAATGGGGTACCATGAATTTCACTATTAGAAGCTTTAAATCCAGGATTTTTATTACTTGAATCAAGTTCAACACGGAAAAACTTAGATAAGTATTTTTTTACTTCTTGAGCAAATTCTTTTACTTTTGGGTCTTTATGTCCAAAAATTTCTAACACATCAATTTGTACAGGTGCTACTCTTGGCGGGATAATAATACCTCTATCATCACCATGAGCCATAATTAAGGCACCAATAAGTCTAGTGGTTACTCCTCAACTTGTTCCATAAGCATATTCACGTTGATTTTCTTTATTTTTAAAAGTGATATCAAAAACTTTTGTAAAATTTTGTGATAAATAGTGACTTGTTCCTGCTTGAAGTGCACGCCCATCTTTCATCATAGCTTCAATTGTATAAGTAGAACATGCACCTGAAAATTTTTCTCTTGGGGTTTTTTTACCTTGAATAACTGGCAATGATAAATATTTTTTTAGAAAATTAGCATAAATTCTTAACATAGTTTTTGTTAATTTTCTAGCTTCTAAAGCATCAGCGTGAACTGTATGACCTTCTTGTCATAAAAATTCTGTAGTGCGTAGAAATGGATTAGTTGTTTTTTCTCATCTAATAACATTTGCTCATTGATTATAAATTAATGGTAAATCATTGTAACTTTCAACATTATCTTTAAAATAGGTTGAAAATAAAACTTCACTTGTGGGGCGAATATAATATTTTTCAGCCAAAGGTTTTCCACCAACCTCAGTAACTGTTGCAAGTTCAGGATTAAATCCCTCTAAGTGATCTTTTTCTTTTTGGATTAATGAATCAGGAATTAAAAGAGGAAAATAAACATTTTTTACACCTTGTTTCTTAAATTCAATATCTAGGTTTTTTTGAATATTTTCTCAAATACCATAAGATAAAGGTTTAAAAATAATTGTACCTCTAGCTTTTCCATAACTAATTAGATCTCCATTTTTAATTACATCTAAATATCATTTTGAAAAATCTTCTTCTAATGGGGTAATTTTTTCTAATTTTTTTGCCATTTTATTCCTTTCATAAAATAATATTAATTTTCACTAAATAAATATATGTAAATTATATAATAATGCACTCTTAATAGTTATAAATTAATGTTATAATAATTAAAAAATAATTAAGGTAAGGAGGAAAAGGGAATGCACGGATTTCATGACCCAGAAAAAAAACAAAAATATTATTCACAATTAAAAGAAGCAAAAGGTGATTACGTTGAAGCATATGAAAATTTTTCTAAAACTGTTTTTAGAGAAGATGTTTTATCTACAAAGCAAAAAGAATTAATTGCTTGTGCAATTGCAACATCAAAAAGATGTATATGATGTTTAGAATCACATTTACCTAAAGCAAAAAAGGCAGGAGCAACAAAAGAAGAAATTATAGAAGCGGTTATGGTTAGTTCAATTTTTGATGGTGGACCATCGATGGCTACTATAATGTTAGACATAATGCCCTTGTTAGATGAATTATTTAATTAATTTTTTAAAAAACATTCATTTTAAAATATGGATGTTTTTTAAAAAATTAATTAAAAAATAAAAAAACAGAAGATTAGCTTCTGTTTATAGGTCATTTCTGATTGGCTGCCCTTGTTAGATTCGAACTAACGCATGGAGGTACCAAAAACCTCTGCCTTACCGCTTGGCTAAAGGGCAAAATGGTGGGAGGGGAGGGATTCGAACCCCCGAACCGTGAGGAAGTGGGTTACAGCCACCCGCGTTTGGCCGCTTCGCTACCCTCCCATTTGCTCTTACTTAAAGTGCAATATACATTATAATACAAATTTAAAAACTTTTATAAAAAAAAAATAATTTTTTTGTTTTTAAATACTTAGACTTTTTATTAATGCAGTATAAAAAAATACCCGAAGGTATTATAAACGATTTGATAAAATTTTTGCCGCTATTGTTCCATCATTTGTTGCTGTTGTAATTTGTCTAATTGCTTTTTGTCTTACATCACCAATTGCAAAAATATTTTTTATTGTTGTTTCCATTTCTTCATTAGTTATTACGAAACCATTTTCATCTAAAATATTTAATTGTTTTAAAAATGCAGTACTTGGACGAAAACCTATGTAAGGAAAAATTGCATTAACTTCAATTTCTCTTAGTTCACCATTAACATCAGCTAAAATTTTTTCAACACCATTTGCACCATTAATTTCTTTTATTTCACTATTTAATAAAAGAGTAATATTGTTGCGCTTTTTAAGATCATCTACTAATGATTTTTCTGCTATTGTGTGATTTTCACGCACAAAAATATAAACATGGCTCGCTATGTTAGAGATATAAGCAGCTTCTTCAATTGCACTATTTCCTCCACCAATTATAGCCATTGGTTTGTTTGCATATAAAGGACCATCACAAATTGCACAATAACTTAAACCTTTACCATCATATTTTTCAATGTTTTTTATTGAAGAAGGAATATTTGAAATCATTCCAGTTGCAATAATTACTGCTTTAGAAGTTAATTTTGAACCATCTGTCATAATAAGTTCTTTATATTCATCTTCTTTAGAAATAATTTCTTTTACATCTCCATATAAATATTTTGCACCTAAATTTGTTGCATGCATAAACATTCTCAATGCTAAGTCAGAACCTTTTATGGTTTCATCACCAGGTCAATTTTCAATTTTTGATTGGTTAGGTAATTTACCACCTGGTACTGATTTCTCTAAAAAAGCTGTTCTTAATTTTGCTCTTTGACTATAAATTGCAGCTGTAAGACCTGCAGGACCTGAACCTATAATTAAAACATCATAATCGGTTTTATTTTCCATTTTTACCTCTTCTTAAACTGTCTTTGATTTTAATAATTCCTTACGTTGTTTTTCTTTTAATTTACGTAAAGTATATAATTCTGAGTCTTCTCATACATAAAAATGTAAAAGTTTATTTCATTTAGGTGATTTTGAAGGTTCTACTAGATACACTGCATAACGTTTATTTGTAGATAATTCAAAATATAAGACCATAACAATTCCAAAGATAATATATAGAGAACTAAATACATTATAAAAAGTATAGTGATCTTGTCTTAAATTTTCCATACTAATTCTTATAATTCCATAGAACACTCAATAAAGCGCTCCTGTTGTTCCTGGTCTTAATCAATTATATTTATTTAAAATTCATACAAGCGTAATATATCCAACTAAGTTTGCAATAGATTCATAAATAAATAAAGGAACTCTGTATGATGAAATACCATTGTAATTTATAAACATTTGTTTTTTGATGATATCCGGTAGTCATATAATTGATAAATCATCTGCTGAAATTGCTTTTCCAAATAATTCGTGATTTGAAAAATTCCCTCATCTACCAATTGCTTGCCCTATAAATACTGCAGGCAAAATAATTGAAAAACATTTTTTTATGTCAATTTTATGTCTAAAAAATGATAAAAAGATAATATCTGCTATTGTAGCAGTAACTACTCCACCTTGGATTGATAATCCACCCGTCCAAACTTTATATCAGTTTGATTGTAAATATATTCAATCACCTCAAGCCATTCTTTCAAAAATGAAAAATAATCTTGCCCCAACAATTGCTGAAGGTAATGTAATAATTACTACTGTTGCAAAAATTTCAAAAGGATATTTTTCTCTTCTTCAAAAGTAATAAACTGTTAAAATAGCACAAAACATACCAAGCATCATTAATAATGAATAAAGCCTTATATTACCTAATTTTAAAACTGTATCAGGGTCATCAGGAATATATCCACTAAACGCTTGAGTAGTTTTTTCGAAAAAAGCTTCCATGTTCTTCCTTTCTTTTATTACTAATTATATTATATTAATTATTTTTGGTAAGTATTTGTTTCAAGTATTTAGCTGTATAAGAATTATCTTGCTTAGATATCTGTTCAGGTGTTCCTGTTGCAATAATTTTACCACCATTTTTACCACCACCAGGTCCTAAATCAATAATATAATCAGCATTTTTAATAATATCTAAATTATGTTCTATTACTAAAACGGTATCTCCATTATCAACTATACGATTTAAAACTGACAATAATTTTTTAACATCATGAGTATGAAGTCCAGTTGTTGGTTCATCTAAAATAAATAAAGTTTGTCCGGTAGGTTTTTTTTGTAAGTAAGTTGCTAATTTAACTCTTTGTGCTTCTCCACCACTTAATGTTGTTGCAGCTTGTCCTAATTGAATATAACCTAACCCAACATCTAAAAGAGTTTGTAATTTTGCTTGAATTTTTGTTCTTGAACTAAAGAAATCATATGCCTCTTGTATACGCATATTTAAAACATCATTAATTGATTTTTGGTGATATTTAATTTCTAAAGTTTCTTGATTATATCTTTTTCCGTCGCAGTGATCACAAGTAACATAAACATCAGGTAAAAAATGCATTTCAATTTTTATAACTCCATCACCTTGACATTTATCACATCTACCGCCAGGAACATTAAAACTAAAACGTCCTTTTTTATATCCTCTTATTCTTGATTCTTCAACATTTGCAAAAATGTCACGAATATCATCAAAAACACTAGTATAAGTAGCTGGATTTGATCTTGGTGTTCTTCCTATTGGTGATTGAGTAATTTGAATAACTTTATCAATAAATACATCACCAGTAAGTTTAGTATTAGATTTTGAAATTGTGTCTTTTGAAAGATGAGTAGCTAATTCATTTAAAATAATTTCATTAACCAAAGTACTTTTTCCTGAACCAGAAACACCTGTCACACAAACAAATTTACCTAGTGGTATTTTTACATCAATATTTTTTAAATTATTTTTTGAAGCATTTTTAATACTTAAAACTTTTCCATTACCACTGCGTCTTGACACAGGAACATCTATTTTTCACTCACCACTTAAATATTTACCAGTTATAGAATCTTGTGATTTAATAATATCATCTAAATTTCCTTGCGCAACTATATAACCACCTTTATCACCAGCAACAGGTCCAATATCAACAATATGATCAGCTTCTAAAATTGTTTCTTCATCATGTTCGACAACAATTAAAGTATTTCCTATCTCAACCATTTTTTTAAGAGAATTTAAAAGTTTTTGATTATCATGTTGATGCAACCCAATACTTGGTTCATCTAATACATATAAAATTCCAGTTAGATTTGCACCAATTTGAGTTGCTAATCTAATTCTTTGCGCCTCTCCACCACTTAAGGTTTCTGATTTTCTGTTTAAAGTTAAATAATCAAGACCAACATTAATTAAAAATTCTAGTCTGTGAATGGTTTCATTTAAAATTAAACTTGAAATTTCAACTTCTGTTGCATTTAATTCGAGCTTTTTAATAAATTCTAAAATATCTGTTATATCTAATGAACAAATGTCAAAAATATTTTTTTGATTTATTTTTACCGCTAGAGCATAATCATTTAATCTTGAACCCTTACATACGTTACAGGTAATTTCACTCATAAATTTTTTATATCATGCTCTTATTTCTTCACTTGAAGTTTCTAAATATTTTCTTTCTAAAAAAGTTGCAATTCCTTCAATATAACCTTTTCTTTGGTATTTATTTCCTGATGCAGAAATTAACACATATTCAAATTCTTCTTCTGAACCACGCAAAATAATTTTTAATTGTTTAGAAGTCAATTGTTCAATAGGAACATCAATTGGTATTTCATAACGATCTAAAAGCACCTTAAATTCTTGTCATTCTAAGTTTTGGGTATTTACTATATTTTCAAAATATTTAATACCACCTGCTTTTATTGTCATTTTAGGATTAGGAACAATTTTTTCATAATCAGCGTGTAATTTTATTCCAATTCCTTTACATTCTTCACACATTCCATAAGGACTATTAAATGAAAATAATTTAGGTTCTATTTTAGGCATATCAAAGTCGCCATATTCACATGAATAATGTATTGAAAATAACTGACCTTCTTTATCTAATTCATAAACTCTAACGAATCCATTTGAATGCTCTAATGCTATTTCAACAGCTTGTGAAACTCTTTGTCTTTCAGTTTCTTTTAAAGTTAATCTATCAATTACAATATCAATATTTCATCTTTTGTTTTTATCTAAATTAATTTCATCATCAAGTGAGTAAATATCATCATTAATTTTAACTCTTACAAATCCTTCTCTTTTTAACTGTGCTAATTTTGCTTGATGTGAACCTTTTTCACCAAAAACAATCGGACTTAATATATATAATTTAGTGTTTTCTTTGTATTTAAAAATAGCATCAATTATATCTTTATGTTTTTGAGCTTTGATTTCAATATTATGAGTTGGACAAAAAACCTTTCCAATTCTTGCATATAACAATCTTAAATAATCATAAATTTCAGTAACAGTTCCAACAATTGAACGAGGATTATTGTGTGTTGTTTTTTGTTCAATGCTTATTGAAGGACTTAAACCTTCTATACTTTCGACATTAGGTCTTTTTGTATTACCTAAAAATTGTCTTGCATATGAACTTAAACTATCTACATAACGCCTTTTACCCTCTTCATAAATTGTATTAAAAGCAAGTGAACTTTTCCCAGATCCACTTAACCCTGTAAAAACTATTAACTTTTGTCTTGGTAATTCTAAACTTACATTTTTTAGATTATTTTCTTTTGCACCTTTAATTATTATTTTGTCGTTTTTCATATTTAAAATTATAATAAAAAAAGCCCCAATTAAAAAGTTTTTTTAAATTTGAGCTTTGTCATTTGTAATGTTTAATTTTCAGTTAAATTTATGTTGTACAAATTCAAAAATTGATAATCTTACTATATCTCAAACATAAAATAAGAAGTAAGTTAATGGCAGTGAAATATGATATTTAGGAACAACCAACAGTCCTAAGATAATTAGAAATGCAAAGTGTGATCATTGACTAGTAAAGTTTGTAATACTACTTAATGTGCTTCTCCCACCACTACTTATTATTGCACTAGTTGTATAGAATCAGTTTTGCAATGGACTTGTTAAAGCAATTGCTAAGATTGTTAAAAATAAATATTTTGCTTGAATTAATGAAGCATTATAAGCTGCTTGTTGTATTAATTCTTCTTTTGTATCTGCAATTATTTTTGTAATTTGTTTTACTTCTTCAAAACTAAAAGTACTTAAGCGACTAAAAACTTCTTTCTTTACACCAGTAGTTAAAGAATTAGTTTCATAAATTATTACTCCACAAATTATTAAAAGCATACTTAAAAATGAACCAATAATAAAATGAAATCCTTTAAGACTTAATGCATGCCGTTCTGCTTCTTCAAATTTATTTTCACCTAATTTTGTTGCAACAAATACTGCTACATTAGCACCACATGCTGCAATTGTTGCTCCAAACACACTAGCAATTGATTCTGTTAAAGTAAGTATACTCGCAGCTGAAAGTCTCATATATTGTTCATTAACGGTTCCGGGTGGAAAAGCTCTATTTCAAATAATCATTCTTAGAGGAATTACAATCATAGCGCTAAGAGCTACTATAAATGCAAAAATTTTTGAAATATATAGTTTTGCTATTTTTTTTGTGATAAAAAATAAATTCAAGGGATTTAGTCAAATTTGTTTATTTTTTCTTATCATTCAATATGAATCGAGAAAAATACTAATAAATACACTAACAATAGTTCCGTAGGCTGCGGCTTCTGCACCCATTTTAAAACCAAATAGTAAAATTGAATTAATAGTGAAATTAATTATAATATTTATAATAGCAGTTAACATTGAATAAAAACTTTTACCAGTTTCACTTAATAATCCATTAGTATTTCATGCAATTGCCATCCCAAATCATGCAATTGTCATTAATTTTAAATAATTTGAACTAGATTCTAATGCAACACTATCGCCAGGACCAACAAGTAAAACAAATTGATTTGGAATTATTAAAGCAGGAATTGCAAAAACCAAGGCAATTGACAGATAAGTTCAAACTCTAAGTGCCATAATTTGATTTAAATTACCATACTGTTTTGATCCATAAAATTGTCCCACAAACATACTTGCAATGGTATTTATCGTGATAAAAATCATTGTTAAAATACCTGTTCAAAAATTTGCATAACTTAAAGCATTAACACCATTAGGAATATGAGTTACCATAAAATTATCTAAAAAAGCAGTTAATGAAAAAATAATTTCAGTAAAAATTACTGGAACCGTTATTTTTAGATAAGTTTTTCAATCTTTTTTAGTTTGTGGTAAATGCTTAATTATAAAACTTTTTATACTTATTAGTGTTTTCATAATATAAATTCTACCATGAAATTTATTATTTTAAATATCTCAAATTCTATCTTTTAATTCTTTTATCGTCATATTTTCATCTAATTCTAAGGCATTTAATTGTTTAATTAATTCTCTTCTGTGATTTATATCCTTAAGTCACATATCAACTTCCTCTAAATGTTTATTTACATATTCCATTTTCCATACATCATCATGAGAATATTCTTTTAATTCTTTTACTAAAAGTTGTTTATTAATTTCAGTATAATAATGTTTTGTTGTTTCGAAATTGTTTTCTTTACAAAAAAGCAAAAAACCAACATAACTGGCAATGGCTCCATTATTTGACAAAATTCTATTTTTAAAAACATTATGTTTACTTTTTTGCCTAATAATTTCTTTAATTTCTGAAAAATACTGCTTCTTAAACTGTTTTCTTGTTAATATTGATAAGCTGATCGTTTGTTGACTAATTAAAGGAATAACCTTATTTTTTGGAAATAGTCTTTTTAAACATTTATTTTCTAAAACAGGATTATGTCCTACAAATTCAACATCTTGAATTTTAATTTTTGGATTGATTTTTTTAATATCTTTTTTAATTTGTAATCTTAAAGTTTCATAAAAATTTTTTTTGTTTTTAAAATTCATAACATAAGTACGAGATTTAAAAATTCCATGTTCAGCTTGAAACCCTAATGTATAGCAATACGGTGTTGAATTTTCAATTTTAATAATTTTTGCAAAAGGGTTAGTTATTGCTTCAAAATCTATAAAAACTCTTGTTTTATGTTTTGTATTCGCCTTACTAATTGTCATAATAATAATTATAAATATTTTTTTGAATTACTAAAAATATACTTTAAAAAGTTATATAATAGGAATGATTAAACATGAAAAAAAGTAAATCCAGTAAGATAGAAAACAAAAAAAAATTTAAAAAAATAATAAAATACTTAAAAACACCAGCGGGTAAAAAAACTTTAATTTCTATTTCCGTTATTGTTTTTGTTGCAATTGTTGTTGTTGCTACTAGTGCAATAACATTTAATTCATAATAAATAAAAACACAAAATTTTTATGTGTTTTTATTTTTATTTTTTATAATAGCATTATGAAGAAATTTAAAAAAATAAATTGATACTCATCATTATATTTATCTATAATGAGGGTATTAGCTGGTATATTTGTATTTATATTACTTAGTGTAATGAAAATATTTGAACTCGAAACAGCATATCCATATACATTTGGAATTTGTTTTGTGATATTTTTAATTGCAAGTGTTAGTGATTTTTTTGACGGGAGAATAAAAAATAAACATAGTTCAAGCTCAATTCAAATTATTTTTGAACAGTTATCTGACAAGTTCTTAATTTATCCTATTATTTTATTTTTTATTAAATTTAACTTAATTTTTACAAGTGTTGTTATTGTTTTATTCATTCGTGATTTAACAGCTTTAACAGGTAAATTGATTCTTTTTGAAAAAAATATTTATTTTAGAGTTCCAAAAATTATTAAATTTAAAACAACAATTGAAATAGCATCAATTAACATAGTGCTAGCAGTTAATGCAATTTTAGGATTTAAAGGCTATCATATTGAACATTTAGAAGCATGAAAAATAACTGTTTCTGCTATATTTACAATAATAGACTTAGTTGCTATTTATTCATTAATAAAATATTATAAACCAATTTGAAAATACATTTTAAGAGAATTAAAGGCCCATGAAAATGGTAATGGAATTTATGAATTCAGAAATTATACTCCACTTGTAATAGATGACCATAAAGAACTAGATACTCAGTTAAATAGTGAAAATACAAATTCTGATAATGCAACTGAGATTCAGAAATTACCAGAACCAAAGGATAAGAAAAATGAAAAAGACTAAATTTAATAGTCTTTTTTTATTGTTATATTTTAAGAAAAAAATAAAAAATGCCGTTTGGCATTTTATCATTGGCGTTAAAACAAATGGTGGACGATGAGGGGCTCGAACCCACGACCCTTGCCTTGTAAGGGCAATGCTCTCCCAGCTGAGCTAATCGTCCAAAATGGTGACCCTAGCGGGACTCGAACCCGCGAATGCATGGATGAAAACCATGTGTGTTAACCGCTTCACCATAGGGCCATGGCGCCGACAACAGGGATTGAACCTGTGACCAATTGGTTAACAGCCAACTGCTCTACCGCTGAGCTATGTCGGCAACTTATTTATTTAAATTGCTATATTATTATATAACATTTTTTAAAGTTTTGTTAAAAAAAATTATTTTTTATTTTTTTATTTGCCAGCGATATGTCAAAATAACATTTGGTGCCAATTATAGGGATCGAACCTACGACCAACTGATTACGAATCAGTTGCTCTACCAACTGAGCTAAATTGGCTTGTTATTTAATAATTATATAATATTAATTAAAAATATCAATATCTTTATCATCTAAATTATCTACACCATCTTTTAGTAATTTATTTATGAAATCATAGACCATAATCATCGCCAAAACATCATTATGACAATACTCTTTTAATTTTTTAGATTTTTGTTCTCACTCCTTATCACCAATTACTCCTGTATATCTTAAAATAGCATTATCCATTGCCATTTTTCCATTTTTTACTTCTAGCTCACTATAAGGTGTGATTAAATGTTTTAATTGTAAATGAGATTTAGTTATGTATTTTTCAACTTTTTTAATAGAATAATACCCTCTTAGGGTGTGAAGAAAAATAGCATCTCTTTTAAAAGCAAGCATAATGTCAACAGTATTTTCTTTAATTTTTTGTAATTTATATTTTGTTTCATTAAGTTGATTTTGTGTAACTAATTCACTTTTTGAAATATAATCAATCATTTCATTCATTCTTGTAATTTCATAACCTTTATTAAAAACTACATATGCATCATGTGTTTTATTACCATAAACTTGATTAATTAAATCTATAAAATCATTTATATTTATAGTTTTAGGATCATACATAATATCTTTTGTTTCATGATCAATTATTTGTAATTCAAATGAATCTTCTTTTTTTAGTGTAATAGTTTTTATAATACTCACTTGATTTACAACTTGTGTATAAGGCTTTACATTATCTAATGGTGAAAAAGGTAAACTAAAACCTTCAAAGTCATATCAAATTACTTCCGAACCTTCTTTTTGAATATTTTTTATAATATCTTGAGTACGATCTTTATTCATTAAATTAATTTTATTAAAAATATATTGCAATTCTGTTTTAGATTCTTCTTCATTTTTTATTTCGTCGAATTTATTTTCAAAGAAAAATTTTTTTATTTTAATTAAAAAAGTACCATTTATATTTGCAAACTTAGGATTTTCTGTAAAAAATATTAAATTTGCATGTTCATTTTTACCTCAATCACTTATATTATCTGATTCATTATATGTATCTAAAAAATCACTATTTACTAGTAAAGATAACCATAAATTGGAAAATTGATCAAGTGATAAAGGTTCTAAGGTTTTTTGTTTATTTGATTTTGTTATATTTATAAAACCATCGTTTAGTAAATCATTTATATTAAAAGTGCGTTCTTCATTTACACCATTTTTTTTAGTTTTTGCATATGCAATTTCTTGTTGTTTTTTTATATGTACTTCGTTTTTTTTATTGATATCTCGATCTAATATTAAAAAAATATAGTCATTGACTTTTAAATTATTTCTTTTTAAAATTTCAGCTTCTCAATATGCTTTTAAAACATATTTTCATTTTTTAATAGAAGTTACAGCATTTTGAGAATATAAAATATTTTTTTCTTTATTATAAGCTGCTGGATTGGCTAAAAATATATTTTCATTATCTGAATCAATATAAGTTATAAAAAACGGATTTCTAATTAATTTAATTTTTGGATCTAGTAATGCAGATTTTGTTAAAGAAATTTTTTCTTCAAGAGATTTCATAATTGGAACTACAAAAATTTCACTTGGATTATAATTTTCTTCAATAATATCAATCATTTTTTGATTGATTTTTTTAAACATTACATTAGTAGCTACACTAAAATAGTTATTTGCTTCAATTTTAGGCAATTCATTATTTTCTAAAAAAGAATCAAATACTTGTGAAAAATAATCAAATTCATCTTCTTCATCAGATGATTCTTCTTCAAAATTATCTTGTTTTTGAACTTTTTTTAAACTTAAATAATCATCCTTTGAATGTTTAATTCAAAAATCAGATGATGTATTTGCTGAAAAATAATTTTTAAATTTTGCAATTTTTTCAGGATTAATTTTCATATAAGTTTATTTTTCCTTGTTCTAACCACTTATTGTATAATTCTTCTCATTGCTCTTTGTTTTCGCATCTTAATCACTCAATTAAATCAGCATTAACTGCTAAATCATAAGTTGGACTAATTCCAGATTCTGTATATTTTTTATATCAGGCATACACTTTTTCAATGTCATCTTCTGCTTGCTCTTTATTTAGTTGATATAGTTTAACCATACTTTTTCTTTTATAAACATCTACTTTATCTAAATTTTGATAATCATCTTCTTCTAAAAAAGAAGCGCAAATAGCATAAGAAGTTGCACCTTTTAAGTATGCATATAACTGTGATTGTTTGATGTAATTTAATGGGATTCCATTAGCTTGTCAGTAATCATAATTTTTAAGCCCGGTTGTTTTTATTTCAATAATAGTATTAGTTGATTGAATGTAACCATCAGGAAGTCCGCCTAAAATTAAATTATCTTTAAAATAATCATAATTATATTTCGCAGCAGGAAAAGTTTCAACTACTTTATTTGTTTTTTGTTCTAACATTTTAATAATTTCTGGTTCTAAAACAATTCCAGCATTTACATATTTTTTGTCTAAAATTGGTAACCCGATTTTAGAAATATTACAAAAAGCCACAAAATCATTGTGCAATGCATCTAAATTTAAAACATTAGCAATACTTGAACCACCTACTTTTTTAAAACCTGTAAAACTTCCAGGTTTAGATGATAATAACTTCTTGTGAAAATCAGGCGCTAATTTAACTATTTTATTTTCTTCATCTAAATAATAATCTTTATTATTGTAATAATTTCTTGTAATTTTATTTGACATTATTCCTCTTCGAATGTTACTTTTGGATATTTTAGTTGTAAACTTTCTCAAATGTAACTTACATCTGCATTAGGGTTTTTTTGAGTTTGTCACTTAGCTGAGTTATAACAACTAATTGCATCATAAATTGCTTTATATTGAGTTATTGTTTGTTTTTCTCATCTTTCGTATTCTTCAATAACGAAATTATCAATTTCTTCTTCTGTTTTTTTAGGAAAATAACAGTGTACTATTTCATGTAATAATGTGAAAAATATAAAACATTCTCTTTGATACATATCACTTAAAAATATAAATCTTTTTGCACCTTTTTTTATAGTTATTCCTCTTATCATAGAATCTTCTATGAATTTTTTTGTAACCAAAACAATACCTTTTTTTCTCAAAAAAGTTTTTAACAATGAAATTTTTTCATTAAATGGTTTATTAGAACTCATTATATTTAGTGCTTTTTTAATAGCTGGTGTATATTCATTTGATCTAAAAGTACCAACAGGTTCATAAGGATCTACACCTAATTCACAAAATCTAATTCAAACATATGTGTTGGGTTTATCGTGAAATTTTTTAAATTCCGCTAAAACATGTTCATCTAAATATAATTTATAATCCTCTAAATTAGAAACACCATAAAATTTCTTTAATGACATTAATTTTTCATAATCATACATATTTTCTTGAATATATATATTGAAAGGACTACTTAATTGTGGGTTTTGGATTAAAAAATTAATTCCATATTCATTTAAATAATTTTTAACTTTGTCTTTTAATCCACTTATTATTTGTTTATTTTTGTAGATGTAATATTTTTCAGACAATGTACCTGATTTTAAATTAAATACATATTCAAGTCCTTCTAAAACATTGACTGTTAATTCATTTATATCACCTTTTAAAATTGTATTCATATGTTTTAAACTTAATCCCAAACGCATTGCCAATTCTTTTTGGGACATTTTGTGTGATTTTAAAAGTAATTTTAATTCATCATTAAATTTTAAAAAATCAGTTTGAGCTTTTAACATTTTTACCTCTTTTTTTACAATTAAATTATATAATTAAAATTCATTTTTTTGTTTTTTTATTCCTTTTTTTAGGAAAAAATAATGTGCATTTTTTTATAAAAAATTGCAAAAATAATAAGTTAATTTGAAAAAGATAAAAAAGATTATGATTTTGTTTATTATTAAGTTTTTTTATATCTATTATTTAAAGTAAATTTTAAAACTTAAAAATAAAAAAATGAAACACCTTTTATTTTGATGTTTCATTTTGAAAATAAGATATTTTATTAATCTTCTTCTACTTTTACTTTTCCACCACGTTTTTTGATGATTTCATCAGATAAGTTTTTTGGCATTTTTTCATAGTGATCAAATCACATTTGGTAATTTCCACGTCCTGCTGTCATAGAACGTAAATCTGTTGCATATCCAAACATTTCACTTAAAGGAATGTATGATTTAATAATGTGAACACCATCTGAACGTGTTTCATCTCCTCTAATTTGTCCTCTACGACGTGAAATATCACCCATAATATCTCCGAAGTAATCTTCAGGAACAGTAACTGCAACGTCCATGATTGGTTCTAATAATACAGTACCTAGTAGTTCTTTACCTTTTGTAAGTGATTTTGAAGCTGCAATTTTATAAGCTAATTCAGATGAATCGACATCATGGTATGATCCATCAAATAACGTAGCTTTAATATCAATCATTGGATAACCAGCTAAAATACCAATATCCATTTTTTCTTGTAATCCTTTTTGGATTGATTTAATGTATTCTTTTGGAATTTTTCCACCAACAATTTTATCTACGAATTCAAAACCACCATCTGGATTAGGTTCATATTTAATTCAAACATGTCCATATTGACCTTTTCCACCTGATTGTTTCTTGTGAATTCCTTCAACGTCTGCTGATTTTGTAATTGTTTCACGATAACTAACTTGAGGTGCTCCAACATTTACTTCAACACCAAATTCTCTTTTTAAACGGTCAACAATAATATCTAAGTGTAATTCACCCATACCTGCAATAATTGTTTGTCCTGTTTCTTCATCAGTGAATGTTCTAAATGTAGGATCTTCTGCTGATAATCTTTGTAATGCTAATGAAAGTTTTTCAGTAGCTGCTTTTGTAGCAGGTTCTAAAGCTTGTGAAATAACTGGTTCAGGGAATTCCATTTTTTCTAAAATAATTTCTGGAGATTTTTCAGCTATTAAAGTATCTCCTGTTGTTGTTGATTTTAAACCAACAGCAGCAGCTATATCACCTGTTCTAACTTCATCAATATCTTGACGTGAGTTAGCATGCATTTGTAAAATACGGCTAATTCTTTCTTTTTGATCTTTTGTTGAGTTTTTAACGTAGCTTCCTTTTTCTAAAACTCCTGCATAAACTCTAAAGAAAGTTAAGTTTCCAACATATGGGTCATTCATAACTTTGAATGCTAAAGCTGCAAATGGTTCTTCATCAGCTGCTTTAACATTTACTTCTTCTTCACCTAAATGACCTTTAATAGCAGGAACATCTAATGGACTTGGTAAATAATCAACAGCGGCATCAATCATTAATTTAACACCTTTGTTTTTAAATGCTGTACCACAAACTGCTGGGAAGAATTCACTTGTTAAAGTTGCTGTACGGATTGCTTTTTTTAATCTTTCAGCTGAAATTTCTTCGCCTTCTAATACTGACATCATAATTTCTTCATCATAGTCTGCAACGGCTTCGATAAGTTCATGACGTAGTAACATAACTTCGTCTTTTAAGTATTCTGGGATTTCAATGTCTTTCATTTTTTCTTCTGGTTGTCCATCGAACTCATAAGCTCTTAATTCAACCAAGTCAACTATTCCATTAAATTGTGATTCTTCACCAATATTTAATTGAATAGCATGACATTTTCCACCTAAACGTGATCTAACAGATTCAACTGAGTTTTTAAAACTTGCTCCAGCTTTATCCATTTTATTAACGAAAACAATTCTAGGTACTTTGTATGTTGTTGCTTGTCTTCAAACTGTTTCTGTTTGAGGCTCAACACCACTTTGAGCATCTAAAACTGCAACTGCACCATCAAGCACACGAAGTGAACGTTCAACTTCAACTGTAAAGTCAACGTGACCTGGTGTATCGATGATATTAATTCTTTTACCTTTTCAAAATGCTGTTGTTGCAGCAGAGGTTATTGTAATTCCTCTTTCTTGTTCTTGAACCATTCAGTCCATTTGGCTAGCACCTTCATGTGTTTCACCAATTTTATGTATTTTTCCTGTGTGATATAAAATACGTTCTGTAGTTGTTGTTTTTCCGGCATCGATGTGAGCCATAATTCCAATATTACGATAATTTTCTAATGGATATTCTCTTGACATATAAATCTATTTTTTCCTTTGCTTATTTTAATTATGATAATAATACGATATACTTAATAATTTTATTAAATAATTAAAATTATCATCTAAAATGAGCGAACGCTTTATTAGATTCGGCCATTTTGTGAGTGTCTTCACGTTTTTTAATTGATCCACCAATTTTATTTGATGCGTCAATAATTTCATTTGCTAAACGTAAATCCATTGTTTTTTCGCTTCTTAAACGTGAATATTGAATTAATCAACGTAAAGCTAAAGTTTGTTTTCTTCTAGCTGAAACTTCAACAGGAACTTGATAGTTACTTCCACCAATACGACGAGATCTAATTTCTAATTGTGGAGTAATATTTTCAATAGCTGTATTAAATACTTCCATTGGATCTTTTTGAGTTTTTTCTTTAATGATATCAAATGCTGAGTACAAGATATTTTCTGCTATAGATTTTTTTCCGTCTAACATAATTGTATTAATTAATTTAGTAACAATTTTAGAGTTGAAAATTGGATCTGCTAAAACATCACGCACTGGGGCTTGTCTTTTTCTTGACATAATTTCTCCTTTTTAAAATTTCTTTATAAATAGTAATTAATTTAATTAGTTAGCTTTTGGTCTTTTAGCACCATATCTTGAACGCCCTTGTTTACGATTATTAACTCCGGCTGTATCTTGTGTACCTCTAACGATTGTGTAACGTACCCCTGGTAAGTCTTTAACTTTTCCCCCTCTTATTAAAACTACTGAGTGTTCTTGTAAGTTATGTCCTTCTCCTGGGATATATGCTGTAACTTCCATACCATTTGAAAGTCTTACCCGAGCATATTTACGAGTAGCTGAGTTAGGTTTTTTAGGTGTCATTGTTCCTACCCGTGTACAAACACCACGTTTAAATGGTGCTGGGATTTTTTTCTCTTTTTTCAATAGTGAATTGTAAGATAATAATAAAGCAGGAGCTTTTGGTTTTACAACTTTATCTTTACGACCACTATTAATAAGTTGGCTAATTGTAGGCATTTTTTCCTTTCTTTTATTTTATTGATATTTTATACTGTGGAATTTAAAAAATAAATTCTTTATTATTATACAACAACTTATCCGGTGACAGTCAAAAAAATCAATTTTTTTATTCTAATTTTTTATTTTTAGAAATTCCAAAATTTTTTAAATAAAAATGCCACCAGGCATTTTGTTTTTTTACATCTTTAAAATAAGTTTTTTTCAAGCATTGCTTGCAATAACTTTTAAAATATCAGCAATATCAAGTTCTGACTGTAACTTATTATCTAAAGAATAAGATAATTGAATTGATGGATCAACACCTAAATAATTAATATCGTTTGTATTGGTTGTTAATGAAGAATTTTTTCTTTGATTTCTCATTAATGTCATATTTATATTTTTATAGTGATGTAATTGTGAATATGTTTCATTTATTTGATTATTATTTTTAATACTTTTTTCTACATCATTCATTCATTGAATTTGTTTTTCAATTGTTGAAGAATAATCATTTTCATAATCTATTTTAAAATTTCTTAATTTTTTTTGATCAAAATATGTTCCAAAAAATGTGAAATTTCTTACATAGAATTCATAATAATTTTTTATAAATTCCATTTCTAAAGCAAATTTATAAGCTTGTTGAAAATCTAATTGTTCAAAATTATTTAATTGATAAACTTTTTTTGCTAAAACTTTTGCGCCAAGAGGATTTTTAGATTTCATTGCTTCAATATCCACTCTCATTTCTTTTACAATTTCTTCATCTTTAAACTCTTCTTGAAGTTCTTTTTTAAGTTCAGAAACAAAATTTTTGTTTTTATATTTTGGATCATTAAATGCTTTTTTGTAAGCAACAAAGTTGTATAAGAAAGTTAATAAGGCATAAAGAAATGGTAATAACATTGTAAAATAAGTAAAAATAGATTTTGAACTAACATAATCAAATGATTCAGATTTAATTTCTTGACCATTTACTTTTGCTTCTTGAACACTTTTATAAAAAGCAGTTATATCATTTGAAAAATTAATAGCAGTTCAAATCATTATAACTACTAATAAAATTTGAAAAATAAATAAATTTATCAATGATGGTGTTGAAAATTTTAAACCGTAAATAAATGGTTTTTTTAATTTATCACCAGTTGCTCTTTTTGTATAATCTAAACTTTTTTGAAAATGAACTGAAAATTTTATTGCGATAAATAAACTTGTAACAAGAATAAATGTAAACAATAAAATAATTACATTGTTGTTGCTATTAGCTACTGTTGAAGTTGTTGCATTTTGTGCATTTTCAAAATTAATCATTAGTTTCACCTTTATTTTCTTTTGAAAGATAAATTTGAGCTATTTTAACTTTTAGTTGCACATCAGTTAAATCTTCAGTACCAAAAATATTTAATTTATTTGCAATTAAATTTAATTTTTCTCTATCAATATCTTTTAATTTTTGATAATAAATTGAAGTAATAATTTCAGGATTTTCTTTAAAAATATTAGTTTCTTCTTCGTTCATTTCTAATGGTTTAGTTGGTTGTTGTTTGGGTTGTGTTTCTGCATATTGTGAATTATAAGCATTGGTTTGATTTGCAAATCCAGTAAATAAATCATTAAATTGTGAATTTGGGTTTTTTGAAAATTGTTCTTCTAATGTTTTAGATTGTTCATATAATTTAGCCATTCTAAACATTTTTGTAATTTTACTACATTTTGAACCAATAAATAAATAACTCAATACATAAAATACAATATTAAAAATTGAAATAATAGAAAAATAATCGTTACTTTTCATTGTTGAAATTCTATATGGTAAATTTCAGTTGGTGATAATGTAAAAAATAATTAACACAACACTAAAAGTAAAGAATCCAGAATTAAACACTGAATAATCTTTTTTTTGTAAACTTCTTGAAAAGTTTGTAATAAATATGGCAAGCATAACACCAAACAAAATAAATGGTAAAGTTGCGCTTATAAATAAATAAGCCATTTGTTTTTGGGTATCAGAATTAAGTTCAGAAGCATTATAATCTTTATGTTCATTTAAGATAATGTTTTGAAATTCTGCATAATAATTTTCGCGAAAAGCAAAAACTATTGCTAAACCTGCAACCGCTAATAAAAAAGTAATTGCCAAGGCAATAGTAAATCAAATAAATCAAGGTCTATATTTTGATTTATCTTCTTGCATTAGTTCTTCTCTTGTTTTTTGATTACCAAACAAAAATGGATTCATCTTGTCTCCTTTAATATTTAAAATTATATAATAAACTCAATATTTATTTACAAATCTTATGAGTCCAAACCATGCAATTTTATATCTTTTTCCATTTTTCAAGGCATTTCAGTTTCAAAAGTCATCATTTCGCCGTTTGGGTGTTTAAATGTAATTTTGTATGCATGAAGCCTTTGATTAAATGAATCTTGTTTTTTTCCATATACTGGGTCACCATAAACTGGATGCTTGATATATGCTAAATGTACTCTAATTTGATGAGTTCTACCTGTTTTTAATTCACATTCTACTAAAGTTTTATCACTGTTATTAATATAAACTTGTTCTAAAACTCTTATTTTAGTTTGTGCTGGTTTTGAATTTACTTTTGTAACCGCCATTTTTTGACGATTTTTAGGGTCACGCCCAATTGGTAGATCTATATTTGTAATTTCATTTTCCATTACACCGTCAACTATTGCTAAATATTTTCGATCAATTTTATGATCTTTTAACTGACTTGCTAAAAATTGGTGTGTTTTATTATCTTTTGCAACTAACAATAAACCACTTGTATCTTTGTCTAAACGGTGTACGATTCCGAGTCTTAATAATCCATTTTCATTACTTAAATTATTTTTAAAGTGATACATTAAAGCATTAACTAATGTATTGTTGTAATTTCCTGGTGCAGGATGGGTTACCATTCCTGAGTGTTTGTTAACTACAATAAGTTTATCATCTTCATAAACTATATTTAAACTGATATTTTGTGCATCAACTGTAATTGTTTTATCAATTAATTTTTCAATTAAAATTTCTTGATTTTGAGAAACTACAAATTTATTTTTATTAATTTTTATTCCATCAACACTAACAGCACCTTGTCTGATTAATTCTTGTGCATCATTTCTGGTAATTTCTGAATTATTTGTAATGTATTTATCGATTCTATCGCTGTACTCTACTATTAATTTAATCATATTTAAAATTATAACTTTTATTGTAATTTATTTAGAAAATATATAATAAATATATGTTTGAACTAGTAATTAAAAAATCTCAATTTATAGCTTTTGCTTATAAAGTTGATTCAAAAAATGAAATAATGAAAATAAATGAAGAATTATGGAAATTACATCCAAAAGCTAGACACATTTGCTACGCTTATGTAATTTTTGAAAACGGCAAGTGAGAAGAAAAAGGTGATGATAATGGTGAACCTAAAGGTTCTGCAGGAACACCGCTTTTAAATCTTTTAAAACTACAAAAAAGAGAAAATATAGCAGTTTTTGTTATCAGATATTTTGGTGGAATTTTATTGGGAAAAAATAAATTGCCAGGAGCTTATATTAAGACAGCTTCTGGCGCATTAAAAATATTAGATAACAATTTATAATTTTATAATTTCATATTTTTTTGTATCTAAATTAAATAAATCATGAAGTTTTTTAGAAATGTTATTTGTTTTACACATTTCTACAAAATCTTCTTCAGTTTCTTTTATTGAAAAAACATTATTTAAAATACCTATTTTAGTATGCATACTAGATTCGTTGAAAATAGCAATAATATTTGCATATAATTTATATTTTGAAAGGGTTTTTAATTTTTTATAATCAGAAATTAAACAAAAAACATAATCTTCTTTTTTGTAATATACTTCTTTTGCTATATCATATGCTCATTTAGAATCATCACTTGAATTAATTAAAATTTCTCAAATATAATCTAAATATTGTTTTTCATTTGCAAAAAAATCTTCATTTGCTTGATTGTTAATTTGTTTCATTGTTTTAACAGCTTCTATTGGAAAATTACCACTTGCAGTTTCACCACTTAACATAGTTGCATCAGCACCTAATAATGTAGCTCAATAAACATCCGTTACTTCTGCTCTTGTAGGTAGAGGGTTTTTTTCCATTGAATCTAACATTTGGGTTGCAACAATAACTTCTTTTTTTGCAATATTACATTTTTTTATAATCATTTGTTCGTATTGAGGCACTTTGTAATAATCAACTTCCAGACCTAAATCACCTCTAGCAATCATAATTGAATCTGAATATTCAATAATTTCATCGATATTATCAATACCCATTTGTGATTCAATTTTTGAACAAATTTGAATATTTTGTCCGCCATGTTCATCTAAAAAAACACGTAAATCTTGTAAGTTTTTTTTGCTATTTACAAAACTAGCAGCAACTATATCAACTCCATATTCAATTCCAAACAATAAATCATTTTTATCTTTTTCACTTAAAAAAGGTAAACTAAACTCAATATCTGGAATATTTATTCTTTTGTTTGTTTTTAAAAAATGTTGATTTTGAGTTTTTACTGTAACAATATTGTTTTTTATTTCAATTACGGTTGTTTTTAATTTTCCATCATCTAATAAAACAACATCACCGATTTTTAAATTAAGATGCATATCGTAATTAACTGCAACTTGGTGAAAATTACCTACCATATTTTTAAAAACTTCTTCACCACAGACTAAATTAAATTCTTGATTTTTTGAAATTATTTGACCATCATTTTCTATTTTTCCAATTCTTATCTCAGGACCTTTTGTATCTAAAATTAAAGATACATTTGTGTTTAATTCTTTTGCAATTTGTCTTGCTAAATCATATTTTTTTATGTGATCTTGTCCAGTTCCATGACTAAAATTAGCTCTTATTGCCGTTACTCCTGATGCTATTAGTTGTTTCATTGTTTCATAATTATCACTTGCAGGACCTGCTGTTGCAATTATTTTAGTTTTTTGTTTCATTTTTTCCCTTTCTTGTCTTTATAATTATCTTTAATTTTATCTTATTAGGTCTATATTTTTGATATTTAATATAAAATTAATATATAACTTACAAATTAAATATTTAAGGAATAGTATGAAAAAATTTAAACGTATTTTTATGTTGGTAACTGATGGTTTAGGTATTGGTGAAGAACCTAGACAAGAAGAATTTAATGATAAAGGAGCAAATAGTTTCTTACATGCTTCTGAAGTTTTGGAATTTCAAATTCCAACATGAAAAAAATTAGGTATTACAGAAATTGCTAAAGTAGCAGGTCATAACAAAAGAAATAAAAATCCATTAGCTTACATGGCAAGAATACATGAAATGTCAAATGGTAAAGATACATTAACAGGTCACTGAGAAATGATGGGAATTTTAACAAAGGTGCCAAGTCCTCAATTTATTGAAAATGGTTTTCCACAAGAGCTTGTAAATGAATTATCAAAAGCTTGAGATGGAAGAAAAATTATTGGAAATAGAGCAGCTAGTGGGACTGTTATTTTAAAAGAACTAGGACAAAGATCACTTGAAACAGGAGAAATTATTATTTATACTTCGCCTGATAGTACTTTACAAATTTGTGGACATGAAAAATATTTAGGTTTAGATAAACTATATGAATATTCAAAAAAAGCTCGAGAAATTTGTTCAAGTAGACCTGAATGAAATGTTGCTCGTATTATAGCTAGACCATATATTGGTGAAAATGGAAATTTTACAAGAACATTTAACCGTCATGATTATGCAAATAAACCACCTAAAAAAACATTATTAAATGAACTTCAAGAAAAAGGAATAGAAACAATTGGAGTTGGAAAAATAAAAGATATTTTTACAGGTGAGGGAATAGATACTATCTATGGTCCTGCAAGTGATGATGAAAATATGGATGTTGCTATTGAAATTGCTACACAAAATACTGAAAATCAATTCATTTTTGTTAATTTAGTGCAATTTGACAGTCATTATGGACACAGAAGAAATCCTGAAGGATATTCAGAAAATATTTCAAGATTTGATATTAAATTAACAAAATTAATTAATGCAATGAAAGAAGATGATTTACTATTAATTACCTCAGATCACGGAAATGATCCAACATGACCAGGAAGCGATCATACTCGTGAAGCATTACCACTTACAATTTTTTCTAAATCATTTAAACAACCAAAAATTTTCACAAGACCTTTAAACGGTTTAGGAACAGCGGGAAATATTGTTGCAAGAAACTTTGAGTGTAACCTACTTGAAACAGGTGAAGATGTTTTTGAGGAGTTAATTTAATGAATAATTTAAAATTACCATTAATTTTCACTGACATGGATGGTACATTGTATGGTTCAAGTTTTAAAGCATCACAAGAAACAATTAATGATATTGAATTTGCAATTACCAAAAGCGAAGAAAACCCAAGACCTGCTTTGTTTAGTTTATGCACAGGAAATCCTGTTTTTGAAAGAGTAAAAAATGTTGGAAATCAATTAAAAGCTAAATATTTAATTGGTTCAACTGGTGCAAATATTTTTGATATGGAAACAAATGAGTTTATTTATCAAAAAACAATTAGTGATGAAGATGCTCAAAAAATTATTGATTTTGCTAATGAAAATCAATTTGAAATTGTTTTTTGAAATTCAAATCAATATTTTTACTTAAATTATAGCAATCAAGAAGCATTAGAAGCTACTTTAAATTATCATTTTGATACTGACGAAGGAAAAAATATTGTACAAAAATACACAAATCAAGAAATCAAAGACATTATAAAAATTGAATTTTCAAGTCAAGTTGAAAACTTTAAGAAAATAACTGACTTTTTAAAAAATCTTAATGTGTATTTTATTGAAACAGCTTCTAATGTTGAAATTATGGCAAAAAACGTTTCTAAAGGTAGTGCTATTAAATATATAGTCGAAACATTTTATAAAGATGAATTGAGTTTAGAAGATGTATTTTGTGCAGGTGATAGTAGAAATGATATCGATATGTTAAAGATTTGCGGTTTTTCATATGCAATGGCAAATAGTCCACAAGTAGTAAAAGATGCAGCTAACTACCACACTTCAAGCGTTGAACAAAACGGTTTAGGTGAGGCAATTATCGATTATTTATACCGTTTTAATAAAGTTATTAAAAAATTCTTATTACATTAATAAAATAAAAATCAAGACCGATAAAATCTTGATTTTTTATTATTTAATTATTTTACTTTTGTAATTTTTAGCACTTTCTTTAAAAGAAGGAAATTCTTTATCGCTTGCTAAAACAAAGTGATTATTAGAAATCTTTTGTCATTTAGGTTGATTTTGTTCATCATATTCATGAATTGATGGATCGTAAGCCTTACCAACTAATGAACCTCTTTCAGCTTCAATAGAAGGAACTGCATCTAATAAGCTTTGGGTATATGGATGGTGTGGATTTTTAATGATTTCAGTAGTTGAACCAACTTCAAGCAATGTTCCTTTATTCATAACAGCAATACGATCTGAAATATATTCAACCATTCTTAAGTCGTGAGCAATAAATAAAATTGTTAAGTTATATTTTTCTTTTAATTCTTTAAATATATTGATAACTTGTGCTTGAATAGACACATCAAGTGCAGAAATAGGTTCATCAGCAATTAGGAGTTGTGGCTGTAAAATTATGGCTCTACAAATACCAATACGTTGCTGTTGACCTCCTGAAAATTCAAGAGGATATCTATTTAAAACCGAATCATCCAACCCAACAGATTTTAAAATATCTAAAACTAAATGTTGTTTTGCTTGTTTTTCTGAAATATTGTTTGAATCAATTCTTTGTTGTTTTAATTCATTGAATAACTGTGTTAATTGATCATTTTTTAGTGAAATAACTTTATTATAAAATTCTTCATAAAATGTTTTAAATATTAAATCAGATTCCTGTAATAATGACTTTTCTAAGTCTTGTTCAAATTTACCAAAAAATTCAGGATTTTTTTCTTTAGATAGGAATGCATAAATTTGTTTTTTTGCTTGCTGATCAAAATTATATAAATAAATGCTTTTTGAATTTTTTGTATTGGTTAAACCTTCAGAAATAATATATTCAACATTTTTAAAAGGGTTTAAACTATTAGTTGGATCTTGGAAAATCATTTGCACTTTATTAACCATAAAATCAATAATTTCTTTCCCTTTTTTAGATCATTTAAACACTTTATTTAAATTTTTAGGAATTTGTTTTCCTAAAATTTTTATCTCGCCAAAACTATGCGGAGTTAAACCAATAATAGCACGTCCTGCAGTTGTTTTACCAGAACCAGATTCACCAACTAATCCTAATACTTCACCTTTATAAATATTTAAATTAAAGTCTTTTAAGGCTGTAAATGCTTTAGTTCCACTACCATAAGTTACATCCATGTTTCTTATTTCTACTATTGTAGGCTTATCAACAGAATTTAGCATTTCTTCTGTACCTTCTCTTATTTCACGATAAAGAGTTCTACCAAAACTTTTTTGTTCTTTATAAATATTTTTAGTTTTGTCCATCTTGAACCTCTTTTGCTTTTAAGTTTAATACTTCTTTATTGTGTTCTTCAATTTTAGCTAAATCTTCTTGATAAGTTTTTTGATCAACAAAAATGTTTTCATGTAATAAGTGTAAACGATTAAAATATCTTTTTCAAAGATTTTGAATAATCTTTGGTGGAATATAATGTGGAGCTTTTTTGTCTAAAAGACTTGATTTGACAATATGTGTTGGCGAAACAAAGTAATAATCAGATTCTTCTTCTAAATCTTTACCTAAAGCATAATCACTTCTTATTGCAAAAGCATCACCTTTAATTTCATTTAATGAAGAAGGAACTGCACCTTTAATAACATTTAATCTTTCATCATTATTATAATCTGGCATTGATGAAATTAAACCTCATGTATATGGGTGTTGTGGGTGCATTAGAACTTCTTCACAAGTACCTGATTCAATAATTTGTCCAGCATACATAATATTAATAAATTCAGCAATTGATGCAACAATTCCTAAGTCATGAGTAATAAAAGCAATTGCAATATGGAATTTTTCTTGTAATTCTCTTACTATATCTAAAACAAGAGCTTGAACAGTAGGATCAAGAGCAGTTGTGGGTTCATCCATAACAAGAATTTTAGGTTTTAAACTAACAATAGCAGCAATTGCAATCCGTTGAATCATTCCTCCTGAAAGTTCATGAGGATATAAATTCATAACTTTTTGTGGATTAGAAATTTTAGCCATTTCTAAATATTTAATTGCTTCTGCTACTGCTTCTTTTTTTGTTTTTACAATTTTATTTATTAACATACCTTCTGTAATTTGTTTTCCTACTTTCATAGTAGGATCTAAAATAGACATTGGATTTTGAAATACTGCACTAACAATCCGACCTCTTAATTTTGATTTTTCTCAGTTATATAAATTAAAATTATGAACTTCTAAACCATATAATTTAACACTACCAGATTCAATAATTGCATTTGTTCCTGTTAAACCATATAAAAGTGAGGTAATAACTGATTTTCCTGAACCTGACTCGCCAATAATTGCATGAATTTTACCTTCATAAATCTTTAAACTTGGTCCACGTAAAACTAAGTTTTTTTCTTTAGGATTTGCAGGATTTTTAAAAGTTAAATAAATATCTTCAATTTCTGCTGCAACTTTTAGTTTATTACCTAAAATATTTTCAACTTTCGCATTATCTAGATATTCTTGAAAATCAAATAAATTAGATTGTTTTTTAAATGTAAATAATTTTTGTGTCTTTTTTGCGACATTTTTTCATAAATCAACTGTATTTCTCACAAAAGATTTGTTTTTATCTTTTCTTACTTCAAGTAAATTTTTAGGGTGTGGTTTTGCTAGTTTTTTAATAACTTCTGGATAAAGTGGTGTATATACATCTTTATCTAATGAAGTTTCTGTTTTAAGAGAGGTTTTTAAAATTTCTTCATAGTATTCAATTTTTTGTTGATATGAAAGGTTTTTTCAATCTTTTTCAATATTGTTTGCCATATTTTATCCTATCTTTGTCTTAATAATGAATCTTGAATACTTGTAGAAATTAATTGAATTGTTGTTGTTAATAAAACTAGCATCATAGAAGGAAGTAATACATATCTAGGATAAGCAGTAAATACTTTTGCTCCTTCTGAAATTAAATTACCCAATGTTGGAATATCTATACTTAAACCAATAAATGCAAGTGATGTTTCACTCAAAATAACTCCAGGAATATGGAAAACTATTTCAGTAACTAATAAAGGAATTACAACTGGTAAATAGTTTAAAAGAATTTTATATGTAGGGGTTCCTAAAACACTTGAAGCAGAAACTCATTCAAATGATTTTGCTCTTAAAACTTGTGAGCGCATTTGGTTTGCTATGTGTGTTCATGAAGTAAATGTTAAAGCAAAAACAATAACTCAGAATGTTGGTTGTCAAACAATTGTTATAACAATCAAAATAATAATTGATGGAACATTTGAAATTATTTTAATAATGTAAGTCATAATAGTATCAAATATTCTAAAATGGCCCATCATAATTCCAATTAATAAACCAACAAAAACTTGAATAATTGTTGTTACTAGAGCAAGTGCTAATGAATATCTTAAACCTCATCATAATCTTGCAAATAAATCACGTCCTAAATAATCAGTTCCAAATATTGAATTACCTTCAAAAAAGTTTTGGTATTTATTTTCAATGTGTAATGTGTCAGGATTTTTAGTAAAAAATGGAATAAATATTGCACAAATAACAATTGTTAAAAATAAAACCATCCCAAATACACCAGCAAAACTTCTTGAGTATCTATAAAATAGTTCAATTCATTTGTTTTGCTGTTTTTTTATGTTACTTGATTCATGATACTCAAGCAAATTGCCAATTATTTCCCACTTTTTATAGTTTATTGGTTGAATAAATTTATTAGGTGCCAATTCCTTACCATGTTCGTTGTTAGGTGATACATGTGTTTGTTTTTTAAATATTTTAAACATTATCTTGAACTCCTTCTAACACGAGGATCAATTAATTTATATAAAGCATCACGACATGTATATGAAAGAATTGTAATTAATGAAAATAGTGTAACCATAAATAAAATAATATTATAGTCTTTTGAAGTTATAGCATTTAATAACAATCCACCACTACCAGTAATGAAGAATATTTGTTCAACAAACAAACTACCTATAAAGCTACCGAAAATAACTACAGGGAAGAATGTTGCAATTGGAAATAGTGAAGGTTTTAAAGCATGAGTTCAAACAAATCTTGATTTTGATAATCCTTTTAAATAACAGAATTTAGCATGTTGTGAATTTAATTCACGGTTTAATTCTGTTCTAATATATTTAATATACACAATAATTGAACCAAGAGATAATGCTAAACCAGGTAAGACATAAGTTGCAATATCAGTTTCTACATATAAATAAGGTATATTTAATGTTCTACCGATCAATAATAATCAAAGAGCAAAAACTAATGATGGAATAGATGAAAATATAGAAACAACCACAGTGGCTATATGGTCAGGCATCTTATCAGGATTCATACCTACATAAACACCGACAGGAATTCCAATTACTAAAGTTAACATAACTGAAAATATTCCGATTAAAAATGATTTATAAAATCTGATTCACACAAAATCATTAATACTTTGACCAGGAAAGACTGAATACGAAATTCCAAAATCTCCCCTTAATAAGTTTTGAAGATAAATTAAATATCTATCAAACAATGGTTTATCTAATCCATAAGCAGCTTCTATTGCTTTTTTAGAAGTTTCATCTAATCCTGTTGTTAAAGTTGTAGAACCTGGAATTGAATTAATTAAAAAGAATGTAATTGTAACAACAATTCATGAAATTGTAAAAAATTCAAAAGCCATAATAAAGAATCTTTTTAATGAACGTAAAAGTCTTGATTGAAAACTGAAAATATCTTTAATTGGTGAATTTTTTGGCTTAATTTTTCCAACAAAATCAACATATGAAGGTTTTTCAATAATTTTAGAACTTTTAAAAGTAATTTTTTTCTCTTTGAGAAGTTGCGTAATATTTTTTTTCATATTTCTCCTATTTAATTAATGTTGGTAGTGATGCTTTTGGTGGATTTAACACATCATAAGCATATTGTAATGAATAAGTATATAAACTACTTGCTCCATTAATACGTGAAACTTCTCAATAAGTATCTACTTCCATTAATGGAATAACAGGTGCAGCTTCTCTTACTATTTTTTCAAATCCAGCAATTACAGAAAAACCAATGACTTCAGTTCACCCATCTTGCTTTTCTTGTTCTGTAAATTGACTAGTTAAGAATTTCATATGACGTTGAGTGTAATCGTTTATATCTTCATTGTTATACATAACAGATAAATCAACAATCTTATCTCAAACATCTGGGTGTTTTGGTTTTGTACCTAAAATTCTCAGCCTTTGTTTTAATTCTTCAATATGTTTTTTATCTTCTTCATTTTTTATTACTAAATTATTATTTTCATCTCTTGAATATCCTAATTTTGTAAAATAATCATGATATGTTCAACTACCTGATGGATTATTTCTAAATCCGGTAGTTTTTTGTTGTTCAGTTTTGATTTCATCTGGTTTTAAAAATACTCTTATATATGAATAAATATCACTTCCAAATGTATCAAAGTTACGATAAATTAAGTCATATTTACCTGTGGTTCTTCAATCTTCATAAACGTTTTCAGGTAAGTTTTTTACCTCAATTTTAATAAAGTCACCAAATGCTTTGGACATAAAGTCTTTAATTGCTAATCCAGCATTTTTTTGTTCATCTGTTGAGTTTGAAATGTATTTTAATGTAACTTCTTTTACATCTGGGTGTTTTTTCTTAAATGCATCTAAAAAGCTTCTTGCTACATCTAAATGATAACCTTTATCAGTTCTATCAACTGTTTCAAAACGCATTGTTTTTGAAATATGATCTATATGTGTGTAGTTTTGAACTGGAATAGGAATTCCTCAATTATTTTCTTTTGCTTTAGCTTCGGCTTGTTTGTAAATAAATTTATTTAAGTAATTTGTTTTATCTGCTTCATTTTCAGGATATGAACCATATTTTGTATACATAAAGTCATGATCAAATCCAGATTCAACTGCATCTCCAAAACTAGAAGAAGCTTGACCAAATGCAGTTCAGGTTATAACTGGAAATGATGTACTTCAACCAACAATATGTAACATTTCATTACGGTTAATTGCATAATAAATTGCATTTCTTAAATCAATGTCATTTACATATGATTCACCATTAGTTTCTTTATCTAAGTTAAATGCAAGTGCAATTGTTCCAAATCCAGTTGATTTATTCATATATTTACGTTTTGCAGGATCTGATCAATATTGTCATTGCAATACTGGTGGTATTTTTGTTGTAGAAATATAACCTTCTTCAAACATTGCTGAATTAATATTAACGTCATTTGAAAAGTAAATTTTTATTTTATTACTTATTGTTTTAGAAGCTGAATAATATTGATTATTTTTAGATAACTCAATATATCCTTGTGGTCCTAAAACCAAATCTTGTATATTAAAAGGTCCATTTGTTAAAAAGTTTTCATTTTTTAAACCAAATTCCCTAATTCCTCCAATTGATTCAACAAATAATCTATTAATAGGAATAATTGTTGAACTTATATCTTGATATGCATTATTCACTGTAGTGGGTTGGTATTCATCATATGCAACTCTTAGTGTATATTCATCTAATGCTAAAACACGACTCTGGAAGTATGCTTTTGGATCTAATCTTTTTATAAAATCATTGTTTAAAGTTGTTTGTCCATTTGGAACTAAATTTTTATAAAGTTTATTTACTTCTTGTGTATATTGTTCAACATTATCTTCATTGTATGATATATCACCTAATTTATGTTTTAATTCAAATGATTGATTTAAAAGTTTTCTAAATTCCTGTGAAGGTTTTTGTTTTCTATCAAAATATAAATATTTTTTAACTTTTGTTGGAATTCTTTGTGGAATATTTTCAAGTTCTGCTTCTGAATGTAAATCTAATGAATACTCTGGATTAGGCAACATTAAAATTGTTTCATCGGCTTCAAAATCAAAGTCAGGTGAATAAGGTATTGCAGCTAAAACATCACGATTTGATCAATTTCAGTACATTCTACCTGAATAAAATCCTAAATTTAATGCTGTATCTTTAATTAATTTAACATCTTCTTCATCACCCTCAACTTGACTTGCTCATGGTTCATAAAATGGATTAAACACATCATAAACTCATTTGCCGTTTTGCTTAATAATTGGTGGATAAGCAAAAGGGTTTTTATAAGCTACATTGTGTTTTTGAATGTATCTTTGTTGTGCTTCGATCATTTCTGAAGAAGATTGAAATTTTCTTTGCAAAATATTAGTTACTTTTTGTGAACCTGTTTCAAGGTCTAAAATATAGTGCATTGCATCAATGTAATCATCAGCAGTAACAACATCACCATTACTTCATTTACTTTGTCCATCATTTAAAAATACATTTAATGATAAGAATTTATTTGTTGGAGTTGTAATTGCATTTACTGAATAATATTCAGTTTGATCAGTAGCTATTGTTCCTGGTGCAGAACCAAAGTTATCTAATGAATAAAAAGTACCCGAATTTTCCGGATTAGGATTTTCTTCTAAATACTCATCTAAAGTTCCATTTTCAGAAGTTTGATAAATTCCTAAATACATTTTTGGTATGTTCGCTAATCTTTTAATTGTTTCATTAGGACCATTTTTAACAGGAGGTTCTACTAAAGATGGAAGAATTTTATTAACAGAAGGATATTTAATGTAATTTAATGAGTTAATTGGGTCAGTAGCTAAACCTAAAT
The DNA here is from genome assembly GCF_025486335.1 of Mycoplasma zalophi. Taxonomy (GTDB): domain Bacteria; phylum Bacillota_I; class Bacilli_A; order Mycoplasmatales; family Metamycoplasmataceae; genus Metamycoplasma; species Metamycoplasma zalophi. The sequence continues at coordinate 117,057 of NZ_JAOOPZ010000003.1, forward strand.
CATAATTTTTACGTGTAGATCTAATTTTTTCTAAAGCGGCTTGTTCAGGAGTTAATGAATTTTGACCACAAGCAACAACACTTAATGGTAACGCAATTGTTGCAAGCGGTAATGACAATAATAGTATTTTTTTTGCTTTCATGTTTCTCCTTTATTTTGTTCCGTTAAATTGTACACCCACACGGAAAACCGGAACTTCTGTTCCATTGATATTTTTTAGATATATAGCGGTTGGCGCTTGAGAAAATGTTTTTCCATTTTCCGAAATGCTTTGAGTTTCTCCTAAATCAATATTTAGTGTTTTTAAACCTGCTTTATCATCTGAAAAATAAATTTTATATTCATGATTTGGGTCTAGTAATTTATTTGCATAATTTGACATAATTGCATAATCACTAACTCATGCAATAAAACCATTTCCTTTATGGTGGCCATTTGAATCTTCATAATCATATGCTTCATCTTTTAGTCAATGACGTGATTCTAAGTTTTCTTCATTGTGAATGTGTTGGGTTTTGTAATAGAACATGTTACTACTGTTTTCTTTATTAATTTTTAGTGTTTTTCTTTGTCCTGTTTCTACATCTTCAAATACTAAATAATTAACTTTTTTGGCATCTTCAATATTTAAATATCCAAACATTGCTACTGCATCTTTATCTGTATGTCTTCATATATTTGAAACATTTCTTTTTCCAACACCTTGTGATTGAATGTAATATTCTCAGTAAGCTTTTGGTCTGTTTGTAACCACATTACCTTCTAAATCTTTAATTCTAATAGTGTCATCTTTAATTGGTTGTCCTTCATCGTCGTATAATCTGAAGTTTAAAACATCCCTATATCAACGGTCTTTAAATCAACCATTATTTATAGATTTAAATTTACCAAAATAATTTGAAGCTTTATTTTGATCTGAAGAGAAATTATCACTATTTATTAAATCATTTGGTACATAATCAACATTTAATTTAGATGCTCTATATTTAGTTTCTTTATCTTCAATTTTTTCATACTCAATAATTGTATTTTGAATTGAATGTTGTTCGGTACCTGTAAATTTAATTAATGCTTCATTTCATTTAGCTGTTGGCATTCCATCAACAACATATTCAAGTCCTGTATTAGCTTCATTTACATTGGTAATAAAGCTTGGCAAGTTTCTAAATTCAGTATTTGAAGGTGAATATGTTATTTGTAAATTATCACGGTTAATAACCTCGGCAAATGAATAAGTATAATCTGAAAAGAACTCATTAAATTTACGTTCTGTTTTAGTTTTAAAGTAATTTACAACATCTTCAGTTGGTTTTAATTTTTTAGTTATTCCCTTTGTAAATGATAATAATATATCAGCCATTGAGAATTTTCTTTGTCTAAAATTGTAAATCATTTGAGTTGAATACATTTGTGTTTTATTATCAAGAATTAAATTATCAAATAATGAGAATTTATCAAATGAAACATTATTTTCACTTGCAAATGCGTTATATGTATCTAAAAGTTTTTTAGCTGACATATCTCATTGATTTTCAATTGAAGTGTTTGCATTATCTTGTGTTCCGACCACTATATCTTCAGATTTAAATAATCCATACCCTAAATCTTTATCAAAAATTCATGCATATCTAAGTTCGTTATTTGCATCTTCATCAATTTTTTGTTTAATTGTACTTAGCGGAATATCTTTTACAAATACTGCTAGTTTAGAATTTGTAAATCTTCTCATGATTTCATTTGCAAATGCTTGTTTGTTATTTTCACGTAATAACTGATTTAATTTGTTTCTTTCAGATGATGTTAAAGTATTTTCTGAAAGTAAGGCTGTTTCTAGGCCTTTTTTGAATCTGTCTATATTAAATTTAGATTCAACATAATCTATATCTCAATTAATTGTTTTTGTTTCTTTATTTAATTGAGCTTTTGTTGTATCAACACTTGAAAATCTAATAAATTCTTCGTATGTTATGAATTTTAAGTCAAAACCATATAATTTTTTGTTTGATTTTTCTAAAAAGTAACTATTAAATAATGAATTAGAAGCATCATTTAAAAGTGCGCTTCTGTTAATTTTTAACCCTGACATTTCTCAGAAGGCTGGAAAACCTTTTAATTGAGGATGTGGGTTTTCTGAAACCACATTATCATTTGAATTAACAACTAAATAAGCATTATTTTTACCATCAATACCAACCATTTCTTTAATATAAGGTCCAAATCATTTTAAAATTGGAATTTGGTGAAGTTGTTTTAAAGTTTGTGGACTAAAACTTTCTGCTAAAAATCCTGGTGTTGTAACATTTTCTAAGTTAACATTAGGTAAATATTGTTCATCATCACTAAATCAAAGAACTTGTCTTGCACCTGCTGAAATTGAAGCATAAGAGTTACCTTCTGCTAAATATAATGAAATTAAAATATCAGTAAACTTAGTATTTTCTTTACCTTTATCTGCAAAAGCATTAACATAAAATTCTTCTTGTTCAATAGCATTTTCACTATTTGCATCAATTAATATGGTTCCGTTTGGTGCATAGTATTTTGCATCCACAAAACCTTTAGCTATTTTACCTGTTTGTCTATCCCTTGATTTTAAATGATCTAAATATGGTAGTAAAATTGCTTTATTATAATCTTTATCTGCTTCTGTAAATATTTCAGCATATGATGGGTATGCAATAGAAGTTTTTGGCTCAATTGATGTATCAGTTGTTGTGAAATCTCAACCATTAATCATAAAATCTTTAACAATTAAAGATTGTATTGTATTTTGAGCTTCTTGAATTTTTTGATTTACATATTTTTTAGTAATGTTTTCATAATTTTCATTAATTTCATAATATGGGTTATTAGTTCTATCATTATTTTCTAAATTAATACCTAATGGAACATTTATGATCGGACTTCCATCTGTGTTGAAAACTAAAATTTTATTTATTTGAATATATTCATTAGCTGAATTTTTAATACCTTCAACTATTTTTGGTACTATTTGTCCATTCACTTCTTCAAAATTAATTAAATTTCCTTGTCCGTCTTTTAAAATTCCTTGCAACATATCAAGTGATGCTTTTTTAAATGTTCATTTACCGTTTGCATCTTGAGTCATGTATTTTACTGGGAATTTATCATCTGAATATTTAGTTGGGTTTAATGTTCCTGAGTTTTGGTCTAAAGTATTCATCAATCATAAATCAAATACTTCTAATCATTTTTTATCTTCAATATTAGTTAGACCGTTTGCTTTTCTTCTTTCTTCAGTTGCTTTAACTAAACCTTCATATGTTTGTAAGAAACGACGTTTGTAATTTTCCATAGAAGCTTTTAAATCTTCTTTTCCAATTTCATGTCCTCAAACATCAGAACCTGATTCAACTGTGTCTTTATTAATTACAATTTCATTATTAATTTTCTTAGGTTCATTATATAGTAAATATTCACCTTCATTATTTTCTGAAACAACGTTAGGTTCATTTAATAATGGTGATGAGTTTAATCCTAAGTGTGTTCTTGCTTTTAAATATAAGTCTAAAACGTTTCTTGAGTAGTAGTTGTTTATATTTGGTGTTTGACCTGGTACTAAAGCAGATCCATATAGAGGTTTTTGACCTTTATCTCCTAAATCTTGAGCTGAATTTAATGTCATATGGTGTCCATATTCATGGGCAGCAACAAATTTTAAGAAATCAACTGCAATACCTTTATATTTAGGATCATTCATTGCTAATAATGATCATAACCCAATACGTGAGTCAGGATCTAAACCTAAATATCTTCCATTTTCAATAGAATATTCAAATTCACCTTTATCATTGATTGAAGTTTTTAAATGTTCGCCTTCAAGTCATTCTCCTGCTCATGGAACTTTGTTTAAAAGTGTTTTAGTAAATCCATCGTATGCTTCAACAAAAATACTATAAGTAGGGACTGTGTGTTGTTGACCATTATCATCAATTATAGTTTTACTTCCTTCTTCTTTAATTGAATATGGTTGCACAACGGCTTTATATCCTGCAACATTAAATAATTGTTTGATTTGTTCTAATGTATTTTCACCTACACCATCAGAAACATTTGCATCTACTTTAAATTTCAAGTATTTTAAATTCATGTAACTTGAAAATTCTTGATTATTTACTAGTTGTTTTTCTCTTAAAACAAATGATAAAATTGAATTATCTTTAGTTATATTTGTAAGTTGTACGTTGTGAATATAGTTTCTTGCAAATTCATTTACATCTGTTTCTGAAGTAACAATTTTTGCTTTGGTTAACTTATCTAATAATTCAATTTTTGATTTTGCTACATATAAAGGATTTTTAGAAGAAATTTCTGTTCCTTCATTTGCAAATAAACTACGATGTCAAACTGTTTCTTTTATATTTAATTCTTTAATTTGTTTTACATTGAAAATTGCTTGCTTTAAAGCATTTGAATAAGTATTATTAAATGAATTAAACATATCTACATACTCAAATAAATCAGTTGCTAAATTATGAACTTCTGAAGAGTAGTCTTGAAGTGATTTAGAAAATCTATCTTTTTCTTGTTGATATCTTTGAAGGTTTTCATTCATGCTATCTACTCAAGTTTTATTTCTTATATATAAAGTTGTATCTTCAAATTGATATTGGAAATTTTCATCATTTGCAAAATCTTTGTTAGTTCATGCTGCTTTTAATTCATTAATAGCATCTAAATTTTTATAATAACCATTATTTTCAAAATGAGTATCTTTCAATAAATCTGTATAAAAATGTAGTAAATTTTGTGCATTTACTAATTCTTTTTGTTTATTAGCTTTTAAATTACTATCTGTTGATTGTGTAATTTCTTGTTTTAATTGAGCTATTTTTGTATTTTGATTTTGAATATTTAAATTATAGTTATCAAAATTTTCTTTTTGATAAGCAATAATATCATTAAATAATGCTGCTATAAATTTTCTAGATTCATTATTTTGATTACCTTTATTATCATATTCTTTAAATACTGGGTTTGAAACTATTGCAAAATAATATCTAATTAAATTATCAACATTTTCTATATTATATTTAGTTTCTAATTCAGTTAAATACTCTAATGAATTTTTAAAGTTATTTAAAATTGTTTCTAAATTTTTACTTGTTTGATCTACTCTATTTTTAAATAAACTAATTGCTTTTGTTGAAACTTCTGTTAATGCATTTACATAAACTAAAATATTGTTATTATCTGAAAGATTAATATTTTCTAAATTTAATAGAACTTCTTGAATTTGTTGATTATATAGTTTTAATTGATTTTTTGTATATTCATCTATATCAGTTTTTTGAGTAGTAGTTATTTTGACAATTTCTGAGTATAAATTAAACATTTTAGGAAGTAAGGATGTAATTTTTAATTTATATGATTCTTTTTCATTTTGAGTAATTTTTCTTAATGTGTCAATATCTTTTATTGCACGATCAAAATCATTTCAGCGACTTGATAAAGCACTGTCTTTTTCAATTATATCTTTTATATCGTTGTAATATTTTTTATCTTTGGTTTTATCATCTTCATATTCAACAAATGATTTTAAAGTCATTATTCTTACAAATGCTTGAGTATCTTTTTTATATTTTGTTGCTAATGTATCAAGTGTTTGAATATCTTGTTTAAATTCATTAACTAATGAAGAATAATTTGCTTGTTCTAAATGTGATGAAATTGATGATTTTTGTTGGTTTAGTTGTTCATTACTTTCAAATGATTTTAAAATTTCATCTAATCTTGCATTTTCTTTGTCAATAAGTTGTTTTACTTCTGTTTCATTACCTTGATATTCTTCTCTTATTGAGTTTATATTTGGTGAATAAACATAAAAACCATTTGAAACTGTTTCATTATGTGAACGAATAAATCCATTTAAATTTGAGTATTCACGTCAGTTTATTCTTGAATTTTTTGTAATTTTAACTAATTCATCTAATGCAATTAACTGAACTGGTAAGTAACCTAAATCTGAAGAATATAAAAGATAATCATCATTTACACTTTCGATTTTTGCATAAACATCACCACTTAAAATTTTGCTATATAAGTTATATTTAGCACGATTTTCTAAAATAAATTTATAAAGATTTATTATGTAATCTGCTTTTTGATTAATAGAATCAAATTCAGTTTTTGATTGTCTAAATTCTGAGTTTTCTATTTCTTCATTTAGTTTGTATAAATCAATTAAAGTATCAAGTTGTTCAGGGTCAAAAAATGCTCTTTTTAAAATAACTAAAACTTCTTCTCTTTTTTGGTCGATGTTTAAGTTTTTTATTTCTTGATTTAATCTTGCGATTCTTGCATGATATTCTCTTAATTGTTCGTCTGTAGGAATTTCACTTTCTAAAGTTTCAATTCTTCTTGTTGAAGTAGTTAATACTTGTTCATATTCTTGTTTTCTTGCGTTTAATTCTTCAATTTCTTTATTTAATTTAAATAATTCGTAATTTTTATCTTCTTTAGTTTGTTCATTATTTTCAGTAGCAATTTCTGCTTCCAATTCTGATTTTTTGTTTTGTTTTTCATCTAATGATTGACTTATTTTCTTAATTTCTTCAATAGATTTTTCTTTAGCTTGTTTATATAAATTTAATTCTTCTCTATGATTATCATCACCTTTTTGAATTAATTTATTTGTTTCATTAATTTGAAGTTCTTTTACATCTTTTTCTTTTAAAAGATTTACAAATTCAACGAATTTAGCTAATTTATCTTGTTGAAGATATATATTATTTGTTAAATTCTTTGTATAAATTGAAGATATATCACTTGAAAGATTTTCAAAAGCACGTGTATTACGTTCTAATGCTTGTTGAATACTTTCTGTGTTTTGTGGCCTTGTACCATTAGTAATTTGCCCATTAACTATTTCAACATTGTACTGTGCTTCATCTATGCTATTAAATAAAGTAAAAGTTTTACCATCGTTAAAAATTAATTTTAAGTATTTGTCGTTTATTTTATCTAATAAAGTTTTTTCATCATTTTCTATAATTGCGTTGACAATAGTCTTCTTTTCAAAAGAAAAAGAAGCACTATTTTTTAGTGTTTCAAACGAATCATTTTTTGAATATGATTTAACATATTCTGCAAATTTAGTTTGTGCTTCTTCTAGAGTATTGGCAACAACTAGAGAAATATAATCTGAAGAAACATTTAATCTATCTTTTTCTAAAGTACTAAATGCTTCACTTTCAATTTTTTCACGATAATTACCTTTAACAACAAAAACTTCTTTTCCAATTAAATCTCTTTTATCAGCTAATGTTCTAAATGATTGTGTTTTAGATGTTTGTTGAGAAATATTTGTAAATGAGTTATATTCATTAATATTTTCTAAAAATTTTTGTAATTCAGGAAATGTTAATAACTTTTTATTTACTCTATATAGTAATGAATCAGCAGCATTACCTTCTCCACTTAAAGTACTATGTAATGGAATTGAACCAAAGAAAGCATCAGGGAAGAATTTTATAGTTGTATATTCTTTATCTTGATTAGAGTGAGAACCTAATGTTATATTATTTCCATTAAGTTCAACCCCTTTAACAATAGAAAATTCTTTTAATGTAATAATTTCAGGCCCTCATGAAACATTTTTCATGAATCATTGAGTAAAATCATAGAAATCTTTAGCACTAACTGCTTCAATATATTCATTGTAAAAATCAAACATTCCATACTTAATATTTAAAAATGGCATTGAGTGATTTTTTTCATAAAATTCTTTTAAAAAGTCATTGTAACCTATTCAATTATTATTGTAAAGTACTTCACCATCTTCTCCTTTAGTAGGATCAAATGTAGCAATTTCATGATTTTTTTCACTATTTACAAATGTTAACTTAGGTCCATCTACTAAATTAATATTTCCGTTTGGATTAACAAATTTATTTTTTAGTAAATTATTATCGTATCCTTGGGCTAAATGTGGTTTTGTTGAATTATATTTAATAATTCCAATTGTTATTGCTGAAGCCAGCGCGATCACTGCTAAAGAAGTAACATATTTAGGCCAAACAAGTGTTCTTCAATTGAAAGATTTTTTATTTTTTGGATTTTTCTGGTTGTCTTTCATCTTGCCTCTTAATTATTTTTATTTAATATATGTATCATATATATTTTGCATTATTTCTGTAGTAGATTCTATTTTTGCATAGAATGATAGTAAAGTAGCTGCTACAAAACGCTCGTTGTTTTCACCATCTTTATCATATAAACTTGGTGAAAATCTTATGTGTTTACTTTCTAAGATAATTTTCTTGTCTTTTAAACCATTTAAGAAAGTATAGTAATCATGTCTTTTTTGTTTTAAATCTTCTTTTAATTGGTTAGCGTCATCAGTATCTTTTTTATTTATTCAACTTAATAATGATTGTGCATATGCTTCTTCTAATGCTGTAAATTGTTCGTATGTTTTTTGAACTTCTTGAATTTCTTTTGACTCATCATCAGTTTCAAATGATCATGAATTTGTTGTTCCATCTACTGCTAATATCGCATTAAAGTGATTATTACGAGAAACAGCATCTTTTTCATCATTTAAGAATTTTGCTAAAACTTTGTCTTGATGGTCTTCTTTACTTAAAAGGATAGTGTCAAAGTTAGCTTTTTTGTTATTTTTTCATTCTCTTAATAAAACAAATATTTCTTGACCAGGTACTAATTTTGCTGTTTTTGCTGCTTTATCATTTCTTCTTTTTTTGTTTTTTAAACTTTCAATAGTATTATCATGATCTTGTTGTAATACTTGATAATCATATGTTAATACTTCATCTTGTTCAGAACTGCCAACATAAGTATCTAATTCTTTAGTTAGTTGTTTTAGTTCTTCAAGTTTAGTTTTTACTGTTTCAGTATCTGGATTATCATTATTTAATAATTCTTTAATTTCATTCATTTTTGATTTTAGTGTATTTATTTTTTTAATCAATGAATCTTTTACTACAACTATCTCATCTGCGCCTTCATCAGCATATCTAAGATCTGCTCATTCGTGCCCATATATCGTTATATCTTGCAATGCATTTAGATATTGCTCAACATTTTGCTCTTTTTCATCTATATCAGTCTTTATTTGATCCTTAGAATTATTAACATCATAATTATTAAAGTATGCTGAAAATTCTTTTAAGTCTTTTAATATTTTAGATTGTTCATCCAATGACTCTTGATCTATATCACCATAATTATAACTTATATGAGCTGTAAGAAGAACATAGAATGCAGGAGCAGAAGTAAGATCTTTTTTCACTGGGAACATTGTTGATTGAACATTTTCCACTGATTTTTTAATTTCTTTTATTTTATCTTTTAATGCTTCACCTTCTAAAGAAGTATCATTTTTTGCATCTGATATTAATTTATTGTGATTTGTCAATAAATCTAATATTTGACCAGATGTACTGTACATTTCAAATCATTTACCATTTTCAGCAAAATTTGTTGTAAACGCATCTAAAACAGATTGAGAAGTAGTGGATAACTCACTCAAGTATTCTTTCGTTGCTTTTGTATCTTCATATTCAAAAATTAATTTTTGAATTTCTGTTTTTTGTTCTTCATAATTTTCTGTTGCTTTTTGTTTTGCTGTTTCCTCTTGATTTATTTGATTTTGTATTTTTTCATTTTCTTCTGAATTATCTCATTTTATTAATGCTTTTAATTCCGGATCTTCTAAATCATCACCAAGATCTTTAAATAAATTAATTAGCGATTCTGATAATTCAATTTCTTTTCTTACTGTTAAATATTCTTGGTAACGATCAAAAGATTCTACATATGTTGTGTGAGGCAAATTAAATATTCTTTGCATTGCATTTTTATTTTTTGTATAAAAATCTTTATATAAATATTCATGATTATCATAGTTATAATCTGAGTGACCTTCGTTTGTTTTTGACTCATATTTATTTTTAAATACTCTTGCGAAACTATTTGTTGTAGATAGGTCAAACTCTCTTGAAACCTCATTATCAATTTTTTGTTTTAATTCTTTATTATCTACAAAGAATCCTTCAAGTAAAGTATTATTTGCTTCATAAACAAATCTATCAACATCTTCTCAAAGTTCAAATTCATTAAAGTATGATAAATTATCATCTACTAAAGCAGCAGAAATTTTTAGTAATTCAGCTTTTACTTTTTCATGTAGTTTGTGGTAACTTACAGATGTAATAAAATCAGTTGCAGATTTACTGAAAAGAGTTTTGTAATTTGCTAATAATTTAGCTAATTTATCTTTTGTTTGTTTTTTAAATTCTTCATCAACAATTTTTCTATAAACAGGGAATAATGAAATTCTGAAATTTGGCATATTAAATTTAGGAAGTAGTGATCTATAATTTGTTGAACTAAAATCAATAAATTTACTTGCTATTCCTTCACCTTGTTTTTCAAGTTTTTGTCAGTTACTTATTTGGTGTGTAAGTAGTGACGAATTTGTTTTTGCATCTTGGTATGCTTTTTTGTATTCTTCAAATTCTGCAAGTAATGCTTCTTTATTATCTACATCACTTGTTCTTATTTGACTCATTATTCTATCTATATCATTAATTCTTCAATCAAATAAATCATCCATTTCGGTTAATTTTGGAATATTAACTGTAACAGGATTTTGAGGATCATCTATAAATTTAGTAATAATATCAGCTCTATTTAAAGAAAATAAAATTGCATTTTCTCATGTTCATAGATTACTAAAATCTTCTGGTGTATCTTTTAATTCCTCTTTTGATTTTTCAATACTTTGTGTTACACCATCTAATAAATCTCTATTACTATTATAAGAGTTTGGGTTTTGTTGTTTAATTGCATTTGGTAAATCAGTTGCTAAAAAGTTACTTATTTGTTCAAAGAATTTTTTTGCTGATTTATCATTTCTTTTAACTCTTTTAGCTTCTAATTCATTAATTTTTTCTTGTAATTCTTCAATTTCTTGTTCTAATCTTGTTTTTGTTTGATCTGATTCATCTTTTTGTTGATTTGTTGTTTCCAATCTTTGTCTTAAAGCGTCTAATTGTGCTTGAAGTTGTTCTTTTTCTGTTTGATTTTCTTTTTTTATTTTTGCTAATTTAGCATTTAATTCCTTAATTGTTTTTTCTTCATTAGTTTCTGTGTTTTGTGGTGCACATGAAACTGCAGCTATAGCTGGTATAGTTGCAAGCACTAAAGAAGATATTAATATTTTTTTTCTCATTTTTCTCTCCATTTTCTTTATAGAAAAAAGTTCTATATGCTATAAACCATACAGAACTTTTATTATATTTATCATAAAAGGAGGTGGTATATAGCAATTATTAATAAATAATAAAAATCTTTTATGATATTTAAATTAAATAACTATATACTTTTACCATAACAGACTTTTATTACTTTATAAATCCGTTATATATAAACTTACAACAAGACTTATAATGAAACTAACGATATGTGCACATAGAGTATGCAATACCGTTTTTATTCATAATAATCATTGAATTTGTAAGTAGTACTTTTTTCATAAAAATATTATACAACAAAAAATAATTTTTTTTAAATTTAATTACGATTAAAATTTAATGAAAAAATATATGAAAAATCAACATAGCAAGACTAAAAAAGATAATAGTAGAAGTTGCATCTGTTAATGTTGCCAAAATAGGACTTGACATAACTGCGGGGTCCTTTTTTAATTTATTTGCAGCTAAAGGAACTACAGCTCCGACAAATTTAGCAAAAACAACTGCTAAAAACATTGATAAACTACTTACTAAGCACATCAAAATAATTCCAATTTGTTCTGTTTTAATAAGCAAATTACCAGTAGCTGTGAAATATAAAATTAATCTAATAAAATTTGTAATAAATAATATTAATCCAATTATTGTTCCAGCTCTTAATTCACTACTTATTACTTTTCATTTTGAACCCTTTATTTCATGAAGTGCAAGAGCACGTGTTACTGTTGTTGCTGCTTGGGCGCCTGCATTTCCAGCTGTTCCACTTATAACAGGAACCATTGAAACAACTATTGCACTGCTAATTGCAGCTGAAAGAAAAGAATTGGCTCCTTCAACTTGAGCTTGAAAAATTTGAATAACTAATTGACTTAAGGTACTTCCTAACATCAAAATAATTAATCAGAAAATTCTTGATTTAACAATTGATTTTATATTAGGTTTATTATATGAAATACCTTCTTCTGATTCAATTCCGGCCATTTTATAAATATCTTCTGTTGCTTCTTCATGTAAAACATCAATAACATCATCAGAAGTAACAATTCCCAATACTTCATTTTTATCATTTACAACAGGTAAAACTGACATATCATGATCAGCAAAAATTAAAGTTGCATGTTCTTTTGTTTCCAAAACATTTAAGCTTTGAATTGGTTCCATTATTTCATAAATGTATGTACCTCTCCTACTATCAACAAAAACAATATCTTCTAGAGTGGTTACGCCAGATAATCTATTATCATCATCAACAACAATGTAATAATGAACCATTTCAGCATCTTCTCTTTTTTTTCTAATAATCTCAATTGCTTTTGAACAAGTCATTTCTTTATTTAATTTAATAAACTCAACACTCATAACTGACCCAACACTATCGTCATTATATTTTAAAAGTTTATTAATTTTATTTCTATCTTCTTGATCTTTAACGTGACTTAAAATCTTTTGAGAAATATTAGCAGGCATTTCTTCAATTAAATCAACAATATCATCCAAATATAAATCATCTAAAATATATTCAAGTTCTTTATCTGTAAATGATTTGATGATTGACTCTTGAATATCATGTTCTAAATATGAAAAAATTTCTCCACTATCTTTGGGTTTAATTATTCTAAAGAAAAAAACTCGTTCATATTCATTTAATTGTTCAATTGTATCTGCTATTGTTGCATTAGGTGTTTCATCAACAAATTTTCTAATTAAATGAATATTTTTATATTGAAGGGCATTACGAAGTTGAGTTAATGATAGTTCATTTTTCATAGTGACCTCTTTTCTTTTAATAGTCTTTGAATATATTTACTAATGATTCTTGCAATCTATCGGTAAAAATAGGACTAATCATACCACCTTTAACAAGACTTATTGCTCCATTTTCTTCACTCACTACCAAAGTAATAGAATCAGAAATTTCACTTATTCCAATTGCAGCACGATGTCTTGCGCCATATTTATTATCAATAGATTTTTTAGTTATTTTATAATAAGTAGCTGCATAAACTATTTTATTATCCCGAATAACAATAGCTCCATCATGTAATGGGGTATTTTTGTTAAAAATACTAATTATTAAAGAGCTTGAAATGTTTGCATCAATAATAACTCCATCAGTTCTTAAATTATCTAATTTATCAGTCATTTCAATGGTTATTAGCGCACCTGTTTTATTTTTAGATAAATATTTTAAGCTTTCTTTTAATTGATGTATTAATCTTATTTTGGTGCTTTTTGCAACTTTTAATTTTTGTTTTCTTGATCTTATAATGTTTTTATAAAATAAAACTGAATAATGAATAAAAACAATTACAAATAATAAAACAATGAAACATAAAATTATTAGCAATAATTTTTTTTCCATCTTATCCAACTCACTTAGTAAATACCAAAATAAGTAAAGCAATAAAAATTACTAATGAAATTGCAGAAGCAACAATTATTAATCTTGACATAGGTTGAATTTCTTTAACTTTTGTACTATTGGGGTCATCGCTTCATTTTTTATATTCATATTCTTGTGCTTTATTTTGTAAATATTGATTTCTTTGTCTTTTTTGAATTTCTTCTAATTTATTCATTGTTTTTCTGTCAATTTCTGACATTCAAACAATATTTTTATAAATGTTTAAAAGATGATTATCATCATATTTTATAAATCTTGGTTCTTTTTTAAATTTAGCAAAATCTTTTAAAAGTTGAGTAATACTTGTTTCAATAGCGTCTTTATTTTGACGTAAATCTCTTGTTTTTAGTCCCATTATTTCCCCTTTTTTTATTTATATGTACTTATTATTATAATTTTAAATTATAATGAAAATAAAATAATTTAAATAATTAAATTAAAAAAATACAAATTAAACACAAGGATGATTACAATGAAGACAAAAATCACTGATATTAATTTAAAAAATAAAATTGTAATTTTAAGAGTGGATTTTAATACACCATTAAAATTAAATGATAAAAATGAATATGAAGTGGCAGACAATTCTAGAATTGTGGCTGCTTTAAAGACAATAAAATATATAATAGATCAAGACGCAAAATTGATTTTACTATCTCATTTATCAAGAATAAAAACAAAAGATGATTTACAATCTAAGTCTTTGTATCCAATTTATTTAGAACTAAAATCATTACTAAATAATTTAAATATCTTTTTTGTAAAACAAACAAAAGGAAAAGAAGTAAATGATGCTGTTTCTAATCTAAAAAATAAAGAAATTTTATTATTGGAAAATACAAGATTCGAAGATTTAGAAGACAAAAAAGAATCAAAAAACAATCCAGAATTAGCTCAATATTGAGCAAGTTTAGGAGATGTTTTTATAAATGATGCATATGGTGCAATTCATCGCGCGCATGCTTCAAATGTTGGTATTTCAACATACATAAAAGAATCTGCAATTGGTTTTTTGGTTGATGAAGAACTAACTAATTTATCTAAATTAAATAGTCCAAAAAAACCTTATGTAGCAATTATTGGTGGGGCAAAAATTTCTGATAAAATTCAAGTATTAGAAGCGTTATTACAAAAAGCTGATTATTTATTAATAGGTGGGGGGATGGCTTATACTTTTAATGTATCAAAAGGTCTTAAAATAGGACAAAGTCTATTCGAAGAAGATTATGTTGAATTAGCCAGCAATTTACTATCCAAATATAAGGATAAAATTATTCTTCCAATAGATAATGCTATGTCAAAAGATTTTAGCAATTCTATTCCTACATACACAACAAAAGAAAATCCAAACATACCTAATAACTTTATGGGCATGGATATTGGACCCGCCACAGTTGAATTATTTAAAAAATATTTACTTGAAGCAAAAACTATTTTCTGAAATGGTCCATTAGGAGTGACTGAATTTTCAAATTACTCACATGGAACAAAAGAAATTGCAAAAATTATCTCACTAAATAAAAATGCTTTTTCAGTAGTTGGTGGTGGTGATAGCGCAGCCGCAATTAAAAATTTAGGCCTTGAAAAAGAATTTTCATTTATTAGTACTGGTGGTGGAGCTAGTTTAGAATACATACAAGGAAAAACATTACCAGGTTTAGAAATTATTAAAAATAAATAATAAAAACAGCATTAATAGCTGTTTTTTTGTGTCTTTTTGCTCTCGTTTGGTTTCAAGACAAGACAAAAAATCTTTATAATTTTGCTTCAGAAGGTGGAACTCCAAATTCTACAAATAAAATATTTTATGAAAAAGGTAAAATACCGTTCGTAAAAATAAATGACACAAAAA
>NZ_JAOOPZ010000004.1 GCF_025486335.1 Mycoplasma zalophi
GCAGATAAATAAATTATTAAATCAACATGAGCAGGTATATTATTTTCTTCATCTCTTGCTTTGTATTCTTTTCAATAGAATTTAATATCTTCATTATTTTGTGATTTTTCATCTATTGAGTAGTTTGCTATATTTCAATCCCTATTTATATAATATCTTAAATATTTGTTTGTATTTTCGTCATAGTAATAATTTAGTGATGGTTGTTTGTTTATTCCTGGTTTTATTTTCATTATAACTCTATAATGTTTCCCGGATTTATAGATTTCATTAATATTTAAAAGATTTTTTGAATCATAAAAATATTGCAAGTTAAAAGATATTGTTTGTAAATTTAAATTTTTATTTAGATAATTAATATTTATTAAATCTCCCTCTTCAATTAAAAAATAAAATATTTTAGTGTTAACATTATTTGATGATCCACCTTTATTTGTTCCTAAGTATGAAAGAAAATTTAAGAAAAAATCTTCCCAATATAAGGACATATCATCTTGATTATTTTGATTAGCTACATGCCTTGCATATTTAATAAGTTTTTTATAAAAATTGTCATCAAATTCAAATAAAAACTCTTTCTCTGTTAAATTATTTTGATTTGTATTTCTTTTTAAAGTTACTTTTGTTGAATAATCATCTTTTGCAAACGGTTTTAAAGGGTCAGTATTATATGATTTCTCATATGTTGTATTTAATACTATATCAAAGTTATCATTTTTAAAATCTTCATGATCTACGTCTTCACTCGGAAGATATCTGTCTTCAAATTCTTTTAATTTTTTAAGAAGTTCTGAGATTTGAATATCCTTGTTTTTTAATATTGAGTTTATCGATAATATTCTTTCTCTTAAATTGTTAGATTCTAATTCTAAAGTTTTAATTTCTTTTTCCAAATCACTTTTTTCATTATTATTTTCATCACCAAATTTTTTGAATTTGTTATTTAATTTAGAAAGCTTAGATTGTTTTTCAATAAGTTGATTTTCTAAAAATGTTAATTGTGTCAAATAGTAATTTTTGTTATTTTCATTTTGTTTACTTAAATTTGCATTTTTATTTTTGATTAAATAATAAGTTGGAATGGATGCAATGGCGGCACCAAATAAAACAGATAGAAAAATAACAATTATTAAGATGAGTGTTTTTTTGTGTTTCTTTTTGTGAATTTCTTTTTCCATTTTTTCTCCATTTATTGTTAAAAACATTAAATTATTAATATGATATTTAAATTAAATGCGGAAAGTTATTATAGCACATTAATAAGGTTGGAAAAATAAAAAGGAGAAACAAAAAAAAAAAAAAAACAAAATAAAAACCAGTTTTTTTCTGGTTTTTTGCGTTATTTTATATTTTTTGATAATTCATACATGGTTTTTATCATTACACCTTGAGGAACGTCTGCTATATCATTTGTTCCTGCTATATCTAAGTGCATAAAGTCTGCATTTTCAGCAAATTCTTTTAAAAACATTGCAGCAGATGAAGACCCTGCATCACCTGTTAAATCAGTATTTTTAAGATCAGCAACTTTTGTGTTTTTAATTTCTTTTGCATATTCTTCATGAAGTGGCATTCTTCACACTAGTTCATGTTGTTTTTTAGCTGAAATATCAAGCGCTTTTCAATCTGCTGGATTAGTTGCTCATGCACCTGTGTATGTGTGACCTAATCCCACTAATATCGCTCCGGTTAATGTTGCAATTGTTAAAACTTTTGTAGCTTTTAAATTTCTAACTGCATATGTTATACCGTCTGCAAGTACTAATCTACCTTCAGCATCTGTGTTGTTTATTTCAACTGTTTTTCCATTCATTGATGTTCAAACACTGTCGGGAGTAGAAGCATCACCATTTACACGGTTGTCAGTTAAAGGCATAACTGCAACAACGTTTGCTCCCGGTTTTAATTCTGCAATAGCTTTCATTGTAGCAGCAACCGCAGCTGAACCTGACATGTCATATTTCATACCTAGCATATATCTTGAAGGTTTTAAGCTATATCCACCGCTGTCAAATGTAATTCCCTTGCCTACTAAAGCTAGCTTAGTATCTGAATTAGGGTTTCCATTATATTCAACAACTACTACACGTGGTTCATATGTACTTCCTCTATTAACACTTAGTAATAGACCCATTTTTTGTTCTTCTATTGCTTTTTTATCAAGTACTGTAATTTTTAAATTTGAGTATTTTGAAAGTTCTTCATAGTAAGCATTTGCTAAAAATTCACTGTTTGCAATATTAGGCACCATTCTTTGTAAGTTTCTTGCAAATGTAATACTTTTATTTAAAATATCTTGATCATGAGCTACTTTTTCTAAATCTTGTGTGCTATATAAAAATAAATCTTTAGTAGTATCTTTTTTATTTGTTTTTAAACTAAAAACATCAGCATTATTAAATTCATAAGCATCTAGAAAAGCTTTTACAACTTCATTTATGTTTACTTTTTGTGTTACAAAAGACGCAATATCTACTGTGTATATTCTTTTTTGATTTGCAGTAAATGACATTGCAAAGCTTCTTAAATCTTTTGTTGTAAACTTATCTTTTTCTCCTAAAAATACAAATGATTCTTTTGTAGCAAAGAAATCTGTTACTTGATTATTTTCTTTTAAAGTTTCTTCAGGCACTAATGTGTTTTCAAATGCTGCCTTTAAAACTAGATTTTCATTTAATTGGTTAACTAATTTAATCATTTTCTCTCTCCTTATTATTTTCACAATTTATAATTTCATCCTATTTACAGATAAAGTTTATTATTGCATTTTCTTTGTAAATTACTTTTATTATATTCTTATTTATTAAATATTTTTTAACTGATTCAATTTCTTTTGCTTTTTCTATAATTTCGTTTTCACTTCAACCATCTTCAATACCAATTTCGCCTCTTATTTTTCCATTGACTTGTATTCCTATAAATACTTTTGAGATGATGATTTTATTTTCATCATAAATAGGTCATGTTTGATTCATGGTGGTTTCTTGTGATAATTTTTCAAGTAGTTCCTCTGCTAAGTGTGGTGCAAAAGGGCTTAATAGTATAGAAAAAGTTTTTAACGTTTCTAGCGATACTTGTTGTAATTGAGTTAAATAATTAATAAATACCATCATTTTACTAATAGCAATATTAAATTTTAATTTTTCAATATTGTTTGTAACTTCCAATATAACTTTATTTAATTCACTCTCTTCTTCTTCAGTGGATTTGTCAGTTAATTTGTTTTTTTGAAGTCTTTCAAATTGTTTATATATTCTGTCTAATCATTTTCTAATTCCGTTAACACCAGAATCATTTCAAGCTTTTGTATCTGTTAATGGACCCATAAACATTTCATAAATTCTTAAAGTATCTGCTCCATAATTTTCAACAATATCATCAGGATTAATAACATTACCAAGACTTTTTGACATTTTTTGTCCATCAGTCCCTAAAATCATTCCCTGATTTACTAATTTAAAGAATGGTTCTTTAACAGGAACAATTCCACGATTAAAAAGAAAATTATTTCAGAAACGAGCATACAATAAATGTAATGTAGCATGTTCTTGCCCACCAATATATAAGTCCACAGGTAATCATTTTTTGAAACGTTTTTTAGCCTCTACACTGTTTAATTTTTCATATGTTCCATCAGAATTTTTTAGTATGTAGGCTAAAAAGTATCATGAAGAACCGGCTCATTGTGGCATAGTATTGGTGTCTCGACGATATTTTTTACCATCTATTTCTACATATAATCAATCTGAAAGATTTGCAAGGGGACTTTCTCCAGTTCCTGAGGGTTTAATGTTATTTGTTTCAGGAAGTTGTACTAGTTCATCAACTAAGCTAATATTACCTTCTTCGTCAAATAAAACAGGAAATGGTTCTCCCCAGTATCTTTGGCGGCTAAAAATTCAATCTCTTAATTTATAGTTTGTTTCAACTCTTCCTATCATATTGGTTTCAAAAAATTCATTTATTTGTTTTATTGCTTCATTAGTTTTTAAACCATTTAACATTTCACTATTTATATGAACTCCATCACCTTCATAAGGTTTAGTTAAATCTTCTGTCTGAATAACTCATTTAATATCAAGGTTATATTTTGTTGCAAATTTTCAATCTCTAGAATCATGAGCAGGTACACCCATAACAGCACCAGTACCATATCCTTCTACTAGATAATCACCTACATAAATAGGAATTAATTCATCATTTAAAGGGTTTAAAACATAACTCCCTGTAAATACTCCACTTGTTTCTCTGTTTATATTATTTCTTTGAATTTGTGAAAGATTTTTCGCTTTTTCTACAAAATTTTCTACTTCTTCTTTTTGTTCTTCTGTTACTAATTTTTTTAATTTTTTATACTCTGGACTAACACAAATAAATGACACACCAAAAATTGTGTCAGGTCTAGTTGTGAATGTTCTTATATATATGTCTTTGCTTTTAACTTTAAATGAAACTTCTGTTCCTACGCTTTTACCTATTCAATTAGTTTGTAACGCTTTTAAACTATCACTTCAATCAAGATCTTTTAATCCTTCTAGTAATTCTTCTGCATAATTTGTTATTTTTAAAACTCATTGACGCATTGGTTTTTTTACAACTGGATAATGTCCACGTTCAGAAACTTTATTACCATTTTCATCTTCTATAACTTCTTCATTAGCTAAAACAGTTCCTAAAGCTTCGCATCAATTAACATCAACATTTTCTATTTTTGCCAAACCATGATTGTACAATTCTTTAAAAATTCACTGTGTCATTACATAATAGTTAGGATCTGATGTATTAATTTCTTTATCAAAATCATAACTAAATCCCAAACTTTTTATCTGACGCTTGAAGTTTGCAATATTTTTAGCAGTAAAATCAGCTGGATTATTTCCTGTTTTTAGAGCGTATTGTTCAGCAGGTAAACCAAATGCATCTCAACCCATCGGGTGTAAAACATCATACCCATTTAATCTTTTATATCTACTTATTATATCTGTGGCAGTGTATCCTTCAGGATGACCAACATGTAAACCAGATCCACTAGGGTATGGAAACATATCTAAAATGTAAGCCTTTTTATCGCTTTTATTAGTGGTTTTGAATGCTTGAGTTTCATCTCAGTTTTGTTGTCATTTTTTTTCGATTAATTTGTGATTATACATATTTTAATTTTATCTAAAATTCCAAAAAATTTGGTTAAATTCCTTATTTATACACTTAAAAAACTGATAAAATTGTCAAATTTTGAAAAAATATTATTTTTAACTGTAACACAAATATTTTTATATATGTTTTTTAAAGTTGTCATTTACTTTTTATTTTTAGAGTTTGTAACTTTAATTTTTTAAGTCAAATGTATAATTTAATATTATGATATTTTTAGCACAAACAAGAAAGGATAAAAATGAATAAATTTATGTTTTTAAAACCTGGAGATGAGATTAGAGTTGTTGCTCCTGCAAGAAGTCTAAAATTAATTGGTGAAGTAAATACTAATTTAGCTATAAAAAAATTAGAATCTATGGGTTTTAAAGTAACTTTTGGTAAAAATGTTTATGAAGTAGAAAATCGTTTATCTGGTTCAATTAAACAAAAAGTAGACGATTTGCATGACGCTTTCTTAGATAAAAATGTTAAAGCTATTTTAACAGTTATTGGTGGGTTTAATTCGAATCAATTATTACCATATATAAATTGAGAAATTATAAAAAATAATCCTAAGATTTTTTGTGGATTTAGTGATATTACATCATTACATTTAGGTATTTTAAAACATGCTAATTTTCCTGTCTTTTACGGACCTCATTTTTCATCATTTGCAATGTTGAAAAATTCAGAATATGTTGAAAAACAATTTAGAAATATGTTTTTAAATGAAGATAAAGAAGTACAATTAGAAGCATCAGAATTGTGAAGTGATGATTTATGATTTATTGATCAAGAAAATCGTAAATTGGAAAAAAATAGCGGTTGATGAAATATTCAAGATGGAGAAGCAAAGGGGAAAATATTGGGTGGTAATTTATCTACCTTATTACTAATAAATCCAACTTCAAATTTTCCAGATGTAAAAGAAGATACTATTTTAGCAATTGAAATAGTGTCGCTATATGATTATGATAATTTTGAAAGAATGCTAGTTTCATTGATTCAATCACCATGATTTAAACATGTAAAAGGACTTATGATAGGAAGATTTTGTTTAGGTTCCAATATTTCAAAAGAAGATTTAATTACTATGCTAACAACAAAATCAGAATTAAAAAATATGCCAATTGTTGCTAATTTAGACTTTGGTCACTCTATGCCTTTATCTGTAATTCCATTAGGTTTAGAAGCTGAATTAAAAATTAACAACAAATCAGAAATAAAAATTTTTAAATAAAAAATCTAAAAATTTTCAAAAATCAGGCAACTGATTTTTTTAATATTTTTTTCTTTTAAAACTTTGCCAAAATTAAAAAAAGTTAAAAAACAAACAAAAATCTAAACAAAAGATTGTTTTTTTTTTTTTTTTGATTGTATAATTTGTAAAATACTGCTTAGCATTCTAATAATAAAATTTATTTATAAATTCTTTGCTATTTGCAGTCGGGAGAAAGAAATGAACTTAAATCAAAAGAAATTAAAGAAAATAAGTGGAATATTAGCTGTATCTACTGCTACTTTAGCAGCCACTACAACAGCATTTATTGTTGAAGAAGCTAGATTAAAAAATCTAATCCAAACTCAACAAAAATTATGAAACAATTTAAATGAATTTAAAAACACTGAGTTAAAAGATGATGAATTTTTATCAAAAATAGTACAAGATATTTTAGATGATAATCCAGTGTTAAATATTTTTTATGATACATTTTCAAAGGTTAAGATAAAAATTAATAATCTTAAATTTTCTTTACAAAAATTTGTAACGTTAGTTTCAAATAATAAGGAAAACAGTTGAAAAAAATTTAATTCACTAAAGGAAGAAATAAAAAATTACATTAATAATGAATTAAAATTTTTGGAATATGAAAATTTAAAAAATGAACTTCAAGAAGCAGTTCAAAACTCAGATAATAATTTAAATTCAAATTCTAGCCAAAAAGAAATAGATAATCAAACTGAAGGTCTTCAAGATATTTTTGATCAAATTAAAAAAAACAAAGCTATCAAAGACGATAATATTAAATCAATGGCTTTTTCTGACTATGAAACAGCTTTAAGAAAATTAAATGAATTTATTAATGATCCTTTATCATTGCATGATTTTTATAATGAATTATATTCAGATGAAAAAACTAATCGTGATGAAATTATAAAAGATATTAGTTTTGAAAATTCTAATGTAGGAGATATTTTAGAAGCAAAACAAAAATTAATTCAAGAACTTGAAGATGCAACTAAAAAAGCGTATAAAGTTTCTAAACAAGAGCTTCAAAGAGTTTATGATGAAGCTAAAGTATATTCAAGTGAAATATTAATTACACCAGATGATGTTCAAACAAAAGAAATTTTATTAAACTTTTCAAAGGAAAAATATGATGTAGGAATTGAAAGTAATGAATTTGAATTTGTTTATGACAGTATAAGTAAAATTACAAGCTACATAGAATCTGCAAAAGTTAAAAAATATTTAAATGATGTATTAAGAAATCATTCAATTGATACTTTAAAAAGTGCTCAAGAACTTGCAAATAATTTTTTAAATGATTTTTCCGACAATAAATATCCAGATATTAAACAATACGTATCTGATATTTTAACAACTGAAAGTCAAGATATTGATTCAAAAACATTTGACAAAATATATGAATCTGCAGATAAAATAATTGAATCCTTAAAAATTAAAAAAGCTGAAGCAGTTACTGCTTATAATACACAAAGAGCGAAATTAAATGGAATTAAAGATGAATTAACAGAACCTAAATATGAGTCAATTAAGCAAGAAATAATTAATTTGATAACGGAAAAAGATGCAATAATAAATAATCCAGATTCAACCACAAGAGATATTTTAGATGCAGTGGAAATATTAAAAAGCTTTGAAAGTCAAATCGAAAATAAAAAACAAGCTAAAGATAATATAAATTCAACATTTAGTGAAATTGAAAATTACATAAAAACTCACACACATCCAGAAGATGCTAAGTCAATAAATGAATTACAAGAAGCTTTAAATAGTGTTAAAGAAAAAACAAAAAACTCTTCAAATACAGCTGAAATTCAACAACAAAATAATGAATTATCAATTATTTTTGAAAAAACAAAACAAAAGGTTAATGAAACAGCAACAAATCGTGAACAAGCAAGCACAGAATATGAAACAGTTGCAAATAAAGCAAATAAATTAATATCAGAATTAGAAGTAAATATACAAAAATATCCTAATTTAGCTGAAGAATTAAAGACTAAAAAATCAGAAATTGATGAAATTGTTGCTAAAAAAGATACTGAATCAACAAGCACACAAATAACACAAGCAAAAAATGATTTAGAATTAAAATTAAAAGAAATAGAAGCTAAAAAAGATAAAATCGATTTAGAAGAATCAAAAACTAAATATAAAAATAAATATTCTGAAGCATCTAATTACGGAAACTCATTAGATGAAGAAAAATACTCATCAATCAAAACAGAATTAAAAAATAAAATTGCAGAAATTAATGACTTGTATGAAATAAGCATTAATAGCGAAGAAAAAAATGATAAACAAAAAAATGTTGACGTTAAAGAAGCAATTAAAAATATTCAAATTGCTCTTGATAAAGCTAAACACGACAAAGAAACCTTAGATAAAAATCGTAAATTCCAAAGTTATTTAGCACAAAAACATTTAATTGAAAATTATATTGATTCTGATTTAAAAGATTCTAAATTTAAGTTTATAAAAGATAAGTTAAATGAAGCAATTGAAACAAATGAACAATTATTAGAAAATGATCCAGATGCTGCTGAACCAACATTAAAAGATTCAGTAACTGATGAACAAATTCAAGCATCAATTGATAATTTAACAACTATATTTGAAGCTAATAAAGAACTAAAAACATCAAAAGATAACTTTGATCTTCAAGTAGAAGATGCTGAAACATTATTATCAAAAATTAAAGCACCTGTTTTAAATAAAGATGATGAAGAACTTTATAATACTTTAAAAAATAAAGTAACAGAATTACAAAAATTTTTTAAAGATGATAATAATAAAACAAAAGACAATTTTGATCAAAAAGCAAAAGAATTATCAGGTGCAATAACTCAAGCAAATGACAAATACACTGAAAATAAAGCCAAAAGAAAACAAGCAAGAATTAATTTACAAGCAAAAATTGATTCAATTAAACAATATGTCCAAGACAACTTACAAGAAAATAAAGATGGAACTTTTGTTACAAAACCCGAATATATAGCTACTGAAAGAAAAATTTTAGAAGAATTAGAAAAAGCAAAAACAATTCATGATAGTGCTTCTTCAACTGAGAAAAATTTAATTGATGCTTTAAATTCTTTAAATGATCAAGAAAAAATTCTTAAAGCATCAGAAGCATTTGATAAACAAGAAAAAGAAGCTTCAGATTTTTACAATACCTTAGATGATAAATTAGATAAAAATGTAAAAAATACATTAGATTTAGCAATAACAAATGAAACCGATAATAAAATCAGTGTAGCAAATAACTTTACAAAAAATACAGCAACTATTGATGAAACAATTGATCAAATAAATCAAGCAAAAGAAAATCTAAATCAAGCATTAGAAGCTGCAAAAAATCAACAACTAGAAATTTTCCAAAATGCTTATGATAATTTATCTAAACAAGCAGATCAATTATTGACTGAATTAGATGAAACTAATGGAGAAGATGCAAATAAACATTCTAAATACCCTGAAATTGCAAGAGCATTAAAAGACATAAAAGATCCAGAAGATGCAAAAGCACTTTCAACATCTACACCTAAACCAACAATCGAGATTTTAAAAGAATCACTTCCCAAATTACAAAAAGCATATGATGATGCTGTTTTAGCTAAATCAAAATCAGATTTTGATAAAGTTTATGGCGATATTTTAGATAAATTTAAAGATACAGAAGGTTCTACAAAATATCAAAATCTAAAAAATGCAGTTATAGAACATTTAAAATTACAAAAAAATATCAGAGATAATGATGATTCAATTGCACAACAAATCAATGAAGCTACTGAAGTACTTAAATCACAAATTTCGCAATTATATTTAATAAAAGAAAGTTTTGATGAGTATAAAGATGCTTTTAAAGAGGTTTCAGATTACAATGATAGTTTAACTTCTGAAAATAATGAATCTAAAGACATTTTAACTAATGCTTTAAACACCTATAAAGAAAGTAATATAGGTGCTGATAATGCTTTAAATCCTGAAAAATATAGTGAATTTAAAACAGGATTAAAAAAAGCTCTTAAAGACGCAAAAGATATTGAAAGTTCAAAAACAAACTATAAAAATGAACTACAAAACACAACTTCTGATGACGAATTTGAAAATTATCCTGAAGCATTAAAAAAATATAAAAAAGCAATCGAAGATATTACAAAAGAAGATGGTTCACTTGCACAAGATTTAAAAACAGCTAAAACTCCAGAAGAAATTAAACAAGCATATGACAATGCAACAAATGCTCTTAAAAAAGCAAAAGAAGATATAGCTTTAAATAAAGCAAAAGAAGATTATGATAAAAAAGTAAAAGAATTACAAACATTAAAAGATTCTTTAAATCCAAGTAATCAAGCTGAAAAAGCAATTATAGATGAATTACAAAACATTGAACATTCTTCAAAATCATCAATAAAAGCAAAAGAAGATTCAAAAACTATTATAGTAAATGACTATACAAAAACAATAACTACATTAGACGATGCAATATTAAAAGCTAAGTTAGATAAATCTAAAATAGATTACGAAAATACAAAACAACAAGCACAAGCAACTTCTAATGAACTTGACGGAAATTATCCTAAAACAAAACAATATTATGATGAAGAACTGTTAAAAATTGAAAAAAAATTAACAACTAGTCTTACCGAAGCAGGAGAAGATAAACAAAAACAAAAAGAAGCATATGATGCAGCTAAAAAGGCAATTGAAACATTAAATGAAACTTTAGAGGCTAAAAAAACAGAAGAAACAAATGATAATAAAGCTAAATATGAAAAATCATTAGAAGAGTTTAATAAAACCAAACAAGAAGCCGAAAATATTAAAGATGAAGCTTTAAAAGCAAAAATAAAAACAGAATTAAATGATGCAAAAAATAAAGCTGATGCAATATTAAATTCTGAACCAAAAACCGCTGCTAAATATGAAGAAGCTAAAAAAATATTAGATGCTGCAAGTAATTTGGCTAAAACTCAAGAATTTGATAAATTAAAAGCTGATGTTGAAGAATATATAAAATCAGATTTAAATGATGCTAAATATAATCAAATAAAATCCGACTTAGAAAGTACAAAAAATAGTCAAGATGCTATTGTTCACCCTACAGAAAATCAAGATAAACTAAATCCCGAAACAATTAAAGAAGCAATTGAAGATCTTCAAGATGCATTTGATAATGCTAAAAAACAAAAAGCACAAAAAGACTTTGATGATGCATATGATGCACTAAAAAATAAAGGTGCTAATGATAGTATTAAAAAAGCAATTGAAAAAGCGGTTTCAGATCAAAAAGCTGTTAGAGATAATGTTGATTCAACAACTGAAGAAATTAAGAATGTTACAACTCAATTAAATAATGCAGAAATAAGCAATAAAATTACTGAAACTAACAATAAAAAATCAGAATATGATGAAGAAATTAAAAAAATTCTTTCTGGTGAAAAATTAGAAGAAAAATTTGGAAACAATGAAAGAGCAAAACAAAATTATTTAAATGAAGTTAAAAAAGCTCAAGAAAAATTAGATAGTATTTTAAATTCAGATAATTCTGATTTAGACAGTATAAAAGATGCTTATAATCAAGCAAAAGAAAGATTACAACAACTAAATTCCGATGCTAATATAAATCAACAAATTGCTGCAGATAAATACAGACAAGCGCTTGAATCAGCCAAAAATAAATATTCTTCATTAAACGATTTAGAAGAAAGTAAAATCAAAAAAGATCTTGGGGACATAGTAACTCAAAATACAATTGAAGAAGCTGAAATTGATTCAACTTCAACTGCTATATTAGAAGAACAAACAAAAGCATTAAATGATGCGGTCACAAAAGCCACTCAAGAACAAGAAAAAATGAAGCAAGCAAAAAATGTTTATGAAGCTAAAGTTTACGAATTAAATTCAGCAAAAACAACATATCCAGATTTTGCTAATGAATTACAAACTGCTATAAATAGTTCAAATTCAAATATATCGGCAAATCAAAAAGCAAAAACAATACAAGCAAGTGATTATAATGAAGAAACAGATACTTTAAGAGTGATTTTTGATAAAGTTAAAGCTAAAGATAGTTTCGATAAAGAATATAAAGAAATTACTGATGCTGTGGGTTCTGAATCAAAATATCAAAAAATTAAAAAAGCTATTGAAAATGATTTAAAACCACAAATAGAAATTAGAAATAACACAAATTCTAGTGCTTCAAATATTAATCAAGCTAAAAATAATTTACATAAACAAGAAAATATTACTAAAATTTCTAAATATAAAAATTTATTAGATAGATTAGTTGAAAAAGAAACTGAACTTGCAGATTCAAAAACTACTTTATATAGCAATGATCCTGAAATTCAAAGTTACATTCAAAGTGTTTTAGGTAATGAAAATAATCTTCACAATTCAATTACAAATGAACAAGCATTAACTGACAATGCATATTCATCAAGACAAAACAAAATTGAAGAAACAATCACTAATGCAAGCAATATAAAAGCATCTAAAAATAGTTATACAAATTCAAAAACAACATTAGAGAGAAATATTAATGCTATAACTGGAAACAGCAAAGCAAAAGAATTATTAAGTGCTGAAAAGAACCAAATTATTTCTACATTAAATTCAGATATAACTAGTGCAAATAATGATCCTACAAAAATAAAAAAAGCTTTTGATAAAGCAACTACAAATTTAAATTCATTGCAAAATAATATAGATTGATATAAAGCAGTCGGAGAATATGAGGCTAAAAGAAAAGAAGTTGAAGATTATAAAAATAGTTTAACTAAACCCGAATATAACAAAGTTAAAAATGTTGATTTAACAAATGCTATTTCTTCAGCTGATGGAAATGTAAATAAAACAAATAAATATAGTGGCAAAACCGCTCAAGAAATTAGAAATCAGATTAAGCCATTAACAAATGCAAAATCATCTGCTCAAACTGAAGTTGCAAATATAAATACTAATAAACAATCTTATGATGCTACAGTTACAGAATATACTACATTTAAAAACGATGCAAAATATGCTGAATATAAATTAGATTTAGAAACATTTTTATCAAACAATCAAAATTCATTAACTACAAAACAAAATAATAATACAATTTTTTCAACTGATTTTTCTACAGCTAAATCACAATTAGAAAATAAAATGAGAGATGTGTCTGCATTAAGATATCAAAAATTAAGTGAGACTGTAGAACGTTATGTAAATAATACCCTAAAAAGTGATTATTACAAAGATTTAAAAGCAGATCTTGAAAGAACAAAAAATACAGAAGATAGTATTTCTCTTCCAAATAATAATCCAACACGAGAACAATCTGAAGGATCATACTCAAGATTAGATACTAAATTTAATAACATAAAAACAAGAAAACAATCTCGCGATAATGCTATAAATCAAATGAATACTTCAAGAAATGATTTTCAAACAAAAAAATCTTTAATATCAGCTCATTATAATAAAGATATTAATATAGATAGTTGAATACAACAAAAAATTCAGGGCATAGAAGATTCAGTTACAAATGCAGTTAATAATGGTACACTCAGTGATCAAACATTTCTTGATGCTAAACAAAAATATGATAATTTAGAAAAAGAAGCATATCAAGAAATAGCAAAACAATTAAATACAAAAATTGAAGAAGTTCTTTCAGACCCTGAAAATGATAAAATAGTCGAAAGTCAACAAAATTATTCAAGATTATCACAACTAAAAAACTCACTTTCTAAAGTAAATTACAATAGTTCAAATTATGCAGATGCTATAAAAAATATTTATGATGAAGCAATACAAAATATTAAAAAAATTAATGATAATAAAAAAGAATATGAAAAAGCACATAAATTAGCAGTTCAAAATCTTAATAAACAAAAAGAATTTGTAACAGCTATTGATAATGCTTTAGTTCATCTTCCAACACCAGATAATAGATGAGGAAGAAGTTTTAATCCTATTCCACCTGCAGAAAATTCTTCACCAGTTCCTGCAGATCAAAATTATGTATTAAAAGTTGACAATCAACAGTTTAGAACTGCAAATACATCTGCAAAAACTGCTTATAACAATTTAGAAGAAGAGGTTAATAGTAAATCTATAAAGAAAAATAAAGATTCACAATTAGTAAATATTTCAAATGATATTGACCTAATGTTTTTAACTAACAATTTAAATACTCTTGTTAATAACACAGAAAAATTTATACAAGTATCGAAATTAAATCAATCTGAAAACGGATTTATAAATAGACAAAATGATCAAACACAAATTAATGGATTTACAAGATTATCTGAAACAAGAAATTTAAATAATGTTTTACAAAAAGAGTTTCTTGAATCTTACAAAAATAATACAAACAGCAATGTATATAGAGATAACAAAATTAGACTGATTAATGATTATGTAGAATATAGAGATAAATTTTTTAATTCTATAAAATACTATGAACAAGAAATGGATATGTTAAAAGATAAACTAAAAGAATTCGTTGCTTATGATGAAAACGGACAACCAGGAAAATATGTACAGCAATTTAGAAAATTATATTCTTATTTGCCTTTTCTTGTTGGATACCAAAATTGATATAAATACTTAACATTCTTTTATAATAATTTATTTATAGGTACTAATGAATATGAAAATTTTGACTTTTTCTTTTCATATGATTCAAAAGGACAACCAATTAATTTTAACTATAAGAATATATATGAAGATGTACTAAGATTACAAACATCAACCACTCCAGGGAATAATGAAAGCATAGAAGCGGTTATAAAAAATATTGAAAATAGGGCTGGAAATTTAGCAGCAAGAAACTTTAGTTCAAATTGACCACTTAAAAATTATTCACAATATTATTGAAAAAATTATAGTACATGACCACAATTTAAATTAAGGGGCTCATCTGATTCTTACGTTATTAATGAATATATTCGAAAAATGGGATTTTCTTTATTAAATAAAATTCCAAACAAAAATAAATCTAACAATCTTTATATACAATTTTCAAATAAATTAGATTCTTTAAAAAGAGAAGGAGGTCCATCATCAACACAGGCTGTACTTCATGATTACAACAATTATCAAAATAAAATTAAAGATGTCATTAATTATTACTTTTTAGTTATTGATAAACTTTATGAAGAAAAAAATAATAAAGAATACAAACAATTATTACTATGAGATGGTAGTGGAGCAAATCCAGAAAATACAACAATAAATAAAGAAATTCATTATGTAGATGGAAATAATTTTGTATTTAAATTATTATAACAAACACACAAAAATTAAAAATTTTATAATTGTCGTTTCTAAATTATAAAACAATCAAAAACCTAACACTCTATGTGTTAGGTTTTTTGATTAAATCTAATCTTCAAATTCAACACTATTTTTAGGTAATCCTAATTCAGTAACAAGTGCTTCTAAGTTTGTTTTTATTTGTTCTAAAATAGCAGTTGAATCTTCTTGTAATTTAAAGTCTAATGATGAAGAAATAGCTTCAGAATTTTGAGAAATTAATGTTTCTAAATTATTTTTTAATAATGTAAATTTTGTATTTATTTCTTCTGCTTTTTCACTATTTGCTTTTGTAATAAGTGGTTTAATTGTATCGTTGAATGTATTTATTATCATATTCTTGTTTGTTGCGTTATTATTTTGTTTATTTACAACATCAATAAAATTATCTACTCATTCAAGACTTTCATAGTATAAATTAGCAGCAGCATGTGAGTGATTATGTTGATTTGAATTTTGTGGATTAACATCTTGTTCATGTAAATGTTCTTCTTCTGTAAAGTGATCTGGATCAACTAATGTGTGAGTGAAGAAAATTCAAATATTTCTTAAACTACTTTGTAATGTACCATTTGTTATATTTTTTTCCTCTAGTTTATCTTGTATATTTTTTAAATTTTCAAAAAATTCATTATTTTTGTTATTTAAAGCACTTATGTGAGTTCCCATAACTAAATCTAAATCTTCAGATATATCTGCTAATTTATTTAATGAAGTTGCATATTCTGATGTTTGGTCTTTTTTAACTTCTTCTGGAATAGTCAATCATGTATTTACATAATTTGTAATTGTTTGTTTTTCTTCGTCACTTAAACTATCGGTTTTTGCTATTTCTGTTAAATTATTATTTAAATCTTTTAATGAATTTGTAAAAGCTTGTGCTTTAATAATAAATTTATCGGCATTAACCTTGATTTTGTCGATAACAAATTTTTTTGCTTCATCATAATTTGCTTTCAAGTTATTATAATTTTTAAATTCATTTGTTGTTTTTTTATTTTCTTCTGATTTAGTTTGTGCACAAGAAGCAGCAATTGCAGGAACTGAGATAGCTGCAATTGTGCTTATTGTTAATAAACTAAAAGCAAAAAGTTTCTTGTTTGTTTTTTTCATTTTTTCTCCTTAAAATGTAAATGGTTCTTTCTTTGTTTGATCATAACCCTTAAAGCCATTTCATAAAATTATTTTATTTTGATTTTTTTCATTAAGTAATTCTACTTCTTTTGAATTTTCATAGGCAATGAAGTGGAATTTTAAAGCAACTTGACCTGCAGAATATGGTATATCAGCAATTTCAACTCTTATATGATTTAACATTGTATTAATATCACCTTTTTTAGTATTTATTGCATATTGTAAAACAAAAAGATTAAGTCATGTTTGAAAGTATTTAAATGCTTCTGAGTCATATGTTAGTCACCCTGCTTCAAAATTACTTTTAATATTATTATTTCATAGGCTCAGATAGTAAGGCATTTTAATATGTTTTATTGCTGATTGATCAATTGAATTTAAAATGCTTTTAAATAGGTCTGATTCAAAAAAGTCATTTGCATCTATGCCTGTAAAATCTCTTTTATCTTGGTTATTTATTTTTAATTGAAATGTATCATTCTGTAAATTAAACTTCTCTAAATTAGGATTAAAACTTTCAAATATTAATTGGTTTTTTATTTTATTAATTAGTGGTTTCATTTTGTGACCATGATCATCAAAATCACTACTTATTCATCAAAAATATTCTTTGGAATCATCTTGATGAATAACTTCAATTTTAATTTTTAGTAATTGTCGTGTTCCGAAAAATTCAGCGATTTCACTTGAAACAAATCGATATGCTTTGTCAGTGGTCTTTTTGTATTCCGGAACTTCTAATTCAATTAAATCACTATGTGTGTTTAAAAAATAATTTAAACCGTCACCACTTATAAATTCCGGACTATATAAATCACTTACAAAACTATTTATATCACTAACTGAATAGATATTATTAAGTTTAAATTTTAAAATTGGACTAACTAAATATTCATTAAAAAGTTTTAAATCATCAATATTTTTAAATACTCCAAACTTTGGGTCATTTAAGTAATTTTTAAAACCAAATAAATAAAATTTTTTGTTTTTATTTTCTTCTGATAATAAATTGTTGTTATCTTTATCAAAACATTCTAAAGAAAAACTAACCATATTATCATTTTTATCTTCTAAAAAATCCTCTTCATTAATTTTAATATTTATTTTGTAAACATCAGTATTAAAATAATTTATATATGTTAGTAAAAGGGTTTCTAAAAATTTTTTTTGCAAAGGATTATCTAATCATGATTGTAATCTAATTGTGTTTAGATTATAAAAATAACCGTCGAAAAATTTTAAATTAGTTACGCTTGCTCATGTACCATTTCCCATGTCATCAATTATTTTATAAATTAAAGTTTGAATATCTGGAAATGGTTTTAAACCTATTTCAGAATATTTTATATTATAAACAGTTGGCAAAGTATTTGTGATTCATGGCAAGCAGTTGTTTGTAGTTTTAACTATGCTTTTATCAAATTGTACAAAAAAATTATTTATGTCTATTTTTTGTGCATCTTGGGTTTTTATTACATCAATAATCTTTTCTTGTCCTATTTCAATTCCAAACTCATTTGTTTTAGGTTTTGTTTGTTCGATAATGTTATAAAAAGTATTATCATTATTTAAATTTTCGATTTCTTTATTTAAAAAAGGATAAAAATTATTTAAAATATTAATTTGTTTGTTATTAAATAGCATTAATAATTTTTTATCTATTATTGATTCATTTATACTTTGAGTATTTATATTTGCTGTATTACATGATATGCAAGCCAAGGCACTAATGCTAGATAAAGACAAAATAGAACCTAAAAATAACTTATTTTTTTTCCACATGATATTTCCTTGCCGTAATTTTTGCAATTATTAATTTTGCAATTATTATTATAATATAATTAAAAAAAATTTGGTAAAATATTGTAAGTTATTATCAAAAATTATATAAAGGAGAGTTATGTTTTTTAAGGAAATTCAATTTAATAATAATCTTGAATTAACAATATTAATAAATTTATTAATTTACTCACTTATATTGCTTGCGGCACCTGTTATTGTGTCATTAGTACTAAGTGCAATTAAACCAAAATTTTCTAAACATAAAATGATTTATCTTTATGCATTTAGCACAGGAATGTTTTTAATAATTGGTTCAGCAGGTTTTATTAAAGAAGCTGTTTTAAGTCTTGAAACTTGATTACATACAAGCGGTGAAAATGGAGGATTAAGATTAACAAATGGAGATGTTACTAAAGAACAATTATATATGGCAGTTATTGTTGGGATAAGTGCTTTAATTGGTTTAACTTTAGTTATTCTTTGAAGATATATTTCTATTAAAAAACATAAAGGACATATTCATGAATCTCATGAAGAACATGGACATTCAGATCATATTATTTCTTTTACAGATATAGATAATCCCAAAGCTGCATGAATAGCTATTTTAATGTTATTAATTCATAGAATAATAGATGGTCTTGTTTTAGGATTAAGTGTCTATCAAATGACAAGTATAAATTACACTAACCCTAATATTGGTTTAATTGTTACATTTAATATTCATATTCTAGTTGAAAATATTATTATTTATTACCGTCAAACTCAGTACGGTCAAACTAAATGAAAAGCAATAAGATATAATTTATATACAATGTTATTAATAATTCCAATTTTATTTTTTGGGGCATTTTTAGGTAAGTATTTAGATTATCAAAAATGAGTTATACCATCACTTCAAATTATCGGTGGAGTAATTATAGTTTTTACTGCTATTTTTGAATTAGTGCCTGAATTTATTCACAATAGAAATTCTTCTGTCAAAGTTCTTTATACTACGTTTGCTTATTTTGCGGCAAGTGTTATTTTAACGCTTGTAATGCTTTCATTCCATACACATTTACAACCGCCGGCCATTTCCGGTGAGTCTATAGAGATTCAAGGAATATTACCATGAAGTTAAAAAAAATATTTTTAAGTAGCATATTATTATCAGCTCCTATTGCGGGGCTTTTTGCAGTTAGTTGTAAAATTAATAATTTTTTAGAAACTAATGATCAATATATTGAAACGTACAACTTTCCTAATGACAACAATAATTTTTCAATTTATAATAAAAATAATGTTTCTAAAAAAATTAATAATTTAATTTCTACTAAACTATTTAGAATAGTATCACAAGATAAACCAGCAATTGATTTTGTAAATAATAAAATTCTAAAACCATCCAAAATGTTTTTAAAATTTGAACAAGCTTCAAGAATACAGATAACTTGAAATAGCGATGAAAATGACGCTATGCAAGAAGAAATTTCAGTTTTTGATAAAGATACAATTAAAGATGTATCTTTTGATAAATTGCCTAGCGGAGATCCTGCTAATCCCGATACTTTTCTTGAAGAAGATAATCCAACAACAGGTTATGCTAATTTATATAAATTCATTGAAAGTGATGATTCGCATTCAATTAATAGTAAAACATTTAAAAAGGCATTAAAAAATGCAAAAAAAATTGAAATATTTGTTTTAGATAATAAAAATCCTTGATTAGATGCTGAAGGTAATAAAATTAATGAAACTGTTAAAATTCAAGATTTTAAATTAGGGTTCTTAAGGTCAATTATGTTATCTAAAAATAACCGTACAAAAATATTAAAAAATCCAAATTTAATCTTACAAGATACGCAAATTACTAAAAATATAAATTATTTCAATCAAGATGATATTTTAGAATACTTAAAATCGAATAATATTAATATAAAACCATTTTTAAATCCAAATTTTGTAAAAACTGATAAGCCGCTGACTTTTGAATTAGAAACGGATGGAAGTTTTTTAACTTCAGATTGATCAGACGTTTTTAGAAATTTATTTTTATTAGATAATGTAACGGATGCTATTCCAAGTTTTAAATTTAGCTTAGATTTTTTTTCAAGTGATTTAAAAAACTATGATTTTTTATATGAATATGGTAAGACATATCAAGATTTATTTTATTCTAGTTATTATTTTGTAACAAATAATACATTAGACAATATAAAACTATATAAAAATAAACATTATATTAATAATACAAACTGACAAAATCAATATCGTTTAAATGAAATTAATTTTAAATTTAATGTTTTACCAATTAATTCACAAACTTTTAATATTCAAACGTTTAATGCTTTTAATCAAAATTTAAATAGTAGTCTTAATTTTAATAATTTAGATGAGTTACAAAAACAGGATATTATGAATAATTTTGAAAAGTATAATCTTAATTATTTTAAAAACTATCAAATGTATAATAATCAAATTCCTTTAATTATCAATTTATTTCCTCATTCTGACACATTATTTTTTAATAATGCATTTAGTAGACTATATTTTGGTTTAAATAAAAATGAATTAAAAAATGATTATTTTATTAAACAAACAGTTACAAAGGATACTATTGTTTTTAGAAGTTTAATTAATAATGTAATAAATCCTTATGTTTTAAGTAGCTTAAAAAATTCTGACGTATATCTTTCACAAGCACCAAGTGGAATTTTTATATCTGCTAATGATATTGAAAATACTAATTATAAAAATTTAATTGATGCAGCACAACAAATATCAAAACAAATAATTTTTGATGATAATTTACAAAAAATTAATAAAACAACAAGCTTTGAAAATAAACAAAAAGCTAAACAATTGGACAATATAACAAATTATAATAAATCTTTAGAATCCGTAGATTTTTATCAAATTCAACAAGTTATAAAGCCAATTTTAGATAATTATTTTAATCTTCACAAAGACGAAAATACTGTAAATTGAACAGTTCCACTAGATAACAGACAAGGCCTTTATTCAGTTTCTAAATTAGCTAATTTCATTAAAAATACTTTTAAAAATTTAGATAAAAGACTTGAAGTAGAAATAAAACTAATTGAAAATGACGATCAATATAATTTATATTTTAAAAATCAAAACAGTATTTATAATGAAAATAATTTTCAAATTTCTACTACTGATACAAATGGTTTTTTATATAAATATTTAACGCAAAATAATTATAAAAATTTATTGCAATTAATATATATATGAGATGTTGTAAAAGATACAAAATCTTATCCAGAAATTAGTCAGTTCATAAGAAACTTACAAACAGAATTCGGATTTAGTAACTATTCTTATGCAAATAAGATGTTTGATAAATTTAAATATTCAGATTTTAAAAACTTTGAGCAATTTATCAAAAAGTTTAATACAAATAATTTTAGTTGAAACATAGAAAAGTTTAATAATATGTTGCTATCATTTATTACAAATTATTCAAAAAGAAACATAACTTTTACCATTGTTAATCTAATAAATGAAATAGCAAATGCACTTAGTTACACTATAAGTATTGATAATTATGTTTCACTTAATAATTATTCAAAAAATTTATTACAAAAATACATAATTAAACCAGCTTCATATTACAATTTAGAATATTTACAAGATATATTGATTTTAAATGAAAGGATAAGGAATGATAAAAAATAAAAAAAAGTGAGTCTTATTAACTTTAATTCCAGCAATTTCTTTAGTTGCAATACCTGCTGTATCTTGTGTTAATGGTACATCTAATACAGAAACTAAAGTAAATGATTTGCCTTTAAGTCTAATTCAACAAATTTATGATTCATTTGAATTAAAAATAAAAAAAGATACACAAACAACATATGAAGAATTTTTAAAATTATTTAAACAAAAATATGAAAAAAATAATAATGATATTTATAGAACTTTAAAAGATTTTGAAATATCAAATATTGTATCTTCCAAATTAATGGACATAAACAAAATGCAACCCGGACATAAGTTAATTATTAAACCTGTTTTTAATTCTAAAACTAAACAATTTGCACTAAATATAAAAGTTATGCATATTCAAGGTGGATATATTGAAGGTAAAGAAGAAGGTAATAATACAATAGCAAAAGGTGAGTTTAGATTATTTTCTGAAGAAGATAAAAGAATACAAAAAGAATTTCTTGATAATTATGTGAATAATTTAATTTTTAAATTAAAAGATAATATATCTATGTCTGAAGTATTACAACAAATTGATGATTCTAAATTACAAGATTCTTCTTATGTTTATAAATTATTTTCACAGGAATTAAATGATAAAATTACTTTTAATTTACCACAATTAAATCGTCCTCATGATACTGTTTTAGCATTTAATGTTGAAAAAACAGATCAAGTAAAGTTAGTTATTTTATTAAAAAATGAATTTAATTCTAATGTTCTCTTTAAGCAATTTAAGATCTTAAGTTAATTTAAAAGCCATAAATTGGCTTTTTTATTATTTTTTAAATAAAAAAACTCTCTTTTTCTTATTAAACGAAAAAGAGAGGTACATTACATATTTAGATTTGTTGTAATACATGTTGAACCAAAATTTTGATCCCTTGCTTTCCACCTTGAATTAACAGGTTGGCATGCGTCATTGCCGCTAAGCTACGCAACTCTGAATGTTTTGCTAGATAATTATAACATAATTAAAAATTTTTCAAATAAATTATTAATTAGTTTTTTCAACTACAATTCTTTGTCCTTTAACTATTAACTTATGACCTGGTCATTCAATTATTTGTGATTTACCATCCTTTGATTTATATGATAGTGTAATTACTAAATTTTCTGAGTTTTCATGTTTTAGTATCGAATCTATTTTTGTTATTGTTACACTAGCATAATCTTCTTTTGCATTTACAATAGCTTTAATTGGTCAAAAACCAGTGCCTGGTTTTGTAGCTAATAAGTAAAATTCATAATTTTTGAAATTTTCATTTGAACCAATTCCTTTTATCCTAAGTACTAAATTTTTTGCATTAGCATAAATATAATCAATTTTAAATTCATTAGTTTGAAAGCCATCAACATCCCCGTTTATTGATTCTCCTTTTTGTGTATTTAATTGTGTTGTATTGTTTTCATTGCTTTTATTGTCGTGTATTTCTTTCTTTGTTTCCATATTTTGTTTTTCTTCAGTTTTTGGTTCTTTTGGTTCTTTTGGTTCTGTTTTTTGAATATTATTTGAGTTTGTGGATTTTGCATTTTCTTTTTGCGTATTTGGAGATTCTTGTGTATTTGTGCCGCTTCCAACATTATTTTTTAAATCATTTTCAGATTTATCTGGTGTAGAATTTTTTGGTTGAGTTGCATTTTCTTTTGGCGTACTTGGAGATTCTTGTGTATTTGTGCCGCTTCCAACATTATTTTTTAAATCATTTTCAGATTTATCTGGTGTAGAATTTTTTGGTTGAGTTGCATTTTCTTTTATAATTTCAGAATTAGCTGGCTGCGTAGAATTTTCTTGTTTTTTTAGGTTTTTTAATTTTTCACCACTTGTAGAATTATCATTGTTAACTTTATTTTGGCTTTCATTACTTAAATCATGTCTTGGCTGTTGTGGTTGACTTAGATCATTGCTTGAACTTTGATTTTCATTTATTTTTGGAGTTGATGTTAAATTACTATTTGAATTTGGTGCTTCTGGTTTGTTTTTTATCTCTGTATTTTTTGTTTGGTTTTGAGTATTTTGAGTGTTTTTCGGTGCTTTATCACTTTGTTTGGTTAAGTTTGTTGTATTGTTTGTTTTTGGTTTTTGCGGTGTAATAATTGGTTTGTTTTCTTTTTGTAAATTATTTTCATTACTTAATTCACTTTTATTCGCTTTATCAATAGTTTCTTTTGCTTTTTGTGCGTTGGTATTATTATGAGCGCAAGAAATCGCTATAAACGGTATGGTTATTGACAAAGGCAATAACAAAATAAAAAACTTATGTTTTTTCATATAGTTCCTTTTTATATTAATAATTCATATTTATAAAATAATTTTTAAATTTTAAAGACATAAAATAAATTGCAAAAATTAATAAATTTAAAGTATTTAAAAATTATTTACAAAATTATACTAAAAAGTAATTAAATTTACAAAATAAAATTATTTTTCAGTATTTTTTTGAGTATATTTCAGTATTTATATTTAAAAATAATGAATTTATCACTATTAAAAAAACAAATAAAAATGCCATGATTTGGCATTTTTTATGATTGTTTACAGTAAATTAATTCCCTTAGTTTGTAGATTTTGTCTATCTTCGTCAGATCAAATACTTACTTGAACTTCTCCGATATGTTGTTTTTCTAATAAAAACATGGCAATTCTACTTTGTCCTATTCCACCACCAATTGTGTAAGGGAGTTTTGAATTAATAATATTTTTATGATATTCACTAATATTTTCAATTTCTTGTTTGCTTGTTTTATATTGATTTATCATTGCCACATCATCTACTCTTATTCCCATGCTTGAAATTTCTAAAGGACAATCATTAGGTGCGTGATAAACAATTAAATCTCCATTAAGTGTTCAATCATCATAATCTTTTGCACGTAATGAATGAGGTTTTTTATCAGCTAAAGGATAACCTATTTCTGTTATGAATACTGCTTTGTGTTTTTTTACTATTTCATATTCGCGTTCTTCAGGTGATAAATGAGGGTATAAATTTTGTAATTCAGATGAAGAAATAATAAATAAGTTTTTAGGAAGTTTTTTAGATAATTGAGAGTATTCAGATCTAATTTTTTTCTCAGTGGTTTTTAGACATTCAAAAATATCTTTTGCTATTTTATGTAATGTTGTTTTATTTCTTTCTTCTTTTGCAATGATTAATTCTCAATCTCATTGGTCTACATATATGCTATGTAAAAAATCTAATTTTTCTTCTCTTCTTATTGCGTTCATATCACAATATAAACCTGTATGCATTTTAAAGTTGTAATTTGCTAGTGCTTGTCTTTTTCATTTTGCAAGAGAATGAACTATTTCTAGTTTATCGTTTAAATCTTTTGCTTCAAACATAACTGGTTTTTCACCATTTAAACCATCGTTTAATCTGCTTATTGATGTTAAAAATAATGGAGCGGACACTCTTACTAAATCTAATTTTTTAGAAATATAAACTGAAAAAACATTTTTTAATTCTGCAATTGCATATTGTGTTTCATTGATATTTAATAAAGATTTATACATTTTTCTCCTATTCTTTTAAATTCTACTAAATTAAATATTTAAAAATAAAAAAATTATTGATTATTTTTTTCGTAGTGATAAAATAAATCATTATTACAAAGAGGGGAAAATGGCGATGGTTATTTCAGAAAATAAAAAACAACAACGAGCAATCCAATTATTTGAAAAAACACCAATAAAAAAAGCTATTTTTATTGTTACTATACCTGGTATTTTAACAATGTTAACAATGGGTCTTTATGCATTTTTTAATCAAGTATTTATTTTAAATTTTGTACCTAGAACGATTGGTTTATTAAATGGTGATTTAGCTTCAAATAGTGATAAATTATATTTTTATTTAGATAATGCTATTCCAATTTTAAATCGAGAGCAATTTAATTCCATGTTTAATTTTTATATGTCAACACTTCCTGATGGAGAATATATTTCAACTATTTCTAGTGATGTTATGGCTTCAATTTCAATGAATGCTGCTTCACCTTTTTTTATTAGTGCTAATGCTGTTATATTTTTAGTTCCTATGGGTTCAAGTGTTTATTACACAAAATGTATTACAAAAAAAGTAGAAAGAACCGGAAAAGATCTTTGAGCAACTACTTTTTGAAGTTCATGTATAGTTGCATTGTTTACAACTTTATTGATGTTTATTTTTATCTGAAGTAATTTAACGGGACAAATTGTAAGTCACTCAAAATTTAATTCCGCTAGCTTAACTTTATTAGATAATGAATTTAAAAATGCTTCATTTGTAACGGAATCCAATTTATTACCTTCACATATTTTTCAAGGATATTATGATGCAAGCCGTAAAATGGCCACTTCATGAGTAAATACTTATTTATATATTTATGGTTCTGGAAGTATTTTACAAGCTTTATATTTATTATTTAGCTATTTATTAAGAGCAGAAGGGAAAAATGCTCATGTAATGATTTGAGCAATTGTTGCCAATGTCATTGGACTTGCATTTGATGCTTTATTTATTATTGTTTTAAAAATGGGTATTTTAGGCGGAGCTTTAGCAACATTAATTGGTTGGTTTTTTAACCTTGGAGCATATTCGATTTATGTATGAATTGGAAACAAACAAAGCACAACATGACTAAGTTATAAACATTTATTACATTTTAAATTTAGATGAAGATTACTAATGCCTATCTCTTTATTGGGATTAAGTGCATTTGTAAGAACTCTAGGAGTAGGTTTAATTAATTTGATGATAACTTTACTTTTAAATAATTTACCTTTTAGTGATGGGTTTACCAATGTTTATAATTGAGCAAAAGCAGCTCCAAGTATAACCTTATTTGCTTTAGCATTATTTGGTATAAGTGATGGTGCCGCTTCTTTATTAAGTTATAACTATACACAAAGAAACATCCAAAGAATTAGACAAATATACTGATGATCTTTATTGATTGCTGCAATTTATGCACTACTAGTTTATATATTAGTTGCTTCTTTTGCTAAATACTTTGCAATTTCTTTATTTGTACCGGAAAACAGATTACAAGATGTTATGTTATATATGCGAATTAATATGTTAAGAATGATTTTTTATAGCTTAGCTATTGGAGGAATATTATTATTTAGAGCAACGAATGATATTAAAATGTCAATACTTGTTGTTTCACTTGAAACGTTTATAACATTTTGATTTGTTATGGGTATTGCGGTGGGAGTTGGGTTTGC
This sequence comes from Mycoplasma zalophi, assembly GCF_025486335.1. GTDB lineage: Bacteria > Bacillota_I > Bacilli_A > Mycoplasmatales > Metamycoplasmataceae > Metamycoplasma > Metamycoplasma zalophi. The sequence goes on from NZ_JAOOPZ010000004.1 coordinate 27,537, forward strand.
ATTATTTAATAATGGTTATCCAAATAGTCAATCTAGTTTAGTTGTTAGTGTTGGATTCGCATTAAATGGACTTGTAACAGGAATTATAAGTTTTATATTGAGTCTAAAATGGTTATATAAAACACTACCAAACATCGATAAAAAAACAAAATTAACTTGAAGCATACAAATTGAAAACAATTTTTTTGAACATGCTAATAAATTAGAAGAAGAATATAAAAAAACTTTGATTACAAATAGTTAATTGATAAGCATCTTGTTTATAAGATGCTTATATTTTTATAAAATTTAACACAACTTTGTCATTTTATTTGCTTTATATATTAATTAATTTATAATTTGATAATATGAAATTACTATTAGCAGGAACAATAAAATTTAGTGTAAAAATTTTCGAACATTTAATTAAAAATTATGAAATTGTCGGAATTATTTCACAACCAAACAGAAAACTAAATAGAAAAAAAGAACTACTAGATACAGAAGTAGCTGAACTTGCAAAAAAACATGATATTAAATTATTTCAACCAGAAAAAATATCAGAAATTTATGAAGAATTATCAGTTTTAGATTTTGATTTTTTAATAACGGCAGCTTTTGGACAATTTATTCCAAGCAAAGTGTTAAATTTAGCCAAAATTGCTTCTATTAATGTTCATGGTTCATTACTTGAAAAATATCGTGGAGCAGCTCCAATTCAACATGCATTTTTAAACAATGAAAAAGAAATGGGAATTACTTTAATTTACATGACTAAAGAAATGGATGCGGGAGATATGATTGCAAAAGCTAAATTTGAAGTTCAAGAAGAAGATACTGCATTAGAAGCATATGAAAAAATGGCAGATTTAGCAATTGAAAATATTGATTCATGATTAAAAGGACTGTATACAAAAACAATTTTAGCCGCTAAACAAGATACTTCAAAAGTAACATATGCACCAAAAATATCAAATGAAGAAAGTGAAATTACTCAAGATATGACCAAAAAGGAGGCTCTTGCAAAAATTAAAGCTTTAAATAATCAACCTGGAGCCTTTTTATTTTTAAACCAAAAAAGAATAAAAGTGTTTAGAGCGACAGAAAAGAAAATTCAAAGTCCTTTAAAAGTTATGTTTAGCGATGGTTATTTATATTTTTATGAATATCAATATGAAGGTAAAAAAATTGTTAAACATGAATTATAATTTACAAAAATTTTTAAAAGAAGAGTCACAAAAAGAATATTTTATTAATTTACAAAAAAAATTACAAAGTGAAAATCAACAAATTGTCCCCGAAATAAAAAATTGATATAGGGCTTTTGAATTAGATTGAAATAATGTAAAAGTTATTATTTTAGGACAAGATCCATATTATACAAAAGGTACTGCAGATGGTTTAGCATTTAGTACAAATGACAAAAAAATTCCATCTTCTTTAAAAAATATTTTCAAAGAAATAAAAGCAAATTATTCTGAGGCTACTTTTGAAACTAACAGTTTAGAATATTGAAAACAACAGGGAATTTTGTTATCAAATACAAAATTAACAACCGTTTTAGATAAAGCTCTTGCACATGAAAAAATAGGTTGAGAAATTTTTGTAACTAATGCAATTAAAAAAATTTTAGAATTAAACGAAAATGTTATTTTTTTAAGTTTTGGTCAAAAAGCACAAAAATTTATTGAAAATTTGCATCTAGATCAACATTACGTACTTCAAACATCACACCCTTCAGGATTAAGTTGTTATCGTGGGTTTTTAGGTTCAAATATTTTTTTAAAAGCTAATTTAATTTTAAAATCTATAAATAAAAAAACAATCGATTGAAGTACTAAAAAAGTAAATTCAATGAATTAAGGAGAAATATGAATAAAAAATACATTCAAAAAAGAAATGAATTTGTACTTTTAAAAGCTGTTTTTAAAGATACTGATGTGCCTGAATTTGTTTCTAAAAATAAATTAGCGCTTACATTGGATAATAAAAACAACATTTTATATTTTTATGTAAATACAATAAAAAATTACACACAATTAACATCCAAAGTTGATTTTATTATTGAAAATCAAGATCAAGATATTTTAGTAGATGTAAAAAGTTTTGTTAATGAACATGTTAGTTATGAAGATGTTTTACGTTCATTTTATTTAAGAAATAGTTTTTTTAATGATGAAATTTATAATCAAAAAACTGAAAAAGAAAATTCTAAATATCAATTAGATTTTTTAATTGAAACAGATCAATATAAAGATTATGAAAATAAGTTAAATTTACTTGTTGAAAATGTAAGACAAACAAGAGATTTACAAATTACTCCACCTAATGTTTGTACAAGTGAATGATTAGCTGATTTTATTGAAAATGATTTTAAAAACTTTGAAAATGTCAGCGTAAAAGTACTAAAAAGACAAGAAATTGAAGAATTAGGTATGGGTCTTATGCTATCTGTTAATGCAGGTAGTTTATACGAACCTAGAGTTGTAGTTTTAGAATATAAACCAATAAAAGACTCAGATGAAAAAATTGCTATTGTTGGTAAGGGTATTACTTATGACTCAGGCGGTTATAATATAAAAACTAATGGTTATATGAATTACATGAAAATGGATATGTCTGGGTCTGTAATTGCTGCATATGCATTAAAAAATATTGCTCAAAACAAAATAAAAACAAACGTTAGTGTTGTAATGATGATTACTGATAATAAATTAAATAATGACGCTTCAGTTGCTGATAATGTTTATGTATCTATGTCTAAAAAAACTGTAGAAATTGTTGATACAGATGCTGAAGGTAGATTGGTACTTGCAGACGGTATAACATATGCAAAAGATGTTTTAAAAGCAAACACAATTATTGATGTTGCTACTTTAACAGGAACTATTTTGACCGCTTTAGGTGATAAGTATTCAGGAATTTATACAAATAGCGATCAAGAGTGAGAAATATTTTCATCAGCTGCTAAATCAGTTCAAGAAAAAGTATGGAGAATGCCTCTTCATGAAGATTTTAATAAACCTAATAAAGAATCTCTTGTTGCTGATCTTTTAAATTGTTCAACAAACGCAGCACTTAGTGATTGTAATATTGCGGCTTCATTTTTATATAATTTTGCAACAGAGCATGTTAATTTCATTCACTGTGATGTAGCCGGTACTACTGAAGATGAAAAACACAGACCACTTGCTGCTTTAGTTGCAACACTTACTGAATATGCTTATGCAAAGGAGAAAAAATAATGCAAAAATTTATATTAAGAGCAAAATTTACTGAAAATAGCGAAAATAAATGAAAAATCATTGAAAATGTATACACAAATGAAGCAGAAGTAATTGCGGGGCAAAAAGAAAAATTAACATTTGAAGATTTACAAAAATTTGCATTAAATTTACCTAAAAATGCAAATAGAGTTTATAAAATTGATTTAGACACTTTTGTTTGTGATAATTTAGATATAAAACAAGTTATAAAATGTTTTAGTTATGGGTTAACTTATGGTCAATATAAAACATTTTCATTGAAAACACAAGAACAAGAAAATTTAATATTCGAACACGAAATATATTCAAAAAACCTTGAAAACTTTCAAGAAATTGCAAAAAAATCACAAATTATTGCTCAAGCCGTTAATAATGCTAGATACTATCAAGCATTAAGTCCAAATATTGCAAATAGTGAAACACTTGCAAAACTTATTCCTGAACATTTTAAAGATATAGAAAACATTAAAGTTACTATTTTAGATCAAAATGATATGCATCAATTAGATATGAATTTAATGTTAAGTGTTAATAAAGGTTCATTATTTTTACCAAGAGTTGTAGTAATTGAATATACTCCAAATCCTAATGATAAAAATAAAACTGTTTTAGTTGGTAAAGGTATTACTTATGATTCAGGTGGATATTCTTTAAAATCACCTAGATCATTAGTTGGTATGAAATATGACATGACTGGTTCAGTAGTTGCTGCTTTTAGTTTAGAAGCTATTGCAAGGCTAAAAGCAAATCAAAATTTTGCAGCTGTTTTAATGTTGACTGATAACCGCGTAAATGGTGATGCATCATTACCTGATAATGTTTATAAATCAATGAATGGGAAAACAGTTGAAATAAACAACACAGATGCTGAAGGTAGATTAGTACTTGCAGATGGAATAACATATGCAATTAGAAATTTAAAAGCAACTAAACTAATTGATATCGCTACATTAACTGGTGCAATTTTTAAAGCATTAGGTGATACATATGTTGGTACATTTTCAACTTCTGATGAGTTTTTTAAAGAATTTGAAAAAGCATCAAAAAAAGCGCATGAAAAAATATGAAGAATGCCGATGGATGAAGAATATGCTGAAAATATTAAATCATCACAAGTTGCAGATTTAAAAAATGCAGATTTAAGTGGACTTGGTGGTTCCATTTCTGCTGCTATGTTTTTAAATGAATTTAGAGAAGATATCGACTTAATACATTTAGATATTGCAGGTGTTGCTAAGAAAAATAATTTTTCAACCATTACTATGGTACAAACTATTGTGGAGCTTGCTTTAAATGAAAAATAATAATCCAGATACACCTGTGTTGCAAAAAATTCATAATTGATTTAAAAATAATTTTAAATTAACTGCATATGATGTTGCCATTTTTGGCCTATTAATAGCGCTTTATATGATTTTTCATTCGATTCAAAAATTTGTTTTAACAGGACCTAAAAATATTTCAATAACATATGCTTTATTTGTTGTTTATGGAATTATTTTAGGACCAGTAAAAAGTGCAATTTTGAGTATTTTGTGTGATACAACTTCACAATTAATTTATGGAATTCAGTTTTGAATGCCTGAATATGCAATTGTTCCTGTGTTAATTTCAATAACAAGTGCATTCATTTTTAAATTAAGAAAATTAGATTCAAAATGATTGTGAATTGTTGGAATTATTATGTTAATTATGATAACAATTACTTTTATTAGTGTAATTTCTATCTATGGTAATTCTATTAAACAAAGAGAAACATCATTAAAAGGTAAAAACATTCCATTTAATATAGTTTTAGGAATTTCAATCACTTCATTAACTTTAATTTGAATTGTTGTAATTGTAATTTGTTTACTTCATAGCTTACACTCATCACAAAAAATTAAAAAAATTACTCAAAATTTATTTGTTATTTTGTTAAACATAACTATAACTATTGTTTTATATCGTTGATTCTGAGGGCCATTTGCTTACATAAATTATCATAATAGATTTAGAAGTGGGACATGAAAATATGAAGATTATTATCTTATTTTTATGATTCCAATTATTTTTAAATCATTAATTGAAATACCTATTTATACATTCTTTATTTTCAATTTACAACCAGCTATAAAATTTTTAGAAAAAAAATATAAACATGAAAACATTCAAAGACAGTTTTAATCAGCACTAGCTGATTTTTTTATGTCTAAAATCAGTATAAATTCAGCATTATTTGAAATTTTTGAGTCGTTTTTTTTTTTTTTTTGTTTCATAGTAAAATAAGCAATATAAAAATTTATTTCGGAGAAAAAAATGAGAATAAAATATAAAAAAATATTATTATTAACTATGTTTGCTACTAGTGCAATTGCAGCTATTTCTTTAGTTAGTTGTCAAAAAAATGAAACAAATGTAAGTAACAAAAATACTGATGTTGAAAAACCAATTCAATATAAAGTAAAAGAAATAACGCTTCCAACACAAAGTAACGAAAATAAAGAATCATCTTTTACTGAATTTATTAACGAAATTAATTCAGTTAATTCTTTACCAAAAGAATACAATGAAATTTTTATAAAAATGCCATTGTTTAACGTGCAAAAAAAATTTACACGTGAAGATTTTTTAACTAATGTCCTTCCATTAGTAAATAAAACAAATATAGATTTTAATTTAAACGAAGAAAGATTAGAATTTGTTATTGACACAGATATGACTTTAAAAGAAATGGAAGATTTTTTAGAAGAAGAATTTAACAATTATTATGTTAGCGACAAATTTTTTGCACAATATTTAAAACAAGCAATAGAAAAAGCAGATTATACCAAACTTAAAACAGGTAAAATAACACAACAAAAAGCACAAGAAAACAATAAATTAACTGAATATCAAAACGTTGTAACTTTAATAAAACAATGATTTTTTGATCAATCAATGATAACAATATCAGATGATATAAAAATTGTTGAAATTAATTACAATCAAAAACCAGCATGATCTTTAAGTTTAAAATTTGCTTTAAATAACCAAACATCTAAAACAATAAAATTAGACTTCAAAAAAATACCTAAAAATTCAAATTGAGATGAACAAACAATTAAAGAACAAAATTTAAATCGTGGTTTGGCAAACAAATTAAAAAACAAATGAAATGAAGTAGTTGCTAATTCAGAATTTGCAAATAAATTTGAAAATATCCTTCAAACTTTAAAACTAGCTATCTTAGTAGATGATCAACATAAAATTGCTTCTAGAGCATCAGTTATAACTTGAAATATATTAAGCGCTAATATTAGTAAAAAAGTTAAAGCGCCTAGATTTATTTTAAAAAGTTTAGGAGCAAAATTTGTTATTCCTAAACTTACAAAATTAATTACTTCACTAGAAGAAAAATTAAAAAAATAATTTTCAAAATTTAAATATTAAAAAACAAGTTAAAATTCACAAAAAAGTTTTAAATTTTAACTTGTTTTTTGTTATTTTTTAACATAAAAAATCAAACATTATAGTGTTTGATTTTTAAATTTGAGTATTTTTTCAGTATTAATACAATTATTTTTTAAATATTTTATTTTCTGTTTTATTTATTAATCTTAAAATGTTTTTTCTGTGTGAAATAACTACAAAAATATAACAAATAAATAAAATAACTGCAGGTAGTCAAAATAAATTTTGTACATTTGTAAAACCAAATAAACCAGTTGATATTCAAGGTATTAAGGAAATTAAACTTATTAATAAAGGTACAGTTATTGAAGCTAGTGAAACGTATTTTGTAATTAATATAATGATTAAAAATAAACAAATTGCAATTAGAAATAACACAAAATTAACAGCTAAGGTAATACCTAAAAAACAACTAACTCCCTTACCACCTTTAAATTTAAAATAAATGGGAAATAAGTGCCCTAAAACAACTCCTATACCACAACTAATTGCGATGATATTTTCAACAAATGGTTGAGAGTGTAATTGTTTTTGAATAAAAAATACCAGTATTATTGTTAAATAAGCTTTTAACATGTCAAATAAAAACACAAAAAGGGCAACATTTTTTCCATATGTTCTTAGTATATTTGTTGCTCCTGCATTTTTTGAACCTAGTTCTCTTATATCTTGTTTTGATATTTTTTTACTTATTATTATGCTTATATTTATTGAACCAATGAAATAACTAAGTACTATTAAAATAAAATTTATTCAAATGTAATTCATAAATTAAATTATATAAAACAATTATATATTTATAAAAAATAATATGTTATGCTAACCTGATACACAAGAAATATTAAAAATTTATTATAATATATAAACTATGACAGATAAAAAAATAAGAAACTTTGCAATAATCGCTCATATAGACCACGGTAAGTCAACTTTAGCAGACCGTATTTTAGAAATTACAAATACTGTTGAAAAAAGAGATTTAGAAGCTCAACATTTAGATCAAATGGAATTAGAACGTGAAAGAGGAATAACAATTAAGTTAAATGCTGTTGAAATTAAGTATAAAGATTATGTTTTCCATTTAATTGATACTCCTGGACACGTTGATTTTACTTATGAAGTTTCAAGATCACTTACAGCTTGTGAAGGTGCTTTATTATTGGTTGATGCAACACAAGGAATTGAAGCACAAACCCTTGCAAATGTGTATTTAGCAATGGAACATGATTTAGAGATTATTCCAATTATTAATAAAATAGATTTACCTTCAGCTAATCCCGAAGCAGTAAAAAAAGAAATTGAAGATGTAATCGGTATTGATGCTTCAGATGCTATTTTAGTTAGTGCTAAGACTGGTCAAGGGATTGAAGACGTTTTAGACGCAATTATCAATAAAATTCCTTATCCAAAAGAAGCAGATACTGCTAAACCGCTAACAGGACTTGTGTTTGACAGTTATTTTGATGCTTATCGTGGTGTAGTTTTACTTGTTAGATTGTTTAATGGAAAAATATCAGTAGGTGATGAGTTTGTTTTAATGCATAATAAAATGAAATTTTCTGTTACTGAATTAGGAATAAGAACTCCAAAAGAAATTAAAAAAGATTTTTTACAAGCAGGTCAAGTTGGATGAATTGCTGCAAGTATTCGTGATGCAAAATACATTCAAGTTGGAGATACAATTACATTAACTTCGAATCCAGCACCAGAACCACTTCCTGGATATAAAAAATTAAAAAGTGTTGTTTATACTGGGTTTTATCCAGTAGATACTCGTGATTTTAATGATTTAAAAGATGCTTTAGAAAAAATTTCTTTAAGTGATAGCTCAATTTCATACCAACCAGAAACATCTAAAGCTTTAGGATTTGGATTTAGAATTGGGTTTTTAGGTATGTTACATATGGAAATTCTTCAAGAAAGATTAGAAAGAGAATTTAATTTAGATATTATTGCTACTGCTCCTAGTGTTGAATTTTATGTAACAAAAACAGATGGTGAAACAATAAATATTACTAACCCTTCATCACTACCTGAAAGAAGTTATATTCAGATGATTGAAGAACCATATATAAGAGCAAGTATTTTTCTTCCACAAGAGTATTTGGGGTCAATTATGGATCTTTGTCAAAATAAACGTGGAAAATATATTGATATTGAGTACATCGATCAAAATAGAAGAAGATTAATATATGAATTACCATTAAATGAAATAATTTTTGACTTCTTTGATCTTTTAAAAAGTTATTCAAAAGGTTATGCAAGTTTTGAATATGATTTTATTGGTTTAAGAGAATCTGAGTTAGTTAAGGTTGATATTTTATTAAATGGTGAGAAAATTGATGCTTTAGCAATGATTGTTCATAAAGATTCAGCTTATCAAAGAAGTCGTGAATTATGTGAACGTTTAAAAACTGTTATTCCGCGTCAAAACTTTGAAGTTCCTATTCAAGCTGCAATTGGTGGTAAAATTATAGCGAGAGAAACTGTTAAAGCTTATCGTAAAGATGTTACTGCAAAATTATACGGTGGAGATGTTACTCGTAGACAAAAATTACTAAAAAAACAAAAAGCCGGTAAGAAAAGAATGAAAAGTATTGGAACTGTAGAAGTTCCTCAAGAAGCATTTTTAGCAATTTTAAAAACAGATACTTCAAAATAAGGAAAAATATGCAACTAAAACCCTGAAATCAAGAACATAAAAATCAAAATGATGACTCACAACATACTGCTACTATGTCAATAAATAATACAATTGAAAATAAATCTTTTGCATCAACAAAAACAAAAGATCCTGAAGGTATTATCCCTAATAGCATTATGAGAATTTATAATTGAGAAAATTTATCAAAAATTATTAATATATTAATTTCATCAGTTTTATTAGTAGCTTCTTCAATACTTATAATATTATTAGCTCTAAAACCAACATTATTTAAATTGGAAAAAACTCCTTGAATTTGATATGTTTTAATTGGTGTTTTTATGTTATTTGTGTTGTGAAAATGAATAAATGATGTAATTGAATTTTCTAGTTTAAAAAGATCGATTAAAGATTATCGCGAAACAATTTTAAGACAAGAAAAAACAACACCTGCTTTTATTGGTATTTTGTACAGAAAATTAGTTTTAAGGCAAACTTCACATAATTGAATCACTATTGCAACTGTGTTTTATTTTGGAATATTTACATTAATTTTTTGAGCAATTAAAGACTCACAATGAATTCAGTATGGTGATTTAGTTCATAAAGACACTAATAATCCTGCTTTTGTTTTGGATTTTAAAACATGAATAAATAATTCATTTCCAAATCCAATTAACTGAGTTTATTTATTTACAGGTATAATATTTTTAATAGTATTAATTCACATCGTGTGAGCTATATTAAGAAAAGTAAGAATAACAAATATTAGGGATTCTTTTGGATTAGAAACAGAAATCATTCAAAAAATTCAAGAAGAAAAAGCGAAACAAAATCGCTTTTATGCAAAAATATTTTTAATATCAATCTTATTGGTATTAATATTACCATTTATAATTTATATATTTACAAAGAAAATATTTTTAAGGAAAAGAGGTTAATATGTCAACAGGTGCTATTGTAGCTTTAGCTATTGGATTATTTTTAGTAGGGTTATTAGTTGGAGCAATTTTTGCCGCTTGATTAACTCAACGTAAAATCAAAAAACAATTAGATGAAAATCCTCCAATTAATGAAAAAATGATTCGTGTTATGTTTGCGCAGATGGGGCGTAAAGCATCAGAAACACAAATTAAAAGCATAATGCGTTCAATGAAACAAGCTAAATAAAAATGAATTAAAAAATTAACATCGACAAAATGTTAATTTTTTATTACCTAATTTATTTATATTAATCTTCAATTAATTTGTAATATAAATAAGCTAAACTAGCAATAGTTAGTTCATTTTTAACTATTTCTTTAAAGTCTTTTTCACTATATCATTTGTTATAACTTACTTTTTCAAATACAGAACCATCAGTAGTAGGTTCAATTTGTTTTAAATTAGTAACATCAAAAATAAAACCACAAACAATTTCATTTGATTGTGTACTTGCTAGCATTCTAAATGATTTAACTAGATTTTCTTCATTAACCTTAATTCCTGCTTCTTCAAATGTTTCTCTTATTGCTGTTTGTAAATAAGTTTCATTTTGTTCTAAACCACCAGTAATAGGGCTTGGAAAACAATCGTTTCATTTTTGTTTTTCTTTTATTTCGGGTAATGGTTGAAAATGAACTAAAAATTCTCTTTGATTATTTGTTATACGATAACAAAGTACAGCAACTGAATCAATATTTTTTCTTTCAGAATAAATAAAACCTTTGTCGGTTTGATAAAGACTTAATCAAGGTGTAAAATACAATAATTTATCTTTTTTCATATTTTCCTTAAACTTAAATTAAATTTAAATATCTAATTTATACATATATATTACAACAATTAAAAACAAGTGTTTAAAAATAAAATATATACATATAAAAATTGTAAGAAAAAATTTTTATTTTTTTTAACAACTTTTTTAAAAATAGTATAAAATATTAATTACAGCAATCAAAGAGAAGGGGTTCACCTGATTCCATTCCGAACTCAGCAGTTAAGACCTTCATCGCCGACGATACCGTATGGGAAAATAGGACATTGCTATTTTTTTTATTCTTTTTTTAATACAAAAGCAATTTTAAATATTGTATTTTTTAGATTTAGTGCAAAAAATACAGTGATAAAATGTATATATTATGAAAAACGAAAATATTTTTATATTAGCAATTAGTGTTCTTTCTCTTATCGTTTCTATTTTTTCATTGTTATTTTTTTATCTATACCCTTACATTAAACAACATATGATAAATAAAACCTTTACAAGAATTGAAAAATTTTATTCATTATATTCATATTTAAATCCTTGACTTTTACCAAAGGGTACAAAAACACAAAACTTGACTTATCAATTAATACATCAATCTTTGTTTTCAAGTGGACTTCCTAAATTTAATTATTTATTTGAAAACATAGGACAAAATATATTTGAATTTAATCCTTTTGTTTTAAGGTATACAAGTTGGGAAAAACAACTAACAATTACAGAAATTATTTACTTTTATAACTTTTGAAAAAAAGCTTTACCAAAGCTTAATTATATTAAAAATGTTATAAACAAATATGACTATATAATGGAAGTTGAATTAAAAAGAAAAATAATTGTATATAGAGATTCATCTGAGAAAAAAATTGAAGAATCATCTATTTCTCTTTGTCCTTCATTTGATAAAATGAAACTACTTAGAATTTTCACTAATCCATCTTCTTTTGATCATAAAGAAACAAAATTTAACTTAGATTGTATTGATGAATTAGAATATAATGAAAAAAATAAATATAAAAAAGAATTAAAATCAAATAAGTTTAGTTTAAATTTAAGGTTCTCAGGTTCTGATGCAAATAACGAATATTGTTATTCTATCATATTTGAAAATGAAAAAATTACTAGAATTGAAACATTTTTGGATAGTAATATTCTTTATTATTCAAAAAAACCTAGTAAAGAAACCATAGAAAAAACAATAAAAGATTTGGAATGAATAAACAAAACTTTTAATATAAATTCTATTTCATTAATTAATGACCCCACAACAACTAAATATATTAAAACTAAGCATTATTTATAACTAATTAGTAACATTTTGCTGTTAACAAAAAAGTACATTAAATAAAATTTATTTTTTTTGTAAAATTTAAAAAAATAGTGTAAAATATTAATTACAGCAATCAAAGAGAAGGGGTTCACCTGATTCCATTCCGAACTCAGCAGTTAAGACCTTCATCGCCGACGATACCGTATGGGAAAATAGGACATTGCTATTTTTTTTATCTTTTTTTGTAAAATTTAAAAAAATAGTGTAAAATATTAATTACAGCAATCAAAGAGAAGGGGTTCACCTGATTCCATTCCGAACTCAGCAGTTAAGACCTTCATCGCCGACGATACCGTATGGGAAAATAGGACATTGCTATTTTTTTTATCTTTTTTGCTAAAATGTAGATATAAAAAATAGTTAATAAGTCAATAAATAATAAACATTGTGAGAATATATGAAAATAACATTTACCCAAAAAGTTAAATTAGAAGTAATCGATCAAAAAATAAGTTGAGAATCAGCGATAAATTTTTTAAATGGAATTTTGTATACTCAAACTAATACTAAAATACATAAATTAATAATAAATAATGAAAATATTAGAAAATTCATTGAAAAAATCTTACAAACATTAAACATTGAATACAAGTTACCTAAAAAAAATTGACTTTTATTTGAAATACCCGAGATATTTTTTACTTATAAATATAGAAAGAAAAAAGAATTTTTTGCAGGAATTTTTATTGTTAGCGGATCAGTTAGTGATGTAAAAAGCACTTCCTATCATCTTGAAATAAAAACAAAAGATTTTAAATTTGCAAATGATATTCAGGAAATAATGGATCATTATGGAATATCTTTTAAGATGGTTTTTAGAAAAGATCATTATTTGTTATATATTAAAAAAGTTGAACAAATTTGTGACTTTTTAAAAGCCATTGGCGCTGTAGAAAGTTATTTGATTTTTGAAGAAAAAAAGATTGATAGAGATTATACAAACACAATTAATAGATTAACTAATTTTGATTTTTATAATCAACAAAAAATTGCAAAAAGCTATTTAAATTTTTTAAATCAATACGATTTCATTTGTGCTAATAATTTGCAAAATCTATTTACTTATGAACAAATTATTTTTTATGAAACTAAAAAAGAAAATGATGGTGCAAGTTTAAATGATTTAGTACTGCTTTTAGAACAAAAAAACATAAAAAAAACAAAGTCAACATTAGGTTATTACTTAAAAAAAATTGATAAGGTGTATAATAAATACAAAAAATAGGAGGAAATATGTATCAATACAACAATGAAACAGTAAATTACTCATTTAGTGAACTAAAAACTCAAAAAAAACACAAACTTTTGGGTTTGAGTTTACTGTGATTTAGTTTAGGAATTTTTATAACCATTTTATTTAGTGGAGTAATTGCTTCAATTCCTAGTGTGTATATCTCATGAATTTCATTTACGTTAAACATAGGGGTATCACCACAGACATTTATTTATGTGTCAGTTATTGTGGAATTTATTGCATGCTTTATATTTCAACTATTTTTTGCTTACAAAAAAAATAAAAAAATCAGTATAGTAATATCAATTATTGCTTATTTTGCTTATGTTTTGATAAGTACAGCTTCTTTAACATTTTTTACATTAGCATTAAATGCTTATTCACAACTAAATATGGCTCACGCAATATTAATGTTTATTATACCAATAGCAATGTTTGCGGTTGTTGGTGTTTTGGGATACTTTGATAAAGTAGATTTCAGTAAATTTACTTGAATAGTAACTGTTGGAATTATTGCAACAGTTGTTATGTGAATAATTTCATTTTTTACAGTATTTAGATCAAACAAAATTTGAAGTTTATATTTTGCATTAATGATTATTGTGTCTTTAGTAATAATTGGATTTAATTTTCAAATTATTAAAAAATATGACGTTGAATTAGAAAATAGCAACCAAAATAATTTGGTTATTGTGGGATTAAGTATTACTTTTGGATTCAATTTATATATATTATTTATTGGATTAATTTGAAAAGTTTTAATGTTAATGCTAAGAAATAAGTAGCAATAAAAGAATTTAATATAACAAATTAAGTTAATTATTATATTGAACAAAAACAAACACAAAATTTAAACAGGAGAAAAAATGATAAACAAAATATTAGTTATAAATGCAGGCTCATCATCAATTAAATGATCATTATTTAATGAAGAAAATCTTGATTTATTAGCATCTGGTTTAGCTGAAAGAATTAATGTTGATGGTAATTTAGTTTGTAAATTTGCTGGACAAGTTTTTGAAAAAAAAGTTGGTTTAAAAGATCATGAGGAAGCTGTTAGAGAGATTTTACAACAATGAAGTGAAAATAATATTGTTGAATCAATTGATGACATTAAAGTTGTAGGATTTAGAGTTGTAAATGCAGGACCTGATTTAATGAAATCAACAATAATAACTGATGAAGTTTTATTTGAAATTCACAGAAATACAAAATTAGCACCTCTACACAACCCAGGAGCTATACAATCTATTAAAGCTTTCCAAAAATTACTGCCAAATGCAAAATTAACAATGACAGTTGACACAGGATTCCACGCAACAATCCCTAAAATAAATTATTCATATGCAATTGACAAAGATTTAGCTAAAGAATATTCAATAAGAAAATATGGATTCCATGGTGTAAGTCATAGATTTGTAACACTAAAATTACAAGAAATTTTGAATAAAGAAAAAGTTAATTTTGTTAATTTACACTTAGGAAATGGTTCATCTTTATGTGCTATTCAAGATTCAAAATCTATTGATACTACTATGGGATTTACACCTCTTTCAGGAGTTATGATGGGAACAAGAAGTGGTGATGTTGATCCTTCTATAGTTTTATATTTATCTAAAGAATTAAATATTGATGCACAGGAAGCTACTGACATTTTAAACAAAAAATCAGGATTATTAGGAGTTAGTGGAATTTCAAGCGATATGCGTGACTTAGAAAAAGTTCAATTAACAAATGAAAATGCACGTTTTGCACTTGATTTATTTGCACAAAAATCAGCTGACTATTTAGCTTTATATTTAAACAAAATTGCTAAAAAACTAGATGCTATAGTATTTACAGCTGGTATTGGAGAAAATGATCCATTAACTAGACAAAATATTATTAATAGAATTCATTCATATAATGTAAAATTATCTGAAAAAAATACTGAAAAATTTGATAAATGATCTTTAATTAGCTCAGATGACAGTGAAATTCCGGTATTTGTAATTAGAACAAATGAGGAATTAATGATTGCTACAGATGCAAAAGAATTAACAACAAAATAATTTAAAATGCCAATTGGCATTTTTTTTATTAACATAACATAAAATTGAAAAATTATATTATAATAATATAAGTTATTTTTAAGTAACTATATTTTAAATATAAAATGGGGAAGGCACTCCTTGGCCAAAAAGGCCCAAAAGTCCAAAAGGAGAATAAATGAACAAATATGAAATTATGTTATTAGTTCACTCAACAACTTCACAAGAAGAAGTTGAAAAATTTGTTAATGAAATTTTTACATCTAAAAAAGAATTAACAAAATTAGAAAGAACACAATTAGCATATCCAATCAAAAAAGTAAATACAGCTCAATATTTTGTTTTAAATGTTGAAGCATCTGCTGAAGAAATTAAAGAATTTAACCGTAGAGAAGTTTTAAATAAATCAATTTTAAGAACATTAGTAATTAATTTAGATACAGAAAAACCTCTACAAAGAAAACCAAAAATTTCAAAAGCAAGAAGACCAAAATTCACACCACGTTCAAATGACAAAAAACCTTTTGTTAGAAAATTTGATCAAACAAACTCAAACGATGATAAAACACAAAAACCTGTAAGAAAATTTGACAAATCTACAAAAAAAGATTTTGCTAAATCACCTAAAATAGAAGAATAATAAAATCTAAAGGAGATAGAATGAATAAAATTATTATTACTGGTAGAATATCACAGACACCATTTACTGGAGTAACTGGCTCAAATACACCTTATACACGTTTTACTGTTGCTGTTTCAAGAAGACAATTTTCAGCTAATGCAGAACCTATAACTGATTTTCTTCCGTGTGTTGCATGAGCACAAAACGCTGAATTTATCAATAAATTTTTAGATAAAGGTTCATTGGTTTTAATAGAGGGTTCTTTACAAACGTCAAAAATGACTAGAAATGGTGAAATTAATACTTTTTACACTATAAATGTGGATAATGTTGAAGCTCTTGAAACTAAAAAAATGGCTCAAATGAGACGCCAAGAACAAAATTCAGATACATTAGATATTAATCAACTAGAACAAAAACAAACAACACAAAGCAATTATTCATTCAATAATAATCAATCTTCTTATGATACAAATGCAAATATAAATCCCATTGTAAATAAAGAATGAGAAGCGTTTGCAGATGAATTAGATAAAGAAATTAACAATTAATTAGGAGAAAAATATGGCAAGAAAAATAAATAAAAAACTTTTTGTGCGTCGTCGTCCATGTCAATTTTGTATAAATAACCAGGAATATATTGATTACAAAGACCAAGAATTATTACAAAACTACATTAACCAACATGGAAAAATCCTTTCATCACGTATTACAGGATGCTGTTCACGTCACCAAAGAACATTAGCTACAGCAGTTAAAAGATCAAGAATAGTGGCAATACTTCCTTTTATAGGTAGTGGTAGAGTTAAATAATCAAAAAATTGAGTCCTTGTCGGACTCTTTTTTAAATTAATATGTGAAAATTTATTAAATCAGCTAATAAAAAAGATTCTTGATTAGATTCCACAAATAAAGAAATTTTATTTTGAGGAAGAAGTAATGTTGGAAAAAGTTCGCTTTTAAATTCATTGGCACAAAGCAAAATAGCAAAAGTTTCATCAACTCCTGGAAGAACAAAATTAATTAATTATTTTTCAACTGATACAGATAAAATAATTGTGGATTTACCTGGTTATGGTTATGCAAAAATTTCTCAAACAGAGCAAAAAAGTATTTCTAGTATGATTGGAAATTATTTACACGATAGAGAAAATATATATTCTATTAATATTTTAATAGATTCAAGAATTTCACTAACATTAATTGATATGGAAATGATTGAGATGTGTTTGAATTTAAATCATCAAGTAAATTTAATTGTTACAAAAATAGATAAAAGTAATCAAAAAGAATTAAGTAAAACAAAAAAAGACATAATAAATTATTTCCCCTTTTTAAATGTCTTCTATGTCAGTTCTAAAACTAAAAAAAATTTAGATCAATTAAAATCATATTATGAAATTTAGTTTATTGAATTTGTATTACTTGTTATTTTCTTTTATACCTTATAAGGTATAATTTAAATATGAAAAATAAAATAAAATTGCGTTTTAAATATATTTATTTATGAATAACAACAATAATACTTCTTGTTGTTTCTTTTATTTTAATTTTTGCAATTAGTAACATCTTTAAAAATTTTCCATTACTAGGAATTATTAGTTTAAGTATTTTGGTTGCTTTTTCTTTTATCGCAATGATAATTCTTGGTTTTTTAACATATCAAAATTATAAAAATAATGTAATTGTTAAAAGTACTTTAAATCAATATATAGAACAAGAAATAGCAAAAGAAGGTGTTGGAATTTTTGTGTTTAATGAGAGATTAAAAATTATTTGGGTTTCTCATTTTATAAAAGAGAGATTTGGAAATAAAATCATAGGTAAAAATTTAGATACTGTTTTTAATATTGAAACTCTGTCTAAGAAAAATTTTAAAACAACAACGAAATACAATGATTTTTTCTATGAAATTAATTTTTTACCAGAAAAAAATATTTTAATGATTCGTGACGTTACATCATTGCAGAATATAACAACACTGTATGAATCGGAAAAAACTGTTTTTGGGGAAATTGATATTGACTCAATGGATTTATATCAATCAATATATTCTGAAGAAGAGATATTTAAAATTTATAATTCTGTTGTAAAAGTGTTGGATGATCTATCAAAAACATATGATTTCGTTTATAGGCGTTTTATAAATAACAGATTCTTTTTAATAACAACAAAACAAACGTTACAAAATTTCATTGCTAATAATTTTAAGTTTTTTACAGCAATAAATTCAGAAGATATCAACGGTAAAACGTTTAGGATTCCGCTTTCTGTGGGATTTGCATCTGGTATGGAAAAATTAGATGAATTAACAGAAACAACAAAAGATGCTCTTTCTCAATCTCAGTCTAGAGGTGGTGATCAAGTTACCGTTATTTTAAAAAATCAAAAACCGTTGTATTTTGGATCAAAATCAGAAATTGCTTTGAATAGTTCAAGAACAAAAATTTCTTTTATTGCAAAAGCACTTAAAGAAAAATTTAATTCTCATGATATTAGTAAAGTAATAATTTATGGGCATAAAGAAGCTGATTTAGATGCATTAGGTTCTGCTTATGCATTGGCTACAATAGTCAGAGCAAAAAACAAAAAAGCATATATTCAAAACATAACTTTTGATGCAACGTGTAAAAAACAAAAAGATAAATATTTAAAAAATGACAATAGTTTATTTATAAGTCCAAAACAAGCAACAAAATTAAATGATGACTCAACAATGGTTATTATTGTTGATACTGCCGACATCAACAGAATAGAAAATCCTAATGCATTTAAAAATATAAACCCAGAAAATGTTTTTGTTTTAGATCACCATAGAATTTCTAAATTGCCAGAATTTGTTTTAAAACAAAATTTATATGTTGACACAACAGCATCTAGTGCATCAGAAATAGTTACGGAAATATTGGTATTTAGTCAAAACAGTCAATATATTACCCTTCAATCAGCACAAATGTTATTAGATGGTATTTATATGGATACAAATAGATTTCAAAAAACGTCTTCTTCAAAAACTTTTAATGCTGTAAGTTTGTTAGAAGAATGAGGAGCAAGCAGTTCTACAAGTATAGAAACATTAAAAATGACTAAAGAAGTTTATCAAACTGTGTCAAAAATCTTAGAAAATCTTCAAGAAGTTAAGCAAGATTATTTTATTGCAGCATATGACAAGGAAGTAGATAGTGACATAATTGCAATAGCAGCAGAAGAAATTTTAAGAATACAAGGGAGAAAAGCAGCATTTGTTATAGCAAAAATTCCAGGATCTAATAAATACAAAATGTCTGCAAGGGGGATAAATACTAATGTTCAAATAATTGCTGAAGCTATGAATGGTGGTGGGCATTTTGGAGCAGCGGCATCAGTTTCAGATACCGAATCATTAGAGGTATTTGTTGATAATCTTATTCAAGCGATTGTGAGTATAAAAGATGAAAGTAATATTAATTAAAGATTTTAAAAAAAATAAAAAAAATGAAATTATAGAAGTAAATGATGGGTTTGCAAAAAATTATTTAATCAGAAATGGTATTGCACAACCTATTAATTCTTCAACCCTAGCTAATAGACAAAAAATTCTTGATTCATTAGCAGAAAATGAAGCACAAAGAATTGCCGAAGCAGAAGCTTTGAAAGTTGAAATAGAAAAAATTGAATTAAATTTTGAACTTAAAGTTCACACTGAAAAAAATGGAATTAACATTGTTCATGGTTCAATAACATCAAAAGCTATTACAAAAGAATTATTAACAAAGCACAATATAAAATTACCTAATCATTCACTTGATAAGGTATCAATTACTACATTAGGAATTCATGGTGTACCTGTTATTTTACATCCTAATGTAAAAGCATTTTTAAAGGTAAGAATACATGAATCTAAATAAATATGGAGAAATAGGCAATGGAAAAATTTTTAAGTCAAGATGATAAACAAAACATTTTAGACAATGAAATCCCACTTATGGGACTTTTAATTACAAATTCTAAAATTTATAAAGAAGTTGCCGATTCCTTAACAGAAAATTTATTTTACTATAAGGCAAATAAAATGCTTTATCAGTCAATTGTAAATTTATCTGAAGAATATCCAAATTATGATTTTAAAAATCTTTATAACTATTTGATAACAAATAACATATTAGATCAAAATTTAGGAATTGATAATTACAAAAAAAATGATTATTTAGATTTTTTAGTAGAAAACGTAGGATACAAAGAAAAAGCACAAGATTATATAAATGTTTTAATACCTTATTCAAAAAAAATACAACTTAATTTATTAATTGAAAAATCAATTGATAGACTTATAAAGAAAGAAAATATTGATAATATTATTAATAATCTACAAATTGATTTAATTAACATGGATATTTCATCATCTAAATCTCACTATGAGACAATTGATAATGTTCTTAAAGAAAATAAATCACTTTTATTAAAAAGAAGTAAAAATGAATTAAGTACAGGATTAAAATTTGGATTTAAAAAATTAGATGATTTAACCTTGGGATTTAATCCTGGCGATTTAGTTATTTTAGCTGCTAGGCCTTCAATGGGAAAAACAGCTTTTGCTTTAAATATTGCTGCAAATGTTGCAAAACAAAAGAAAAGCGTATTATTTTTTAGTTTAGAAATGACAAATGTTCAATTAGTTGAAAGAATTATAGGATTTGAAAGTTATACACCCCTAAGCGATCTAAAAAAAGGAAATATAGATGAAGAACAATGGTATGCCTTAGAAGAAACTTTTGAAAAAATGAAACAATGACCACTATTTTTAAATGATCAAAGTTCTTTAAACATCAATGAATTAGTTTCAGTTTGCAGGAGATTTAAACAAACAAAAACTATTGATTTATTAATTGTAGATTATCTTCAATTAATAAATGATACAAAAAATTCGGGTGATAATAGACAACTTGAGGTTTCAAAAATATCAAGGAGTTTAAAACAATTGGCAAAAGAATTAGAATGTCCTGTTATTGCTTTAAGTCAGTTATCAAGAAAAGTAGAAAGTCGTGAAGATAAACAACCTATACTTTCTGATCTACGTGAAAGTGGAACAATAGAACAAGACGCAGATAGTGTAATTTTTCTATATAGACCTGAGTATTATAAAAGAAAATCAGCTGAAGATAACTCCTATTCTGATGAAAATAATCCCAAAGACTTTGATGATTTATATGGAGGAATTTCTAGTACAAATGTTATAGTTGCTAAAAATAGAAATGGTGCTATTGGAACGATTAAATTAGGTTTCATGAGTAATTTAAATAAGTTTATTGATGATGAAAGATAAGATAGAAATAATAAAAAGGAGATAAATTAATGAAAAATAAGATAAACCAGCAAGAATGAAATAAAGTTTATAATCCACATAACATTAATTTTTTAAATATTTGAGCCAAATTACCCAAAAAATTACTTCTTATTTTTATTAGCGCTATTTTATTTAATATTGGAGTTGCTACTTTTTTATCAAAAGCAGCTGTTGTTGCAACAGGAACAAGTTCTCTTACTCAAATAATTACATTTACACTGGATTGAGATAAATATTTTGGATACTTTTATGTTTTGATTAATTTGCCGATCATTTTTGTATTTTGAAGAAAAAATCCTCGATTATTTATGGTTTTAACTTGTTATTGGCTATTTTTTCAAGTGGTTAGTCAATTAATATTGGGACAAATTAAATTTATTGATAAATTTTTAACAGAAACAATTACTTTATATAGTCCTAATGGTCATAAGTATTGAAATGCTTTTAATCTTGAATCTTCAAGTGAAGGATTTTATGATGGACAAACTTGACCTATTATTGTGTATTGTATAATAGGTGGGGTTTTAGATGGTATAGCAGCAGCTATAGCATGACGAGCTGGTGGCTGTGTGGCTGGTAGCAATGTTATTGTTTATTATGTTTCTAGGGTCAAAAAAATGTCCATTGGTAAAATTGCATTTATAGTTGCTATGTCATTTGCTGCCTTTAGTATTTTAGTTTTAGGTAGTTTAGAGGTATATGATTTAATACCTTCAAGACCTTGAAAAGCAACTTGAGATGCTGAAAAAAATCCTTTAACACGTTTAATAGTTAGAATTATTTGTACAGTTATTTATATTGGAGTATATTCTTTTGTAATTGATTTAATGTATCCAAAATATAAAAAAGTCAAAATTGAAATATATTCTAATAAAATTGAAAAAATTACAGAACATTTAAAATTAATTAAATATAACCATTCACACAATATATATTATGGAGTTAGTGGTTATAGTCACAAAGATTTTGGAAGAATCGAAACTATAACATTATTTTTAGAAAAAGATTGAGTAATTGGTCAAATAAAACACATTGATGCAAATGCATGAATTAGTATATTACCAATTCATGAAGTAGTTGGTGAATTCGATACTTCATATATTGATTAAAAAAATTATTTTTTGATATAATAAATAAGCAAAATTTAAGGCATAACATGAAAAATATTTTTAAAGAAAAAGATGTTGAAACAACAACAGATGATATTGATCCATTTCATATAAATAGTCACAATTTAACTATTTTAAACACTTGAAAAAAATTCCCTAAAAAATTACTTTGAATGTTCATAAGTGCTTTTTTATTTAATTTAGGAATTGCTACTTTCTTAGCAAAAGCAGGAACAGTTGCTAGTGGTACAAGTGCACTTATTCAAGTAATAACTTATACATTTGAATCTCTTAGACAATATTTTGCAATTTTTTATTTATTAATTAACCTTCCTTTTATTATTATTTTTTGAAAGAAAAATTCAAGGTTATTTATGATTTTAACTCTTTATTGATTACTATTTCAAATAGTAAGTGAATTCTTTTTTTATGGTTTTGACCCTAATAAACCATATGTAATTAGAGATTGATTGCAACATGATTTTAGTATTTATTACACATCATATGATTTAGATGGCACAAAAATTTCTTGATCTGTATATCCAAGTGGAAATTTTTCTGGATCAAGTTTAGTAAATGAATTAGGTCAACCAATTGGATCTGATATAGTTGGTCAATGACAAAATTGAACATTGCAAAAAGATGTTATCAACGAATCAACTCAACAAGTTGTTTTAAAAGCTGGTGCTCATGGCTGAACATATTTTAGAAATTTAAATCCACATTTAAATATGAATGTTGAAACATGACCAGTAATAATTTACACATTGGGTGGTAGTGTATTGGGTGGTTTAGCAGCAGCTATAGCTTGAAAACACTCAGGATCAACAGCAGGAAGTGATATATTTATTTATTACATTTCAAGAGTTAAAAAAATGTCAGTAGGAAAAGTCAGTTTTAGAATAGCTTGCTGTTTTGCTGCATTTAGTATTATTGTGATAGGTATTTTAGAATATACAGGTAGTGTTTTAGATCATCCATGGGATAGTAGTGTTTACCTGGTAAGGTGTATTTCAACAGTATTTTATATTGGTTTTTATAACTTAATAATTAACTTTATTTACCCAAAATATAAAAAAGTCAAAATTGAAATTTATAGTTCAAAAATTAATGATATATGTGTTCATTTTAAAGATATAAATTATTGACATGCATATAGTATAATAAAACAAACTTCAGGATTTACCCAACAGGAAAATTCTAGAATAGAAACAATTGCTTTATTTTTAGAACAAAATGAAATACTTCGTGAAATTCATAAAGTAGATCCTAAAGCATGAATAAATGTCATACCAGTTTTAAATGTAAAAGGAAAATTTAATACTCAAAAAGTTGAATAAAAAACAAGCTTTAAATAGCTTGTTTTTTATTCGCTAGATCCTTCTTCTGTTAGTGTTTCTATTCTTTGAATATGTCTTCCGCCCTCAAAATCTGTTGAATCCCATGTTTTAAACATTTCAAAAGCATTTTCAAGTGAAACTTGTCTTCCACCAAATGCTAAAACATTAGCGTCGTTATGAAGTTTTGCTAATTTAGCATCTTCTAAGCTAGATACTCTGGCTGCTCTTATAAAACTAAAACGATTCAGTGCATAACTTATTCCTAGTCCTGTTCCACAAATACCAATTCCTTTGGCTTCGGGGTGTTTTTTTAAGTAATGCGCTAGTTTAAATCCATATTCAGCATAGCTCACGCTAGTAGAACCTGATTCAGGACCAAGATCAACTATTTGATAACCTTCAGATATTAATTTTTTAGATAATTTATCTTTAAGTTCAAAACCAGCGTGGTCACTAGCAAATGCTATTATTTGATTATTTTTCTTTGTTTCCATACATAAATTTTACAATATATTTTGAAATTATGAACGTAATATTTTTTGAGTGTCTACATCAATTATTAAAGAAGGTTTTTGTGACATTTTACCAAATTTATAAAAATTTGTTACTTCTGGGAATAATATTTTAGCTTCATTAATATTTTTTGCAACTGGAAAACCACTTTTATTGCAACTTGTTACGTAGCAAGGTCCATTTTGTTCTAAAAACTCAAGAAGTTTATCTTGATTTGGCATTCTAAAACCAATACCATTTATTATTAAAGTTACAGCTCCAGGTCAGTATTTTTGAATATAATCTAAAGCATTTTGATTTAAATTTGTAATTTGTTCAACTTGTTTAATTGATGAAACCAAAATGATTATTTTTTTATCTAAATTTCTTTGTTTGAGTTCATATAAAAGATTAATATTATTGTCTTTTACTTTTACTCCAATACCCATAACTGTATCTGTTGTACAAATAAATACATCTTTAAATTTATTATTCATATTATAAAATTATAGTATTTAAAAGCTAATAATAGTTTAAAATATTATATATGCCAGAATTACCAGAAGCAAAAGTTGTAACAAAAGCTTTAAAATCAAGAATTTTAAACAAAACCATTGATAAAGTTGAAGTTTTACAACCCAAATTAATAAAAGAAGCAACAGTTGATGAATTTAGCAGTTTTGTTAAAAATGAAACTATTTTAGATGTTTTTAACATTGCAAAACATATTATTATTCAATTATCTAATAACAAAATTTTAGTTACACATTTAAGAATGGAGGGGAAATATCATTTTTTTGAAACTAAAACTAAAAAACACAAACATACCAGATTAGTTTATTATTTTAATGATAATTCACAACTTCAATATTTAGATTCAAGAATGTTTGGAACTGTTCATTTACGAACAAATGAAAACTATTTGGAAGCAAAACCATTAAATAAATTAGCTCCAACACCTGATAAAGTTAATTTAGATAAATTATATTCAAAAACTTCTAAATCAAGTGTCGCAATAAAAACTTTAATATTGAATCAAGAACTAGTTTCAGGAATTGGAAATATTTATGCAGATGAAACACTATTTGCTTCAAAAGTCTTTCCTGCAAAGCCCTCATTAAACATTTCTAAATCAAAATTAAAAGAAATTTTACAAAACGCAACTTTAATAATGGATAAAAGTTTTGAATTAGGTGGTTCTACTATAAATAGTTATGAGTCTTTAAATAAACAAGAAGGACAGTTTCAAAACTTTCTTAAAGTACATACAAGAGTAAATAAACCATGTTTAAACTGTAATACAATCATAAAGAAAATAAAAGTTAATGGTCGTGGAACATATTATTGTCCAAGTTGTCAAAAAGAAAGTTAAGGAGTAAGTATGAGAGTGATAGATTTACATGGATATACTGTACAAAAAGCAACTGCATCAGTTTTAAACGCTCTTTTTGAATTTGATAATAATGATTATGAACATAGTTTAGAAATAATCACAGGTAATGGCACTGGAAGTTTAAAATTACTAGTTGCTGATATATTAGATAAAGAAGGATATTATTGGAGATATAATAATTTACAACAATCATCAATTATTGTTTTGAAAAATAAGTTTTAAAAAAATCAGGGATTGCCTGATTTTTTTAACTCTTAATACTTTTGTAATTATACGCACTAATTGCTGTTCTTAGTTGCGTATCAATTATTTGATAAATATATACATTATAATCTTCTGATTGATCTGGTTGATCATATAATTGTATTGCTACTTCATCTGTGCCAAAGTATCATTTTTTAATAAAATTATATGTAGCTTTTAGTGTTGGTGTATAATTTACATAATCAAAATTGATAATTTCTGTGTATTCAACTTCTCCAAAAGCGTTTGCAAATTGATCTGCTCAAGCATCTTCATCTTCTAAATGGAGATCTCAAATTTTTTGAATAATATTTTTGTCTAGATTTTCATCAATTCTGTTTTGATTTAAAATATCATAAATTTTTTTAGCAATAGAATTTTCTTCTAATTTTGTTTTTGATTCATTTACTAATGATTTTAAAGTTTCTAAATATGATAATTCATATTGTTGTTCAATTTTTTCAACTGGTTCATTTGCGTCAAGTTTATTATAAAGTTTATTTTTAAGTTCTAAAATAAAATCATTTGATTGTTGTGCAGTTAAAGATTTTGCTTGAATTCATACATCAACTAATAAGTAATTGTTTTTTGGACGAATAAATCTAATATCTCCATCATCAGCATCACTAAAATTATCACTTGAATAATAAGCATCAATTGCATCACCATTATATAAAATAGCTGCATCTGCCTTATTTAATTTTGGTTCTATTAAAGTGTTTAAAAGTTCTAAACCATCACCAATTAAAAAGTTGTGTTTTGTATCGCGAATGTCAAATGTTGTAGTATCTTTTATAAATTTATTAAATCCATCAATTGCTTCAGTATAATTCATGAAATTAAATTGTTTTAATTCTTTTGTTTTTTTGTCAATTCAAGACCCAGGGTTTTTGTATTCTTCATAAAAAGCACCAATCATTAAATTATCATAATATGCATTATTTCAACCAAAATTTGTATATCCATGTTCTTTTAAAGTTTTCATTATTCCAAATCATGATTTGTCTTGAAACTCAATTCCATTTTCTTTTTCTTCTTCTGTTAATTTTATGTGTGGACGGAATTTATTGTTTATATTATAAGCAATCACTTTATCTTGTGAATAATAGGGAACTACGTATTCTCAAAAATGATCTTCTTCTTTATCACCATCAACATCATATGTATTTTCTGTTAATAATTTTTGAGGGTATTTAGTTTTTATTAAACTTAAAATATAATTATCGTAAACAATTAAATGATCAATAATTTCTTTACGAAATATATTTTCTAACCCATTTAAAACATTATTTTCAATATTGAATAATAATTTGAAATCAATTTTTTTGATTTTATCGTCAATAATTAACTGTGCAGCTTGGAAATCACTTCCCACTCCAGCTATTGCTTTTTCATTATTTAAAGCAGTTGTAAATTCATTTATGTCATTAAAAACTTTGTAATTATATTTTGATTTAAATTCTTTAATAATAGAAGGTTCTAAATATGAACCGTAATTATAAATACTTGGTTTGTATCCTGTATCCAATTTTATTGTTATAGCAAAAGCAACAGAAATAACTGAAATAAGACCTAAAATAATTCCAGAAAATAAAGTTATTATTTTTTTAACTTTACTTTTTAACATTTTCAATTTTCCTATTTCTATTTATAACTTTTTTAAATTTTTCTTGTGTTGCTTTTAAAAAGTGAGTTTTGGTTAAAATATAAAAAATATTTGCTGCTATAACTATTAAAAGTGAAATAGAACCAAGTGCTAAACTTCATGCTTGGAATTGTCCTTCATAAAGTTGAGTTCCTAGTGTTTCAGTGTTTGAAACTATTCTTGTAATAATAAAGTCATCAAAACTTAAAACCATACTGATTACAAAAACAAATCCTATACTACCTAACATGTAAATAAAATAAGTTTTAAATCAGGTTTTTATTTTTGAATATCCTAAATCTTCTGAAGCTTCAAAAATATTTTTTGAAAATTTATCTGATTTAGGTAACATAATCATAATAGCATAAGGTAAAATAATTACCACATGAGAAACTATAACTCTAATAAATCCTTCATTTGTAGCTTTTAAAACTCCAAAAAATGAGGTTAAAACAATTGCTAGAGTAAGAGCGGTGACAACATCACTATTAATCATCGGTATATTTGATGATGATTGAACATATTGTCTTGAACGTTTATTTTTTTGTCTTCAAAGTCCAAAAACAGTTAATAAAGCTAATATTATGACAATAATTGAAGTAAATACTGCAATTAAAAATGAATTTATAAAAGCTGAAAAATGACTTTTTGAAAATAATTCAGTATAAGCTGCAAAGGTAAATTTATTTCATGTTGTTACACTGAAAATCCCTTTATCACTGGGTGAATTAAATGAGTAAATTGCTCCAAAAATCAAAGGAATGTAAAAAATTAAAATAATTATTCCTATATATGATTTTTTTATATAAGTAGTAATCTTATTCATTGTTACTCCCTTTATAACGATATTTATTTAATAATACTGGTATTAAATAAATAATTCCATATATAGACATAAGTACCAATAAAGTAATTAAAACAAGAGTTGAAGCATTTGCTAAATCAAAAGGATTTGAAGCATTTGCAAAATTATTAATTAAATTACCAATTAATTGATTTTGTGAACCATTTGGTAATAATCTATCACTTAAAATAATAGATGTAGCGGTTATTAAAAATACCAAACTAAATCCACCTAATATTGCTTTTAAGGTGTATGGAATAACTACTTTTAACATAGTTTTAATTTTTCCATACCCAAGATCCTGTGAAGCTTCTATTATATTAGAAGGCATATTTTTTAAGACTTGATAAAGTGGCATAATAACAAAAGGAATATATAAATAAATAATTCCTAATATTAAAAAAGCTTCATTATTTAGCGAATTTTCATCAAAAATTACTGAAAATAACCCTCTTATTGATAATGCTTTTGAAATTGTAAAAATTAATAAAGGACTCAAGATTAAACTTAATCCAATATTTTTAGTTACATTAGATTTTGATGTTGCAATTATATATGCATATGGAAACCCAATTAATACACACAAAAAACCACCAACAAAACCAGTTCAAATACTTCTTCACATAATAATTCACGTAGTTTTTGAAGAAGCTATTTCTCAATTATTAAAAGAATTGTTTAAAGGAGTAAAAGCTTTAATAATTACTAATATTAATGGCAAAATTATAAATAAACCACTGAAAATAACATAAGGTAAAATCAAAGATAATCTTAAATTTAAACCTAGTTTATTTTTGATTTTTTCTACCATTATATAAGTTCTTTATCCCATTCTTTTGTGTCTTTTGCCATTATATGAATTGCATCATCATCTCAAGAAAGATATACTTTTTGTTCTTCTGAAAATTTATTTATGGTTTCAACGTAAAGAATTTTATTATTTACCTCAACATCTATGTAGTAGTAACTTCCCTTATAAACAGTTTTTTTAACTATTCCTTCTAACTTAGAATTTTTATCTAACTTAGAAATTAAAATATCTTCAGGCCTAATTAAAACATCAACATTTTCATTTTCTTTAAATTCTGTATGAATTGTATCAAACACTTTACCCATAAATTTTACTTTGTTTTTTTCGATAAAAACAGCATCAAAGAAGTTACCATCCCCTATGAAGTTAGCAACTCATTTATTTTTTGGATAATCATATAATTGGTGTGGTGTTGTAAATTGTTCAACTTGACCATCTCGTATAACTGCAATTCTATCGCTTAATTGTAAAGCTTCATCACGATCATGAGTTACAAAAATAAATGTTAAATTTAATTTTTTTTGTAAATTTCTTAAAAGAATTTGCATTTTTTCACGTATTTTAGCATCTAATGCACTTAAAGGTTCATCAAGTAAAAGAATTTTAGGACTTATAACTAAACTTCTTGCAAGTGCAACTCTTTGTTTCATTCCTCCACTTAAGTTTGAAATTTGTTTTTTTGCATTTCCTTCTAGACCTACAAGTTTAATTATTTCTTCAACTTCTTTATCCATTTCAGCATTTGTAATTTTTCTGGTTAAGTGTTTTTTTTCATAATCTTCTGTTTTAAGGTCAACATAGTTTTCTCAATATGAGTATTGAAAATCACTGTCGTCAATTCATTTTTGAATTTTTGCTTGTTTTTTTGTTGATAATTTAGTATTTTCTAATTCTTTTTCATATTGAGTCATAGTTTTGTCTAAATTTTTCATTTTAGATTCAGCTATTTTTTTTCAATCTTTTTGTTTTTTTTGTAAAGTGTTAAAATATGATGTATTTACATTTTCTCTTGGTTTTCTTTTTAGTCTTAAACCATATTTAATGTTGTTTTCAACATTTAAATGTGGAAAAAGTGCATAATCTTGAAAAATTGTAGACACATCTCTTTTGTGTGGGGAAAGATCTTTTATATCTTTTCCATTATATTTAACTTCACCACGTGTGGTTCATTCAAAACCACCAATTATTCTTAAAATTGTAGTTTTACCACTACCACTTGGACCTAATAATGTAATAAATTCACCACGATTAATACTTAAATTAATATGGTCTAAAACAGTTTTGTTTTCAAATTCTTTAACTACATCAACAAGTTCAATGATAGGATATATTTTTTTATTTTTTTCATGAGTTTTGTTATTTATTTCCATTGTACTTCCTTAATATATTTTTTAATACAAAAGTGAAATTAAATCATTTTTAAATGACTTAATTTCTAAATAACGAGGGCAGAATTATAAATATACTGAGTGTATTCAGTATTTAATCATTTAAGAGTGCAAAAAGTCAAAGTAAAAATATTGACAAAAAAAAGTCACATAGTATTATTTACATTTAATTTAAGTTTTTGCCTCTTTAACATATTATAAAAATTTTAGCATAGTTTTATGTTTTTAAGGGTTATAAATTGAAAATTTATAAGTAAATTATGAATGAGTTTTTTCAAAGTATTTTTTTATAACTGTTGATTTAACTTCTTTATCTAAAGGAACATAAAATGAATAATAAATATCTTCATCAATATTTATGTTATATATATTTTTTGCTTTTATATCTACTTCTTTATTTTCATCTAAAAAATAATAATCTTTAAAAAAATTAAATTCGTTTTTTATTGTTGGTGTATAGTTTACATTATCAAAATTAGATAACATATTACTAAAATCAAAATCTTTAAATTTTTCAAAATTTTGAGTAAAAAATTCAGTATCTAACTCAGAAATAGTCTTTGGTATATTATTTGTAAATAATTTACTTCTTAATGATTCTTTGTTATCAAAATTATTTAATATATTGTTATAGTAAGCTGAAACAAGTTCATTATATGAGTAACCAATTGTATCAAAAACAACTTCTTTTAAATATTTTAGCATTGCATCTGAGTCACTATCACTTACAGATTTAGAAATTATTCATGCATCTAATAAAATCATGTTATTTTGTGGTCTTATATAGTCTACATTTTTTCCGTCTTCTAACATACTAAAATTATCATTTGAATAATAACTATCCAAAACATCACCGTTATACATTAAAGCTGCATCTAATTTTTCTTTACTAGGATCGATTAAATCGTTTACAAGTTCAAGTCCATTTGTTGCTAATTTGTTAAATTTTGTTTCCAAAATTGAGTGATGAGTAGTTGAAAATACAAATTCTTTAAAATATTCAATTATGTTATCAATGTTATTTAAATTAATGTTTGCGAGTCCATTTTCAGTTAAATAATTATGTTTATTTTCTTCTGATGCAAAATATTGTCCTAACATTAAATTATCATAATAAACATTGGTTCATCCAAATTTATGATAACCTAAATTATAAAGAGTTTCGTAAATATTTTTTCATGTTCTAGAATTAAAATATTTTTCTGAATTTCAGTTTGTTATATGTGGTCTTGAATTTTTATTTATGTTGTAAGCAACAACTTTATCTTGAATAAAGTAAGGTATTAAAAATTCATAAAAATTATCAATTCCTTCCTCTGAATCCACTTCAAACCCTAAAATATTTTCTCTTGAATTTTTATTGCTTAAATTTTCATTTTTGTAATATAAAAAAGGTTTAATTACATGATTAAAAGAATCTCTGTTTTTATTGTTTTCAGGATTAATTTCAATTATTTTATTAATAATTCAATTTTCATATTTTTCAATGTGTGAATTTGTTATATCAGTAAAAATATTTTGTATTTGTTGTTTTTTTTCTTCTCTATTATTTGATAAATTATCAATTAGAATATTTCAGTTTATTTTTTTAATTTTACCTTCTAATACTAAATTAGCAATTTGAAAATCACTTCCAACACCACCAACAGTTTTCCCTTGTTCTATATCCTTTGTAAACACATTTATATCATTAAACACACGATATGAATATTTTTTGTTTATTTTTGCAATAAGTGGTTTTGATAAATATGATTCATAATTATATATACTAACTAAATAAGGTGTTTTAATTTTAAAAATAACAGCAGTAGTAATGCTTGCTGTTAATAAGGTTAAAAATGTAAAAAGAAGTATTTTTTTTAAAGTTTTAAACTTTATGAGTTTCATGTTAATATCCTAATTTTTTAATTTGATCTTCTTTATCTACTCAATTTTTATTAACTTTTACTTTAATTTCTAAAAATATTTTATGTGAAAATTGATTTTCTAGTTTTTTTCTAGATAACATAGATATTTTCTTTATCATTGTTCCATTAGCACCAATGATAATTCCTTTTTGTGATTCTTTTTTAGCAAAAATCGTTGCTCTTATAACATATGGTCTTCCATCTTCTTGTTCTGTAAATTCATCTATAACAACAGCAATTGAGTGAGGAAGTTCTTCTTTTAAATTTAAAAATGCTGTTTCTCTTATTGTTTCTTTCGCAATAAAACGCATTGGTAAGTCTGTTAAATATTCGGGATCATAATAAGGTTCAGAGTCTTCTAAATTGTCTGCATATTCTTTTTTGATAACTTCTAAAATATCTTCATAAGTTGTATCAAATCCAAATCCTACCGCCATGACAGTGTCAAATTTATATTTTAATAATTCGCTAGCTTTATTTTCAATTTCTTCTTTTGTAGCTAAATCTATTTTACTTATAATGGCAAACTTATGTTTGATGTTTTCTAGTTTTTTCATGATGAATTTATCACCATTTCCAATTTCTTCATTGGCAGGTTGTAAAAATAATACTAAATCTACATCTTCTAAACTATCATAACTAGCTTGATTTAATTTTTCATTGAATACATGCTGTGCTTTATGTATTCCTGGTGTATCAATAAACACTAATTGATAGTTATCATCAGTGTAAATCCCTTTAATTTGATCTCTTGTAGTTTGTGGTACATTTGTAATAATTGATAAATCATAATCAATTAATTTATTTAATAACGTACTTTTTCCTGTGTTTGGTCTTCCTATTATTGCTATTGTACAGACTTTCATATTTCTCCTAACGACTTATGCTTAATTTTTCCATAATTGCATCCACGTGCTTATTCATATTTGCTTCTTCTTCAGGTGTTAAATGATCAAAACCAAATAAATGAGCAATTCCATGGCAGAATATGTAGCAAAATTCTCTTCTTATGCTATGGTTATATTCTTTTGCATGCTCTTTTATTTTTTCATATGAAATAATTATTTGCCCTAGTGGTCTATTATCTAAAAAATTTAATGACATGTCATCATCAAAAGGAAATGAAAGAATATCTGTTGGATAATTTTTGTTTCTGTATTCTTGATTATATAGTTGAATTTGTTCGTTATTTACAATTAAAATATCAACATCAATATCTTTTTCAGAATTAAATTCTTCTTTTGCAAGATCTAAGATATTTTGGTAGTCTTTTTTGTATCTAAAACGATAATTTGTATCATTTGTAAATAAAATTCTATTCATAAATTTTATTATATAAAAATAATGTCATAATTATCTAAAAAATTTAATAATTTCAGTGAAATTTGTAATTTTTAAATATACATTTGAAAACTTAAAAAAATATGCAAAATTTAAAAATTTAATCTTGAATATAAAATAGCCTTTTTCTCCTACTGTAATGCTTAATAATTTAGCAAAAATTTCTTTTTCATTAATTTTTAATGTAATTGTGTCATTTATTTTAAAAAAATCATTTAAATTCAAATCAGTTTCAAAAATAAGTTGTTTATTGTCAATTATTTTTATCTTTTTGTATTCAAAATTTAACTTTTGAAAAAATATTAAAAACAAAATAAGTGAAAACAAAATAGATATTGTTATGATTAGAATTAAAATTTCTAACTTAGAAAATTTAAATTTCATTTAATTTAATAAGATTTTCATTAAAAATATATTTTTTTGAGTGAGAAACTTCAATAGTATAAGTATTTTTTAAATGTTGTTGAAGAATTATTTTAAGATTATTGAAAATTTTTTCATCTAAATGTTCAAATGCTTCATCTAATAAAATTATTGAATAATTATTTGCAAATATACTGAAAACATTAACTATTGCCTGTTGTCCATTGCTTAAATTGGTGGCATTATTTTCTAATGTTGTATCTAGTTTTAAATTAACATAATCAAGAATATTTTGTAACTTATATTTTTTAAAATTAATATAAAATTGATTTTCTAAACTAGTATTTTTTAAAGTAATTTGTTCAAAAATATTTTTTGCACTAAATAAAATATTTTTATTTAGATATAAAACTTTTTCGTATATTTCTTCATTATTGAAATTTTTAAGTTCTATATTATTAATTTTTATTGAACCTTGATAGTCATAGTGTTTCGCTAATATTTTTAAAAATGTAGTTTTGCCTGTACCATTTTGTGACTCTAAAGTTGAATGTTGCAAAAGATTAAGTTTATTTATTTTTAAAAATTTAACACTTGGAACGTATCCAAATTCTAGGTTTTTAATTTCTATGCTATTGCATTTTATAAAATGTAAAAAAGGTTGAAAATTATTAGTTGTATCTAAATTTAAAATAAAGTTAATTTTATTTAAATTAATTTTGTAAGTTGTATATTGTGAAACAATTAAAGAAAAACTTAAAATAGGATTTAATAAATAATTATAAAATGTGCTAAAAATAATAAGTATTCCTAAGTTTATATCTTGCTTGTAAATTACTTTAATTCCAATAAACATAATTAAAACTGGTGTAATTTGCATTGCTAAATTTATTAATTTATCTTTTGATAATATATTTTGGTGATAAGTATAAGATTTCAATAAGTATTCTTTATTTATTTTTACAAAAGATTGAAAATTATATGTACTATTATATAGATTTTTGTTTTGGAAAGAATTTAAAATTAAATTTAAAAAGTTATTTATATTTTCTTCAGATAATTTTATTAGTTTTTCATATTGCGGTTTATTTAGAAAGTTAAATAAAAGCGAAATTAATAATATAATAACTAATGAAATTAAAGCAATTAATGTTAGATAAATATTGAAATATCATAAAAAAATAATAGATATTATAAATCCAAAGCTTTGACTAAAAATTATCAATAAAAATTGTGATTGATATTGTGCAATTGCATTAACTAAAAAAAAGCGACTTAAAACGTCAGATTTATCTAATTTATTTAAAGAAATTAAATTAGCATTGAGTAATTTTTTTATAAATACTTCAGTTATGTTGTTTATTAAATTAATTTGAATTTTATTTTCGATCATCGAGAGTGAAAAATTAATCAAGATTCTTGAAAAAATTACTCAAAAACTAACAATAAATATTGTAGTAATTAAATTTTCATTTTTTAGAGATAAAGCATTATCAATAATTTGTTTTGCAAGATAAGAACTAAAAATATTTAAAAGAAACACTACAATGGACAATATTATTGAAAATAATACTAACTTTAAATTATTAAATACTGAAAAAATAGTATTCTTTTGAAAATTATAAGAAATAGTTCTATTGCCTTTTTCTATATTTAAAATAACATTTAGGTATTTTTTCTTTAATTCTTGTACATCAATTAAATATTTTCCTTTTGCAGGATCTAAAACTTCATATTTATTGTGATCTTTTTTAACAATAATTATGTAATGTAATAAATTATTGTTATTTACTAATACAATTAATGGTTTTGTAATTTTTAGCTGCAAAAAACTGTGAAAATCACCTTCTAGTATTTTCATATCTAAATTATTATTGTATGCAAGTTGCTGCATTTCTATTAAATTTAAACCATTTTGAGAATAATTAGCTTGAGTTTTTAAATCATTTATATTTATTCATTTTTTAAAATAGTATTTATAAAATGCTTGAATGCAAACAACTCCGCAATCTTTTATATCTTGTTGTAGTTTTATTTTCATTACTATTTAAAGTAAAAAAAAGTTAACACTTAGAAAAAAATGTTAACTTTTTGTATTTAATTTTCGTTTTGAGATTTTTGTAATTCGAATAATTCTTCAAGGTTAAATGAAAATGACTCATCACCTCTTATTTTAAATAAAACGTTAGGATTTACAAATCCATTTCTTGTTTCTTGTTCACTCATTGGATTAGAAATTCAAGTAAATTCTCCAGCTTCTGTTTTTGTTTTTTTACCAGTAATAGGATCTACTTCATAAGCAACTGGTTTTTTACCAAATGATTTAGCAAATACTCCATCAACACGAATGCTTGTAGGATTATTTCTTTTTTCTACACTGTAACCATTAACACGTTTTTCACGAGTTGAAGAAACATTTGTAAAGAAATTATTTTCATTGTAGTTTTTGCTTGTGTTGTTATATACAGTAATGTGAACGTGAGGCATTCAACCACCATTTGTGTCTGGACTACCTAAAAATCCAATAACTTGCCCTTTTTTAACTACTTTTGGGTGTGCTGGATCAATATTATCTGCAACAACATATTTTCCATTACCTGAAGTGTAATTTAATGGTGTTATTCCTATATCTTGACTTAAAGTTCTGTTACTATCTAAGTGAATAAATCCAATATACATTCAACCATCTAGATTATCGTCTTTTATTTGAAAGTGTTTTTCAAATTCCGCTGGTGTTAAATTTAATGCTGATTTTTTTACTCTCATCATTAAAGTTGTTCCAACTGATGATGCATCAGCTTTTTCTGAAGCATCATATTCTCTATTAAATATTCCAATAATTTCACCATCATATGGAGCAACTATTGGTGTAAATGAAGGTGCTAAATAATCTTCTCCAACGTGTAAAAAGTTAGGTACAGAAGTTTTAGCAGCATAAACTGATCTAGTTGAATCATATCCACCTGATAACATATGTGTACCAAAGATATTGTAAATTGATTCATTTACTTTTGCTAAGTCCTCACGAGTTAAAGTATCTATTATAAAGTTATATGCATTAATATTTTCTTTTACAAAGTTATCTTCAAATGGGTTTGTGTAGTTTCCTACTCCAACTTTTTTATCAAAATCATAAGTTTTTTCACTAATTTTAGCTTGGAATTTTAATAATCCATTTCTTAAGTCTATTGGAGTGTATGAAACGATTTTATAAACAGCATCTTTATTATTTGAATAAAAAACAAAATCATTAGCAGTTAAATTCATAAAATCAGCATTATAAATGTTGTTATTTTTTATTGAATATAAAACATTATTGCTTAATTTTTGATCTAAAAATACATTTTGTCACTCTTCATTTAGTTGAATTTCTTTATGAATTGTAAATCCTACATTAGTTTTACTTTCTTCTGTTAATTCTTTGCTTCTTCTATCTTGTTCAAATAATCCATTTGCAATTCTTATTGATAGAGTAATTTTATTTAATTCTTGATTATTTGTTAAATCAATTTCATTTACAAAAATATTAATTCCTTGACCTGGGTATTTTTGTTTTAAAGCATCTAAATTAAATCCACTAAGTTTTATTATGCTATTTAGTTGTTTAGTTGATAATTCATTAATGTTATATTTTTTTAGTAATGCAACAAATTCATCTTTTTTAGTATCATCAAAAACTACTTGAATA
Organism: Mycoplasma zalophi; assembly: GCF_025486335.1. Classification (GTDB taxonomy): domain Bacteria; phylum Bacillota_I; class Bacilli_A; order Mycoplasmatales; family Metamycoplasmataceae; genus Metamycoplasma; species Metamycoplasma zalophi. The sequence goes on from NZ_JAOOPZ010000004.1 coordinate 65,708, forward strand.
TTTTCGTTGGTAATTTGTTGTTGCAATTCTTGATTTAATTTATCTACTTCTTGATATTTTTTAATATCACTAGCTTTTAATTTAATTCCTTTTAATGTAAATTCTACTTTGTGTTCAGTAAATAATTTTTTGTTATTGTTTTTAATTTCAGCAGGTACAAGAACCTTAATTGGTAAAATCACGTTGTGAATATTTGCTGAATCTACTCTAATATTATGGTAATCAAATTTGTAGTTTATTTTATTTACAAATGATTGATCTATTTTTAATTGATTTACTAATATTTTTTTAAATGCATCAAAATCAAAATTAAAATGTCTTGGAACATAATCGTTTTTTGAAAAATCAGTAAATTCAATTTTAGAAGCATCTGCTCCTTCAGTTTTGAATTTAAAAACTTCATTTGTTTTATCGTTGTATTTAAAATAATTAGCTACTGGTTCAAAATGAAATCCAGAATTTAATTGACTAAAAACATTGTTATTTTCATTTTTTGTAGTTTCATTTATGTCTGTGTTATTTGTGTTTTCTGTTTTTGGGTTCGCACAGGCCGCCACTGTAAATGGTAAGGTTAATGTGGGGATTAATAATAAATTATAAAATTTCTTTTTCATACTTTTTCCTTAAAAATTTATTCCTGCTCCTGAATTTATAGTAATTTGCGCAACCATTAAACCAAATATTAATGGAATTGTTATGCTTAAAGATGAAGTAATTGCGAAACTTCATGAGTCTTTAATAATATTCTTTTTATTTATTAAATTTTTTTGTTGTTTTATTAATTGATATAAAGAAAAAATCGCAGTCATTATAAAATTAATAAAAGTAAAGAATATATGAAACGCATAATATCCAAAATAAGATGATATGTAAATTGTAAATGCAATAACAGCAAGTGTTAAAAACATTTTATCATATGGAGTTGCTCCATAATTTGTTTGGTTTACATAGTTTAAAAGTGGTACTGTAACAGTAAATAATGAAATAAATATTGCTTCTTTAATAACAAAATATTTGGGGTTATTGTTAGCTTTATTATTTATTTTAAATATGTTTAAAAGACTCATTTCTTTTAAATTATCAAAATACTTTTCAACATCTTTAAAAAATTGTCTTAGTAAATAATATAAAGGTATAAAGGTTATAAAACCAGCTAAACCACCCAAAAGTTGTCCGCCAATTAAATATCAAACACCAGTAAAAATGGGTTCAAATGTTTTCTTAGTTACATCTACACCTTGAAGCATTGCTTGCAGTAAAACCACAATAGGGTTTGCTAAAGCAAATGATCTTCTATCTGATAAAAAGAAACTTCATGATCAAGGAATAATAAACATTAAAAATGTTGCAAATGTAAAACCTAATGTCATGTACAATTTATTATTTTCTTTTTTATTTAACTTTGCAAAAAATATTCAAAGTGTTACAAAGAAAATTAATGTATAAACAGCAATAAATTCATACATAAAACCAGTTGAATTTCAACTTTTGGTTAATAATTGTTTTGGTGTCATTTTTTCTTTCCTCCTATTTTTTATAATAATAATTATAATTTATTAAAAAATAAAAATATTTTAATACGGAAAAAAATGATAATTTATCTTGAAAAAAACAAAAAAATCAAAAATAACGTTTAAAATAATGCTATTTTTGATTTTTTAATTTAATAATAATGATTAGAATTTTGAAGCTGCATCAACAATTCTATCCATGTGTTTTTCAATGATTTGATCTCTTGTTCAACCTGCATACATTGGGGTTTTTGTTCCATCAATCATTAAAGGTTCTTTAACTTTTGCACCAACAAATTCAAATGTTCCTTTAATTAAAGCAGTATGACTTCCTCATAAATATCATCCAAATGGTGCCCCTTGTGTTGCTAATATTTGAACTTTTAAATGTGGTAATAATCCAACTGCATCTCCATCTTTTGAATATTTGTAACTAAATGTTTTGTTTGCTACTAAAACGTGATCTAAATAGTTTCTAGCTAAAGCTGAAATACTGAAGTTTGTCATTGGAGCAACAAAAATAATTTTGTCTGTATTTTTTAATTGTTCAATGTATTTGTCTGAATCTTCTTCATTTCAGTACTCTGGACCCATATTTTTTGAATCAATAGTTTTGTGAGCCATTTCTACTTCATTTAAGTCTAATTCTTCAACTTCGTCTTGTGGATTTGCTGCTAAATAAGCTTTTTTAAACACTTGCGCCATTCCATATGAAATTGATAAGTCTTTTGAAACTGGTGATGTATTAATAATTAAAACTTTTGCCATGATAAATCTCCTTAATTTTGATGTTTATATTTTAGCACACTTTTTATTAAAGTGCTAAATAAAATCAAAAAATTAAAAAAATAGTAAAAAAATCATCGAAAAATCGTTTTTTTATAAATTTTGCTTTTTTTAAAATTAAAGCACCGGATTTTAGGTGCTTTAATTTAATGCATTAATTTTTTATAGTGATTTATAAATATCGTTTTCTTTTTCATAAATTATTAGATTTTCTTGAACCATTTTGTCAAGAATATTTTCTAAAAATTGTTTTGTAGTTGTGTTTAAAGATGTATAACCTAAATAATTAATTATTAATCTCATTAGTGAATTTTGGTCAATTATTTTGACTGAATTAATAATTTGTAAAATTAAATCGACAAATTCAAAATAATAAACAGTTTCAGGTGATCTTTTTGTTGCTTTTTTAAATTTTATAGTATTTTTATCAATATCAGGAGCAATAATGAAATCATTATCAAATACAAAATTTTCTGTTTTTAATAATGAAAATATTCTGTTTGCAAAACCTTGTACATATGATGAATATACTCTTCTGTTAAATATAAAAGTAAGAATTTTTTTAATGTGTGAAATATGTAATACTTGATAATTAATGATTAATTCTTTTAATTTAGTAACTGCATATGAAGTATTAGAATTAGATAATATATTTAAAAATAAATACTCGTCATCAAAATCAGGTAATGTAAGAAACTCTATTTTAGTTTCTTCTTTTTTTGCTACACTAAATAAATGATTGTCCACTTTATTTGTGGATTGTTTTTTATTAGGGTTGACATTAATGTTCTTAAGTACATTTTTAATCTTATTTAATTGATTTGTTTTATTTGTAAATCAATCAGTTGATCAAATACAGTGAATGTTTCAACCTCTCTTTTCTAAAACTTCTTGTCTTAATCTATCTCTGTCCCTTGCTGTTTTTGATGAGTGGTATGTAGAACCATCACATTCAATTCCTAAAATATAATTATTTGGATTATTAGGATCAACAATTGCTAAATCTATTCTATATCCTGAACTCCCTACTTGTGTTTTTATTTTATAACCTAATCTAGTTAATTCATTGTAAACTTCCTCTTCAAAAGGTGAATCAAATTCAATAATATCATCATTATTATCAATTAAAGGATTTATACCAAACTCTGCAGTTTCTAAATAAGTTTTTAGGAATTTAACTCCACGACCTTCTGCTCTATTTAAGTCAATATCTTCTGATTTTAAAGAAGAAACTAAAATAACTCCTCTTTTTGCCCGTGTAAAAGCAACATTTAAACGTTTATACCCATTTTCATTATTAATAGGTCCAAATCTCATTGAAATCTTATTATTTAAATCAGGTCCATATACTGAACTTATAATAATAAATTCTCTTTCATCCCCTTGAACTGTTTCAATATTTTTTACAAAGAAATTATCTTCTTTTTCACGGCTGAAAAATTCACTATATTGAGGGAATTTTTGTTTGAATTTGTCAATTTTTTTCTCGATATGTAGTTGTTGTTCTTGGTTAAAAGTAACGACCCCTACACTGCTTTCAATTCCATAGTTTAATATTATTTTTTCTATGGTTTTAATTACCTCATCTGCTTCTTTTTCATTTTTTCTTTCAACAAATAAACCATTTACATATATTTTATTAATTCCTTCAAATTCTTTTGGTTTCAATTTTGAAGGAAAAGTAATTAAATTATTATAAATTTCTTTATTTGAAGGATATATTAGTTCTTCAAAAACTGACCGATAGTGTCATCTTAATTTAATTGTATTTAATGAAATATTAGCCATATTAAGAATTGAATCAAAACCTTTTATTGATACTGAGTCATCGTCTTCTTCTGTTATTTCATTATCTTGATCAATTAAATTAAAGAAGTTAGTTGGTGGTAATTGTTCACTATCACCAACAATTATTATTTGCTTTGCCCGATAAATTGCACCAATCGCTGTTTCAGGCTTTACTTGTGATGCTTCATCAAAAATAACTGTATCAAATTCAATATCTGCATCTTTTAAGTAAGCACTTACTGAAAGAGGTGACATCATTAAGCAAGGTTTAAGTTGCAATAGTAAGTTAGGAATTTTTTCAAATATCTTTTTAAAAGGCATGATATTTCTTGATTTATTTGCTTCTGCCTTAAGAATTTTAATTTCGATATTTTGACTATTTAAACCATTGCTATTAGGTATGTTATTTAGTAAATTAGCTTCAATTTTTGCTTTTGCTAATTCTTTTACATTTTGTTCAACATTTATAAACATATCTCTAAAAGTTTCTAAGTTTGAGTCGTTAAATTCTTGCATATCTTTTGTTATTATTGTATCAATAATAAGTTTGTAGAAACGTTTAATAAAAACATTATAAAAACTCTTAGTTATTTTAGCTTCTAAAATTTTTGTATAAAAATCTGCTAATTCTAGGTCATCTAATTCAGATTTTACTTTATTAATTCGAACCATCATACCAAGATCATTGTGGGTATTATTTAAAAAAGTTAATTTTTCTTTTAATTGTGGAATTGATAAAATGTCAAAATCAAAAATATTTTTTTCAAAGTTTGAAGATATGTAATTTAAATTATCTAAAAATTTATTTATTAATTCCAATGTTTCTTCTATATCATTTTTGTATCGAATATCAAGATTTATAATTTGAGTTAACTTGATTTTATCAATAGTAAAATCGCTAATAACATTGTATTTATTAATTGAATTAATTAATTTTAAAGATGATTGAATGTCTTTTACATTATTGATTTCTAAAATATTAGGTGCAAAATTTAATGTATTTTTTATTTCATTTAATTTATTATCTAATGATTTAAATTTCAGTAAATTATCAAGATTATTGTGTATTAAGTTTTTATCTTTTGATTTTGAGAATTTTTTTAAAATTTTATTAACAAAAGATCATCTTACACTTAAAAAACGAAAAGGATTTTTATATTTTTCTTTGTAGTTTTGTACAAATTTATTTACATTAGCTTCAGTTATTTTTAAATCAAAAATTCCGCTTAAATTATTTTCTAGTTCTTTATATTCTTTTAATGTTAATAATAGAAGATTGTATTTTGTAATTTCATCATCGATATTATTTAGATATAATATTTTTTCATCTATTTTTATATTTAAATTAAGAATTTGTTCAAAAATATCTTTTAAGTACGTAATATTTTTTGCAAAACTTTGATCATTTATTGTTATTGATTTGTGGACTGAAAGAATCTTTTTATATACATCTTGAGCAAAATTGCTAATTGAATTTAATTTTTGAATTATTTCTTCTTTTTCTTGAATATTTATTTTTGTTCATTTGCTTCCTCATCAAGGGTTATTTGAAACATTAAAGTTAAAATATTGACAACATGTTTCAAATTCATTGATTGTAATTTTTAAATCTTCAAGTTTTTGTGAATTTATAGATTCTAAGTTATTTATTGCAAATAATAAATCTTTTGTTTGCTTTAGAGTGTAATATTTCCCAATTAATCTATATAAACTTATATTTAGTGGTTTTCTTAATTGTAATAATTCTTTCCCATATTTGCTTAAATAATCAACTGTTTTTTTGTAATTGTGTACTAAGTTTTGCGAACTATTTTGATCAATTATCAGTTTATTTTCACCCTTAGTTAAAGAATCTGCAAGATTTTTTAGTATTTCTTTTTTATTTAAATCAATACTATGAATTGGAATAGAATAATCAGATAAACCAATTTTATCTAAATTATTATAAACAACATCAAGTGCAGCTTTTTTCTCAGCAACGAAAAGAATTTTTTTATTTCTTGCAAGAAGTTCAGTAATTATATTTGTAATTGTGTGTGATTTCCCTGTACCTGGAGGTCCTTGTAAAATAAAACTTTGACCCTGAATAGCGCTTTGAATTGCAACTTCTTGTGATGAATCTGAGTCAAGAATATGATAATAATTATTAATGTCAATTTTTTCTTCAACATTTGATTCATTTATTACATCAAATGGTTCCTTTTGAATTTCTTCACCCAACATAGATTGAATAAATTTACTGTTAATAATTTTATTTTCATTTTGTTCTAAGTCTGCAAATATATTTATTTTAGAAAAACTAAAAGTATCTAAATAAACATTATCAACAAAACCTCAATTTTCGTCTTGAAAATGTTGTTTTAATATTTGTTTTATTAAATTATATTTTTCAATATTTGTTTCTGCTTTCTCAAGTTCTTCAATATTTATTTTAATTCCAAATGAATAATTTAACTTTTTAATAAGTGTAATATTTGGAATTAAAATAGATTCTTCATTAAACATTAAATTAAATGCACTATTTTCTTTTATATTTTTTTTGCTTTTTAATTTAGTTTGAATAAACATTAAAGGTGAATAGTAATTTAAGTCACTTTCTTCTTCTCGTCATTTTAGCAATCCAATAGCCAAAAACAATGTATTAATTGAATATTGATCAATAAAGTCAAGGTATTTTTTGCTAATTTTTTTCAGTACATTCACTTGATCTTTTTTATCAATATCTGAATAAAAAACATTTTCTTTTAATGAATTTTCAACTAATAATAAATCGTTATAGTTGTAATGTCTAATTATTTTTGAGTCTTCAGTATTTTCATTTTTGTAATTTATATTTGCAATTTCAAATGATTTTTTATCTTCAATAATGTTTAAAATTTGGTTTAAATCAGGGCTTATTATTTTAAGTCTAGATAAATTTTTTGAAGGATTAAAAGAGTAATTTAAAGCTTTGTTTCTTAAGGATAAATCTAATAAATCCCCCTTTCATGTTTCTATACTTTTAATAATTTTATCTCTATTCATACACACTCCAAGATACAAATAATTTATGTGAATTTTAAAAACGAATAAATTCATTTTTTAAAATATATATAAATTATACATTAAAGATCAATGCCTTTAATTTAGTAATGTAATTAGCGAACTAATTTATGAAATAATAAAAAAGCAATAAAAAAACCACTTTCGTGGCGGTCATTGCTGATATGGTGCAAGCGAAGGGAATCGAACCCTCACAGTCAGCTTGGAAGGCTGAAGTTCTACCATTAAACTACACTCGCTTTTTGTTTGTTGCTTTAATATTATACATAAAAAAAATTAAATTTATAAAAAAAATTTATTTTTTAAATATTTTAATATTAACAAACAAAATTATAAAACTGGTTTAAATAATTTACCTAATAAATACATAAATCTGCTATGTTTTCTTTTGAATAATTTTTCATATGCTTCTTTATCATGTAATTTATTATATTGTTCAAATATTTGTTTTATATCTTCAGTTGCTTCTCCAATATAAAAATTAGCAATTTCAAATTGTGAATAAAAGCTTCTATAGTCTAAATTCATAGTTCCTAAATAAGCAATTTTATCATCAATAACTGCCATTTTAGCGTGTAAGAAAGTGTTTTTAACAATAATAACTTCCAGTCCATATTCTACAAGAGTTTTAAGATTATCAATGGTTGCATAGTAAACATAATTTTTATCTGAAAAACCAGGAATATAAATAGTAACTTTTATACCTTGAGATAAAATACCAATAATAGCCATTTCTAACCGTTTGGTAGGAATGAAATATGGAGTACTAAAAGATATAGAATTTTCTGCTTCCATTAATATTTTAATTAAAGTACTTTCAAGGAGTGGATAATCAGTGATGGGGCCATCTTCAATACTTGTTATTAAATTTTGGTAATCAATTTGCTCGTGATTAAAAAAATAAGTTTTTGGATTTTCAATAATTTTATATGATTGTTTTTGTCAATCGTATAAAAAAAGTTTAACGTAAAAATCATTAGCGGGACCTATAAGTTTTATATTTGAATCTTTTCAAACCCCATATTTTTTTGAGTAATTTGCATATTCATCTGAAATATTACATCCACCTGTATATGTAATATTTCCATCTATAGTAATAAATTTTCTGTGTGAACGGTATGTTCCTACACTTGTTATAAAAGGAAAAGCAATTTTTTCTGCTTTTGCTATTTGAATTCCACTATCTTCAAGATTTTTTAACACTATGCTTGGCATATCTCATGATCCAAAATCATCTACTAAAATTTTTATTTCTACACCCTGTTTAACTTTTCTTAGCAATATTTCTTTTAATTGGTCAAAAATTTCACCAGGTTTCATAATATAGGTTTCAATAAAAATATATTTTTGCGCTTTTTCTAATTCTTTAAATATGTCATAAAAAAAATGAAAACCATTGTCAAAAGTTATGATATTTGCTGGTAAAAGCAATCTATTACTCATTTTAGAAATTTTTTCAAATTCACGAAATTTCTCATTTTCTTTAAATCTTGTTAAGTCATATTTTTGTTCATTAACAAAAATTTCAGAAGTTTCTTTTTTATATTCAGAAATAGTCATTGATTTTAAATATTTTTGTCCAAATATTATGTATAAAACATGTCCTATCAGAGGAAAAATTGCAAAGATAAATTGTCAAGATTGTTTACTTTCAGAACTTCTATCTTGACTAAAAATAATTAAATTAAAAATTAAGTTTAGAAAATATAATGCAATAAGAATAGCAAATAGTACCTTGTTGTTGTATTTGCTAAAAAAATATAAAATAAAAGTAATGCTTATAAATAGCAATATTAACAATATATAGTAAATAACTGTTTGAATTTTTTTATTATTTAAATTCTTTTTCATTATAAAAATTATACAAAAAAAGTATAAAAAAATGGCGGATTGGAGAGGATTTGAACCTCCGCGGGAATTGCTTCCCCTACAGTCTTAGCAGGACCGCCTCTTCAGCCTCTTGAGTACCAACCCACATTTAAAGTGTATTTATATTATACATAAAAAAATATTTTTTTCATACATAAGTTTATTTTTCTGCGCTTTTATTTACTTTAAAATAAAAAAAGCCCGAAGGCTTTAATAATTATTATATGAATTGGGAAAAATATATTTTTAATTTTGACTTTCATCTTCTTCGGGTTTGTTATTTTGATTTTTTAACATTTCCTCTAAATCTTCTGGTTTCATTCCTGATTTTGCCATTTGTTCTTGGAATGCTTTAGCTTGTGCTTCAAATGCATCCATTTTTTGTTTTAATTCTTCGAATTTTTTCTCTGCTAATAGATCTTTTAATTCTTTTAATTCTGCTTCACTTTTTGCTTTTTGATCTTCGTTTAATTTATCTTTTGATTCGTTGTATTGTTTTTCTAATTGATTAATGAAAGTTTCTGCACGAACTTGTGTTTCAACTTCTTCTCTACGTTTTTTATCTGCTTCACGGTTATCTTCAGCATCCTTAACCATTTTATTAATTTCTTCTTCAGTTAATTGTGATGTATTTTCAATGGTTATTGTATGTTCTTTATTTGTTTTTTTATCTTTTGCTGTAACTTTTGTAATTCCATTAACGTCAATATTGAAACTTACTTCAATTTGAGGAACTCCACGAGGTGCAGGTTCAATACCTTCTAGATTGAATTGTCCTAAGATTTTATTGTCATATGCCATTTGTCTTTCACCTTGGACAATAACAATACTTACTGCTGATTGATTATCTGCTGCTGTTGAAAATACTTGTGATTTTGTAATAGGAATTGTTGAGTTTCTTGGTATTAAAGGTGCTACAATTCCACCTTCAACTTCTATTCCTAAAGTTAGTGGTGTAACATCTAATAGTAAAATATCGCTAATATCACCAGCTAAAATTCCACCTTGGATTGCAGCTCCAATTGATACAACTTCATCTGGGTTTATTGAATGATTTGCTTTTTTATTTAATGTTTTTTCAACTAGTTCTTGAACTGCTGGCATTCTTGTTGAACCACCAACTAGTAAAACTTCATCTAAGTCACTAGCTTCTAATTTTGCTTCATTTAAAGCATCATAAATAGGTTTTTTAATTCTTTCTAGTAAATCTTCAGTCATTTTTTCAAAATCTGAACGTTTAAGTGATAATTCAACGTTTATAGGTCCTGTTTCTGTAACTGCTAAGAAAGGTAATGAAATTGTTGCAACTGATGAACCTGATAAAGTAATTTTTGCTTTTTCAGCTTCTTCTTTTAATCTTGCCATTGCCATTTTGTCATTTGTGGGGTCATAATTGTGTTCTTTTTTGATTTCTGAAACGATTCAGTTAACTATTTTATTATCTCAATCATCTCCTCCTAAGTGGTTATCTCCTGATGTAGATAATACGTCAAAAGTTCCTTCTTCCATTTCTAATACTGAAACGTCAAAAGTTCCTCCACCTAAGTCAAATACTAATAATTTTTGGTTTTTAGATTTATCTTTATCCATTCCAAATGCAAGAGCAGCTGCTGTAGGTTCGTTTATAATTCTTACTACATCTAATCCTGCAATTTTACCTGCATTTTTAGTAGCTTCACGTTGAGCGTTATCAAAATAAGCTGGAACAGTTATAACCGCTTTTTGTACTGCGTGACCAATTTTTTTCTCAGCGTAATCTTTCATGTAAGATAAAATCATTGCACTAATTTCTTCAGGTTTATATTCTTTTGAGTTTGCTTTAACTGTTTGACTTGTACCCATTAAACGTTTAATTGATGCAATAGCATCTGGGTTTGTTTCTAATTGTCTTTTAGCAACTTCACCAACAATAATTTCTGAATTTTTAAAACTTACTACTGATGGTGTAGTTCTTTTTCCTGTAGGGCTTTCTAAGACTTTAGGTTGTTTTGTTTCATCTATAATTGAAACAACTGAGTTAGTAGTACCTAAGTCAATACCTAAGATAATTTCTTTTGCCATTTTTTTTCTCCTTATTTTTGTATAGTTAAGATTGATTTTTATTAATGATAATTAAATTTTAGCACATTTTTTAGCACTCTCACTAAAATAGTGCTAATTTTTTAAAATAATAAAAAAAGTTGCAAATTACAACAACTTTATGACAATATATATGCTCTATGACAAAAATTACATTTTATTTCTACTTTTCCTTGTTCTTGTTTAATTTTTTCTATTTCTTCATTTGATAAAAGTTTTAGTGCTTTTTTCATTTTTGTTATTGAACAAGAACATTTTCATTGTATTTTTTTTTCTGAGTGAATTTTAGCACCTTGCTCAAGTAAAAGTTTTAAAGTTTTTTTAAATCCCAGTTCCATAAATGAATTGTTTTTAATAAAATCTTCAATTCATTTAATATTTTCATCTGTTGCTTGAGGTAATAATGTAAAAATTAAACTTGACGCTTCCTTTATATTTTCATCTTTGTCAAATTTTAAAGAACTAAAAACTGCGCTGGCTATTTGCTGAGATTGTGCAAAAAATTGTGCTAAGTCATCTACTAATGTTACTTCATTCATTTTTATCTCACTATCTCAACTTGCAAATTGTTTATCTAAAATTCTAATTCTTAAATATGCATCACTAAATGCAAACATTGTAAGTGCCTCATTTATATTACCATCTCAAACTACACCAGGATCAGATATATAACTTCTTACAACCCCATTATGATTTACATCAACTACTAAATTTTCTATTTTTCCTCTTGATCTTATAATTGTAGAAATATCTCCAGTTTTTGAAATAATTTGTCATAATGGACTAAATAGAGCTAGAGATTTTGCTAAAGTATGTTTTGAAAGTGAAACCGCATTTTGTTTTTTTGAAGCTACTTTAGCAATAGAAACAGCATCTGTTAAAAATATTAATGAATTATTTAATTCTAGTGTAATTACTTTTGACATTTTTTTCTCCTATAACAACCATGGTTCAAAAATAATGAATCCTAATATAATAGATCCTAATATTAAATATAATAATGGAATTTGTTTTTTTTGTAAGTAAATTGTTAAAATAACACAAAATGGAACCCAAAAATATAAAACATATTTTCTTCACCCAGAAAATATTTGACTTTTTAATGATTCATAATTTGTACTTATATATTGTGAACTACCATTAAAAGTTAAATATGGTATTGCAATACTTAAAATTAATTGTAAAGCAAGTGAAATCATAATGGCAGCTAAACAAGGTTTTAAATATTTATTAAAAGCAATAAAATATATATTTGTTTGATTTTTGGTAAATATTTTCATAGTAAAAAACATAAAAAATATTGCTGGGATGCAAATTGCTAAATAAGTTAAAAACATTGCAAGTCATCCTCATCACTGTGCTTGTCCACTTTGATTATAACTCAATAAATAACCTGTAAAAAATGCTAATTTAGTACCAATTATTCCTGGAGTTGCATTTGCGACTGCAAAAACTTGGTCAATTTGGTCAATTTGCATGTGTAAATTGAAGTTGTTAATTAATATTTCAAATATTCATTTATAAATTGGTAAAAAAACTTGTCCACCACCAAAAACTATAAAAGCACTTAAAAACACAAACCCTAATCCCACAAAAAACACTAACATTATTGTTCACCTTCTTTATTTTTGGTGTTGTGTTTTTTGACTTTCTTAACTTTTATGATAAAAAATATTAAAAACAATCCTATTAATAATGGTATTGCTGGGACATTATAAGGACTTGGAATAAATAAACAAAAACATAAAGTGGCTAAAAATGATACAGTTACTAAAAAAGAATTTATGTTTTTGTAGCTGTATTTTAAATATTTAAAACCAAAATTAATTAATACACCAATAATAACTGGTAAAATACAAGCAGCTAATATGTATAAATATTTAGTTGCATATTTATTTAGTAATATAAAAACAACAAGACTAAATAATAAATGTGGCAAAAATGCTAATAATGAAATAATAAAACCTTTTCAAAAACCAAGTAATTTAATTGCAATAAAACTTAAAGTTTCTACAACACTAGGTCCGGGAATCATATTAGAAATTAAAACAGCATCTTCAAATTCTCTTTTGTCAATTCATTTATATTTAGTAACTGCATATTTAGAAATAATTGGTAAAAGTGCATTACCACCACCAAAACCAATAAATGTACACATAAAAATGAACAAAAAAACACGTCATGATTTTACTTTGTTTTGTTTATTTTTTATTTTTTCCATATTTTTAATTTTATTATTTAAATATAAAAAAACAAAGAAATTTTTAAGTTTCTTTGTTAACTAGTTTTTATATTAATATCAACAGAAGCTAAGATATTTTTTTCGATTAAATTATTTACTAAATCATATGAAATTTTTATTTCATTTACATCGATTAAAACTTCTTTTAGATATGAATAAAACTCGATATATTTTTCATCAACTAAGTAATGAATTAGACAATATTTTTTGTACTGTAATTCAAAATTTTGCAAATCATCTTGAATAAAAACTACTTCTTTAGAAATTTTTATTGTTTGGGGTTTGTTTTTATCATTTTCAAACTTTAAAACAATAAATTCATCTTCTGTTTCCTCAATGTAATTTGCTGTATATTGTGTTAGAAATTCATTATTATTTGAGTTTACAATACTTTTAAATTCCAATTGCATTTTCTAATCTTTGTAAAACTAATTCTTTACCAAATAAATATATTGCTTTTGCAAGTTCTGGTCCATGTTCTGCATATGTTGTTGCAATTCTTATTGGCATAAATAAGTTTTTTCCTTTAACATTTAAGGCATCTTTTGTTTCATTTATAGCTAGTTGAATATTTTCAACATTGAATTCTTTTTCTTTTAAAGAATTATAAAAATATTTAACAATATCATTAACTTCAAATTCAATTTCTAACTTTTGAATTGGTTGTTCATATAATTTTAAATCTTTTTTTAAATCATTTAAAGTTACTATGTTTTGTTTATATGTTTCAATAAAAATTTCTAATCATTGATCATCTTTTGAACTATTTAAAAACTCTTTAAAAAAACTATTTTCAGTATTTTTTCAGTATTGTTTACTGAATCATTCCATTTTTTGAATGTCAAATTTTGAAGGGCTTTTTGATAATCTTTCAAATAAAAATTTCTCAATTAGTTCATCATGTGACATTATTTCTTTTGCATCTTCTGAAGTTCAACCTAATAAAGATAAAAAGTTAAAAATACTATGTGCATGATAACCTTCATTTTTATAATCTTCAATAAATTGTTTTAAAGTATTATCTCTTTTTGAAAGTTTTTTTCCTTCCATATTAGTAATTATTGTCAAGTGACCAAATTTAGGCGGTTCATAATTTAATGCTTCATAAATTGCTAGTTGTTTAGGGGTGTTTGTTATGTGTTCTTCACCTCTTAAAACATGTGAAATTTCCATTTGATTATCATCGATAACTACTGCAAAATTATATGTTGGGTATCCATCACTTTTTAAAATAACAAAATCACCTATATCATCACTATTTACACTAATATTTCCTCTAACTAAATCATTTCAACTATAAATATGATTTTTAGGTAAAGCTAATCTTACTGAAAATTCACCATTTTGATCTCTTTTATTTTTTTCTTCTTCTGAAATTTTTAGTCAATTTCTATCATATCTAAATGATGGAATCCCTTTTTGTTCGCTTTCTTCATGTTGTTTTGCTAGTTCTTCTGAACTATCATATGCCTTGTAAGCTAAACCTTTATTTATTAATTCGTTAACTATTTCTTTATAAATTTCAAGTTTTTCAGATTGACGATATTTTCCATATTTAGGGTTTGGATTTATCGGGCTTTCATCTGGAATTATACCTAATCAAGCAAGATTGTTTAATTGACTTTCTTCACCACCTACAACATTTCTAGCAACGTCTGTATCTTCAATTCTCAATACAAAATCACCACCAAAATGCTTTGCAAATAAATAGTTAAATAATGCTGTTCTTGCACCTCCGATGTGTAAATATCCTGTTGGACTTGGTGCATAACGTGTTCTTATTTTTTTCATTTTAATCCTTAGAATTTATATTAAATTTCATCAAAAGTTAAAGTTAGTGTGAATTTTTTTAACGGACGATTACTGTTTTTGTCAACAATTTTAGTTCAATCTCCATAAACGCTTTGTTCAGCTTCTATAAAAGTTGGATCTTTTTTTGCAAGAGCTTCAACAGGTACACTATAAAGGTAAAATTCTATGCTTTTTGCCCCTAAATCCTTGAAATATCATTTTCATGCATAATTTCTTGCATAATTTTCGATGTTATCAATAGTTACATATTTTTTTAGTAAATTATCATAAAACTGAGTAACATCAGTTAAATTATTTTTCTTAGCATCTTCTTCAAATTTTGAGCCTGTGTATTTTACATAAAAATTATTTTGATTATCTGCAAATAATCTTACAAATTCTGCTTTAGATGTTTTGATATTATCTTTTGAATGATCTGTTTGTTTTATATTAAAACCACAAGAAGCAGCAATTAAAGGTGTTGTTATTAATGTAATAGTTGCTGCAAATGTAATTGGCAATATTCATTTTTTTCTTAATTTCATATTTATTCTACTCTACATTTTTTCAACTATATCTAAATCCATTAATTTTAGTCCGCTTTCAAGAACTTCTTTTGTTGCTTTCACTAAAGCAATTTGTGATTCTTCATCTTCTGAACCTAAAATTTTAGAATTAGAGTAAAAACTGTTGAATGTTCCAGATAAATCTAATAAATATGGTGGTAATAGGTTTACTTTATATGTTTTTGCCATTGTTTGAATTAAATCAGCATATTTTTTTAATTCATTTACTAGTTTAATTTCAAACTCACTTGTGTATTCACCAGCTTTTGGATTATCCTTATAATTTGATTTATTTAAAAGTTGGTTTGCTCTTGCATAAGCATATTTAATATTAAACATTGCATTTGATTCAGATTCTTCATTAACTTTACTAATATCAAAGTCAATTTTTGAATTGTATGAACGATTTATTAAGAAAAATCTAATTGCATCTTTTCCTACTAAATCCATTAATTCTCTTAGAGTTAAAGAGGTTCCAAGACGTTTAGACATTTTCACTTCTTTTCCATCTTTAACTACTCTTAATAATTGGAATAAAACCATTTCACATTGGTTACGTTTGTATCCTAAATCTGTTAAAGCATATTTAATTCTTTCTACATAACCAGAGTGATCAGCTCCTCAAACATCAATAATAACACCATCAGGGTGATTTAAACGTAATAATTTATCTTCGTGGTAAGCAATATCTGCACACATATATGTATAAGATCCATCACTTTTTACAATAACTCTATCTTTATCGTCATATCCTCCTTTAGTTGTTGCTAGTCATTTGGCTCCGTCTTTGTCATAAACATTTTTTAAACGATTAATAGCGTTAAAAACAATGTTGTTTGTATATAAATCAGTTTCACTTGAATAAAGATCGAATCATGTTCCGAATCTTTTCATGTCTTTTTTGATTTCGCGTAGTGCTATATTTCTTCCGAATTCTCTAAAAAATTCTCTATTTGGTTCGTATTCAGCACCTTTGTATTTATCACCGAATTCTTTGTAAAATTCTTCGGCAAAATAAATAATATCTCCCCCATTATATGCATCTTCAGGCATAGGGTAAGATTTATCAAAAATTTGTTGATAACGTGCAAATAGTGATGCAGCTAAGTTGTTCATTTGATTTCCTGCATCATTTACATAATATTCTCTTACAACTGGGTGTCCAGCAAATTCTAATACATTTGCAAGAGTAGCAGCAATAGCTGCGTTACGTGCATGTCCAATATGTAAAAATCCTGTTGGATTAGCACTAACGTACTCGAGATTTATTGGATAAAGTTCTTTGGTTCCTTTTCCATAATCTTGACCCAGTTTATTTATGTTGTTAATTGTTTCTGAAAAAACTTCATTTTCAACATAAAAATTCATAAATCCTGGCACAGCAATTTCAATTTCTTTTATTGAATATTTAGCCATGTCAATATTGTCTTTAATTTCTTGTGCAACCTCCATTGCACTTTTTTGTAATTCTTTTTGTAATGTTAAAGCTATATTTGAAGCAAAATCTCCATGATCTTTTGCTTCTGTTAATACAACTTTTTTTTCTATATTTAATTTTTTTAGAGCTTCATCAATTGAAGCGATAATTTTTTCTTTAGCACTCATAATGTTTATATTATAATACTTTTTTATGATCTTTTTTATGTTATATAACTATAATATAAATATGAAAAAATATTATGTATGTGGCCCAACTGTTTACAATTTAGTTCATATTGGAAATATGCGACCTATTTTAACATTTGATATTTTAGTAAGAGGTCAAAAATATTTAGGTGAAGAAATATTCTTTTTACACAATATAACTGATATTGATGACAAGATAATTAACAGGGCAAATGAATTAAATATTTCAGAAACACAACTAGCAAATGAAAATACTGAATTATATTTAAAACTTTTAGAAGATTTTAATATTTTAAAACCTACTAAAATAGCTAGAGTTACTGATTCATTAGATATTATTTACGACTTTGTAAACAAATTAATTGAAAAAAAATCTGCATATCAAAAAGGAGTAAATGTATTTTTTGATATTGAAAAAAACAAAGAATTTTATGGTGAAATAAGTAACCAAAAAATCGAAAACATGGAATATGAACAAAGCGATTATGAAAAAAATCATCCCGCTGATTTTGCGCTATGAAAAGACACAAAAGTAGGAATAAAATATGACGCACCATTTGGTAGTGGTAGACCAGGATGACACACAGAATGTGCTGCTTTAATTAATCATTATTTAGGAGATGATACAATTGACATTCATGGAGGAGGAAGTGATTTAACTTTTCCACATAATGAAAATGAAAATATTCAATTTAGAGCATTAACAGGTAAGCCATTAGCAAAAACATGATTACACTTTGGAACTTTAAATTTAAATGATGAAAAAATGTCTAAATCATTAGGAAATATAATTACAGCGCGTGAGTTTATTGATTTACATGGTGCCGATACTTTAAGATTGATTTATTTACAAACTTCTTATTCAAAACCTTTTAATTTAACAACAGAATTTATAGAAACTTCAAAGAAAATGATCGCTAAATTTGAAAATATTATTAAAAAATATTTAATTACAAACAAAGAACAACAAATAGATTTTCAATTAATTAAAGAAATAGCAAAAGAAGCGGCAAATTTAAACACTTCTAATGTTATGAAATATTTATATGAATTATCAAAAAACAAAAATAAATGAGCTACATTTTTAGAGGCCATTAAAATGCTAGGTTTTAATATAGCAAATACAAAAATTACTGAAGAACAAACAAAATTATACTCAGAATGACAAGAATTATTATCAGACAGGCAATTTGAAAAAGCAGATAAAATAAGGGAAATTTTAAAAACATGAAATCTTATTTAACAAATATTATTGTTGGAAGAAATTCTGTGCTTGATGCACTAGAAAATGGATATGATATTGAAAAAATTTATATTCAAAATAATATAAATATTAAATTGAATTTTAAAAATATTGAATATGTTTCAAAAGAAAAATTAAATAGTCTAACAGATCAAAATCATCAAGGAATAATTGCTGTAATAAAACCTTTTAATTACGCTGATTTTAATGAATTAATTTTGAAAAAACCTGAACAAGTAATTATTTTAGATCATATTCAAGATCCTCACAATTTAGGGGCTATTATGCGTTCCGCAAATGCTTTTGGGTTAAAATGAATAATTATTCCTAAAGATAGAGCGGCGAGTGTAAATGCAGCAGCTTTAAAAATTTCAAGTGGTGGATTTAATGGGTTAAAAATAGTGAAAAATTCTTCATTAAATACAACAATTAACAAATTAAAAGAAATAGGTTATTGAGTTTATGCAACTTCATTGGATAATAAATCAATTAATATTAATGATGTTAAGTTTAACACCCCAACGGTTTTAATAATAGGAAATGAGCAAAAAGGTGTTTCTAATACACTTCTTAAATTAAGTGATCAAAATATTTACATTCCCCAAGAAGGAACAGTGCAATCTTTAAATGCTTCTGTTGCTGCCGGTATATGTTTTTATTGTCTAAAAAATAAATAAGGAAAATTTTAGGAATTTTTTGTATGATTTTTTTAACTTAAATGGAAAAATTAAGTTATGAATAAATACAAAAATAACTGAATTTCCTTTTTTTATATACATAAAAAACAATTAGAGTTTTTAGCAAGAGAATTAATAAAAGATAAAAATATTCCTCTAACTGTCGATGATTTTATTCCAGAAGCAATGGATGAAATTAAAAAACAACTAGATTCTCAAAAAGAAGTAAATATATCATATATTTTAAAAGCATGCGAATATAGATTTAGGAATATTATAAAAAAATATACTTCTAAAAAACACAATGTTTTAAATAATGCTTATTATTATGAAAAAGATGAATTATTTGATATTGCATATGAAGATAAATATTTAGATAATTTATTTTTATTTAGCTTAAAAAACAAGTTGAAATTAACAAAAAAAGAAGAAATTATTTTAGATAATTATTTTTTAGAGGGTCAAACAAAAACTGAAATTTTTAAAAAATATCATATTTCTCCTTATTATCAAAATTCAATTTTACGTCAACTAGCAACAAAAATTACCAATATAATATAATTTATTATATAATTTAAAAATTATGAAAAAACAAAGCAAAAAAGTTTCATTGGCATGTATAATATGCAAACACAAAAACTATTCAACAAATAAATCAATTGAAAAACGATTAGAAATAAATAAATTTTGTCGTTTTTGCAATGCTAAAACTTTACACAAGGAGGAAAAATAATGAATCAAAGAAACGATGAAAAAATCGAACCATTTCAAAATCTTTCTTTTAAAGAATCTCAAGCTTTAAAAGAACAGATACCTCCAGTAACAAAAGAAAGACCATTTCGTGCATTTAGAAAAGATATAAAAAGAATTATTTGACCAAAAGCAAAAAAAGCATGAAAATGATATGCGCTAACATTAATATTTTTAGTAGTTTTTGCTGTATTCTTTTTTGTAATAACAGTATTTTTTACAAATATTTGAAATTCATTAGGAATTAAATTATAAAAGGGGTAAATATGAC
Organism: Mycoplasma zalophi; assembly: GCF_025486335.1. Lineage (GTDB taxonomy): Bacteria > Bacillota_I > Bacilli_A > Mycoplasmatales > Metamycoplasmataceae > Metamycoplasma > Metamycoplasma zalophi. The sequence continues at coordinate 85,949 of NZ_JAOOPZ010000004.1, forward strand.
AAATACAAATGGTGAAAAATTAATATATAAATGATACATGATTTCAACTGTTTCAGGTAAAGAAGAAAAAGTAAAAGAAACACTTGAAAATAAAATTCAAACAACAGGAATGCAAGATTTTTTTGAACAAATTAGAATTTTTCAAATGCCACATTTAACAAGTAAAGAACTTGAGAAAAAAACACGTGGTGAACAATATGAACCTAAATTCATTAATATGTATAAAGGGTATATATTTATTAAAATGTGCATGAGTGATGATTCTTGATACTTAGTACGTAATACACAATATGTAACCGGATTGATTGGTTCTAGTGGAAAAGGAGCAAAACCTACCCCTATTTCAAAAAGAAAAATCGAAGAGATGGAAAACAAAGAAAGATTATTGCGTGAAGAATTTGAAACCGGAAATATTGAAACTGCTTTCAAGGAACAAACAATTGTCAGAGTAATTAGAAAAGATAGCCCTTATTTTGGACAAGAAGGAGCAATTATTCAAAACGATGATAAAGAAGAAAGAGCTTTTGTTGAAATTGAAACCTTTGGAAGAAAAACCCCAACCCAATTTGAATATAAAGATTTAGAAATTATTGGCTAATATAAAAAGCACCTCAAGGTGCTTTTATTATATTTCTTTTAACTTTTTTAATTTTTCAACATATTGATTAATGTTTCTTTCATTAAAAAAATCTTCTTTTGAATTAAAAAGCAAATATAAATAATCTATTTCATCATAAATTTTGTAAATTAATTCTTTTGGGTATTTATATTTAATAATGTTAGTTTTAAAATCATTCCAATCAATTACATTAAAATCATTGTGTAAATTCGTTTTTACATCAAGATCAAAATCAATGTATTTTACTATGTTGTTTTCAATGTAAAAAGGACTTGCTAAATTTACATAAACAAATTTTTGATCATTTCTAACTAATATAGTTGCGTTAAAAAAATGTGTTTTAGAAAATAAAAACAATGTTGGTTCATTGACTACTCAATTAATAGATTCTTCAGCTACTTTAGTTTTAACCATTAAAAAAACTGTATAGTCTTTTCAATTATCAATTAATTTTACACCATTATATTGTCTATATAATGTTCCATCGTATTTAAAAGATTGAATATTCAAAAATTCAGCATTTTTAATTAGATTATCCAACTTGTTTTTAATTTTTTCCATAGTATTTTAATTTTATATTAAATTTTGTTTCTTTGTTTAATTCTTGTTGCATTTCATAGTCTAAATAATATGTTTGAATATCAGGAAGAATAGTGTGTATTAATCTTCTGTAATTAGAAATTCTTCTTTTGATATTTTTATATCTGTTGTATGTAAGTCTTTTATTAATTTGCATAATTTCATTATTTTGAATAATATTGTCTTGATTTTTGTCTTCTCAAAAAGAAATTTCTAAGTTTTTATTTAAATTTATATTTTTGATATCGATTGCTTTTTTTGTAAAATAGCTAAAATAATTATTATCTAAACCAACAAACTCAGGTCCTAAATCTTGTCCGCCTTGTTGCTCTGAATTTTTTCAATCACTTTTTGTTTTTAAATTACCTTTATTTATTACAATGTCAATAATATGTTGATTTGTACCATCATTAATTATTAAGTGATTGTTTTCTAAAAAAGTTTTTCTTATTGTGCCATTATTTGTTGCATCTTTTGTGTTGATATATCCTTCAAAATTTAACTTACTATATGTGTCTTTTGCTGCTCGTTCTACCGCTAAGCTATTAGGTAAAAACCCTTTTTCGCTAATTAGTTCTAAAAATGCATTATCAGAAGAAATTTGTGAAATAGGAAGTCCATAACCTATTAAATCTAAATATGCTTTATAAAGTAATTGTTGTCTTTTTAAAGGGTTCGGTAAAGTTTTGGTTTGAAAAAATTGAAAAACTTTTTTAAGTAAATCTTCAGAGTTTAATAGTTCATCTAATTTTTCTTTTGTAATTTTATCATCTTCAGTGGGTGAAAAAGGATCATCAAATACTCAATTGCTTCCGTATAATTTTTCTCGATATATAGTCATATTATTTGAGTACCTTTGTGGAAAAAGTCCCATAACGCGACTAATATCTTCAGCATAAGAACTTATAAAAGGTGTGCTAGGGTCGTTATCAAACCCAAAATATCCACCTTGTGTTGAAAAAGGTTGATTATACGGTTTTTTAGGAACATAACTTAATTTTAAAAATTCTCTTGGTATTAATTCCTCAAAACTATAATAATAATTCAAATCTTCAGCTTTTAAAGGGTTTAAGTACTGAATTCACTCACCTCTATCATGATTAAAAGTAAAATCCTGATTGATTCATTTATTATCTTTTATTTGTGGATAATTTGCTATTTTAAATAGTTCACTTGCTGAGTATTTTTTGTAAAGCGAAACATATCTATTCTCATGAAAAGCATTTTCTTGCAATTTGTATTGCTTATCTTCATCACTAAATAATAATGCTTCTTTAAAATCATCTAAAAATTTTTTATTGTAAATGGTTTTACCATATTCTTTTAATGTATTTTCATCTAAATTTAAAGAAGAATCAATTCTTAAATTATCAATAATTTCATCAGTAGCAAACTCATCTTTAAATTGTTGATTTACTATCATAGATTGTGCATAAATTGCTGCAACGTGGTGCATGTATTCATGAATTAAGGTAGGCAAAATTAATTCAATTTTAATATCATTTTCTACTTGCTCTCAAGGTTTTTTTAAATTTCTTAATTTTCTATTTTCTTTATATATGAAATTATTAGTTGAAAGATAAATTTGTTCATAACTACCTATAAATAAACCCGCAGCACTTTTTTTGTGATAATTTCTTATATTAGGCTTATTTAAATTAACTCTTACTAATTCACTAATTTCAGGGCCATAACCACCTTTTGTTTGAAAAGCAATAGCCAGTTTTTTCATTCCTTCTTCATCTAAAAAATATTTATAATTATTATCTTTATCTTTTGCATATGCTCATTGTCTAATATTTATTAGTGTTGGGTCATAATTTGGATTTTTTGTACCATCTTTATTTATTTTTGCATTAAATTCAATAAACTCAGTATCAGAAGCAACAAAGTTATTGTATTTATCACTTGTTGTAAATGTGAAAACAAGACCTAATCCTATTGCAATTGAAGCAAGTGAAATAGATGAACCTAAAACTATTCATTTTAATAACGAAGATTCATTTGATGATTTTTTAAATTTAAATTTCATAATATTATTATTTTATATAAATTATTAAAAAAAACTATTAATATTTTACAATTTAAAATATGAGATTAAAATTTAACAAAGATGCTGAAGGAATTTTAAATTCTTCAGATAAATTATTAAAACAAAGACCAATAAATTTAGACAAAAAAACATATTTAGAAATCGGCATGGGTAAGGGTCAAATGATTACACAGATGGCATTAGAGAATCCTGAAATTAATTTTATTGGTTGAGAAAAATACTCAACAATTGCACTATATGCACTGAAAAAGATTGAAAAAAATAACATTTCAAATTTGAAATTGATAGTTGATGATGCAGTTAATATAGAAGAAATTTTAGCTGATAAAGTAGATCGAATTTATTTAACTTTTTCTGATCCTTGACCTAAAAAACGCCACGCAAAAAGAAGGTTAGTGCATAGAAATTTTTTAATTAAATTTTCACGTATTTTAAAACCAGAAGGAAAGATTATTTTTAAAACTGATAATGATCTTTTATACAATTTTGCACTGGAAGAATTGGAATTTTTAAAAACAAATATTATTTTTCAAACTACTGATCTTCACAATAGTGAAAAAAATGAAATAAATATTCCAACAGAATATGAAATTAAATGATCTGAAAAAGGTAAAAATATAAATTATGTTGAGTTTAACTTTTTAAAATAAGTCTGATTAAATTCAGACTTTTTGTTTGCAATTAATCTATTACTTTGCTTTATTGTAATTTAGTGTATAATTATTATATTATATATAATAATATTTTAAAATATGGGAGTATTTATGTCTAATAATGATAATATAGAAGAAAAAGATTTAGATGAAACTTATTTTGTAGAAGAAGAAGAAATTAAAAAAGTTTTTGAAGAAGAAGTAATTGAAGAAGATGAAGAAGAATTGCCACCGCAAGAAAAAGAAGGATATGTAGTTAAATCTAATATTTTAAATGAAGAAAAAAACGGATTAACTCCTGTAAGTTTGGTAAAAGAAATGAAAAGCGCTTTTATTGAATATGCAATGAGTGTTATCGTTTCACGTGCTTTACCAGATGCAAAAGATGGATTAAAACCAGTTCATAGACGTATTTTATACGGAATGAGTGAACTTGGTATGTTTTATAATCAACCTCACAAAAAATCAGCTCGTATTGTTGGGGATGTTTTAGGAAAATACCATCCACATGGTGACAGCTCTGTTTATGAAGCTATGGTAAGAATGGCTCAAGATTTTAGTTTAAGATATCCATTAATTGATGGTCATGGTAACTTTGGTTCAATTGATGGCGATGAAGCAGCTGCTATGCGTTATACTGAGGCAAGAATGAGTAAAATTGCTTCTTTAATGGTTGATAGTATTAAGAAAAATACAGTTGATTTTATTGATAACTATGATGCAAGCGAAAAAGAACCTGTTGTATTACCTGCTAGATTTCCTAATTTACTTGTTTCTGGAACAAGCGGTATTGCAGTAGGTATGGCAACAAGTATACCTCCTCACAATTTAAGTGATGTAATTAATGCTTCTATTGCTTTAGCTGCAAATCCTGAAATAAGTATTGAAAGATTAATTGAAATAGTACAAGCTCCAGATTTTCCAACTGGTGGAATATTATTTGATAAAAAATCAGTAATTCAAGCTTATAAAACCGGGAGAGGTAGTGTAACAATTCGTTCAAAAGCTCATATTGAAAAGTATGCAAACGGAAAAAGTAAAATTATTGTGACAGAAATTCCTTACGCAATTAGAAAAACAGATATTATTGAAAAAATTTCAGTTTTAATTAAAGAAAAAAGAATTGAAGGAATTCAAGATTTTAGAGATGAATCTAACCGAGAAGGAATTAGAATTGTAATTGACATTAAGAAAAATGTAATTCCAGAAATTATTTTAAATAAATTATATAAATTAACACAATTACAAACACGTTTCTCAATTAATACAATTGCACTTGTTAACAATGAACCTAAATTATTAAACTTAAAGCAAAGCTTAGAAGTTTATATTGAACACCAAAGAGATGTAGTTACAAGAAGATTAAATTTTGATCTAGAAAAAGATGAACAAAGAGCTCATATTTTAGAAGGTTTAAAAATAGCAGTTGAAAATATTGACAAAGTTATTGAAATTATTAAAAAATCTTCAACAGATGCTCAAGCACAAGAAACACTTTCTAACACTTTTAATTTAACTGAAATTCAGACAAAAGCAATTGTTGATATGCGTTTAGGTCGTTTAACAGGTTTAGCAATTGAAAAAATGGAAGAGGAACTTCAAACACTGATTGTAAGAATTAATGAATTTAAAGATATTTTATCTAACCCTGATAAATTAACACAATTAATTATTGATGAATTATCAGAAATAAAAACACAGTTTGGTGATAAACGTCTCTCAGAAATTCGTTGAGATTTAAATTATTCAATTGAAGAAGAAGACTTAATACCACAAAGCGAAATAATAGTTACTTATACTACAAACAATTATGTAAAATCCACTTTACTTGAAGAATATCGTGAACAAAAACGTGGTGGAACAGGTTCTATTGGTGCAAAAACTTACTCAGATGATAATGTTAAAAACATAATTCATGCAAATACTCATACAGATATTTTAATACTTACTTCAAAAGCAAAAATATTTAGAATTAGAGGACATGAAATTCCTAGTGTTTCTAAATCAGCAAAAGGAACACCTATTATTAACTTAATTCCTAATATTGACAAAGATGAAAATATTTCAACAATCTTAACAACTGATGATTATGATAATAATAAATATTTATTAACAATAACCAAAAAAGGTATTGTAAAAAGAACATCATTAGATCAATATGAAAGAATTAATATTTCTGGTAAAAAAGCATTAATTTTAGATGAGGATGATGAACTTATTGATGCAAAAATAGTACTAGAAAATGAAGAAATTTACATAGGAAGTTCTGATAACCATTTAGCAAGATATGATGTAAATGAAATTCGTGATACATCAAGAACTTCACGTGGAGTGATGGGAATTAAACTCGCAAAAGACCAATATGTAATTAACTGTTCTAGTTCAAATGAAGGAAAATATATCTTTAGTTTAGGATCAGAAGGTTTTGGAAAATTAACCTTAGCAGAAGAATTTAGAAAAACTTCAAGAAATGCAAAAGGAGTTTTAGCATTAAATGGAGAAAAAGCTGGTGGTTTAATTTATGCTGCTGCTTGTCAAGGAACTGAAGATTTAATGATTATTACTAAACAAAATATGGTTATAAGATTTAATTTAAAATTAGTGTCTGTTACATCAAGAAACACTAAAGGAGTTAAGTTAATAAATCTAAAAAACAAAAAAGACGAAATAGTTGCAGTTACGAAAATAAGTTTTGTTGATGATGAAATATCACAAGAAGAACCTAAAGAAAATTAAATATTAAGAAAGCAAAAATGTAAAAGGCATTTTTGCTTTATAAATTGAAAGGGTAAATTATGAAAAAAACAAAATTTTTAGCATTTATTTCTTTAACTGTCGTTGCTCCATTTATTTTAGTGGCATGTGCTATAAATAATCAAAATAACCCTGATAATTTGACTAATAAAACAGATGATAATAATTTAAATACATATACCATTCCATCAAACAATAATTCCAATTTAAATAATAATAAAAATGATTTTTCAGATTCAACAAAAGATAACAACGGCGATGAAATGGAAAATAATCACAATGATTCTAGTGCAAACTCTAATGAAACCAATAATGATTCGAAAGATGATTTAAATTCTTTAGATAATAATCAATCACGAGATGAACCAAAACCAAACAAAAATGAAATTGATGGCAAAAAAGAATTGCAAATTACAAAGTCTGCAACTCCTAATTTGGAAGCTACATCTAATTCAGTTACTTACTATTTAGAAATAAAAAATTTTGAAGAAATTTATTCTGAAAATTTAAGCATTCAAGTAAAACTTATTTCTAAAACTGATTTATATAATGCGGAAATTTTTAAATCAAAAGATAAATTATTACTAAAAATTAATTTTGATAATTTAAATGAAAATACAAGCTATAAATTAGAAAAACTTGAAATTTCTAGTGCTAATAAACTAATTTCTATAGATCTTGTAGATAAAGATTTTAGTTTTGTAACTTTAAAAGAAAATAAAGAAGCTACAGACAACGTTTATTTAGAATCTAATTTGGTAGATAGTGACAGAGTGTTGGTTAATTCATTACAACAAGCAAATTCATACTCTAATAATGATCAAAACATTAATATTAATATAAGTGATTTATCAAAAAAAAATTTAGTAAATAATCCAGCATATTCAGTATATTTTAGTGAGTTAGATAAAACATTTGAAAATGAAATTACATCAAATATTAGTTTAGAAAGTAATTTACCAGAAATTGTTTTTGATAATAAAATAGATAGTAATGATTCTGTTCAATTCACTTTTCAAAATTTAAATAATTTAAATTCTAATAACATAGAAGTATTAGTTAAAGGATGAGATGGAAAAGATATTTGAACTAAATGATTACAGGTTCAAAAAACTTCGAATGGAATTACTTTGCAAAAAAATCAATTAAATAAATATTTAAATAAATACGTTGTAACCGCTATAAAAGACACACAAAATCAATATAAAGTACTTTTAAATAACAATAATATTTTCCTAAATAATGCAAATCTTAATAATTTAAAAATTTCACACTTTAATGTATATAAAGATGAAAATAATAAAGATATTTTTGGTACTTTAATGCTTAATTGAACAAATGAACAAGCAAATTTATTAAGAAATAAAATTTTTGTTTTAACCTTTGAAACTAAACAAAAAGAATATATTGAAAAATCACATATAATTCCTGCTAAATTATTTGAACTTGAAAAGAAAATTATTGATAATGAACATGAAAAAATCGATGATAAAAATAGAGTTCAAAGACACAAAAAAGTTTATGTTAATTTTGAAAATCTTTGAAAATTTAAATTAAATGGATTGCAAGAAAAAATAGAATATAGACTAAAATCAGTAAGTGTACAAAACAAAAATGAATATTTTGATATTACAAAACCCATTTTGCCTTCAGAATCTTATTATTTTAGTTTTAACTTTGATTGAAATAATCCATATAAATTAAATAATTTATTAATTAATGATAAAGATTATGAGGAATTAAAAACATATAATTTTGTTACAAATGAAAAAAATATTTCAAAATCAACATTGTTTAATAATCATAATACAACAAAAAACAAAATTCCATTTTCAATTCATAATTTAGGTCAATTAATAAATTATAATTATGAGGTTCACACAATTAAAACACTTTATAAAAACAGAAAAAAATATTTACCCGCAAATGATAATGATCAAGAATTTGTAAATTACCAAATAGTAAAAAACAATTATCCCTTTGATTTAAATTGATTTAAAACAAAAGATTATTTATCAGCTCAATTATTTAAAATTAATGAAAATAAAACACAAGCTATAATCACAAAAAATTTAAATTCCATAATTAAATTGGATTCAATTCCTAGTGAAGATGTTATTTTTTGATTAACTTTTGAATTAAATCCTAATCCTCAAATTGCTAACCATTGATCTGAATTTAATGATGTTGATTCAAGAGTAACAATACCTATTTCATATAAAAATCTAAAAAAATATAAAACACTAAACGATGTTGAATTTATGTATAATTTTAATTCTGAAGATAATAAATTTCAAACAGATATTGCTAAGAAAATAAAATCTTTATTAGCTTTTAATCTTGAATTAAATGATAATAAGGAATTAACTTTAAAAATTAAGGTGCGAGATTTAAATACAAAAATTAATAATACTGTATGGAATCATAATTCATCTTCTGAGAGATCTATATATATTTCAACAGCAGATTTATTTGTAAATTGAATACAACAGCCTAATAAAGAAAAAATTCTTTCATTTAAAGAAGTGGACAAGGTAGATAATTTATCTATTCAAACAACGTCAACAGCTTATAATAATTCATACGAACTTAAATACAGTACTAAAGAGAGAGATAATTTAAAAATAGATAATTATTTAGAAGATGAAATTAATCCAGATGATATAAATAAACGTTTATTTATTGAAGATAATTCAGAAGGGATACAACAGGGACGTCAAAGAGTCTACTCTTTATCTAAAAAATCAGATGGTTCTTGAAATATTTTAGCAAAGGTAAATGATGATCCAAATGATTATCGTTTTTGGACATTTGCAAATTATCATGTTTGAGTTACAAATAAATCTGCAAATTCTAATTTAGCTAAAGTATCAACATCTAAAAATGGAAATGAAATATTAACAATAAAAAAAGGAGAAATAATAGCTCCTACCTTAATTTCAAAAGATACTCTAAATAAAAAAGAACCTATATTTTACCAGCCAGACAATGATAAAAATATAAATGTTGTCGGTAATATGTATGAATTTAATTTTCAAAACACAGATGATGCTATAACTTATGAAATGATTGTTGATTTTTCAAACAATTATACTAATATTTTTGACTCATTTAAAAATAATTTAGGTGAAATTCAAATAAGGGAACCACATAAAGAAACTGTTAAAAATAATAGTGATAAAACACATAAAGAACAGCAAAAAAATAGAGCAGATTTAGTTATTGCTATTGTTGATTTTCAATCAATTTTTAAAAAATTTAGAAATAAAGATTTAACAAAAGAAATAGATGGTAAGTTGCTTACAAAAAGAGAACAAGGGGCAATTAATCATATTTTAAATTTTGCCAATTTAAAACCACTTAAATTTTCTAAATTATCTAGATATATGAATTCATTTAATAACTTAAATGCTTATGTAGCATCATTACCTAAAGTACCTACAAAAAATAGAGATGGAGAAGTGGAATCATCTCGGTATAGAGAATACCTTTATGGTATAAATTCAATAAGGATAGATTTTTCTGATGTCGAAAAATTTTCAAAATCATATAATGCAGCGCTTTATTCTGACATTAAATACTTTGATTTATATAGTGGATCATCAGGGTCTGCTGTATATGATTATGAAGGTAAATTATTGGGATTTATTGAACAAGGAACAGCTGCTAGAATTAATAATTTTATTTTTACAGAAACACAAAAGTATTCATATTTTGGTAATGATGATACTAATTTAAACCCTGGTACTTTTTATTCAATCACAAAAAAATTAAATTATTTATATCCTATGGATTTCAAGAAACTTTTTAATTAATTAAACACAATATTATTTTGATAAAAAAAGATTAAGGATAAATATGAAAATAGCAATAGTAGTAGATTCAAGCTCAGGTTTGACAAAGGAACAAGCAAGTCAAAAAAGTTGATTTTTTTTACCAATTCAAATCGACATAGATAACCAACTTTTTAAAGATGGAATTGATATAACACATGAGAATGTTTTTCAATATATTAAAAAAAACTCTCATGTGTTAACAAGTGCTACTCTATTAGGAGAAGCAATAAACTTGATTAATGATTTAGAAAGTAAATACGATAAAATAATAATTTACCCTATTTCACAAAAATTATCAAGTCAATATCAAATGTTAAAAATGGTATTTAGAGAAAATGAAAAAGTTTATGTTATTCCTTCTCAAAAAATTTCCTTACCTATAATCATGGAACTTGCAACTTTTGAAGCTAAATTAAATTCAAATATAAAATATGAAGAAGCATTAAAGGTGTTTGGTAATTCTGAGAACACAATACATTTAATACCTGAAAACGGAGAAGCATTAGTGAGAGGTGGCAGGTTAACTCCTGCTGCCGCTAGTGTTGCTAATTTATTGAAAATTGTACCAATTATTGAATTTAAAGATGGTGAATTAGTAAAATATGGAAAAGGTCGTGTTTTTAGCAAAACAATTGTCAAATTAGCAAAAGACATTTATTTAAAAAATCCTTCTAATACTTTTATTTTAATTAATGGAAATAATGAACATATTATGGACATAGCTTATGATATTTTAGATAATCTTCAAATTAATGAAATATTTATTTCTAGTATGCCTCCAACAATAAGTATTCATGCTGGAAAAGGTGCTATTGCATTGTTAAATACTCCTATGAGTTTGGCAGAATTTAAAATTATTGAGCAATATTTAACAAAAGTAACAAAAAAGGAGAAAAATAGTGATGAATAATAGCAAGGTTCCACTTATTAGGTTTAATGAATTTACAAACGATTGGTTTCAAGACAAGACAAAAAATCTTTATAATTTTGCTTCAGAAGGTGGAACTCCAAATTCTACAAATAAAATATTTTATGAAAAAGGTAAAATACCGTTCGTAAAAATAAATGACACAAAAAAC
>NZ_JAOOPZ010000005.1 GCF_025486335.1 Mycoplasma zalophi
TTTGTTAAAGCGTAAGTTAGAAAAACTAGAAAACATAAAAAATACACTTTTGAACAAGATGTTTGCAAATGAAAAAAATTTAAAGCCACATGTAAGATTTAAAGAATTTACTAACGATTGGTTCCAAGACAAGGTAGAAAATCTATTAAACTATACAAGACCAGACAAGTATATAACAAAGTTAAAAGAACCACTAAACAAAGGAAAAATACCTGTTTTAACAGCTAATAAATCATTTATTCTTGGATATACCAATGAATCAAATTATTATGACTCTGAGTGCATTATTTTTGATGACTTTACTCTTTTAAATAAATATGTAAATTTTAAGTTTTTAGTTAAATCTAGTGCCATAAAGATACTAAATCTTAAAAAAATAGAAAACAATTTACTTTTTATTTTCAATGTTTTAAACTCCTTAAATATGGTAAGTGATGGCCATAATCGTCACTATATCCAAAAAATTCAAAAATTAAATTTAGTAATTCCAGAATATATTGAACAAAACAAAATTGCTTTATTTTCTAAATTGTTTGATACCAACATATCTTTATTAAAGCGTAAGATAGAAAAAATGGAAAACATAAAACAAACATTGTTAAATAAAATGTTTGTTCAATAAATTAACAAAAAATATTGAAAAATACACAAAATAGTACTGAAAAATGTACTCAAATGTGTATTTTTTTATTATTTTACTTACGTTTTAATAAAGATATGTCGCCATTAAATAACTCAATAAACTTAGATATTTTTTGCATTTCCAAAGAATCTTTAGATAAATAAAAATCAATATTTGCCATAACGTTATTCATTAATTTTGGTATTGCACCTTTAGAAACAAATTTATGGGTTACAAGTGATAAACTTTTAGCAACTCCATGATTAGAAAATTCATAATTTATCAGTACTCCACACACATTTGTTGGATAAAATTTACCTTTTCTATAATTTACATCTCCCGCATAACCATCTGTTGTTCATGTAATAGCATCTTCAAAAAGATACTCATTGTAATAACCTAATAACCCTTTATTTACTGTTTTTGAAGAGAATACAGGATATTTATATTTTTCAGATGGAAATTCTTTTAATTTGTTAGTGTTTAAAACTTGACCTCTTGTGACTTTAAATAGATTTTCCACCTTTTGTTGGAACCAAACGAGAGTGTTTTTTAATGAAAATGCATTTTTTTCGACATAAAAAAGTTGAATTTTTGAGCAAAATCACAAACGCTTTAACAAA
>NZ_JAOOPZ010000006.1 GCF_025486335.1 Mycoplasma zalophi
TTTAACAAAGATATGCTTGTATCAAATAAATTAAAAGTATTTGATATTTTTTCTTGTTCTTTCTTGTCTGGGACTTTTATATTTATTTCTGCTACTTGTTGCAAAATAACATTTGCAAAAGTTCCTACTGACACCTTTGAAAATAATGATTTTTGAAAATGATCACTTTTTAATAAATAATATACAAATTCAACGAAGTAATTAGAATTTATTATCATTCCAATTATTCCTTGTTTTGTTGCTAAATCTACCTTATTTATTGAAATATTCCCTATTGTAGCACCATTAGTTAATAATATATTGTTTTTAGGGATTATTCAAGCAGAAGAATTTTTTAAACCTAGAGAATTTATTTTAAATTCTGTTTCATAGATATATTTGTTTTTTGTGTCATTTATTTTTACGAACGGTATTTTACCTTTTTCATAAAATATTTTATTTGTAGAATTTGGAGTTCCACCTTCTGAAGCAAAATTATAAAGATTTTTTGTCTTGTCTTGAAACCAA
>NZ_JAOOPZ010000007.1 GCF_025486335.1 Mycoplasma zalophi
ACGCTTTAACAAAAGATATGCTTGCGTTATATTTTTCAAAAAAATTAGAAATTTTGTTTTCTTCTTTTAAATTATTTGGAAAAAAGAATGAAATTGCTTTCATATCTATTATTTTTAAAGTTGGAATTGCTCCACTTTTAACGTGTTTTCTTGTGTTTTTTTGAATGCAATTTGCCAATGCAAGATTACTTCTTTCTTTATTTAAAAGAACACCACAATGACCTGTTGCAAAGAATTTACCTCTTTGATAGTTCAAAACACCCGCATATCCATCTGTTGATCACATTATTGCATTTTCAAATAAATATTCTTTGTAATATCCTACTAACCCATTATTTAATGTTTTTGAAGAAAAAACTGGATACTTATATTGCTCAGATGGTAAGTTTTTTATTTCAGAAGTGCTTAAAATATTTCCATTAGTAACATGAAATAAATTTTCCACCTTGTCTTGAAACCAA
>NZ_JAOOPZ010000008.1 GCF_025486335.1 Mycoplasma zalophi
TAGGAACTTTTGCAAATGTTATTTTGCAACAAGTAGCAGAAATAAATATAAAAGTCCCAGACAAGAAAGAACAAGAAAAAATATCAAATACTTTTAATTTATTTGATACAAGCATATCTTTGTTAAAACGTAAGTAAAGTAATAAAAAAATACACATTTTAGTACATTTTTCAGTACTATTTTGTGTATTTTTCGATATTTGTTATTAATTTATTGAACAAACATTTTATTTAATAATGTTTGTTTTATATTTTCCATTTTTTCTATCTTACGCTTTAACAAAGATATGCTTGTATCAAATAAATTAAAAGTATTTGATATTTTTTCTTGTTCTTTCTTGTCTGGGACTTTTATATTTATTTCTGCTACTTGTTGCAAAATAACATTTGCAAAA
>NZ_JAOOPZ010000009.1 GCF_025486335.1 Mycoplasma zalophi
TGTCATTTATTTTTACGAACGGTATTTTACCTTTTTCATAAAATATTTTATTTGTAGAATTTGGAGTTCCACCTTCTGAAGCAAAATTATAAAGATTTTTTGTCTTGTCTTGAAACCAATCGTTTGTGAATTCTTTAAATCTTATATCCGGTTTCAAGTTTTTTTCATTTGCAAACATCTTATTTAAGAGTGTATTTTTTATGTTTTCTAATTTTTCTAGCTTACGCTTTAACAAAGATATGCTTGTATCAAATAAATTAAAAGTATTTGATATTTTTTCTTGTTCTTTCTTGTCTGGGACTTTTATATTTATTTCTGCTACTTGTTGCAAAATAACATTTGCAAAA